>JAHJYA010000082.1 GCA_018826895.1 Gammaproteobacteria bacterium
AGGCACTGAGGCCACCCTAGCCCCTCTCCTTTCTCGAAGCCGACCACCTGGCCGGCCGAATCGCCGTTCTGCTGGCGTGTGCCAGCAGGACGGTATGACTTAACGTTCGATAGCCAGCGCCACCCCCTGACCGCCGCCGATGCACAGCGTCGCCAGGCCTTTCTTGACATCGCGCTTGATCATCTCGTGCAGCAGAGTCACCAGTACTCGACAGCCCGATGCACCAATCGGATGGCCCAGGGCGATGGCACCGCCATTGACGTTGACCTTGCTCGCATCCCAGCCCAACTCTTGCCTCACCGACAGTGCCTGAGCGGCAAAGGCCTCATTGGCTTCAATCAAATCAAGCTGCTCCAGGCTCCAGCCCGCCTTGTCCAGACAGCGCCGGGTCGCGCCCACCGGGCCAATACCCATCACCGCCGGATCGACACCGGCATTGGCATAGGCGGCGATACGCGCCAGCACCGGCAAGCCCAGCGCCTCGGCCTTGGCTGCGCTCATCAGCAGCACAGCCGCAGCGCCATCGTTAAGGCTGGAGGCGTTGCCTGCGGTGACGCTGCCGTCTTTCTTGAAGGCTGGTTTGAGCTTGCCCAGGGACTCGGCCGTGGTCCCCGCCCGTGGCTGCTCATCACGGGCGAAGGTGATCGGCTCGCCCTTGCGCTGTGGGATCAGCACCGGGGTAATTTCAGCATCGAAGCGCCCAGCCTCGATGGCTGCAACAGCTTTCTGCTGGGAAGCGGCGGCAAAGGCATCCTGCGCCTCACGGCTGATGCCGTAGCGCTCGACCAGATTCTCTGCGGTGATGCCCATGTGGTAGTCGTTGAACGCATCCCACAGGCCATCGGTGATCATGCTGTCGACCAGTTGCGCATGGCCCATGCGCAGTCCAGTACGCGCCCCCGGCATCACATAGGGCGCCAGACTCATGTTCTCCATGCCACCGGCGATGATCACCTCGGCATCGCCGCAGCGAATCGCCTGAGCGCCCAGGTGCAGCGCCTTGAGCCCGGAGCCGCAGACCTTGTTCAAGGTCATGGCCGGTACCGCATGAGGCAGCCCCGCCTGGATCGCCGCCTGGCGTGCCGGGTTCTGCCCAGAGCCTGCGGTCAACACCTGGCCGAGAATCACTTCATCGACAGCCGCCGGGTCAAGCCCGGTCTGCTGCAGCAGCTGTTTGATCACCAAAGCGCCCAGTTCTGGCGCAGGAATAGCAGCCAGCGCACCCTGGAAACTGCCAATGGCGGTGCGGGTTGCGGCGACGATAACGACGTCTTGCATGGGATGCTCCTTGAGGCGGTACCGAACCCGGATCATGTAGACGGCAATAACGGGCTCATGCTGAATAAAACGCCACCCCGGCACTGCCCGTCGTGGGGGCAGCGCCGGGGTAGCCGAACACTTAGAAGCTCATTTCCGGCACATGCTCCGGCACGATAAGCCGGCCGGCGGTTTTCGTGACGATCTCCTCGACACTGACCCCCGGTGCGCGCTCGCGTAGGACGAAAGCACCGTCCTCGATTTCCAGGTAGGCCAGGTCAGTCAGTACCTTGCGGATGCACCCGGCACCGGTCAACGGCAGCGTGCAGCTGTCGAGCAACTTGGATTCGCCATCTTTCGAGGCGTGGGTCATGGTGACGATGATGTTGTCGGCGCCAGCCACCAGATCCATCGCGCCGCCCATGCCCTTGACCAACTTTCCAGGGATCATCCAGGAGGCGATGTTGCCCTGCACATCGACCTCGAACGCGCCGAGGACCGTCAGGTCGACGTGCCCGCCGCGGATCATCGCGAAGGACTCGGCAGAGTCGAAGATCGACGCACCTGCGCGGGCAGTAACCGTCTGCTTGCCGGCGTTGATCATGTCAGCATCGACCTCGGCGTCGGTCGGAAAGGCGCCCATACCGAGCAGACCGTTTTCCGATTGCAGCATCACGTCGATGCCCTCAGGTACATAGTTGGCCACCAGGGTCGGAATGCCGATCCCAAGGTTGACGTAGTAGCCGTCCTTCAATTCACGGGCCACGCGCTGGGCCATCTGTTCGCGGGTCAGAGCCATGTCGGTTTCCTCGAATTATTCTTGTCTGATCAGGCGCGCACGGTGCGCTTCTCGATACGTTTCTCGAAGCTGCCCTGGATAACCCGGTTCACGTAGATGCCTGGGGTGTGGATCTGCGCGGGGTCCAACTCGCCCGGCGCGACGATCTCCTCCACTTCGACCACGGTGATGCGCCCGGCCGTGGCGGCCAGCGGGTTGAAGTTCTGCGCAGTGTGGCGGTAGATGACGTTGCCGAAGTGGTCGGCCTTCCAGCCTTTGACGATGGCGAAATCACCGGTGATGGCCGGCTCGAGGATGTAGTGGCGACCGTCGAACTCGCGCACCTCCTTGCCCTCGGCAACCGGTGTGCCGTAGCCAGTGGCGGTGAAAAACGCGGGGATTCCGGCGCCGCCAGCGCGCAGCTTCTCGGCCAGGGTGCCCTGGGGCGTCAGCTCGACTTCAAGTTCGCCATTGAGCAGTTGCTGCTCGAACAGTGCGTTTTCGCCAACATAGGACGCGATCATCTTGCGGATCTGCCGGTCCTCGAGCAGCACGCCCAGACCAAAGCCATCTACGCCGCAGTTGTTGGAGACCACGGTCAGGTCACGTACGCCACGCCGGCGAATTTCCGCGATCAGGTTTTCCGGGATGCCGCACAGGCCGAAACCACCCGCCAGGACCGTCATGCCATCGGTCAAACCAGCCAGGGCGTCTTCGTAGCTGTACACCCGCTTATCGAGTCCTGCCATACGCTGTACCTCTTATCGTTATTGGACGGCAACTGCGCTGCCGAAGCGTGCTGAACAGCTTCTGCCTGCCTGACTAATTTGTTAAGTTTGTTTTTTCAATTTATTAATAAGAAACACAAATATATGACCCTCAAACAGCTGCGCGCCTTCTACACCGTGGCTCAGACCCTGAGCTTCGCCCATGCCGGTGAACGCCTGCACTTGTCACAGCCGGCGCTGAGCCTGGCGATCAAGAACCTGGAAGACAGTCTCGGCGGCGCTCTGCTGGTGCGCACCACGCGCAGTGTCAGCCTGACCGCCGAAGGGGAAATCTTTCTGCCACTGGCCGGGCGTCTGCTGGCGGACTGGGACCACGCCGAGGACCTGCTGCGCCAGCACTTCACCCTGCAGCTGGGCCGGGTGTCGATTGCCGCCATGCCCTCCTTCGCCGGCAACCTGCTGCCGGTCGCCCTCAAAGCTTTTCGCGATCGTCACCCACGGGTCAACGTCACCGTGCATGACGTGATCAACGAACAGGTACTGGAGATGGTGCGCAGCCGGCGGGTCGAGCTGGGCGTGCTGTTCGAGCCCGAACTACTGGAAGGCCTGAGTTTCACACCGTTTTATGTCGACCGCTTCGTCGCCGTGGTGCCGGCTGACTCCCCCCTGGCCAGGCTAGCGGAAGTCAGCTGGCAAGCGCTGTTGCAGGAGAGTTTCATCACCCTGCAGCGCCCTTCGGCGGTGCGCCTGTTGCTCGAAGCGCGGGTCAGCGCGCAACACGGCAGCCTGCCGGTGGCGTTCGAAAGCCATCAACTGGTGACGGTGGGACGCATGGTCGCCAACGGCCTGGGCGTGAGCGCGGTGCCCAACCTGTGCCTGCGGCAAATGGAAGAACTGGGCGCCCGCTGCGTACCCCTGGTCGGCCCCCAAGTGGAGCGCCGGGTCGGCATGGTGCGGCGCATCGACCACCCACTGTCGAGCGCCGCCCAGGCACTGTGCGACGCCCTGGAGCGCAGCACCGATCTGTTCAATGCCTCGCTGGCCGCCGCTGCGCTGTAAGCCGTGTTACCAGCCGAGGGTTTCTTTGAGAAAGGGAATGGTCAGCTTGCGCTGGGCGCGCAAGGAGGCCTGGTCGAGCTCCTCAAGCAGGTCGAATAGCGAGGACATGCTGCGCTCGCCTCGAGTCAGGATAAAGCGCCCGACCTCGTCGCTAAGGTGCAGACCGCGCCGCGAAGCGCGCAGCTGCAGGGCGCGCAGCTTGTCTTCATCAGACAACCCCTGAAGCTGGAAGACCAGAGCCAGGGTCAGGCGCGACTTGAGATCCGGCAGCTTGATGGCGATTTCCCGCGGCGACTTGTCGGCCGCCAGCAACAGACGGCGACCGCTGTCACGCAGACGATTGAACAGGTGAAACAGCGCCTCCTCCCACTCACGCTTGCCGGCCACCGCATCCAGATCGTCCAGGCAAACCAGCTCGAACTGCTCCAGGTTATCGAACAGCTCGGGGCGCAGGCCCGGGCTACTCAACGGCAGGTAGACCGCTGGCTCGCTGCGCTGCTCCATGCGGATACAGGCGGCCTGCAGCAGGTGGCTACGGCCAACGCCCGGGTGGCCCCAGACGTAGATCAGGCTCTCGGTCCAGCCGGCTTCCGCTTCGCACAGGCGCTCGACATACCCCAACGCCGCCGCATTGGCGCCTGGGTAGAAGTTGGCGAAGGTGGCGTCGTCGCGCAGGCGCACACCAAGTGACAGTTGAGTTGGAGTCATGCGCGGTTGGACGGCTCATCGGAGACGTCGCTGGATTCCCTGTAAAGTGCAGAAAGTTTATACAAATCATTGACATGACGCACTAAGACCATGATCACCGCAGCCACCGGCAAAGCCAGGAGCACGCCGGTGAAACCAAACAGTTGGCCGCCGGCCATGATCGCGAAGATCACCGCGACCGGGTGCAGGCCGATGCGGTCGCCCACCAACAACGGAGTCAGCAGCATGCCTTCGAGCATCTGCCCGACGGTAAAGACAGCGGCGATGCCCAGCAGCGGGTAAAAGTCGACGCCGAACTGAAACAGCCCGGCCGCCATCGCCGCACCCAGCCCGACCACCACGCCCAGATACGGCACGATGCTCGCCAGGCCGGCCAGCAGACCTATCAACAGGCCCAGCTCCAGGCCGATCAGCATCAACCCGGCGGCATACATCACCCCCAGGGCCAGCATCACCAGCAACTGCCCACGCAGGAAGGCGCCGAGCACTTCATGGCATTCGCTGACCAACTTCACCACTACCGCCTCACGGCGGCGCGGCAGCAGCTCGCGCAGGCGCGCCATGAGCAGGTCCCAGTCGCGCATCAGGTAGAAGCTGACCACCGGGATCAACAACAAATTGGCCAGCCAGCCAAGCAGCGCCAACCCCGAGGCGGTGACTTGCGCAAGGATGATGCCGACGATATCGGTGGTCTTGCCCAGGTGTTCGCTGAATGCGGCCTTGAGCTGGTCGAAGCGCCAGAAACCCTCGGCAAGACCGAACTTCAACTGTACCCATGGCAGGGCCTGGTGCTGAATCCAGTCGAGCATTTGCGGTAGCAGCTCATACAGGCGCATCAACTGCTTGCCGAGCATTGGCACCAACACCAGCAGCAGAATGGCCAGGATCAGGCTGAACAGGGCGAATACCGCGATCACGCCCCAGGTGCGCGACAGCTTCCAGCGCTCCAGGCGGTCGACCAATGGATCGCCCATATAGGCCAGAAGAATGCCGACCAGAAAAGGCGAGAGGATGGGATGCAACAGATACAGCAGTCCGCCGAGCACCAGCAGCCCAGCCATCCATAGCCAGCGTTGCGAATCGATCATGCAAGATCCTCTGGGGCCCGGCAGCGGGCGCGGGGAGTCAGAAAAGGGAGCGCACAGCGCAACTGGGCGAGAGTCTACCAGCGAAAGCGCAAGACATCGTTAGTGCTGCTCACGGCAGGTGACGGCGCGGCAGGCGTTTGCTCAGCCGCAGGGGCTGGTGTCGCGGGCGGGGCAACCGCGGGCTCGACCGGCACTTCATGCAGCTGAGCCAGCGCCAATTGGGCGCGGACCTGCTCGGCACTGGCACTCACCTCAAACACCAGGCGATCACCTTGTACCTGGCGCAAATGCCCGGCAAACGGCTCCAGCAGACGCTGCAGTTCGGCATAACGGGCCAGGGTCGTGCCTTCTATTTCCACGCTCAGACGCCGTGCTGCTCCCGGGGCCACCACGAAGCGCGGCGCCAGGCGTTCGCTGACCGCGAGCAGCACGGCATCGGCCAGGGCCGCCTGATCGGCACCCTCGGCACGCCCCTGTTCACGCGCCTCACCCAGCCAGACGCGCCACTGCGCCTGCCATTGACCATTTTCTTCACGCGCCAGCACCGCCAGCAACGCATCGCCGGCATAGCGCTCTGATGCATCGCGCAGGGCTTGCGGATCGGTCGCGGCCAGCGCCTCGGGCGTGGCCAGCAGTTGTTCGCTGAGGTCCGCCAGCGGCAGGCGCAGCGGCAAACCACGATGTTGAGCGGCCTGACGCAAGGGCGCCGCACTGCTCTGCCCATCACCGACCAGGCTGCTACCGGCCACGCTCTCGTTGAGCCACCAGGTCACCAGCGCCGGGCGGTTGCTGCCCCACAGGGCCAGGCCGGCCTGGCGCAAACTGCTTTCGGTGCTCATCGGGTCGAAGTCGACCACCAGCTTGTCATCTTCATAGCGGTACTGGCTGACCAGTTGCTGCGGGTCCTTGCGCACCTCGCTCAAGGCCGGCGAGGCAGCAGCCTTGGGGTCTCCGGTCAGGCGCAACACCAGGGTATCCAGGGCCTGGGTCAATGCCGCGCCACGGGCGTCAGCCTGCTGGCTGGTGACCGGTTCGCGCACCTCATAGAGATCGGGCACCGTAGCGGCCAGGCTCGGCAGGCTGAGCAACGGCAGACAGGAGACCAACAGGCGGAGGATCGGGCGCATGGACGATAGTTCTCGGCAGACGAAGCGAATACGGGCGTATACCTTAAACAGCCGCCCGCGCCCCGGCAACCTTGCAGCAGCGCGGCTGGCCGCTATCGGGTAAGCCTGATAAAATCGCGCGCCTTCGCAGACCGTGCGCATGCGCCGGTGCCATTCGTTTTCCCTTAAGGGCCTGGATCTATGAGCAAGCAACCCTCCATCAGCTACAAGGACGCAGGCGTGGACATCGACGCCGGCGAAGCCCTGGTCGAGCGCATCAAAAGCGTGGCCAAGCGCACCGCCCGTCCGGAAGTCATGGGTGGCCTGGGTGGCTTCGGCGCCCTTTGCGAGATCCCGGCCGGCTACAAGCAGCCCGTGCTGGTCTCCGGCACTGATGGCGTGGGCACCAAGCTGCGCCTGGCGCTGAACCTGAACAAGCACGACAGCATCGGCCAGGACCTGGTCGCCATGTGCGTCAATGACCTGGTGGTGTGTGGCGCCGAGCCGCTGTTCTTCCTCGACTACTACGCCACCGGCAAGCTCAACGTCGACGTTGCCGCTACCGTGGTCACCGGCATTGGCGCCGGTTGCGAGCTGGCCGGCTGCTCCCTGGTCGGTGGCGAAACCGCCGAAATGCCGGGCATGTACGAAGGTGAAGACTACGACCTGGCCGGCTTCTGCGTCGGCGTAGTGGAAAAGGCCGAGATCATCGACGGCTCGACAGTCACCACCGGTGACGCGCTGATCGCCCTGCCCTCTTCCGGTCCGCACTCCAACGGCTACTCGCTGATCCGCAAGATCATCGAAGTGTCCGGCACTGAAATCGAAACCACCCAGGTTGACGGCACGCCGCTGGCCGACCTGCTGATGGCGCCGACGCGCATCTACGTCAAACCGCTGCTCGCCCTGATCAAGGACACCGGCGCAGTCAAGGCCATGGCCCACATCACTGGCGGCGGCCTGCTCGACAACATCCCGCGCGTGCTGCCAGAAGGCGCCCAGGCCGTGATCGACGTCGCCAGCTGGACCCGCCCGGCGGTCTTCGACTGGCTACAAGCAAAAGGCAACGTCGATGAGCATGAGATGCACCGCGTACTCAACTGCGGTGTTGGCATGGTCATCTGCGTGGCTCAGGAACAGGTCGACACCGCCCTGGCCAGCCTGCGCGCAGCCGGCGAGCAACCCTGGGTGATCGGTCAGATCGCCGCCGCGGCCGAAGGCGCCGAGCGCGTCGTACTGAACAACCTGAACAGCCACTGATGCCGCAACCCTGCAATGTCGTGGTGCTAATTTCCGGGGCCGGCGGTAACCTGCAGGCCCTGCTCGACAGCCTCGACAACACACACCCCGCGCGCATTCAGGCCGTTATCAGCAATCGTGCCGATGCCTACGGCCTGCAGCGCGCCCAGGCGGCCGGGATTGCTACCCGGGTGCTGGCCCACACCGACTTCGACGGCCGCGAGGCATTCGATGCGGCGCTGGTCGAGCAAATCGACGCTTTCGCTCCCGATCTGGTGGTGCTGGCAGGTTTCATGCGCATCCTCACCCCGGCATTCGTCCGTCATTACCGCGGCCGCCTGCTGAATATTCATCCCTCGCTGCTGCCACGCCACAAAGGCCTGCATACCCATCTGCGTGCCCTGGAGGCCGGTGATACGGAGCATGGCTGCAGCGTGCACTTCGTCACCGAGGAACTCGACGGTGGGCCGTTGGTCGTACAGGCAGTGATCCCCGTACAAGTCGACGAAACAGCCACAGTCTTGGCACAACGCGTGCACGAACAGGAACACCGTATTTACCCGCTGGCCGTGCGCTGGTTCGCCGAAGGCCGCTTGCGTCTGACAACTCAAGGCGTAATGCTCGACGGCCAACCCTTGCCGGCTACCGGCCACTTGATCCGAACGTAGGAGACACCATGCGTCGCGCCTTATTGTTCGCCCTGAGCCTCGTCAGCCTGCCCTTGCTGGCAGCCGAGCCGAAACCCTTCTCCGCCAGCTACACCGCGGACTGGAAGCAGGTACCCATCAGCGGCTCCGCCGAACGCAGCCTGACCGCACTGGATAATGGCCGCTGGCAACTCGACTTTGAAGCCTCGATGCTGGTCGCCAGCCTGTCCGAAACCAGCACCTTCCGCCTGGAAAATGGCGCATTGGTACCGCTGACCTATCGTTTTGAACGCAGCGGACTGGGCAAAGGCAAAGAAATCGAACACGACTTCGATTGGGCCGCCAAACAGGTCATCGGCAGCGATCGCGGCAAACCGGTACGTCTGCCGCTCAACCGCGGCCTGCTCGACAAGTCGACCTATCAGCTGGCCCTGCAGCAGGACGTAGCGACCGGCAAAAAAAGCATGAGCTATCAGGTGGTCGATGGTGATGAAATCGAAACCTATGATTTCCGTGTCCTGGGCGAAGAAGTGGTACGCACCAAGGCCGGCCTGATCGACGCCTATAAAGTCGAGCGGGTGCGCGACCCGACCCAGAGCAGCCGTAAAACCATCCTCTGGTTTGCCAAGGATTGGGGCAACCTGCTGGTCCGCCTGCATCAGGTGGAAACGGACGGCAAGGAGTACCAGATCATGCTCGAAAGCGGCACAGTAGATGGCAAGCCTGTCGAAGGCCGCCGCGACTGAGATACAACTGAAAAAGCCGGGCAAGCCCGGCTTTTTCACAGGTGTCCGCTGACAATTCGGAGGTCAACGATGAACGCAGAACCGCCTTACCAGCCACTCGACTGTCGTCATTACGATGCGCTGGAGCTAGCGTGCCTACGTGGCGACCGCCTGCACGTCGAGCTGCGCGATGGCCGGGTGCTGGAGGGCCGGGCAGCGGGGTTGCAGACTGAAAGTGACAAGGCCGAATACCTGCGCCTGCAAACCGACAGTGGTGAGCAGCGCATCCGCCTCGATCAGTTGCAGGCCATCACTGCGCAGGACCCACAAGTGTTTGCCGGGCGCATGGTCTTCGACTAGCCCCGCCGCAGAAGGCGAGGCAGCCTGCTCACCACATCAGGTCATCCGGGATCTGGTAAGCCGCGTACGGATCATCGGCATCCGGCGCTTCAGTTGGCGTATTGAGCAGGACCACCCGCTGCGGATCGCGCTCCTGAATCTTCAACGCTGCCTCCCGCGGAATCACCTCGTAACCGCCGCCATGGCGAACGATGGCGAGCGAGCCGCGGCTGAGCTTGTCACGTAACATGGCGTTGACCGGCAGGCGCTTGACCTTCTTGTCGTCGACGAAGTTGTAGTAGTCATCGCTGGTCAGCTTGGGCAGACGCGAGGCTTCGATCAGCTGTCGCACTTGAGCGGCACGCGCCTTCTGCTCGGCCTTTTCCTGCTGCTGCCGGTTCAGTTCCTGATCCCGTGCAGCCTTCTCAGCCTGGGCCTGCGCGGCAGCCTGACGCGCACTGTCATCGATTTCAGCCTGGCCTTTCTTGACCAAACGCTGCTGCTTCTGCTGCTGCTTGCCGACCTGCTTGGCCTGCTTTTCGTTGACCAGCCCGGCTTTGAGCAACTGGTCGCGTAGTGAGAGCGCCATAACCTTCCTAATCCAAACCTATATGTGACGGCAGTGTCTGCGTACCTGCCGCTGACCTCATGTCGCTCAGCCGCAGCTCAGCGCACCCTGCTTTTCCAACTGTTTCGCTTCACTCCAGAGCGCTTCTAGCTGCTCCAGGCTGCAGCCCTCGATACGCAACCCGGAGGCGGCCAGCGCACGCTCGATATAGCGAAAACGCTGCTCGAACTTGCGATTACCGGCACGTAGAGCAGCTTCCGGATCGACCTTGAGGTGACGCGCCAAATTGGTCACCACGAACAGCAGGTCACCCACCTCTTCGGCAATTGCCGCTGGGTCATTCTCGCTCATTGCCTCGAGTACTTCATCCAGCTCTTCACGCACCTTGTCGACCACCGGCAACGCTGCCGGCCAGTCGAAGCCAACCTGGGCGGCACGCTTCTGCAGCTTGACCGCACGGCTCAGCGCCGGCAGCCCCAGCGGCACGTCGTCAAGCAGCGACAACTGTTCAGGCACCGCGGCGGCCTCGGCGCGCTCTTCGGTCTTGATCGCCTCCCAACGCTGCTTCACCGCCGCCTCGTCGAGGCGTGGCAAATCGACGGCGCCGTACAGGTCACCATCGGGAAACACGTGGGGATGACGCCTGACCAGCTTGCGGGTAATCGAGTCGACCACTGTGGCGAAGGTAAATCGCTCTTCCTCGCGCGCCAGTTGGCTGTAATACACCACCTGAAACAGCAGGTCACCCAGCTCACCGGGCAAGTGCGCAAAGTCGCCGCGCTCGATGGCGTCGGCCACCTCGTAGGCTTCCTCAATGGTGTGCGGCACGATGCTCGCGTAATCCTGCTGCAGGTCCCAGGGGCAGCCATGCTGCGGGTCACGCAAACGGGCCATCAGGTGCAGCAGGTCATCGAGTTGATACATAACAACGTCCATCTGATCGAGAGGGTTGGCCAAACGCACGCAGCCTGAGCATCAAGACGCGCGGTGGCGGCGCGCCTCGATGATATTCGGCAGCTGGCTGATCCGCCCCAGCAAACGACCCAGGGCATCGAGCCCAGGGATCTCCACGGTCAACGACATAGAGGCGGTGTTGTCCTCCTTGTTCGAGCGGGTATTGACCGCCAGCACGTTGAGCCTCTCGTTGAGCAGCATCTGGGTCACGTCACGCAGCAGACCGGAGCGGTCGTAGGCGCGAATGATTATATCCACCGGGTAGGTCTGCACTGGTACCGGTCCCCAACTGACCTGGATGATCCGCTCCGGCTCACGGCCGCTCAGTTGCAGCACGGCGGCGCAATCCTGGCGGTGGATGCTGACGCCGCGGCCCAGGGTGATGTAGCCGACGATCGGATCGCCCGGCAACGGCTGGCAGCAGCCTGCCATCTGCGTTAGCAGGTTGCCGACCCCCTGAATCTGGATATCACCACGCTTGCCCGGCTTGAAGCCCTGGGCCTTGCGCGGGATGAGCTCGAGCTGTTCGTTGGCGCGGTCCGGCTCGACCAGTTGCTGGGCCAGGTTGACCAGATGCGCCAAGCGCAGATCGCCGGCGCCGAGAGAGGCGAACAGGTCTTCGCTGGTCTTGAGATTGGCTTTTTCCGCCAGCTTCTCGAAGTCCACCGGTGGCAGCGCCAGGCGTGACAGTTCACGCTCAAGCTGGGTCTTGCCGGCGGCGACGTTTTGATCGCGGTCCTGCAGCTTGAACCAATGGACGATCTTCGCCCGCGCCCGCGAGGTGGTGACATAACCCAGGTTGGAGTTCAGCCAATCACGGCTAGGCGTGCCGTGCTTGCTGGTGATGATCTCAACCTGCTCGCCGGTCTGCAGGCTGTAGTTGAGCGGCACAATGCGCCCGTTGATCTTCGCGCCCCGGCAGTTGTGGCCGATTTCGGTGTGCACGCGGTAGGCGAAGTCCAGCGGCGTGGCGCCTTTGGGCAGGTCGATGGCGTGGCCGTCAGGGGTGAACACATAGACCCGGTCCGGCTCGATATCGACGCGCAGCTGTTCGGCCAGGCCGCCGATATCACCCAGTTCCTCGTGCCACTCGAGGACCTGACGCAGCCAGGAAATCTTCTCTTCGTAGTGATTGGAACCGGCCTTGACGTCGGTGCCCTTGTAGCGCCAGTGCGCACACACGCCCAGCTCGGCTTCCTCGTGCATG
Source organism: Gammaproteobacteria bacterium (assembly GCA_018826895.1). GTDB lineage: Bacteria > Pseudomonadota > Gammaproteobacteria > Pseudomonadales > Pseudomonadaceae > Aquipseudomonas. Next base: position 12,404 of record JAHJYA010000082.1, read on the forward strand.
GCCTGGGTGCGAATCTGCACCTCCAGCACCTTGCCTTCCGGGCCCAGCACGGCGGTGTGCAGCGAGCGGTAACCGTTCTCCTTGGGGTTGGCGATGTAATCGTCGAACTCCTTGGGGATATGCCGCCACAGGGTGTGCACGATGCCCAGCGCGGTGTAGCAGTCGCGTACTTCCGGCACCAGCACGCGCACCGCGCGCACGTCGTAGATCTGGCTGAACTGCAGGCCCTTGCGCTGCATCTTGCGCCAGATCGAGTAGATATGTTTTGCCCGACCGCTGAGGTCCGGCTTGATGCCCGTCGCCTCAAGTTCGGCGCGCAGTTGGCCCATCACCTCATTGATGTAGTGCTCGCGATCCAGACGCCGCTCATGCAGCAACTTGGCGATCTGCTTGTACTGCTCGGGTTCCAGGTAACGGAAGGACAGATCTTCCAGTTCCCACTTGATATGGCCGATGCCCAAGCGGTGAGCCAGGGGGGCATAGATGTCGAAGACTTCGCGGGCTACGCGCTGGCGCTTTTCCTCGTCGGCTTCCTTGACCGCGCGGATGGCGCAGGTGCGTTCGGCCAGTTTGATCAGCGCTACGCGCACGTCATCGACCATGGCCACGAGCATTTTGCGCAGGTTGTCGACCTGGGCCTGGGAGCCAAGCACCAGGGAATCGCGCGGGTTCAGGCTGGCGCTGATCGCCGCCATGCGCAGCACACCCTCGATCAGCTTGGCGACCACCGGACCGAAACGCTGGTGCACCGCTGCCAGGGTAATCTTGCCCTCGCGCACACCGCGGTAGATCACCGCCGCAACCAGCGAGTCCTGATCCAGACGCAGATCAGCAAGAATCTCGGCGATCTCCAGGCCGGCGGTAAAGCTCGAAGCCCCTTCGGTCCACAGATTCTGCGCCGCATTGGCTTGCTGCTCGGCGGCCCGAGCGAACTCGCAGGCATCGCGCAAGGCGTCTCGATCCAGCGCCGGGTCGACACTCAGCACGTGTTCGAGCCAGGCTTCAAGGTTGATGCTGCCGTCATCGTTGATCGGCTGATGCGCTCTGACCTGAACCATCTTGCTTACCCTTCCCTACGGCGAGCGGCATGCCCACCGAACTGTCGCCAGCCTTCTGCGAGGTGGTCGGTTAAACCCAAGCGGACGCACTCCATGTGCGCCTCTGTCGACCCGTCAGGCGGGCCTTGATCACGCCTACTCAGGCCTTGACGAACAACGCCATGGCCTCGACGTGAGCGGTTTGCGGAAACATATCGAGCATACCGGCTCGCTCAAGCCGGTAACCTTGCGCCAGCAATTCGGCGCTGTCACGCGCCAATGTCGCCGGGTTGCAGGAAACGTACAACAACCGCTCGGCACCGAGCCCTGCCAGGTGGCGAACCACCTCGAAGGCGCCGTCACGCGGCGGATCGAGCAGCACCGCGGCGAAACCGCCCTGCGCCCAGGGTGCATCGAGCAGCGGGTTCGACAGGTCGGCCTGGAAAAAGTGCAGGTTAGCCAGGCCATTGTCCTGGGCGTTTTGCGCACCGCGCTCGACCATCGCCTGTACCCCTTCGACCGCCACCACTTCACGGGCCAGGCCCGCCAGCGGCAGGGCGAAATTGCCCAGCCCACAAAACAGGTCCAGCACCCGCTCATGGGCCTGCGGTGCCAGCCATTCCAGCGCCTGATCGACCATGGCCTGGTTAACCGCGGCGTTCACCTGAACAAAATCGCCGGGGCGGTAAGCCAACTCCAGATCACCCGGCTGTAACCGATAGCCTAGCCGCTCACCCGTGACATAAGGCTGCGGCGCATCAGCGCCCTGCAGCCAGAGTTGCGCGGCGTGCTGCTGACAGAACGCCTGCAGCGCCGCCAGGTCGGCCTCGCCAAGCACCGCCGTATGGCGTACCAGCACAGCGCTGGCGCTGCCATGGAAAAGTTCGACATGACCAATAGCCTGGGGTTTTTCCAGCCCACGCAACACAGCAGGCAACGCGGCCAGCAGCGGCTGCAAGGGCTGTACCAGTACCACGCAGCTGTCGATCGCGACTATCGCCTGGCTGGCTGCTGCGCGAAAACCCACTTCCAGCTGCCGCGTCTTGGCATCCCAGCGCACGGCGATACGCGCACGCCGCCGATAGCCCAGCTCCGGCCCGCTCAGCGCATCGGCCCAGACGCGTGGCTCGAGCCCGGTCTGACGCCCGAGCTGCTCACGCAGTTGGCGCTGCTTGAGTTGCTGCTGATCGGCAGGCTGCATGTGCTGCAACGAACAACCACCGCACACGCGGGCATAGGCGCACGGCTCAGGGCGGCGCTCGGCACTGGCTTCAAGCACCTGTTCGGTGCGCGCTTCGACCACCTGACTACGCGCGGCCAGCACGCGGGCCTGGATGCGTTCGCCCGGTAGCGCGCCGCTGACGAACCAGGTGCGCCCCTCGACAAAGGCAATGCCGCGACCGTCACCGGCCAGGCGCTCGATACTTAGCGTCTGCTTCTTGCCGACGGGCACCTGCACGGCGCGTGTACCGCCCGCCGGCTGGAAGCGCAAACCACCTGTTTTCTTGGCCATCAGGCGGCCGGGACGTCGTAAACGCCAGTCGACAGATAACGGTCGCCACGGTCGCAGATAATTGCCACCAGCACCGCGTTCTCCAGCTCAGCCGATAGGCGCAGCATGGCCGCCACCGAGCCACCGGAAGACACGCCGCAGAAGATGCCTTCTTCGCGGGCCAGACGGCGCATGACCGTTTCGGCTTCCAGTTGTGACATGTCGATGATCTGGTCGACCCGCTCATTCTGGTAGATCTTCGGCAGGTATTCCTGCGGCCAGCGGCGGATGCCAGGAATGGCGGCGCCCTCCATCGGCTGCAGGCCGATGATCTGCACGGCCGGGTTTTGCTCCTTGAGGTAGCGCGACACGCCCATGATGGTGCCGGTCGTGCCCATGGAACTGATGAAATGGGTGATCTGGCCCTGGGTCTGGCGCCATATTTCCGGGCCGGTGCCGGTGTAGTGGGCCTCTGGGTTGTCACCATTGGCGAACTGGTCGAGCACTTTGCCGCGCCCTTCGCGCTGTAGACGGTCGGCCAGGTCGCGGGCGCCTTCCATGCCCTCCTCCTGAGTCACCAGGATCAACTCGGCGCCATAGGCGGTCATCGCCGCCTTGCGCTCGGCCGTGGAGTTGTCGGGCATGATCAGCAGCATCCGGTAGCCCTTGATCGCCGCCGCCATGGCCAGGGCGATGCCGGTGTTGCCGGAGGTGGCCTCGATCAGGGTATCGCCAGGCTTGATATCGCCGCGCAGCTCGGCGCGGGTGATCATCGACAGAGCCGGACGATCCTTTACCGAGCCCGCCGGGTTATTGCCTTCGAGCTTGAGCAGCAGGGTATTGGAGGTGTTGCCCGGCAGGCGCTGCAGACGCACCAGCGGGGTGTTGCCGACGCAATCGGCAATGGTGGGGTATTGCAGGGTCATGGCGTCGTTCGAGTCCGGACGGCAGGAAAGGTCGCCTATGATAACGGCAAACGCGCAGGCTCCATAAGCGCCATAGGTTTCAGACTGTCACGCGGGCGAGGCGCCGCCGGCAGATAGAAATGCACGGCAAGCCCCTCACGGCCTGCGCGGGCCTCGATGCGCCCGCCCTGGCCGATGATGGCACTGCGCGCAATGCTCAGGCCAAGCCCGAAGCCTTCTTCCCCTGGGCCACCGGCGAGCCGTGTGAACGGCTGGAAGATAGCCTCCAGCTCATGCGAAGCCACGCCTGGGCCTTGATCCTCCAGGCACAGGTGCCAGGTATCGCCTTCACGAACACCACTGAGCCACACCTGGCCATCTGGCGGCGAGTGGCGAATGGCATTGCGCAGGACATTTTCCAGGGCCTGGGCCAGGGCGTTGAGTTCACAACTGACCCAACACGCCTCCGGCACCTGGTAGTGCAAACGCTCGGCCGACCAGCCACTTTCAAAACAGGCGTCCTCGCACAGCACATCCCAGAGCACCGCAAGCTGCAGAGCCTGGGGCCGCAACTTGGGCCGTTCGGTATCAAGCCAGGCCAGTTGCAGGGTATCGCCGACCAGACGCTGCATGATCTGCACCTCATGCTGCACGCGCTGCGCCAAGGCCGCGGCGCCCAGCTCACTCTCGCTGGCAATGCCCAAGCGGCTCAACGGCGTACGCAATTCATGGGACAGGTTGCGCAACAACTGGCGTTGCAACGCCACCGTGCCATGCAGGCGCTCAGCCATGTGATCGAAGGCGCGGGCCAGATCCCCCAACTCATCGCGGCGCAGCGCCAAAGGCCCCGCCCTGGGCGTGAGATCGTCGGCACGCAGGGCATTGGCCTGGTCACGCAGGCGCACCAGCGGGGCAATCAACACCCGATACAGGCCGATGCAAAACAGCAGGGCCAGGCACGCTGGCAGCAACGCGCGAGCGATCAGCAGCAAAGGCTCACGGTAAGCCCAGGGACGAAACCGCTCGGGCAGTTGAATCACCAGATGCCCGGCCTGGCCGGGAAAGGGAATGTCGATGTAGGGCAATTTACTGGCGCGGCGGCTCATGGGCCAATCCAGCTGGCGCATAAAGGTCACTCGCTGGCGCTGAATATCGGTCAAAGGCACACCGCTCAGCGACTGCAAGTCGCGATCGAGCAGCATCGCGTCGCGCCCCTCGACGTGAGCCAGCTGACGCAGGTAACGCTGTGCGCCGGCCGCCCCATCCTCACGCCATGCCTGCTCTGCCTCAGCGGCGTAAGCCTGCAACTGCGTACGCGCCTCTGGGGACAGCCGCGCCGTGTGCAACTCGATGCGCTGACTGAAAAACCAGCTCAGCGAGATGAGCAACAGCACAAAGGTCACCAACAGCGCCGCGAGCTTCCAGAATAGTGAATGACGTCCCGGCACTCTCAGTGCTCCTGCGCGGCCAGCAGATATCCTTTACCCCATACGGTTTCCAGGCGCAGGCCGGTATCGCCCAGGGCCTGCAGCTTGCGCCTCAGGTGGCTGACATGCATGTCCAGCGCGCGGTCATGGGCCGAGTAGGCGCGATGCAGCGCCTGCTGATAGAGGAAGGCTTTACTCAACGCCTCGTCCGGGCTGCCGGCGAGTAACTCGAGCACGCGGTACTCGCTCGGGGTAAGGCCCGCCCAGCGACCGTTAAAGCAGACATCGGCGCGTCCGTCATCGAAACTCAGCCCCCCAACCGGCGGATTCGGTGCCTGACGCTCATAGGCCACACGGCGCAAGATCGCCTCGATACGCACACTCAGCTCACCGAGGCTGAACGGCTTGGGCAAATAGTCGTCAGCGCCCTGGCTAAAACCGGCGATCCGATCCTGCTCAGCGCCCAGGGCCGACATCAGGATCACCGGCACGCGCTTGCGCTGGCGTAACTGCTGCAAGGCACTGAGTCCATCAAGGCCGGGCAGCATGATGTCCATCAGCACCAGATCGAAGGGATCCTGCTGAGCCAGGCGCAGCCCCGCCTCGCCATCATGGCTGAGGGTTACGGCAAAGCCGCTGCGCTGCAGGTGGCTGCACAGATGGCTGGCAAGAAGCGGATCATCTTCGACGGCGAGGATGCGCCGCTGGGGCGGACAGTGCGCGAGCATGAAGCAGTCACCAGAGCTTGAATGAGAACAATTCTACCTCTTAATCAATCACCACTCACTCAGAAGATTCTGTGTCGCCGAATCGCTACACTGGCGGCCTACTACTGCAGGAGCCACACGCGTGATCAAGGACATCAGCATCAAAAGCCGGGTGCTTATGCTCACCCTGCTGCCAACCAGCCTGCTGGCGCTGGTTCTGGGTGGCTACTTCACCTGGGCGCAGCTGTCTGACCTCAATGCCCAACTGCTGCAGCGCGGGCAGATGATCACCGAACAACTCGCGCCGCTGGCTGCACCGGCGCTGCGCGACAGCGACGCCCTGCTGCTGCAGCGCATCGCCACCGAAGCCCTGGAGCAACCGGATGTGCGCGCCGTGAGCTTCCTGGCTGGCGAACGCACACGCCTGGCCCATGCCGGGCCGAGCATGCTCAACCCAGTGCCGACAGGCAACCTGCAGGTACTGAGCTGGAACAGCAGCCAGGACGCCACACGCTTTCTGCTACCGGTGATCGAACAGCACCTGAGCCTAACCGGCCAGCCCGTCGGCGAAGCAACCGAACGCCTGCTCGGCTGGGTCGAACTGGAGCTGTCGCACCACAGCACCCTGCTCGTCGGCTATCGCAGCCTGCTCACCAGCCTGCTGCTGATCGCCACTGGCCTGGTGGTGACCGGGTTGCTGGCCATGCGCATGAGCCGCAGCATCAACAGCCCGCTGCTACAGATCAAGCATGGCGTGGCGCAACTCAAGGATGGGCACCTGGAAACCCGCCTGCCGCCACTGGGCAGCCAGGAGATGGATGAGCTGGCAGCCGGCATCAACCGCATGGCCGAGTCCCTGCAGAATGCTCAGGAAGAACTGCAGCACAGCGTCGACCAGGCCACCGAAGATGTACGCCAGAACCTGGAAACCATCGAGATCCAGAACATCGAGCTGGACTTCGCGCGCAAGGAGGCCCTGGAGGCCAGCCGCATCAAGTCCGAGTTCCTCGCCAACATGAGCCACGAAATCCGCACCCCGCTCAACGGCATTCTCGGCTTCACCAATCTGCTGCAGAAGAGCGAGCTGACCCCGCGCCAGCAGGACTACCTGAGCACCATCGAGAAATCCGCCGACAGTCTGCTGGGAATCATCAACGAGGTGCTCGACTTCTCCAAAATCGAGGCCGGCAAGCTGGTCCTGGAAAGCATTCCGTTCAACCTGCGCGACCTGCTCCAGGACACCCTGACCATTCTTGCCCCGGCCGCCCACCAGAAGCAGCTCGAACTGCTCTCGCTGGTCTACCGCGACACTCCACGGGCGCTGATCGGCGACCCCCTGCGACTTCGTCAGGTGCTGACCAACCTGGTGAGCAATGCGATCAAATTCACCCGCGAAGGCAGCATCGTGTTGCGCGCGATGCTCGAGGACGAAAGCGCCGACCGCGCGCAACTGCGCATCAGCGTGCAGGACACTGGCATCGGCCTTTCCGAGGATGACCTGCGCGCCCTGTTCCAGGCCTTCAGCCAGGCGGACAATTCACTGTCGCGCCAGGCCGGCGGCACCGGTTTGGGCCTGGTCATTTCGAAACGTCTGGTCGAGCAGATGGGCGGCGAAATCGGCGTCGACAGCACGCCCGGTGAAGGCTCGGAATTCTGGATCAGCCTGAGCCTGCCCAAGGCCCGCGATGACGCCGAAGACCTGCCCCGGCCGCCCCTGCTCGGCCGCGCGGTGGCCATTCTGGAGAGCCACCCACTGGCCAGCCAGGCACTGCAGCATCAGTTGGAAGACTGCGGCCTGCAGGCCACCACCTTCGAGCAGCTCGATACACTGATCGAAGCCGTGGCCAAAGCGCGGACCAGCCAGCGACCTTATGACCTCGCCGTGCTCGGCGTAACCCTGGAGCAGTTGCCGCCGGAGCGACTCGGTAAACACCTCTGGGCCCTCGATCACCTCGACTGCAAAAGCGTGGTGCTCTGCCCGACCACCGAGCAGGCCCTGTACCACGAAGCCCTGCCGGATGCGCACAGCCAACTGCAAGCCAAGCCTGCCTGCACGCGCAAGTTGCAGCGCGCATTGGCCGGACTGATCAGCCCGCGCCTGCCCCGCAGCGAGCCCACAAATGCGGCGCCGAGCCGCTCGCCAGCCATTCTCTGCGTCGACGACAACCCGGCCAACCTGCTGCTTGTGCAGACTCTGCTGGCCGAGATGGGCGCCGTGGTTACAGTCGCTGACAGCGGCTATACGGCACTGGAGTACGCCCAGCAGCACAGCTTCGACCTGATCTTCATGGACGTGCAGATGCCCGGTATGGATGGTCGACAAACCACCGAAGCGATTCGCCAGTGGGAAAATGAGCAGGCACGCCCGACGGTGCCCATAGTCGCGCTGACCGCCCACGCCCTGGCCAATGAAAAGCGCGCCCTGCTGCAGAGCGGCCTGGATGACTACCTGACCAAACCCATCAACGAGCGGCAGTTGGCTCAAGTGGTGCTCAAGTGGACGGGGCTGGCGTTGCGCAAACAGGGGCCAGAGGCGCAACCACCCGAGCAGCCTGACGCCCCCGCCAGCCGCGTGCTGGATGCCGAAGAAGGCTTGCGTCTGGCAGCCGGCAAGGCCGACCTGGCGAGCGACATGCTGAATATGCTGATCGCCGGCCTGCCCGCTGACCGCCAGGCCATCCGCCAGGCCCGCGATGCCGGGGAGCGCAACGCGCTGATCGAGCGCGTACATCGGCTGCACGGCGCCACACGTTATTGCGGCGTCCCCCAGCTGCGCGCGGCCTGCCAACGCAGCGAAACCCTGCTCAAGCAGGATGACCCGGCCGCCGAGCAGGCCCTTGATGAACTGGACAGCGCCATTACGCGCCTGGCAGAAGTGGCTATCAGTAACGACTGATGGCCACCCAGCGGCCCGCAACGCCCTGCTAGAATGGCCGCCTTGCCAGGAGGAACCATGGCCGATCACGATTTTCGCTACAGCTTGCTCAACCCCGAGCACACCCTTATCGAATGCCGCGCGTTGGCGCCCGGCCGTTATCAGGTCACCGGCAATGGGGGCTCGATCCAGAATGGTGACAGCCTGCAGGTGACGCTCAAGGGCAGCCGCGACCTGAGTATGCGCCTGCAGGTGGAGAAGGTCCGTCACCTGATCAACCCGCGCGGCCAGTGGGTTGCCGTGGCCCATGGACCGGCATTTACCGAACTGGCGATCCACACCTGGCAAGTCACCTGTGACCGCTGCGCCAAGCAGATCGATGTCGAATTTGCCGTCGACGCCGCCCTGGGCAAAAAAGCCCAGGCACCTGCGGCAGAAGCCCGGATCGCCGAACTCGGCTGGCGCGGAACCAGCGGCCAGCATACCTGCCCACGTTGTCAGAAAGAGGCCTGAAACATGTACCGCCCGTTGCTCGCGTCCTTGCTCGGTATCAGCCTGGCCGGCTGTGCCAGTCAGGCAGTTACCCTGCAAACCGATAGCACTTACCAGGTCGAGTGGATCGGCGAACGCCCGCTGATCGACCGTAGCCACCTGACCATGACCCTGGGCAGCGATGGCCGCGCCTACGGCAACGCTGGCTGCAATCACTGGTTCGCCAGCTATAGCCTGGAAGGTGAGCGCCTGACCTTCGGCCCCGCCGGCAGCACCCGCAAACTCTGCGCACCAGCGATCATGGAGCAGGAAGCGCGCTTTCTCGCCAGCCTGGAAACGGTGCAGCGCTGGGACATCTCCCCTACCGACCAGCTGCGCCTCTGGCCGGCCAGCGGCAAGCCGCTACGCCTCTGGCCTGAGTAATCCTAGGGTTTACGATGAAGTGGGAGGGGCTTTAGCCGCGACGCTTTCAACGCTTTCAAGCGTCTATCGCGAATAAAGGCTAGGCGCCCCTTCGCTCCTACAGAGAGCAAAGGGGGCACCTAGGGCGCAAACAGTTCCAGCTGCTCCTGTCGCCCGCGCAGATCATGTAGGCGCACGCCGACACCGAGCAGGCGCACCGGCTTGTTGCCGCGGGCGTGGGCGGCGCTGAGCAGCAAACGATAACTGTCCAGATCACGACCGGCACCGGCCTGCTCCAGGGTGGTCTGGGTGAAGTCGTGGAACTTCACTTTGACGAAGGGCTTGTCCGGCCGATAGCTGCGGTCCAGGCGCGCAATACGCTCCTCGAGGGTTTCCAGCAAGGCCGGTAATTGCGCCAGGCAGGCCTCCAGGTCTGGCAGGTCCTGGTCGTAAGTGTTCTCCACACTGACGCTCTGGCGGCGACTGTCGTTGTTCACCGGTCGATTATCAATGCCATGGGCCAGGCCCCAGAGGCGCTCACCAAAACTGCCGAAGGTTTTCACCAGGTCCAGCTTGCGCCAGCTGCGCAGGTCACCACAGTCGCGGATGCCCAGGCGGGCCAGCTTGTCGGCGGTGACCTTGCCCACACCATGCAGCTTGCTGACCGGCAACGCTGCGACAAAGTCGTCGACCTGCGCCGGAGTGATAACAAACAGCCCATTGGGTTTGCGCCAGTCGCTGGCGATCTTGGCCAGAAACTTGTTCGGCGCCACTCCGGCCGACACGGTGATGTGCATATCCTGAGAAACCCGCCGGCGAATGTCCTGGGCGATGCGCGTGGCACTGCCCTCGAAGCGCGAACACTCACTGACATCCAGGTAGGCTTCATCGAGCGACAACGGCTCGATCAGCTCGGTGTAATCGCGAAAGATCGCCTGAATTTCCCGCGAAACGCTGCGGTAAACCTCGAAGCGCGGCTTGACGATGGTCAGCTCCGGGCAGAGCTTCAGCGCATGGGCCGAGGCCATGGCCGAGCGCACCCCATAAGCGCGCGCCTCGTAGTTACAGGTGGCGATCACCCCGCGCCGATCTGCCGAGCCCCCTACCGCCAGCGGCTTGCCGGCCAGGCTGGGATCGTCACGCATTTCGATGGCGGCATAGAAACAGTCGCAATCGACATGGATGATTTTTCGTTGATCCATAAGCCTTTGAGTTTTAGAAAAATGAAATGAGCCCGCGTGCTGCTCGTGCCTGCGCGCAGAGCCCGATTTGCGCTGCCGACCTCGACCGTCAGGATACCCGGATGCAGCGCACGGATCGACGCGCTAATAGCTGCTAACTCAACCGTACAGCGGCGGACAGCCGCTCGCAGCTCCCCACCTGCACGCTGAACGCCGTTACCCGCCCACACCGCTGTGCCCAACAACACTCGTTTATTCTTTTTAAATCTATAGATAGAACCATAAAACAGTTAAGATAATTCTTAACTGTTTATTCCATGGGGTCTATGCGAGGAGCACAGCCATGCAACCTGTCATCGAAGCATTCTTTGATCCCGCCACTTACACCTATAGCTACGTGGTCAGCGACCCCAGCACGCAACGCTGTGCGATCATCGATTCGGTACTGGACTACGACCCCGCCGCCGGACGCACCACGACAACCAGCGCAGATCGCCTGATCCAGTATGTAAAAGACCATCAGTTGCAGGTGGACTGGCTGTTGGAAACCCATGTGCATGCCGACCACCTTTCGGCTGCGCCCTACCTGAAACGCGCACTGGGTGGCCAGTTGGCCATTGGCGAGCACATCACCACCGTGCAGAACACCTTCGGCAAGCTGTTCAATGCCGGCACCGCGTTCGCCACCGATGGCCGCCAGTTCGATCGCCTGTTCAAGGACGGCGACACCTTCACGGTCGGCAACCTAACCGCACGCGCTATTCATACGCCAGGCCATACGCCGGCCTGCATGACCTACCTGATCGGCGATGCCGGCTTTGTCGGTGACACCCTGTTTATGCCCGACTACGGCACCGCGCGCTGCGACTTTCCCGGTGGGGATGCGCACACTCTGTACCAGTCGATCCGCACACTGTTCAGCCTGCCGGGGGAAACCCGCCTGTTTATGTGCCACGACTACAAGGCGCCGGGGCGCGATGAGTTCAGTAATCAAACCAGCGTCGCCGAACAGCGCGCGAACAACGTGCACGTCCACGACGGCATCGGCGAAGCGGACTTCGTCGCCATGCGCAACGCCCGCGATGCCACCCTGGGCATGCCGACCCTGATCCTGCCGTCAGTACAGGTCAATATGCGCGCTGGGCAACTGCCGCCCGCCGAAGACAACGGTGTTCGCTACCTGAAAATCCCCCTCGACGTGCTCTGAGGCGCTGCGAATGAAACTGCGCCAATGGCTACCCTGCCTCGACTGGGGACAACACTACAGCCGCAGCGCGGCCAGCCAGGATGGCTTGGCGGCGCTGATCGTTACCCTGATGCTGATCCCGCAGAGCCTGGCCTACGCCATGCTCGCCGGCCTACCGCCCGTGATGGGTCTGTACGCCAGCATTCTGCCGCTGCTGGCCTATGCGCTGTTTGGCTCCAGCCGCACCCTGGCGGTTGGGCCGGTGGCGGTGGTATCGCTGATGAGCGCCGCGGCGCTGGAACCGCTGTTCCCGCCCGGCAGCAGCGCCTATATCGGCGCGGCCATGCTTCTGGCCTTGTTATCCGGTGTACTGCTGAGCGCCATGGCTGTGCTGCGTTTGGGCTTTCTCGCCAACTTCCTCAGCCACCCGGTGGTGTCCGGGTTTATCAGTGCTTCGGGTATTCTGATCGCCATCGGCCAGCTCAAACACCTGCTGGGCCTCTCCGTCTCGGGCGATAGCCTGGTGCAGATCATTCCGCAGCTTTACCAGGGACTGCCGGCCTTGCACGGGCCCACCCTGCTGATCGGCGCGCTCAGCCTGGCCTGGCTGTGGTGGGCACGGGCCTACTTAAAGGCGGCGCTCGAACGCCTGGGCCTGTCCGCGGCAACGGCTGGCAATCTGGCCAAGGCAGGCCCCGTACTGGCGATTATTGTCGCAATCATCGCAGTCACCTGGCTGCAACTGGAGCAAGCCGGCGTAAAGGTGGTCGGGGCCATTCCCCAAGGCTTGCCGGGCCTGACACTGCCCACGCTAGACCTCGACCTGGCCCTGCAACTGCTGCCGGCCGCGCTGCTGATCAGCCTGGTGGGGTTTGTCGAGTCGGTGTCCGTCGGCCAGACCCTGGCCGCCAAACGGCGCCAGCGTATCCAGCCGAACAACGAGCTGCTCGGCCTGGGCACTGCCAATTTCGCTGCGGCCTTTAGCGGCGGTTTCCCGGTGACTGGCGGCTTTGCCCGCTCGGTGGTCAATTACGATGCCGGCGCGCAAACCCCTATGGCCGGGGTCTTCACCGCGGCCGGCATCGCCCTCAGCGTGCTGGTGCTGACCCCGCTGTTACACAGTCTGCCCCATGCGGTATTGGCCGCGACCATCATCGTTGCCGTGCTCAGCCTGGTCGATCTCGGCTCGCTGCAACGCACCTGGCGCTACTCGCGCTCGGACGGTGCGGCGCAACTGGCCACCCTGCTCGGCGTGCTGCTGATTGGCGTAGAGACCGGCATCCTGCTCGGCGTCGGCCTGTCGTTGCTGCTGTTTCTCTGGCGCACCAGCCAGCCGCACATGGCCGTGGTTGGCCAGGTGCCGGGCAGCGAACACTTTCGCAATGTCGAGCGCTTCGCCGTGATCGAGTCGCCCAGCGTGCTGTCACTGCGCGTCGACGAAAGCCTGTACTTTCCCAACGCGCGTTACCTCGAAGACCGCATTAGCGAGTTGATCGCCAACCGGCCGCAGGTGCGCCATCTGGTGCTGATGTGCTCCGGGGTCAACCTGATCGACGCCAGCGCCCTGGATTCGCTGGAAGCCATCGTCGAACGCCTGCAGGCCGCCGGTGTGCAGTTGCACCTGTCCGAAGTCAAGGGCCCAGTGATGGACCAGCTGCGCCGCTCCAGCTTCCTCGAACAGTTTGGTGGACAGGTGTTTATCAGCCAGTTTGAAGCGCTAAAAACGCTAGCCCCCGCAAATCACGCAAACAGGAGCCCCAGATGAAAACTGCCCATGACCTGGTCACCGCCGCGAAAAGCCGTATCCAGGAAGTCGAACTGCATGCGGCGGACGCCGCCATCCGCAGCGCCGATGTCCTGATCGATGTGCGCGAAGCCGATGAGTTTCATGCGGGCCATCTTCCGGGGGCCATCAACATTCCTCGCGGCCTGCTTGAGTTCAAACTCAGCAATGAGCCTGCCCTGACAGCGCGCGATCTCAACCTGGTGCTCTATTGCAAAAACAGCGGCCGCTCGGCCCTTGCTGCCTGCGCGCTGCAGGAGATGGGCTACCTCAAGGTGCTGTCGATTGCCGGGGGCTTCGAGGCCTGGAGCGCCGCAGGCAAGGCAGTCGAAACGCCTGAGCTGCCCGGCTTCGATTAAGGGTCGCGAACACACCACTGCACGCGCAATCGTAGGGTGCGCCGCGCGCGCCGCCAGGCCACCGGTGCCGGTGCCCCACCCTCGGCGCTCCCGCGCTCCTCTCCCCAAGGGCATGTGCCACAACGCATCGCCCCGCTCTATCGCCGGCATTTTTCAGGCAGTCATCCCTCAGGCACTCGCCCATCTACTGATCTGCATCAACTCAGCACACATACCCCCGTGGGTACCATGCAACAACCAGTAACAACCCTGCTATGTCCTAATGCAGTGGAGCGCCGGCATGACCACCCCAACACCTCAATCACCCTGGCAGATCCCGCTGGTGCGCGAGATCGCCGCCATCCTGCTGATCAAGCTGGTGATCCTGCTGAGCATCAAGGCCATCTGGTTTACCGAGCCCACGGTGCCCACTGACGGCACCCACCGCTTCGATGCGCACCTGTTCCAGCCCGCGACGCCCACGCCTATTACCCCTACTGAGGAGACACCGAGATGATCTCGGAATCTGTCGTCGATCTCTCGCGCCTGCAATTTGCAATCACCGCGATGTACCACTTTCTCTTCGTACCCCTGACCCTGGGCTTGGCCTTTCTGCTGGCGATCATGGAGTCGGTCTATGTGATGACCGGCAAACAGGTCTACAAGGACATGGTCAAGTTCTGGGGCAAGTTGTTCGGCATCAACTTCGCCCTGGGCGTCACCACCGGCCTGACCATGGAATTCCAGTTCGGCACCAACTGGGCTTACTACAGCCATTACGTCGGCGACATCTTCGGCGCGCCGCTGGCCATCGAAGGGCTGATGGCGTTCTTCCTCGAATCAACCTTTATCGGTCTGTTCTTCTTCGGCTGGGACCGCCTCTCCAAGGTGCAGCACCTGGCCGTGACCTGGTTGGTGGCGATCGGCTCGAACATGTCGGCGCTGTGGATCCTGATCGCCAACGGCTGGATGCAGAACCCGGTGGGCGCGGAGTTCAACTTCGAGACCATGCGCATGGAGCTGACCGACTTCGGCGCCCTGCTGTTCAACCCGGTGGCCCAGGTCAAGTTCGTGCATACCGTGTCGGCCGGTTATGTCACCGGGGCGATCTTCGTCCTGGCCATCTCCAGCTTCTACCTGCTGAAGAAGCGCGACATGGCCTTCGCCCGCCGCTCCTTCGCCATCGCCGCAGTGTTCGGCCTGGCCTCGACCATTTCGGTGATCCTGCTCGGGGATGAGTCCGGATATGAAATCGGCGACGTGCAGAAAACCAAGCTCGCGGCTATCGAAGCCGAGTGGGAAACCGAACCCGCGCCAGCGGCTTTCACCCTGTTCGGCCTGCCCAACCAGCAGGAGCAGCGTACCGACTATGCAGTGAAGATCCCCTATGCCATGGGCATCATCGCCACCCGCTCGCTGGACAAAGAGGTCACCGGCATCAAGGACCTGATCGCCCAGCACGAAGTGCGCATCCGCAACGGCATGCTTGCCTATGGCTTGCTGGAACAATTGCGCAGCGGCACTAAAGACGCTGCCACCATCGCCGCCTTCAACGCAGTCAAGCAGGACCTGGGCTACGGCCTGCTGCTGAAGAAATACACCCCGGCGGTGGTCGATGCCAGCGACGAGCAGATCCGCCTGGCATCGCTGGATACCATCCCCCATGTGGCGACCATGTTCTGGACCTTCCGCGCCATGGTTGCATCGGGCTTCCTGATGCTGTTGCTGTTCACCCTCGCTGCCTGGGCCTCGATCAAGCGCGATGCGGAAAACAAACCCTGGCTGCTCAGGTTTGCCCTGTACAGCCTGCCGCTGCCGTGGATCGCCGCCCAGACCGGCTGGATCGTCGCCGAGCATGGCCGCCAACCCTGGTCGATTGCCGAAGTGCTGCCGGTGCATTTGTCCGCCTCATCGCTGACGCCAGGCGATGTGTGGGGCTCACTGGCTGCGCTGATTACCTTCTACAGCGTGCTGCTGATGATCGAGATGTACCTGATGATCAAGTTCTCACGCCTTGGCCCTTCCAGCCTGCATACCGGCCGCTATCACTTTGAGCGTGACAACGCCTCGGCTTTCACTGCCTCGGGAGCACAGCATGTTTGATTACGAAACCCTGAAACTGATCTGGTGGGTGCTGATTGGCGTGCTGCTGATCGGCTTCGCCCTGACCGATGGCTTCGACATGGGCGCCATGGCGCTGATGCCCTTCGTCGGTAAAACCGACAACGAACGCCGGGTGGCGATCAACACCATCGCCCCGCACTGGGATGGCAACCAGGTGTGGTTTATCACCGCCGGCGGCGCCCTCTTCGCTGCCTGGCCGATGGTCTATGCCGTGGCCTTCTCCGGCCTGTACTGGGCGATGCTGGCGGTGCTGTTCGCGCTGTTCTGTCGCCCGGTCGGATTCGACTACCGCAGCAAACTGGAGAACCAGCAATGGCGCAGCGCCTGGGACTGGGCCTTGTTTGTCGGTGGCGCAGCGCCAGCCCTGCTGTTTGGCGTGGCTTTCGGCAACCTGTTCCTTGGTCTGCCTTTCCGCCTCGATGAGCTGCTGCGCTCAAGCTATGAAGGTTCGTTCTTCGGCTTGCTGCACCCCTTCGCCCTGCTCGCCGGCGTGGTCAGCCTGAGCATGCTCTCGGCCCACGGTGGCGCCTGGTTGATGCTGCGCACCGACGCCGCGCTGCATGCCCGTGCACGTATCGCCACGCGGCTGTGCAGCCTGGTTTACCTGGCGGCTTTCGCCGCAGCAGGCCTCTGGCTGGCCACCGGCATTAGCGGCATGACACTGGTGGGCGGCATTGACCTGGGCGGCGCGATCAACCCATTGGCCAAGCAGGTCAGCGCCACCAATGCGGGCTGGATGGGCAACTATGCCACCTACCCGCTGATGCGCATCGCGCCGCTGCTGGGCCTGGCGGGCGGACTTATCGCCCTGCTCGGTGCACAGCTCAATCGTGGCGCAGTGGCCTTTATCGGCAGCAGCCTGGCGATTGTCGGGACCATTTGCACGGCAGGCTTTGCGCTCTTCCCGTTCGTCTTCCCGTCGAGCATCGACCCGGCGTCCAGCCTGACCCTGTGGGACGCGGCATCTAGCCAGAAGACCCTGGGCATCATGCTCGTCGTGGTCGGCATCTTCGTACCGCTGATCCTGGCCTACACCCTGTGGTGCTACACCCGCATGTGGGGCCGCCTGACCGACCACAGCATCGAAGCCAACCCACACGGGCTGTATTGAACGGCAGCGGCGCGGCCCACTGACAGGCCGCGCCGCATCACTGACAGAGTAAGGAGAACGCTATGTGGTACTTCACCTGGATTTTAGGCGTATTGCTGGCCTGCAGCTTTGGCATCATCAACGCGCTCTGGCTGGAAACAACGCAGAACCTGGACGAGCAGGTGGAAGGCGGTGACTGAATCACGGGGATGGCTACAGCGCGGTTACAGCCGCGCTGTCTCACTGCTGCTGGCAACGCCGTTGACGCTGCTCTTGCTGATCCATCCGGCAGCCATGCTGAGCGCCGACGGCCACTACAACCATCGCCTGATCATGCTGAGCATGCTCGGCATCTCCAGTGGCTTTATTCACGGCGTGGGCTTCGACCCCATCAGCAAGGTATGGAAAATCCTCTTCCACCCTGTTGCCGGGTGGCTGCTGATAGGCCTGGGCTACGCGATACTCTGGCGCGCACAAACGCTGTAATACGCTGCTGCATCGCCCGGCTGCTAGCAATGCGCGGCGTCACCCTGCATGAGATAGGCTGCGCGAACGGAGGCCCTCAACTGACATGAAAATACGGGACGCTCAGACATGGAAATCACGGATCAAGCACGGGCACAACAACGCGATGCACTGCTCAAACGCCTGGCGCGGATAGAAGGCCAGGTACGCGGGATACAAGCCATGATCAGGCGAGGCGACGAGTGCGAGCCCATTGCCCAACAGTTCAGTGCAGCGCGCAAGGCGCTGGATAAAGCCTATCAGGCCATGCTGATCTGCCTTGTCGAAGAGGCCGTGCTCGACCCTGAGCAAAGCAACGAAAACAAGCTGACACAAGTACGGGCCATCTTTACCAAGTACACCTGAACGCAGCCGGCCAGATTGAAGTCGCGTGCTTGATCCTACGGGTCGAGTATCGGACATGCGAGACTGCGCCCGATTACCCAATTAGCCGGGTGGTTGCCCTAAGAGCGCTTACAGGTATTGATGCCCAGCAGCGGGTAAACCGGGCAGAAGCGCAAGGCACCGGTGGCCAAAGGCACCAGCCCGACCCAGCCCCACATGCCGATCACGCCCAACAGACTCAATACAATCAGGCAAAGGCCCACGGCAATGCGCAGCGTGCGATCAAGGGTACCGATATTCGCTTTCATGCTGATGTCCTCAAGGGTTGAGCCCTGAGGATCATGCATATCAAAAACGCGTGTACTGACCAGGATCAACTAAATAAAAAACATTATATCTAAATGTATTTTATTGGCGAAAACGCTCTGACAAGTAATCGTGCAAACCCGGCCCCATGACCTGAGCAAAGGCTGTGAGGCCGATGAGGGTGCATGGGCAATCACCTGAACACTCAGGCCTCACTCAACTTCCGCTTTGTTGCTCACTGCTGGGCGCTGCAGGGACAGGCTCGCTGGGCTCTTGTGCGTCGTCTTTCATATAGGCCTGCAGCACCAGAATGACGATCAGCATAAAGGCCGCCAGCGGCAGGAGCTTGGTCTTCTTCGGCAGCTCGGCACCGCAGGCCGGGCATTGGGTGGCGTCGGCGGGCACGGCAGCGCCGCAGGCCTTGCATTGAGGTTTCATGGTGTCTCCAGATAAGGAATTAGTGCAGGCGCCTATCTTACCTGTAGCGCCCCATCCCGGCTGCGCGCGGCGATGCGCAGATACAAAAACGCCGCCTGGCGCGCGAACGGCAGGCAGCGCTGTTGACGATGCTAAGGACTACGCAGGGTTAGCAGCACCACCCGTCTCGCCAGGGTCACCGGCAATCACTGCCTGCTCACGCTGAATGTGCAGGAAGTGCATGTGGTGCTCGTAATGATCGAGGATGTCTTCGATCAACTGGCGCTTGCTGTAACCCATCAAGTCATAGCCCAGGCTGCCCTGGCGCAGGTGCACCTCAAGCCGGTAGTAGTGCGCGCTATTGCGCTGCGTGCGCACCGCAAACGACGGCATGGAACTGCGCACCGGCCAGATCTGGTAGGTGAAGTCCTGCTCGCTGCCCAGCTGGACGTTCAGCGCCAGGTGCTCCTGCTCGCCCTCACCCTCGACAATCTCCACCACGACACCACGGGCAGTGAGCGCCTGCTGAATCTCCTCCATGGCCGGCTTGCCGATATCAGTCAGGTAGCGACGCGCCTGGCTGTGGCTGGGAAAGCTCATGGCCCGCGTCAGGCGCTGGCGCCAATTCATCGAAGTCTGCTCCAGGGTGGCGCGCCCGGACAGGTGACCGGACAGGCTCTTCTGGTAACTGTCGGCCATCATGCCTTCCAGGCTGAGGGCCTTGTACAGACCCGCCATCATAAACAGCAGCACGATGGAGAACGGCAACCCCATGATCACCACCGTGCCTTGCAGGGCACTCAGGCCGCCGGCAATCAGCAGGGCCAGGGTCAATACACCGATGATCGCCGCCCACAGAATGCGCATCCAGATCGGCGCATCGCTGTTCACATCACGCAGCCTGGAGGTGAAGTTGGACAGCACCAGCGAACCGGAGTCGCCCGAGGTGACGAAGAATACAATCGCCAAGATCGTGACGACAGCGGTGGTCAGCCAGGACAGCGGGAAAGCCTCAAGGAACAGGTAGATCGACGAGCCTGGATTATCCACGGCCTGCTGGCCGAACTCGCTCGCGCCTTGCATGACCATATCCAGCGCGCTGTTACCCATGATCGACATCCACGCCATCATGAACGCCAGCGGCAGCAACAGCGTCCCCAGGACAAACTCACGGATGGTCCGGCCACGGGAAATCCGCGCCAGGAACAGGCCCACAAACGGCCCCCAGGCAATCCACCAAGCCCAGAAGAACAGGGTCCAGGCGTTCAGCCACTCGGTCGGTTGCTCGTGGGCGTAGGTGTTCAGCGACAGGCTGATGAAGTTCGCCAGGTAGTCGCCAATGTTCATCACCAAGGCATTGAGCAGGAAGGTGGTCTTGCCGGCGAACAACACGAACAGCAGCAGCACGACGGCCAGCAGCATGTTGAATTCGGACAGCCGGCGAATGCCGCGCTCCACGCCCGTGGCCGCGGAAATGGCCGAGAAGGCGACAATCGCCACCACCAGAATGGACTGAGTCAGCACACCCTCGGGCACACCAAAGATATGGTTAAGCCCGTAATTCAGCTGGATGATGCCGATGCCCAGGCTGGTGGCGATGCCGAATACCGTGCCCAGCACCGCGGCGGTGTCGACGGTGTGGCCAATAGGTCCGTTGATGCGCTTGCCAAAGATCGGGTAGAGCGAGGAGCGGATCGTCAGCGGCAAGCCCTGGCGAAAGCTGAAGTACGCCAGCGACATGCCCACCAGGGTATACACGCCCCAGCCGGACAGGCCCCAATGCAGGAACGTCAGTTCCATGGCATGGCGCGCGGCCTGCGGCGTGCTGCCCTCGCCCACCGGTGGCGCCAGGTACTGGGTCAAGGGCTCGGCAATGCAGAAGAACAGCAGGTCGATACCGATGCCGGCAGAAAACAGCATCGCCGCCCAGGTCAGTACGTGGAACTCGGGTTTAGAATGATCAGGCCCTAGGCGGATCTTGCCGTAGCGGCTGGTGGCAATGACCACCACAAAGGCCAGGTACAGCAGTACAGCGAGAAAGTAGAACCAACCGAACGTATCGGAAATCCAGCCCAGGGCCACATTGATGACGTTCTGCGCTGACGCGGTAAAGAACATGGTCCACACAGCAAACGCGACAATACCAATCGCGGAGCTGTAGAAAACGACCGGATTGATCCGGTCCGTGGAAGGCTCTGCATCACTGTTCAAGTGCGCGGCCTCATTCATAAGCAAGTTCTCCTGAGCGTATCTTCACGGCAGGCTCGCACCCGCTACAGGCCGGGCGAGCCCCTGAAATCCGGCAGCGCCCCTCCCGGGAACTGCCAGCAGGGTCTGAGTGGCCAAAGGCCACAAAGGTTCATTTTATTGAACACCCTGTAAGACATCAGCGACGCAACGCCCTCCGCTCAGGTCACAAATAAACTATCGAAAGCCTCCTCCTGATAGAAAATTATCGCTCAATAAATAGGTAGGCACCGCTGTAATCACGCCTGCATCGCCCGCCCCTGCACACTCATCGCTGCTTGGCGCAGCGCTTCCGAGCGGGTCGGGTGCGGATGGCAAATCAGCGCGATGTCTTCAGACGATGCGCTGAACTCCATGGCGACGCAGTACTCGCCAATCAACTCACCCGCGCTGGGGCCAATGATGTGTACGCCGAGAATCTGATCGGTGCGCTCGTCAGCCAGCACTTTGACGAAGCCTTCGCCCTCGTGGTTGATCTTCGCTCGGCTGTTGGCGCTAAAGGGAAACTTGCCCACCTTGTAGGCGCGCCCTTCGGCTTTCAGTTGCTCCTCAGTCTTGCCGACGGTGGCGACTTCCGGCTTGGTATAGATGACGCCCGGAATAGTGCCGTAGTTGACCTCGGCGGCATGTCCGGCAATCCGCTCGATACACACGATGGCCTCTTCTTCGGCCTTGTGCGCGAGCATCGGTCCGGAGGTGACGTCACCAATAATCCAGATACCCGGCACACTGCTGCGCTGCTGCTGATTGTCCAGCATGCCGCGTTTGTCGGTGGCGAGGCCCACGGTTTCCAGCCCCAAGCCGGCGGTATAAGGTCTGCGACCAATGGCGACCAGCACATAGTCGGCCTCTAGCGGCTCGACAGCGCCGCCAGCAGCGGGCTGCAAATCGAGGATTACACCGGCCTCCGCCACCTTGGCGGCGCTAACCTTGGTCGCCAACTTGAAGCCCATGCCCTGCTTGCTCAGGGTGCGCTGCAGGGTTTTTGCGGTTTCGTCATCCAGTCCTGGGCAGATACGGTCGAGGTATTCCACTACAGTGACTTTGCTGCCCAGGCGCCGCCACACAGAGCCCAGCTCCAGGCCTATTACCCCGGCACCGATTACCACCAGATGCTTGGGCACCTCGGGTAGTGAAAGCGCGCCAGTGGAGTCGAGGATGCGCTGATTATCGATCGCGACCCCTGGCAAGGGCGTCGGCTGCGAACCCGTGGCGATCACGATGTCCTTGGCCTGCAACTCACGCACACTGCCATCGGGGAGGCTCACCGACACCTTGCCCGGCCCATTCAAACGGCCCCAGCCTTTGATCCACTCGACCTTGTTCTTGCGAAACAGAAACTCGATGCCCTTGGTCAGGGCCGTTACGCTCTCATCCTTCTGCTTCATCATCTGCGCCAGGTTGAGCGTCGGCTTGACCTCGATGCCCAGGGTGGCGAACTCACCGCCCGTGGCCGCCTCGTAGAGTTCCGAGGCATGCAGCAACGCCTTGGACGGCATGCAGCCGACATTCAGGCAGGTACCGCCCAGGGTATCGCTGCCTTCGATGCAGGCGACTTTCAGGCCCAGTTGCCCGGCACGGATGGCAGCGTTATAGCCGCCGGGTCCGCCGCCGATGATCAGTACGTCATAGTTGCTCATGTCAGTGACTCCCATGCTGCAGCGGTTTAACCAAGCGAGACCGTGGGCGTAGCAATTGGAAGGCGCAGTACGCCGCGACGGCAAACAAGCTGTTCAACAACACCATAGGCCAGGCCGAACCATCCGCCAGCAGGCTCAACAGGACGCCGCTGCAGGTGGCGCCTGCCATTTGTGCGAAGCCCATAAAGCCTGCCGCCAGGCCCGCGCGGTGGGCGTTGGGAATCACCGCGCCAGCGACCGCTGCCGGCAGCAGCATACCGCCGCCCAACGTCACCAGCACTTGCGGCACTGACAAGCCGAGCAGTGACAAGCCGAACAGCAGGTAGATCACCAGCGTGGCCAGGGCGCCAGTGGCCACCAATACAGCACCGATCCCGACGATTTTCTCGGGGCCCAGCTGCAGAATGCGCCGCTGGGTAAACAGCGCACCGGCGATCAACGCCGAAACAATCGTCGCGAAGGTGATGCCGTATTGTGCCGGGCTCAGCCCGAGCAAGCCGATATACACAGCTGACGAGCCGGCAATCACCGCAAACATCGCGCCGTAAGTGCACGCCAGTGCGAGGGCCAAAGCACGGAATGAGGCAGCGCGCAGCAGATCGACATAGTTACCGGCCAAGTGGTTGAGTTGTCCGGCTTGCGGGTCGAGCTGCCGATTGCTTTCTCGGTACAGACCCAGCACCGCACACACACAGGCAATACCGATCACCAATGCTAGGGCAATCGGTGCACGCCAGCCGCCATACAGCGTCAGCACACCGCCCAGAATCGGTGACAGCGCGATAGCACAGAGCATGCCGATAACCGTCAGTGCCAAGGCTGGCCCGGCCTGCACCTGCCACACATCGCGCACGATCGCCCGGGCCAGCACCAACGCGGCGCACGCCCCAAGCCCCTGCAACACGCGGGCGGCAATAAACTCGCCCATGCTGCTGGCCAGCAGCATCCACAAGGTGGCAAGCAGGTAGACCAGCAACCCGGCGATCAATACAGGGCGACGACCGATGCGATCCGACAGCGGGCCAAGCAACAACTGCCCCAGACCAAAAGCAGCAACAAAGGCTGATAGCGCCAACAGGCTGCTGCCTGGACGGGCCGTCATGATCAGCTCGATAGCCCCCAGGCTGGGGATGATCAGTTGCGTGGAAATCTCTCCAAGGGCGGTCAGGGCCACCAGAATCAGCAGCAGACTGCGCGACGGCAAGGGATAGGGATGCATGGGTGTGGGTCCTGTGATCATGGGTTGGCGTGGCTCGCCAAACAATAATATTTCAACCATAATATAAATAATTAAATTATGCTTGTAATTTAAAGCCACCACCCAACGAGGCCTGATCTATGAGCAGCCCATCACGCGAAGAAAAAATTGCCACCTGGCTTGCCGCCGAACACAGCATACGCGCGAACCTTGGTCAGCCCGGCAGCATGAGCCTGGCGCAGGTCAGTGAACTGTTGCCGCAGGAATTCTTTGACGGCATCGGCCGAGGGGAATTGCCGACAGCACCCATCGGCCACTTGTTGGATTTCATTCCTCTGGAATGGTCATCCGGCCGCTTCGTCTTCCAGGGCACACCCGATGCGCGCCACTACAACCCACTGGGTAGCGTGCACGGCGGCTATGCGGCCACCCTGCTCGACTCCTGCATGGGCTGCGCCATTCACACCCAACTCAAACGCGGGCAGGGCTACACCACCACTGACCTGCGCATCAGCTATATCCGCGCCTTGACCAGCAAGGTCGGACCGGTTCGTGCCGAGGGCCGCATCGTCCATATCGGGCGCTCCACTGCCCTGGCTGAGGGGCGCATCTATGACGTGGATGACCGCTTGTATGCAGTGGGCTCCACCACCTGCCTGATCCTCGCCATGCCAGGGCTATCCGGCACTGAAACAGCAGGGCGAAGCGAGTAAGATGGCAGCCAACATCTAAAACCAGTGGCCAGGTACTCCATGCGCTATTCAGAAGACCACAAAGCCCAGACTCATCAACGCATCATCGAAGAAGCCGCACGACTGTTCCGTCGCGATGGCGTCGGCGCCACTGGCCTGCAGCCACTGATGAAGACCTTGGGCCTAACCCACGGTGGCTTCTATGCCCATTTCAAGTCGAAAGATGAGCTGGTGGAAACCGCCCTGCGCCATAGCGTTGAACAACTCAGCGCAGCTATTCAGGACGCGGCAGGAGCAGAGAAACCACTCGCCACCCTGATCGGCCGCTACCTGTCTTCGGCCCACAGGGCCAACCCCGGCGAAGGCTGCCCACTGCCGACCATGTCGGCCGAACTTGGCCAACGTGGCGAGCCCAACCCGATCACCGATGAGATGGTGCGCCATCGCCTGGCCGCCATCGAGGCTGGTCTGAGCGGTGACCACGCAGACGAGCAGAGCGTGCTGGTGCTCAGCGCCATGGTCGGTGCCCTGCTGCTCTCGCGCAGCGTCAGCGACCCAGAACTGTCCGACCGTCTGCTGAAAACCACTCGACGCCTGTTGATTGAGCAGAACACCGACGCTGCTCCAGCGCAGGCCTGAATAGCTGCCGCTGCCCGCCCCCTTTTTTTTGCAGGCGTAAATTGTCCCTGAGCGACAGGCCCCGGCTGTTTCCAGCCTGGGCTGTGATAGGCGAGTTCGATTTACTTGTAGCGAGCAGCCGCGCTGCTATGGGAGAGGTTCGGTCCGAGCTTGCTCCGCGCGTCGACCAATGCCTGCCAGTCAGCGGCATCCGGCAACGAGGGGATGGTAATCAGCTCGCGCTGATCGAACCCCGATAGCGCGGCGTCCACCATCTCCCCCACTTCCATGATCATGCTCGGCGGCAATGCGGACTCGTCCATGCCACTGCGTTCCCAGATTTCCGTGCGCGTAATACCCGGCAACACGGCCTGCACCTGAACGCCGTGGGCACTCACTTCACTGTGCATCGTCTGGGTCAAGCTGAGCACGTAGGCCTTGGTGGCACTGTAGACCGCGTTGAAGATCTCCGGCGCCAGAGCCACGACCGAGGCGATATTGATGATCGCGCCCCGGCCTGCCGAGGTGAAGTTGGCGACGGCAGCAGCGGACAAATGCGTCAGGGAAACTACGTTGAGCAGAATCATGCGGTCCACGGTGTCGAGATCGGCCTCAATCAATGTGCCGTTCATGGCCATGCCCGCGTTATTGACCAGCACGCTGATGGCCTTGTCACTGCGTAGACGCTGGCTCACCGCCTGCAGGTCGGCTTTGTCGGTCAGATCGGCCTTCAAAACCTCAACCTGTACGCCAAACGCCTGGCTTAGGCGCGCCGCAAGAACCTGCAAACGCGACAGATCGCGTGCCACCAACAGCAAGTCATAACCGCGACGAGCCAGACGTTCGGCATAGATAGCGCCGATGCCTGAAGACGCACCAGTGATCAGTGCTGTGCCTTGTTCATTCAATGTACTCATTGGGTGTTTCCTCTGGGCTGCGTACTGGTGTGTGGTTGGAGATAGAGTACGGCCCTTAATATTACACTCATAATTTAATTACTATATGCCAACCATAATAAAAACCTTGCCCAGTTCATCGGCCGCCGGCACCGCTATAAACGCCAGGCACAAAAAAAGCGGGCAACCTTTGCAGGTTGCCCGCTTCGTTCAAGCTTGCGGCCTTGAGCCTATGGACGGCTCGCTTATCAGTTGTGCCGGATCAGGTGATCGAAGGCGCTGAGCGAAGCCTTGGCGCCCTCGCCGACCGCAATCACGATCTGCTTGTACGGCACCGTGGTTACGTCACCAGCAGCGAAGATCCCCGGCAGCGAGGTCTCGCCACGGGCATCGACGATGATCTCGCCGCGCGAGCTCAGCTCCACCGTACCCTTGAGCCAGTCGCTGTTGGGCAGCAGGCCAATCTGTACGAAGATGCCTTCCAGCGCGATGGTATTGAACTCGCTGGAGTTGCGGTCTTTGTAGACCAGGCCGTTGACCTTCTGACCGTCACCAGTCACTTCGCTGGTCAGGGCACTGGTGATCACGTCGACGTTGGGCAGGCTGTAGAGCTTCTTCTGCAGCACGGCATCGGCACGCAGTTGGCTGTCGTATTCCAACAGGGTGACATGGGCGACCACACCTGCCAGGTCGATAGCCGCTTCCACGCCGGAGTTGCCACCGCCGATCACCGCCACACGCTTGCCCTTGAACAGCGGGCCATCGCAGTGCGGGCAGTAGGCCACGCCCTTGCCACGGTATTCCTGCTCACCCGGCACGTTCATTTCGCGCCAGCGGGCACCGGTCGAGAGGATCAGCGTCTTGGCCTTGAGCGAGGCGCCATTCTCGAACTTCACTTCATGCAGGCCGCCGGCTTCCTTGGCAGGCACCAGGGCGCTGGCACGCTGCAGGTTCATGATGTCGACCTCGTACTGCCGCACATGCTCTTCCAGTGCCCGCGCCAGTTTCGGCCCTTCGGTTTCCTGGACAGAGATGAAGTTCTCGATGGCCATGGTGTCGAGCACCTGGCCGCCAAAGCGCTCGGCGGCAACGCCAGTGCGGATACCTTTGCGAGCGGCATAGATGGCGGCCGAAGCACCGGCAGGGCCACCACCAATGACCAGTACATCAAACGCGGCTTTGGCACTGAGCTTCTCGGCATCACGCGCCGACGCACCGGTATCGATCTTGGCGAGGATCTGCTCGACATCCATACGGCCCTGACCGAACAGTTCGCCGTTCAGGTAAATGCTCGGCACCGACATGATCTGGCGCGACTCGACTTCATCCTGGAACAGCGCACCGTCGATGGCGACGTGACGAATGTTCGGGTTGAGCACGGCCATCAGGTTCAGCGCCTGGACCACGTCCGGACAGTTCTGGCAGCTCAGGGAGAAGTAAGTCTCGAAGTTGAACTCACCTTCGATGCCCTTGACCTGCTCGATCACCTCAACGGCAGCCTTCGACGGGTGGCCACCTACTTGCAACAGGGCCAGCACCAGCGAAGTGAACTCGTGACCCATCGGCAGACCCGCGAAACGCAGGCTGATGTTCGCGCCAGGGCGATTGAGGGCAAAGGATGGCTTACGGGCATCGTTGCCATCGGTGTTCAGGGTGATCTTATCGGTCAGGCTGACGATATCGTCGAGCAGGCCTTTGAGCTCCTGAGATTTGTCGCTGTCATCGAGGGACGCGACGATCTCGAACGGCTGGGTAACCTTCTCGAGGTAGGCCTTCAACTGGGTTTTAAGAGTGTCGTCCAACATATACGTGTCCTCAATGACGAAATTCGGGCAATAAAACGCCCGGACGGGTTACGCCCGGGCGCTGAGCCCTGCAGATGGAT
The DNA here is from genome assembly GCA_018826895.1 of Gammaproteobacteria bacterium. Taxonomy (GTDB): domain Bacteria; phylum Pseudomonadota; class Gammaproteobacteria; order Pseudomonadales; family Pseudomonadaceae; genus Aquipseudomonas. Next base: position 40,191 of record JAHJYA010000082.1, read on the forward strand.
TACATCCGCAGGGTTGACCTTTGGGAAGCGAACTTCCCGGCCGTATTTAGATCTTGCCAACCAGGTCCAGGGACGGAGCCAGGGTCTTCTCACCTTCTTTCCACTTGGCCGGGCACACTTCGCCTGGGTGGGCAGCGGTGTACTGAGCAGCTTTCAGCTTGCGCAGGGTTTCGGTGACGTCACGGGCGATCTCGTTGGAGTGGATCTCGACGGTCTTGATCACGCCTTCCGGGTTGATCAGGAAGGTGCCGCGCAGCGCCAGGCCTTCTTCGGCAATGTGCACGCCAAAAGCGTTGGTCAGTTGGTGAGTCGGGTCACCGATCAGCGGGAACTGAGCCTTGCCAACGGCAGGCGAAGTTTCGTGCCATACCTTGTGCGAGAAATGAGTGTCGGTGGTGACGATGTAGACTTCGGTACCGGCTTTCTGGAACTCGGCGTAGTTGTTCGCCGCGTCTTCGATTTCAGTCGGGCAGTTGAAGGTGAAAGCTGCCGGCATGAAGATCAGAACCGACCACTTGCCCTTCAGGGACTGCTCGGTAACCTCGATGAACTTGCCGTTGTGGAATGCATTGACCTTGAACGGCTGAACTTCGGTATTGATGAGAGACATCTCTAACTCCTTCGAGGGTGGAAAATTTGAGTGGCCATTCTAGCCGCTCAGCGGAAAAAAGCTTATTGATTAGCGCCATGGTATCGATTGACTCAGCCAATCGATAGCCGACCTAGAGCGGTTGCTGCCAACCAATTCACACCAGACTTGGGTCAATCACCAGCACCAGCTTGCCATTGACCTGGTTGCCCGCCAGCACGCCAAAAGCCTGCTCGGCATCCTTGGCGGCGAAACTGCCTTGCAACTGCGCACTCAGTCGCCCTTCAGTAAACAGCGGCCAGACATGCTGGCGCAGCGCCTGCAGCAGCTCAGCCTTGAACAGCTCGTCGCGGTTGCGCAGGGTCGAGCCTATCAGTTGGATACGCTTGCCCAGCACCAACGCCAGATCAAGCTCCGCCGTACGACCGCCCATCAGGCCGATATTCACCCAGCGTCCATCGCGTGCCAGCAGCTCCAGGTTCAGCCCCACGTACTGCCCGCCCACCGGATCGAGAATGACATCGAACGGGCCGAAATCACGCAGCGCCTGCAAATCCTCGTGGCGCAGCACCCCGCCCTGAGCACCAAGGGCCTCGCAATGCGCCAAACGCTCAGCCGAACCCACACTCACCCAGCAGGGGTTACCGAAAGCTTTGCACAACTGAATGGCAGCCGAACCCACACCGCTGGCACCGGCATGCAGCAAGACTTTCTCACCGGGTTTGAGCGCCGCCAGCTGGAACAGGTTCAACCAGGCCGTGGCATACACCTCGGGCAGCGCAGCAGCCTCTTGCAGCGACATGCCGTCGGGTACAGGCAGCGCATGACGGCCATCGACCACCACCTCGTCAGCCATACCACCGCCCGCCAGCAGGGCGCAGACCCGGTCGCCCACCTGCCAGTCGCAACCGGCACCCACTTCGCTGACCACGCCCGCACATTCCAGGCCCAGTGTTTCACTGGCGCCGGGTGGCGGTGGATACAAGCCCGCGCGCTGCAGTAAATCCGCGCGGTTCAACCCAGCGGCGGCTACCTTGATACGAATCTCGCCCACGTCACATGCCAGAGTGGGCTGCTGCAGCCACTCCAGCCGTCCTTCCACGCCTTGCAATGCCTTCACGCTGCCTCCATAGTGCATTTAAACGGGCCCGGCGCTAGCGCCGGGCTTTTGCATTGCGCCGATGGAACCTGGCGCCCGGATAGATGGCCTAATATGCGTTATCAATTGCCCCAAAGTCGAATCAGCATGAAGCGTTCAGTGTTCAGCGTAACCCTCGCCCTTCTCCTCGGGCTGAGCGCCCTGCCCCTGGCGGCAAAGACCAGCGCAGCAGATCCTTGGGAGTATCTGCAGCCGGACCGCGAACAGGTCATCGCCAGCCTCAATGTGGTGGAGCTGCTCAACCGCCATCATTACAACAAGCCGCCGCTGGACGACGAGCGCTCGGTAAAAATCTATCAGGGCTACCTGAAGATGCTCGATCCTTCGCGCAGCTATTTCACCGCGAGCGATATTGCCGAGTTCGATCGCTGGAGCACCCAGTTCGACGACCTGCTGAAAAACGGTAATCTGGAACCCGGCTTCGCCATCTACAAACGTCACCTCGAGCGCCTGCAAGGCCGCCTGAATTTCGCGCTGAACATGCTGGAAAAAGGCGTGGACAGCATCGATTTCAGCGTTGACGAAACCCTGCTTATCGACCGCGAGAATGCGCCTTGGGCCAAGGATATCGCCGCCCTCGACGACCTCTGGCGCAAGCGCGTGAAAGACGAAGTGCTGCGCCTGAAGATCGCCGGCAAGGAACCCAAGGATATCCAGGAGCTGCTGGTCAAACGCTACAAGGCGCAGCAGGCACGCCTGCAGCAGACCCGTGGCGAAGACATTTTCCAGACCTACATCAACGCCTTTGCGATGTCTTACGACCCGCACACCACTTACCTGTCGCCGGACAACGCAGAAAACTTCGACATCAACATGAGCCTGTCGCTCGAAGGCATCGGTGCGGTGCTGCAAAGTGACAATGAGCACGTCAAGATCGTGCGCCTGGTACCCGCAGGCCCTGCGGAAAAGAGCAAGCAGATCGCCCCAGCGGACAAGATCATCGGCGTGGCCCAGGGCGACAAGGAAATGGTCGACGTGATCGGCTGGCGCCTGGATGAAGTGGTCAAGCTGATCCGCGGCCCCAAGGGTTCCAACGTTCGCCTGGAAGTGATCCCGGCCAGCAACGCGCCGAATGACCAGACCAGCAAGGTTGTCAGCATCACCCGTGAGGCGGTCAAGCTTGAAGAGCAGGCCGCGAAGAAGTCGGTGATCGAACTGCAACATGAAGGCCGCGACTACAAGCTGGGGGTGATCGAGATTCCAGCGTTCTACCTGGATTTCAAGGCATTCCGTGCTGGCGACCCCGAGTACAAGAGCACCACGCGTGACGTCAAACGCCTGCTGACCGAATTGCAGGCCGAGAAGGTCGACGGCGTGGTCATCGATCTGCGTAACAACGGTGGTGGCTCGCTGCAGGAAGCCACCGAGCTGACCGGTCTGTTTATCGAACAAGGCCCAACTGTGCTGGTGCGCAACAGTGACGGCCGCGTCGATGTGCTGGCTGACGAGAATCCCGGCACCTTCTACAAAGGCCCGCTCGCGGTCCTGGTCAATCGCCTGTCTGCCTCAGCCTCGGAGATTTTCGCCGGAGCCATGCAGGACTATCACCGCGCTCTGATTCTGGGTGGCCAGACCTTCGGTAAAGGCACGGTGCAAACCATTCAGCCGCTCAACCACGGTGAGCTGAAACTGACCCTGGCGAAGTTCTACCGAGTTTCCGGGCAGAGCACTCAACACCAGGGGGTGATCCCTGACATCCAGTACCCGGACGTGATGAACACCAAGGAAATCGGCGAGAGCGCTCTGCCCGAGGCCATGCCGTGGGACAGTATCCGCCCAGCGATCAAGCCCGAACTGGACCCAATCAAGCCTTTCCTGGCCGAGCTGCAGAGCCGTTTTGAAACCCGCACGGCGAGCAATCCGGACTTCGCCTTCGCCCGCGAACGCCTGGCCCTGGCGACGCGCCTGATGGAAGAGAAAACCGTCAGTCTCAACGAGGACACCCGGCGCAAGCAGCAGGCCGATATCGAAGCCCAGCAACTGGCGATCGAAAACAACCGCCGCGAAGCCAAGGGTGAAACCATCCTGACCGAACTCAAGGAAGAGGACGAAGACGTCGCCGCTGCTGAGCTTGAAGACAAGACCAAGCCTCAGGACGATGCCTTCCTGGCTGAAAGCGGGCACATCCTGCTCGACTACCTCAACCTCAACACGCACCTGGCCAAACAGTAACCCGCAGGCGTCATCAAACCGTCACGAAATTGTCGTGAAATGCAGGGGCTGATCGTGTAGACGATCAGCCCCTTCGCATTTGTGGACAGAGGCCTCATGACCGTTACCGAGCAGTTGAGCGCGCTGGGGCACATTCTCGCCCACGCCGAGTTATCCAGCCTGTTCCAGCCCATCGTTTCACTCTCGGAGCAACGCATCCTTGGCTATGAAGCGCTCACCCGTGGGCCGTCCAATAGTCCTCTGCACTCACCGATCAACCTGTTCGCCGTGGCTCGCCAGGCTGGCCGACTAAGCGAGCTGGAACTGGCCTGCCGCAAGAGTGCCTGCAAACGCTTCAGTGAGCTCAAACTCGGCGGCAAGCTGTTCCTGAACGTCTCCCCGGAGTCTCTGCTGGAAGCCAACCACCAGCCAGGACGCACTCTGCAACTGCTGCAAACCTACGGCATCGCGCCCGCTGACGTGGTTATCGAACTCACCGAGCAGTCGCCGACCCATGACTTCAGCCTGCTCGATACCGCCCTGCACCACTACCGCGCCATGGGTTTCTCCATCGCCCTGGACGACCTGGGCGCCGGTTACTCCAGCCTGCGCCTGTGGTCAGAACTGCGCCCCGATTACGTAAAAATCGACCGGCACTTTATCGATGGTATCCACCAGGATGCGGTTAAGCGCGAATTCGTCGGCTCCATTCTGCAAATGGCCAAGGCCTCCCGCGCGCTGGTGATTGCCGAAGGTATCGAACTGGACGAAGAGCTGGCAGTGCTGGCCGACATGGGCGTCGACCTGCTGCAGGGCTATCTGCTATGCCGTCCTCAGGATGTTCCACCAACCGATGCCCGTGCCCTGCTGCGCCGCATAGAGCCCACACCACCGAGTATCAGCGAAGAAACCAGTGACCTGTCGCGCCTGTTGCTGGAACAGGGCGCTGTCGAGCAGAACACGGTGATTGCCAACGTCCTGGCCGCATTCAGTGCCCAGGCCAACCTCAACTCAATGGCGGTGCTCGATGCCGAACAATGCCCAGTGGGTATCGTCCATCGCCACTCGCTGTCCGAGGCCCTGCTCAAGCCCTTCGCAGCCGACCTGTTCGCCCGCAAACCAATCAGCCGCCTGATGAGCCGGGATTTTCTCGCCGTGGACATTGGCCAGTCGCTGCAGAAGGTCAGCCGCCTGCTCACCAGCCGTGCCCGCCAACGTATCGAAGAAGACTTCATCATCACCTCGGAAGGCCAATACCGGGGCTTGGGCCGAGTGATCGACGTGCTCAAACTGATTACCGAAATGAAGATCCAGCAAGCGCGCTATGCCAACCCGCTAACCCTGCTGCCAGGTAACGTGCCTATCCAGCAGTGCCTTACCCGCCTGCTGCAGCAGGGCCGTGAGGCTGCGGTCTGCTACGTCGACATCGACAACTTCAAACCCTTCAATGACCTCTACGGCTACGCCAAGGGCGACGAAGTCCTGCTGTGCCTGGCCCACTGCCTGGGTCAACGGGTCGACCCAGCGCGGGACTTCGTCGGCCATATCGGCGGCGATGACTTTTTGCTGGTCCTCGGCTCGCCAGACTGGCGCAGCCGCCTGCACCAGCTGTTCGATGCCTTTCAAAGTGAGTGCCGACGCTTTTACCGTGAGGAACACCTGCAGGCCGGCTGCTTTATCAGCCACAGCCGCCAGGGCCAGCGCCAGGAGTTCGCCCTGCTCTCGCTGTCACTGGGCGTGGTGCACGTGCATCCGGCCCACTGTGCACAGCTCGATGCCGGTCAGTTGGCAGACCTGGCCTCCCAGGCCAAGCGTCAGGCCAAAGCGGTACCCGGTTACAGCCTGCATGTGATCGATAGCCACAGCCTTAGCGAATAAGGCATGTCAGCTAAAGGTGGCGGCCTGAGCTGCAAAGGCTTTGCTTTTTGCCGCATCAGGATCGAGGCCGGGCGCACCGTCCTGATAAAGGCTCGCCAGACGCGCTGCCGCCAGCGGATGCCCGGCTCGCAGTGCCAGCTGCCACCAATACGCAGCCTGCTGACCATCGGCGGCGCCCAGTACATCGCCTTTCAAACTTTGCACGCCAAGCTGGTAGGCCGCTTTGCCATCACCGGCTTCCCCAGCCAGACGCAATAACCGAAGGCCCTCCTGACGGGCGCCCAAGCCCTGTCCGCGAAATAGCAGAATATGCCCGTAGAAGCTTTGGGCATCGCGATCGCCCAGCGCCGCCATCCGTGCGAACTGACCCTCAAGCCAACGCCAGCCGCGCGGCTGTTTCACCCACCACGACCAGTGAAACAGCCGCCGGGCCAACCAGTAGCTCAATCGTGCGCGCAGGGCATGCAGCATCTATAGCGCCTCTGGATAGTCGAATTCGAACACCCGGGCGACTTCGGCCGCATGCCAGGAGGCAGCCGCAATGCCATCGGAAGGGCCGGGAAAGCGTCCCAGGCGTGTCGCGCAGTCGAAGAAGCCCGTACGCGGCAAACGGCTCGCCCCCTGGCTGATGACCAATGCACTGCGCAGCGGGCGATCACCACGGGCGTCCAATGCTGCCAAATGCTCCAGGGCAGCCGCCAGGGTTTGCATGGCCGGACTGGGCAGGGCCAGACGCTCGATAAGGGCACGGTAGGTCACCAGATGACGCTGGCGCTGCGCATCGCCCAACTCACCGAGCAAAGCATCCCAATGCTGCCGGCTGATGCGCACGCTCAAGAGAGGGCCTCCCAGGCCTCGATACCCAGGTTCCAGGCCAACGCGCGCTGGATGGCCGCATCCGGCTGGCGCTCTCCGGATTCGATCATGCCGAGATAATGCGGGCTGATACCTACAGCACGCGCCAACGCTTCGACCGTCAGGCCCTTGGCCTCACGCAGTTGCGTCAATTGCTGCAATGAAGAGGCTGCCGCGGTGTCCGTAGTCACACTCTCCGGCTGCGCTTGCGCTGCTACGGCGGCGAGCAGCGCCTGATATTCGCCCCACGGCAGGACGGCGTATTCCGGTTCGCCATCACGCCTGATTACTTGCACATTCATTTATCGTCTCCCCATGGCCATCCAGGCCGACACCCTCGCACCTGCAGACAGGCTGCCATCTTAACAGCAGCCTGCATGGGTGCGGACGACCAAGGCGAACGTCAGAAAGCGGGAGGGTCGACTCGCTCAGCCACAGGCAAGTGCTCCAGTGCGGTTTGCGCCTGCACTGGCTGAGCGTCTCGCCAGGCACGAAAGGCCGCCAGCTCGCCCTGCCAGGTACGCATGACCCAGGCGAGTACCGCCAAGTCATCGAGCATACCAATACCCGGCAGCCAGTCGGGGATCGCATCAAGTGGGGTAACGAAATACAGTAACGCCGCTACTACCGCCAGTAACGCCTGACGACTCACAGCACGATATTCACCCCGCCACCAGGCCGTGCATAAGCCCTGCAACAGCTTCAAATCGGCCATCACACCCTTGAAACGCCCTCCCGGCGGACCCGCTTTGCGCGAGACGGCCAGCAGCAATGCCGGCAGTCGTCCACCGCGCAACAATGGGCGCGCCAACGCCAGGTAACGAACGAAATTCCACGGTGCACTCATCATCACTCCTTGCCAGCCCGCGTACTTACTGGGCTGCCTGTGGTTACCCACAGAAGCTGTGGATAACCTTGTGAACAGATTCTGGATGACTGCGGCAAACGCCCGTCTCATGCGGCTTTGGCACAGATCGCGCGTTTTTTGCCCAGCACTAAAAAACCTTTAAAATCAACAAGTTAAAAAATGCAAAAGGTTTTTACCAACACCACATCAACGGCTAATGAGAACGCCTGACAACATGTGCATAACCGTAACACCCGCGAGTCGTCCAGTGGTTTTTTAGACAGTTTTAACGGGCACCAGGTTCGACTTTAAGCTCCCAGAAACGACAACGCCCCGTCGAAACGGGGCGTCATGGCAAAGCAGCAGCAATTACTGGGCGGGAGCGGCTTGCTCGTCACCTTTGATGCTGATCAGCTCAAGATCGAACACCAGCACCGAGTTGGCCGGAATAGCCGGGCTCGGGCTCTGCTCGCCGTAAGCCAGCTCGCTCGGGATATACAGTTTGTACTTCTCGCCAACGTGCATCAGCTGCAGGCCTTCGACCCAACCTGGGATCACACCGCTGACCGGCAGATCGATAGGGCTGCCACGCTCAACCGAGCTGTCGAAGACGCTGCCATCAGTCAGCTTGCCTTCGTAATGGACAGTGACCACATCGGTCGGCTTGGGCTGGGCGCCGTCGGCTTTCTTCAGCACTTCGTACTGCAGGCCGGATTCGGTGGTCACCACGCCTTCGCGCTTGCCGTTTTCTTCGAGGAACTTCTTGCCAGCCTTGGCCGCTTCTTCGTTCATCGCGGTCATGCGCTCTTCGGCACGCTTCTGCAGGAAGCCGAATGCTTCGACCAGCTCTTCGTCTTTCAGACGCTGCTCTTTCTTGCCTATGGCATCTTCGATACCGAGTGCGACGGCTTTGGAGTCCAGATCGTCCATGCCTTCCTGAGCCAGGCTCTTGCCCATGTTCAGGCCGATGCCGTAGGAGGCTTTTTGTGCAGGGCTTTCCAGCTTGATATCACTGGTTTGCGAGTCGCAACCGGCCAGGACCAGGCCCACCAGGGCGACTGCCGCTGCTAAACGATGCTGTTTCATGCTTATTCCTTGTTCGGTGCGCCCGTAGGCAATCGAGTGAAAGCGCGAGCTTAGCAGGCCGCCACGATCACTGGCTACCCGGATCAGAGCGGAGAAACACTGATAAGTTCAAGTCTTCAAAGGATTTTTTGCAGGTGCCGGCGAATGCGGCGAGAGATGTCACAAAAAGCTGGGGCGGGATAAAGCAGAGTAAAAAATGGCGCAGCGGACGGGACTCGAACCCGCGACCCCCGGCGTGACAGGCCGGTATTCTAACCGACTGAACTACCGCTGCGCGTAACCTCTAAAGCGAGTTTGGTGGGTGATGACGGGATCGAACCGCCGACCCTCTGCTTGTAAGGCAGATGCTCTCCCAGCTGAGCTAATCACCCTTCACTCTCGAAGTGGGGCGCATTCTAGAGAGCGTTCCGCACCTTGGCAAGCCCTGTTTTAAAAATTTTTTATTGATGCAGCAAGGAGTTAGCTCAGGCTTGGCCTGGAGCACCTGCGGGGACAATAATGCGCGACTCACGCTGATGCCCTGCCCTGCCTGTTAAGAAGTAGTCGGGCACAATAATCGCGCCCACCGGTCATAGTAAGCCGCTCTCCTAACCGGAGACCTCGTCGAATGGCCTCGCCATGCGGCTTTCAATACGTTCTAAAGGAGATGTTCCTCTTATGTGGTTTCGCAACCTGCTGGTCTACCGCCTCACCCAAGACGTGCCCTTCGACGCCGACGCCCTTGAAGCGGCCCTGGCGGCCAAGCCGGCACGCCCCTGCGCCAGCCAGGAGCTAACCACTTACGGCTTTATCGCACCGTTCGGCAAGGGCGGCGACGCGCCGCTGGTGCATGTCAGCGGTGACTTCCTGCTGGTCGCAGCACGCAAGGAAGAACGCATCCTGCCGGGTAGCGTGGTGCGTGACGCGCTCAAGGAAAAGGTCGACGAGATCGAAGCCGAGCAAATGCGCAAGGTCTACAAAAAAGAGCGTGAACAGCTCAAGGACGAAATCGTCCAGGCATTCCTGCCGCGCGCCTTTATCCGCAAATCCGCGACCTTCGCCGCCATCGCGCCCAAGCAGGGCCTGATCCTGGTCGACTCGGCCAGCGCCAAACGCGCCGAAGACCTGCTCTCGACCCTGCGTGAAGCCATGGGCTCGCTGCCGGTGCGCCCGCTCACCGTGAAGATCGCCCCCAGCGCGACCCTGACTGACTGGGTCAAGAACCAGCAGGCCGCGCCCGACTTCCATGTACTGGACGAGTGCGAACTGCGCGATACCCATGAAGATGGTGGCGTGGTGCGCTGCAAGCGTCAGGACCTGACCGGCGATGAAATCCAGCTGCACATGAGCTCCGGCAAGCAGGTCACGCAACTGGCCCTGGGCTGGCAGGACAAGCTGTCGTTCATGCTCGACGACAAAATGGTGGTCAAGCGCCTGCGCTTCGAAGACCTGCTGCAAGAGCAGGCCGAGCAGGATGGCGGTGACGACAATCTGGGCCAGCTCGATGCCAGCTTCACCCTGATGATGCTGACCTTCGTTGACTTCCTCCCAGCGCTGTTCGAAGCCCTCGGCGGCGAAGATACGCCTCAGGGTCTCTGATCCCACTCAGGGCTGCCACTTGGCGGCCCTTTTTCTATGTCTTGAAGGAAACCGCCCATGCGCGCCCTGATTGCTCTCAGCCGCTTTGTCGGCAATACCTTTGCCCTCTGGGTGCTGCTGTTCGCCATTCTGGCGTTCCTGCTACCCGCAGCATTCCTGCCGCTGACGGCCTGGATCGTGCCGCTGCTCGGCCTGATCATGTTCGGCATGGGCCTGACGCTCAAGGCCGAGGATTTCCGCGAGGTCGCCCGCCGTCCACTGTGGGTCGCCATCGGCGTACTCGCACAATTCATCATCATGCCGGGCCTTGCCTGGTTGCTGTGCAAGGCGCTGGCGCTGCCGGCAGAAATCGCAGTTGGGGTAATTCTGGTCGGCTGCTGCCCTGGCGGCACGGCATCCAACGTCATGACCTGGTTCGCCCGCGGCGATGTCGCGCTGTCGGTGTCCATTACTGCGGTCACCACCCTGCTCGCCCCCTTGGTCACCCCGGCACTGATCTGGCTGCTGGCCTCGGAGTGGCTACCGGTGTCGTTTGCGGCGATGTTCGTCTCGATTCTCAAGATGGTATTGCTGCCCATCGTGCTCGGGCTGGTAGTGCGGCGCTTGCTGGGTGAGCGCGTGCAACTGGCCGTTGAGGTGCTGCCGCTGGTCTCGGTGCTGAGCATCGTGGCCATCGTGGCCGCGGTGGTGGCGGCCAGCCAGGCACGGATCGCCGAATCCGGCCTGCTGATCATGGCAGTGGTAGTGCTGCACAACGGCATCGGCCTGGGCCTGGGCTTTCTTGCGGGGCGTGTATTCGGCCTGCCGCTGGCGCAGAGCAAAACCCTATCGATCGAGGTCGGCATGCAGAACTCCGGCCTCGGCGCCGCCTTGGCCAGTGCCCACTTCTCGCCGCTGGCGGCGGTGCCCAGCGCGCTGTTCAGCGTCTGGCACAACCTCTCCGGCCCACTGGTTGCGACGCTCTACCGCCGCCTCGGTGACAGTGCACAGCGCTCGCCAAACCAAAAGCCCTAAGTCCGTAAGCCGGGCCACGTCTCGCTAACTGCGGACATGGCCTGGCGAAGGATTTAACGCCGCTCGCCGCGCAGCGCGGTGACCTGCACTTGCAACAGCTCACAACGCGCCATCTCTGGTGCCACAGGCGCACCTGCAACCAGCACGACCCGTGACCAGATACGGCGGAACAATCGCTTGCCCGGTGCCCGGCTGAAGAAACTGCCCCACAGCCCCTGCAGTGCCATCGGCACCACCGGCACCGGGTTCTCGGCAAGGATGCGCTCGACTCCGGCACGGAAGGTGTCGATCTCGCCATCGGCCGTCAGCTTGCCTTCAGGGAAGATGCACACCAGCTCACCATCGCGCAGGTATTCGGCGATCTTCTTGAACGCAGCGTCATACACCAGCGGGTCTTCGTTGCGCCCGGCAATCGGTACCGTACCGGCCGTGCGGAAGATGAAATTGAGCACCGGCAGGCGGTAGATCTTGTAGTACATGACAAAGCGGATCGGCCGACGCACAGCGCCACCAATCAGCAAGGCATCGACGAAGGAAACGTGGTTGCACACCAGCACCGCAGCGCCCTCCTCCGGAATGGCATCCAGCCCCTTGTGCTCGACCCGGTACAGCGAATGGCCGAGCAGCCAGATCAAAAAGCGCATGCTGAACTCGGGCACGACCTTGAAGATGTAGCTGCTGACCGCGATGTTCATCAGCGAGATCACCAGGAACAACTGCGGAATCGACAGCTCGGCCACACTCAGAAAGAGGATCGAGACGATGGCCGAGACCACCATGAACAGCGCGTTGAGAATATTGTTGGCGGCGATCACCCGCGAGCGCTCGTGCGCCGCGGTGCGCGACTGAATCAGCGCGTACAGCGGCACGATATAGAACCCGCCGAACAGGCCAATGCCCATCACCGAACCGAGAATCCACCAGGCCTGCCCGTAACTCAGCACGCCCAGCCAATCGTGCGGCTGCACGCCCTGAGGGAAGCCGCCGGAGTGCCACCACAGCAACAGGCCGAAAAAGGTCAGACCGATGGAACCGAAGGGCACCAGACCGATTTCCACCTTGTGCCCGCTCATGCGCTCGCAGAGCATCGAGCCCAGGGCAATACCGATCGAGAACACCGTGAGAATCAGGGTGACCACGCTTTCATCGCCGTACAGCCACTCCTTGGAATAAGCCGGTATCTGCGTCAGGTACACCGCGCCAAGAAACCAGAACCAGGAGTTGCCGACCATCGAGCGCGACACTGCAGGGCGTTGCCCCAAGCCCATCTTCAGGGTGCGCCAGGACTGACGAAAGATATTCCAGTCGAGCGGCAGCTCGGGCAGCGCAGCAGCAGCCCGGGGGATCTTGCAACTGGCGATAAAGCCCAGCACGGCCACCACTACCACGGCGCTGGCGACCCAATTGGCATAGGCACTGCCGGCCATCATGATGCCGGCGCAGATGGTCCCGGCGAGGATGGCCAGAAAGGTGCCCATCTCCACCAACGCATTACCGCCGACCAACTCATGCTCTTCAAGGTGCTGCGGCAGGATCGAATACTTCACCGGGCCAAACAGCGCCGACTGCGTGCCCATGGCGAACAGCACCGCCAGCATCAGCGGCAGGTTGTTGAACAGCACCCCCGCTGCACCCGCCAGCATGATCACAATTTCGGCGAACTTGATCGTGCGGATCAGCCGATCCTTGGCGAACTTTTCGCCAAACTGGCCGCCGAGCGCAGAAAACAGAAAAAACGGCAGAATGAACAGCAAGGCGCAGAGGTTGATCAAGAAATCACGATCGGCGTTGACCGTCAGCTTGAACAGAATGACGAGAATCAGCGACTGCTTGAAAATGTTGTCGTTGAACGCGCCGAGCAGTTGGGTCACGAAGAACGGCAGAAAACGCCGACTGCGCAGCAGAGCGAATTGCGAATGGGGGGTCATCGTCCGTATCCCTGTAATGGCCGACTGGTGGGGGCTGACAAGCAATGGCCGGCTGCGTGAAAACCCACGAGCCGGGCCATTTTTGCGTCAGCCTACCAACAAACAGCAACCGTTACAGCGGCAGCTGTCCCATCGCCCAACGCAGCAGAAAAAACAGCAAAAAACCACCACCGATGGTGGCCAGCAGATGCCGGGTAAGCGCGGCAATCGCAATCGCCGCCAGACCGGCCCAGAGGTAGGCATTGTCCAGGCCCAACTGCCAGTGCTGGCCATCGGGCAACAGCATCCCCGGCACCACGATGGCCGTGAGCACCGCCGTAGGGACGTAATGCAGACCCTGCCGCACCAGCGTCGGGAAACGTAGATCGGGAAACGCGAACAGGCTGTAACGCGTGGCAAAGGTGATCGCCAGCATGCCGGCGATAAGTAGCCAGTTTTCCATCAGCACACCTCCAAAACACGGCTCTGAGCGCGGCGTTCGAGCAGCACACCCAGCACAATTCCGCTAAACGCCGCGGCTAGCAGACCGAGCTTGTAGGGCAACCCATGGCAGACCAGGGCCACGCCAGCGGCGACCAGGGCGGCAGCCACCTGCGGACGGTTGCGCAGCATCGGCACGACAATGCCGATAAAGGTCGCGAGCATGGCGAAGTCCAGCCCCCAGGCTTCCAAGTTGGGCACCTGCTGGCCGAACAGCACGCCCACCAGGGTGCACAGCTGCCAGTTCAGGTACATCGCCAGGGCTGCGCCAAGAAAGTACCAGTGCTTGTTCGGCGAGGCATCGGACGCTGCGTAGCGATGCACCACCACCGCATAAGCCTCATCGGTGAGCCAGAAAGCCAAGGGCATGCGCCAGCGCTTGGGCAGGTGCCGTACATGGGGTTGCAGGCTGGCGCTGTACAACGCATGGCGTAGGTTGACTACAAAAGTGGTGAGCAACAGCACTGCCAGGCCAACGCCCGCGCCCAGCAGGCTCAGGGCGATAAACTGCGCGGAGCCGGCGAATACCAGCAGCGACATACCCAGCGCCTGCCAGGTGCTGAGTCCGGCAGCGCCGGCCAGGCTGCCATAGATGATGCCGAAGGGGATGGCGCCGAGCAGCATGGGTAGCATGTCGCGGGCGCCTTGGGTGAACTCGTGTTGACGGGTCATGATGCACTCTCCAGAGCGCGCCACCCTACCCGGCGCGCGCCGGCACGTCTTGTACGATCTTGCGCGACACAACTGCCCATGGTGGCGAGTTGTAAGCGTGCGTCATTTGCTTATAAGATCGCGGCTTCCCCGTTTCGTCGCCCTGTGCGGCTTCCAGCCGCAGGTTCTGCCGTTTTTGTCCGTTACACCTGGCCGTTGAACCTGCGCTCTGTTGTCAAAAGGTAGTTAAGGATGAGCGCAAGACACTTTCTCTCGCTGAAGGACTGCACACCGGCCGAACTGGTGAGCCTGATCCGCCGCGGTATGGAGCTGAAGGACTTGCGCGACCGCGGCGTACTCTTCGAGCCGCTGAAAAACCGCGTGCTGGGAATGATCTTCGAGAAAGCCTCGACCCGCACACGCCTGTCGTTCGAAGCCGGCATGATCCAGCTTGGCGGCCAGGCCATCTTTCTTTCGCCGCGCGACACCCAGCTCGGCCGTGGCGAACCGATTGGCGATGCCGCCATCGTCATGTCGCGCATGCTCGATGCCGTGATGATCCGCACCTTCGCCCACAGCACGCTCACCGAGTTCGCCGCCAATTCGCGGGTACCGGTAATCAACGGCCTGTCCGATGACCTGCACCCCTGCCAGTTGCTGGCCGACATGCAGACCTTCCAGGAACATCGCGGCAGCATCAAAGGCAAGACCGTGGTGTGGATCGGCGACGGCAATAACATGTGCAACTCCTATATAGAAGCCGCGCTGCAGTTCGACTTCCAGCTGCGCGTCGCCTGCCCCGAGGGCTATGAGCCCAACGTGGCCCTGCTGGCCGAAGCCGGCGAGCGGGTACGCGTGCTGCGCGACCCGCGCGAAGCGGTCGAGGGCGCCCACCTGGTCAGCACCGATGTCTGGGCCTCCATGGGCCAGGAAGACGAGATCGCCGAACGCAAGCGCCTGTTCGCCCCTTACCAGGTGACCCGCGCACTGCTCGACAGCGCTGCAGCCGAGGTGTTGTTCCTGCACTGTTTGCCGGCGCATCGCGGCGAGGAAATCAGCATGGACCTGCTCGACGACCCACGCTCGGCCGCTTGGGATCAGGCTGAAAACCGCTTGCACGCACAAAAGGCATTGCTCGAATTTCTCGTTGAGCCGGCGTATCACCACGCATGAGCCAACCCCTGCTGCTGAACCTGCGTGACCTGAGCTGCGGCTATCACGCCCATACGGTGGTGCAGAATCTCAATCTGCACCTCAATGCCGGCGATATCGGCTGCCTGCTCGGCCCCTCCGGTTGCGGCAAGACCACCACACTGCGCGCCATTGCCGGCTTCGAGCCGGTGCTCGAAGGCGAGATTCAGCTGGCGGATACGGTGATCTCCCGCGCCGGCTACACCCTGGCCCCGGAGAAGCGCCGCATCGGTATGGTGTTCCAGGATTACGCCCTGTTCCCGCACCTGACGGTGGCCGAGAACGTCGCGTTCGGCATTCGCAAGCAGGCCGACTGCAGCCAGGTCACCGCCGAGCTGCTGGCCTTGGTCAAGCTCGACGCCCTGGGTAAACGCTACCCCCATGAACTGTCCGGCGGTCAGCAACAGCGCGTGGCCCTGGCCCGTGCACTGGCCCCGGCACCGCAGTTACTGCTACTCGATGAGCCGTTTTCCAACCTCGACGGCGAACTGCGCCGACGCCTGAGCCATGAGGTGCGCGACATTCTCAAGGCGCGCGGCACCAGCGCGATTCTGGTCACCCATGACCAGGAAGAAGCCTTTGCCGTCAGCGATCATGTCGGGGTGTTCAACCGCGGTCGCCTGGAACAATGGGACACCCCATTCAACCTCTACCACGAGCCGCTGACGCCCTTTGTCGCCAGCTTTATCGGCCAGGGCTACTTTATCCGCGGCCAGCTGCTCAGCCCGGATGCCGTGCAGACCGAACTCGGTCTGATCCGCGGTAACCGTGCCTACACCTGGCCCACCGGCAGCGCCGTGGATGTGCTGCTGCGCCCCGACGACATCGTCTACGCCCCCGACAGTGATTTGCAGGCTCTGATCGTTGGCAAGACCTTTCTCGGTGCCGCGACCCTGTACCGCCTGCAGCTTGCCACCGGTAGCCAGCTGGAAGCGATTTTCCCCAGCCACGCCGACCACCAGCCCGGTCAGAACGTGGGCATCCGCGTCGCCGCCGACCACCTGGTGGTGTTCGCTGCGCCGGGCAGCATCGCCGCCCAGGTCAACCTGGGTGAGTCCGGCGTACGCCGCTACAGTAGCGCCAGCTGACTTGAAAAGGGGTTAGCGCGGGCAAAGACGGTCACTCGCACTGGATTGACCGCCCGTGTAGGTGCGAAGGGAGCGCCTAGCCTTTATTCGCGACAGCATCGCGAATAAATTCGCTCCTACAAGTGCCCAGGCGGCGCCTGCTAGCCCGGCAGGTGCAACTGGCCGCTGGCTACACGCACCGCATGCCCACCAATCAAGACCCGCTCCCCCGCCAGTTGGCAGTGCAGCTCACCACCGCGCGACGAACACTGGAATGCACTGAACGAGGTCTTGTCCAGCACCTGCGCCCAGTACGGCACCAGCATGCAATGGGTGGAGCCGGTCACCGGGTCTTCATTGATGCCGATCCCCGGCGCGAAGTAACGCGAGACAAAATCGTGACACTCGCCTGGCGCACTCACCAGCAGGCCCAGACCCGGCAGTTGCGCCACGGCGGCGAGGTCCGGCTGGCAGGCGCGAACCGCCGCCTCGTCGGCGAGAATCGCCATCAGCTCCTGCACACCCGTCTCATCCGGCAAGTAACGCAGCGCCTGCACCGGCTGCCCCAGTGCCGCCTGCACCGCCGCATGCCACTGCTCGGCTGGCAGGGTCGCGCGCAGCGGGAAATCCAGCACCAGCCGTTCGCCCTCCCGACTAACCCGCAGCGCCCCGGACAGGCAGGTGAAATCCAGCACCTCACCCGGCACCTCATAGTGTTCGAACAGCACATGGGCAGCGGCCAAAGTCGCGTGGCCGCACAGCGGTACTTCGGCCATCGGGGTAAACCAGCGAATGTGCCAAGCAGCGCCTTCCTGCACCACGAAAGCGGTTTCCGCCAGGTTGTGCTCGGCGGCGATGCGCTGCATCAGCGACTCGTCGAGCCACTGTGCCAGGCGATAAACCATGGCTGGGTTGCCAGTAAAGGGGCGGTCGGCAAAGGCATCGACCTGATGAAAAGCGAGGGACATGGGCGCAGGCCTGCGTGGCTGAGAAAGGCCATGAGCATGCCTGCGATCAGCCCAATCGGCCCCGTACAGCCGTCCGGTTTTCTGCCAGCACAGTGGCAAAGCACTCAGTCACGGCCAATCGCCGCGAAGTTCGCCATGGTCAACTGAGCCAATACGGCGGCGCTCAACTCGACCTCAAGACCTCGCCGTCCGGCACTGACATACAGCGTGTCGAAATCTTGAGCGCGGCTATCGATAAAGGTGCGCAGGCGCTTCTTCTGCCCCAGCGGGCTGATGCCACCGAGCAGGTAACCAGTGGCGCGCTGGGCTGCCTGCGGGTCGGCCATGTCCACCTTCTTCACCGCCGCGGCCTGGGCCAGGGCCTTGAGATCGAGGCTGCCGGCCACCGGCACCACCGCTACCAACAACTCGCCTTTTTCGCTACTGACCAACAGCGTCTTGAACACCTGGGCCGGATCCAGGTTGAGCTTCTCTGCCGCCTCCAGGCCGTATGACGCAGCCTTGGGATCGTGTTCGTAACTGTGGATTCGATGTTCGGCGCGAACTTTTTTTAGCAGATCCAATGCAGGGGTCATGGCGGCTCCAAACCGGTGAACAAAGGGTACAGCAGCACCTGGTAATTGTAGCGGCGCCCAGAAGCAAAAGGCTCTATTCCAGCCTTGACAAATGAATCTCAAGCCAGCGCCGCGATTGAACCTATTGCCCGAAAAACTGACCTAAATAACCGTTGAGATGATTGATATCGAAAAGCAAAACCCGCTCATTCAGTTTCGTTTTTTGACAAATGATGCTTCTTGTATATATTTTTTCGCTTATGAACAATTCTGGGTAGAGGCAAAGTGGTACCCCAGAACAGCTTTACCGCTTCAAGACTTGCGCGCTCCGACTGCAGCAACAGCGTCATACAACAACAATATTAAGAGGCTCAGCATGACAACTGCTCTCCAACAACCCTCACTATCAGGCCAATGCATGGCCGAATTTCTCGGTACTGCATTGCTGATTTTCTTCGGCACCGGATGCGTGGCCGCGCTCAAGGTCGCAGGCGCAAGCTTCGGCCTGTGGGAAATCAGCATCATCTGGGGGATCGGCGTAAGCATGGCGATCTACCTGACAGCCGGCGTTTCTGGCGCACACCTGAACCCGGCGGTGAGCATTGCCCTGTGGCTGTTCGCTGATTTCGACAAACGCAAACTACCGTTTTACATCCTTGCCCAGGTTGCAGGTGCCTTCTGCGCCGCGCTGTTGGTGTACACGCTGTATAGCGGCTTATTCTTCGAATTCGAACAAACCCACCAGATCCTGCGTGGCTCCCAGGCCAGCCTGGACCTGGCCTCGGTATTCTCCACTTACCCCAATCCGGTACTGTCCACCGGCCAGGCATTTCTGGTTGAGGTGGTGATTACGGCGATCCTGATGGGCGTGATCATGAGCCTGACCGACGACAACAATGGCCTGCCTCGCGGCGCGATGGCGCCGTTGCTGATCGGCCTGCTGATTGCCGTGATCGGCAGCGCGATGGGGCCGCTGACCGGTTTTGCAATGAACCCGGCTCGCGACTTCGGCCCTAAACTGATGACCTTCGTCATGGGCTGGGGAGAAATCTCGCTCACCGGCGGCCGTGATATTCCCTACTTCCTGGTACCGATCTTTGCCCCGATTCTTGGCGCCTGCCTTGGTGCAGCAGCCTACCGCACTATGATCGCCCGGCACCTGCCCAGCGCCATCATTGCCGTCGAGGCCGAACAGGCCAGCGCGCGTAACGTCAAAGCATCCTGACCCCAGCGGCGCGCGCCCTACCCATTCAGGCCACGCGCCATTACCCTCCCCTTATCTTCGTCCAAGGCAATCGACATGACCGACATTCAGAACAAGAACTACATCATTGCCCTCGATCAGGGTACGACCAGCTCCCGCGCGATCATTTTCGACCGTGACGCAAACGTGGTCTGCATCGCCCAGCGTGAGTTCACCCAGCATTACCCGCAAACCGGCTGGGTCGAGCATGACCCGATGGAAATCTTCGCCACCCAGAGCGCGGTGATGGTCGAGGCCCTGGCGCAAGCCGGTCTACATCATGACCAGGTTGCTGCCATTGGCATCACCAACCAGCGTGAAACCACGGTGGTATGGGACAAGAACACCGGCCGACCGATCTACAACGCCGTAGTCTGGCAGTGCCGCCGCAGCACAGAAATCTGTCAGCAGCTCAAGCGTGACGGCCTGGAAGACTACATCCGCGAAACCACCGGCCTGGTCACCGACCCCTACTTCTCCGGCACCAAACTCAAGTGGATCCTCGATCACGTCGAAGGCAGCCGTGAACGTGCGCACAAGGGCGAGCTACTGTTCGGCACCATCGACAGCTGGTTGATCTGGAAATTCACCGGTGGCAAAACCCACATCACCGACTACACCAACGCCGCACGCACCATGCTCTTCAACATCCACACCCTGGAATGGGATGCGAAGATGCTCGAGGTGCTGGATATCCCACGGGAAATGCTCCCGCAGGTTAAATCTTCGTCGGAAATCTACGGCCACACCAAAAGCGGCATCGCCATCGCCGGTATCGCCGGCGACCAGCAGGCCGCATTGTTCGGGCAAATGTGCGTGGAGCCGGGGCAGGCGAAAAACACCTACGGCACCGGCTGCTTCCTGCTGATGAACACCGGCGACAAGGCGGTGAAATCCCAGCACGGCATGCTCACCACTATTGCCTGCGGCCCGCGCGGCGAAGTGACCTATGCCCTCGAAGGCTCGATTTTCAATGGCGGCTCCACCATTCAGTGGCTGCGTGATGAACTGAAACTGGTCAACGACGCCTACGACACGGAATACTTCGCCAACAAGGTCAAAGACAGCAATGGCGTGTACCTGGTCCCGGCCTTCACTGGCCTCGGCGCGCCCTACTGGGACCCCTATGCCCGCGGCGCCCTGTTCGGCCTGAGCCGTGGCGTGCGGGTCGATCACATCATCCGTGCAGCCCTGGAGTCGATCGCCTACCAGACCCGCGACGTACTCGACGCCATGCAGCAGGATTCCGGCGAACGCCTGAAATCGTTGCGCGTGGATGGCGGCGCGGTAGCCAACAACTTCCTTATGCAGTTCCAGGCCGACATTCTCGGCACCCAGGTCGAGCGCCCGGAAATGCGTGAAACCACAGCCCTTGGCGCCGCCTACCTGGCCGGTCTGGCCTGTGGTTTCTGGGGCAGCCTGGAGGAGTTGCGCGGCAAGGCGGTGATCGAGCGCGAATTCGAACCACAGCTGGCAGAAGCGGAAAAAGAGCAGCTGTACGCAGGATGGAAGAAAGCCGTCAGCCGCACCCGCGACTGGGAAAACCACGACGAGAGCAATTGAAGTATCTGCTTGGTTGGTAACTGGCAGGGAGCAGGTTCGTGCGGCATCATGGGCAAACTCTGTACGGCAGCCCAAAGGAAGCCCATGAATCTGCCTCCCCGTCAGCAGCAAATCCTCGAGCTGGTCCGTGAACGCGGCTATGTGAGCATCGAGGAACTGGCCAAGCGCTTCGACGTTACACCGCAAACCATTCGCCGTGACATCAACCAATTAGCGGACGCCAACCTGCTGCGCCGCTACCATGGCGGTGCCGCTTACGACTCCAGCGTCGAGAACACCGCTTATTCGATGCGCGCCGATCAGATGCGCCATGAGAAGCAACGCATCGCGGAAGCCATAGCCGCGCAGATTCCAGACCACGCCTCGCTGTTCATCAACATCGGCACCACCACCGAATCGATTGCCCGCGCCCTGCTCAACCACAACCACCTGAAGATCATCACCAACAACCTGCATGTGGCTTCGATGCTCAGTGCCAAGGATGACTTCGACGTACTGCTCACTGGCGGCAACGTCCGCCGCGATGGCGGCGTAGTGGGTCAGGCCAGCGTCGACTTCATCAATCAGTTCAAGGTGGACTTCGCCTTGGTGGGCATCAGCGGTATTGACGATGACGGCAGCCTGCTCGACTTCGACTACCAGGAAGTACGGGTTTCCCAAGCGATCATCGCCAACGCTCGACAAGTGATCCTGGCCGCCGATTCCAGCAAGTTCGGCCGCAATGCAATGATCCGCCTCGGCCCCATCAGCCTGATCGACTGCCTGGTCACCGACCAGCAGCCAGTACCGGCCCTGAGCCAACTGCTCAAACAACACAAGATCCGCCTCGAGGTGGTCTGACGCCTCCCGCCGCCCGTGCCCGGCTAACGGGCACCGCGCTTTATCGCGTTCAAATTCGCTGCGACCGACCCGCCTTTCGCGCAAAAGCGCAACACTCGCGCTATACCCTCAGTACAGACGTTCAGGAATGTTCATAAATATTCTTAGAGCGACCTTGCGATCAATTTTTTCAATCGAAAGCCGCTGGTTAGGCGAGTACTTATGCGCTAGTATTTTCGCAAACGAACATTAATGTTCGATTTCACATATCGAATTGACGTGAGGCTTGCCGATGCCGACTTCTACCTTGCATGCGACCCCTCTTGCCGAGGTCTACGATATCGCCATCGTTGGTGGCGGCATCAATGGTGTCGGCATTGCCGCCGATGCGGCAGGCCGCGGCCTGTCAGTATTTCTCTGCGAGCGCGACGACCTCGCCCAGCACACCTCGTCAGCCAGCAGCAAGCTGATCCACGGCGGCCTTCGCTACCTTGAACACCACGAGTTTCGCCTGGTTCGCGAAGCACTGGCCGAACGCGAAGTGCTGCTGGCCAAGGCCCCACATATCGTCAAGCCGCTGCGTTTTATCCTGCCGCACCGCCCGCACCTGCGCCCGGCCTGGATGATCCGCGCCGGGTTGTTCCTTTACGATCACCTGGGTGCACGCAAGCGTCTGCCAGCATCGCGCAGTTTGCGCTTTGGCGCGGGTAGCCCGTTGAAGGCGGAGATCGTGCGCGGTTTCGAATATTCCGACTGCTGGGTCGACGATGCACGCCTGGTCGTACTCAACGCCATGGCTGCCCGGGAAAAAGGCGCCCATGTCCACAGCCGCACCCGCTGCGTCAGTGCGCGGCGCAGCAAGGGGCTGTGGCATGTCCACCTGGAGCGCGCCGATGGCAGCTTGTTTTCGATCCGCGCGCGCGCGCTGGTCAACGCCGCTGGCCCCTGGGTGGCGCGCTTTATCCGCGACGACCTGAAACAGGCCACGCCTTATGGTATCCGCCTGATCCAGGGCAGCCATATCGTGGTGCCGCGCCTGTTCGAGGGTGAACAGGCCTACATTCTGCAGAACGAGGACCGTCGTATCGTCTTCGCCATTCCGTACCTGGACCGTTTCACCCTGATTGGCACCACCGACCGGGAATACCAGGGCGACCCGGCGCAGGTACAGATCAGCGAGACCGAAACCGACTACCTGCTGCAGGTAGTCAATGCCCACTTCAAACAGCAACTGAGCGCCCAGGACATCCTGCACAGCTTCGCCGGCGTACGCCCACTGTGCGATGACGAGTCCGACGAGCCCTCGGCCATTACCCGCGACTACACCCTGTCATTGTCCGGGAATGCTGGCGAAGCGCCGCTGCTCTCGGTATTCGGCGGCAAGCTGACCACCTACCGCAAGCTGGCCGAATCGGCCCTGGCACTGCTTGCCCCGACGTTCAGCGGCATGGGTGCCAGCTGGACCGCCACCTCGCTGCTGCCTGGCGCAGAGGGCCTGGAGAGCCAAAGTGCAATGGTCGAAGCCCTGTGCAGCCGCCATGGCTGGCTGCCGACCTCATTGGCACGCCGCTGGGCCACCACTTACGGCAGCCGCAGCTGGAACCTGCTTGACGGAGTGAGCAACCTGGCCGACCTCGGCGAACACCTGGGTGCGGGGCTATACGCCCGCGAAGTCGATTACCTGTGCCGCGAGGAATGGGCACAGTCAGCCGAAGACATCCTCTGGCGACGCAGCAAACTGGGCCTGTTTATGACACCGGGACAACGCCAGCGGGTCAACCAGTATCTGGCACCCGCGGATTTACCGGCTGGTGTATTGCAGGCAAGACCGGCTAGTTAAAGCGCCGCCTGCATATGCCCTTCGCGGTGCGCGCTCAGGTACGGCAGCACCGCGGCCAGCAATGGCTCCTTGAAAGCATCCTGGAAACGGTGAGCCAGCCCCGGGATCAGCTTCAACTCGCTGCCCCGGATATGCGCCGCCACATGCACGCCGTGCATCACCGGCAGCAGTGGATCGGCGGTGCCATGCACCACCAGAGTCGGCACGCGCAGGCGGTTAAGCAACTCGACCCGGCTCGGTTCGGCGAGGATCGCCAGCAACTGACGCTGCACACCCTCAGGGTTAAAGGCGCGGTCGTAAGCGATCTGCGCCTGGTGCAGCAATAAACCCCGATCATCGCTAACCCGCGGGCTGCCCAGCGCAGCGAGCAAATCTGCCTGTTGCTCCAGCGCCACCTCTCGGCTCGGCGCCTCACGCTTGGCGAGCAGGGCCAGCAGCGCCGGACTGGGCGCCGGCAGGCCCTGGGCACCGGAGCTGGTCATGACAAGGGTGAGGCTCTGCACCCGTTCCGGCGCTAGGTCAGCGAGGTGCTGGGCAATCATCCCGCCCATGCTTGCGCCCAGCACATGAAACTGCTGAATGCCCAGGGCATCCATCAAGCCCAAGGCATCGCCAGCCATATCACGCAGACCATAGGGCGCGCTAACCGACAGGCCCAGGCGATAGCGCAGTGCTTCGTAGGTCAGGTTGATGGCCGGCGCCTCATGGGTCCAGTTACTCAGGCCGACATCACGGTTGTCGAAACGGATCACCTGGAAACCCTGCTCACACAAACGCGCGACCACTTCGTCCGGCCAGTGGATCAACTGGCCGCCCAGGCCCATGACCAGCAACAGGCTCGGGTCGCTCTCACGGCCGATACGCTGGTAAGCCAGTTGCACGTCGCCCAGCACGACCTTGGCCGTGGGCACCTGTGTCGTGCAGGAATCAGCGGCAAAAGCAGAGAGACCGCACAGCAGTGCGGCGATGAAAATAAATACACGCATGAAAAACACCAGCACGCAGAACCCCATTGGGGCGCGAGTGTGGTGATGTTTTGCCAAGCGCGCTGCCACAGCTGCGTGACAATTTGATGAAGGGGGACGAGCGGTCTTAGCGGGCGCCCCTCCTCATAAAATATCGCCACTGTGCGGTAACCGCGACAGTCCTACGTATTCGCGATCAGCTGTTCACACATCAACTGCCGTGCAGCACTGAACGGGCCTGATGATCAGGCCAGCTCAGTGCGCAACTGGCGCGCGGCGGCAACCATGTTCACCAACGCCGCCTCGGTCTCCGGCCAAGCGCGGGTTTTCAGACCGCAGTCGGGATTGACCCACAGGCGCTCGACGGGAATACGCTGCGCTGCCTTGCGCAGCAGGTCGGCCATTTCGGCAGTGTCGGGCACCCGTGGCGAGTGAATGTCGTACACCCCTGGACCGATGTCGCTGGGGTAGTCGAAGCGCTCGAAGGCGTCCAGCAGTTCCATGTCCGAACGTGAAGTTTCGATGGTGATGACGTCGGCATCCATGGCGGCGATGGACTCGATCACATCGTTAAATTCGCTGTAGCACATGTGGGTGTGGATCTGCGTTTCGTCACGTACGCCCGCAGCGCACAGACGGAACGCCTGGCTGGCCCAATCCAGATACCCCTGCCACTGTGCCTGGCGCAACGGCAGGCCTTCGCGAAACGCAGCTTCGTCGATCTGGATGATCTTGATGCCGGCCGTCTCCAGGTCCAGCACCTCGTCACGAATCGCCAGGGCCAGCTGGCGCGCCTGCTGGTCGCGGGGAATATCGTCGCGAGCGAAGGACCACATCAGCATGGTCACCGGGCCGGTCAGCATGCCCTTCATCACCTTTTGGCTGAGGCTCTGGGCATAGCCGATCCACGAAACGGTCATGGCCTTGGGGCGGCTCAGGTCACCGTAGATCACCGCTGGTTTGACGCAACGCGAACCGTAGCTCTGCACCCAGCCGAAACGGGTAAAGGCATAGCCATCCAGTTGCTCGGCAAAGTATTCGACCATGTCATTACGCTCGGCCTCTCCGTGCACCAGCACATCCAGGCCGAGGTTTTCCTGCACCTCGACGGCGTGGCGAATCTCGCTGTACATGGCCTCGGTGTAATCCGCTGCCGAGAGTTTTCCGGCCTTGAACGCCTGACGCGCCAGACGGATCGACGCGGTCTGCGGGAAGGAGCCGATGGTGGTGGTCGGGAACGCCGGCAGCTGCAGACGGGCACGCTGCTGCTCAATGCGCTGGGCAAACGGCGACCGACGCTGGCTATCGCTGGCGGTAATGGCTGCCAGACGTGCCTGCACGGCCGGTTTGTGGATACGCGGCGATTGCGCGCGGCGGGCCTGTACCGCATCGCTTGCCGCCAACGCAGCCTGCACCTGAGCGTTCTGCGGGTCATTCAGGGCGGTGGTCAGCAAGGCAACTTCCTCGCACTTCTGTACGGCAAAGGCCAGCCAGCTTTTCAGCTCGGCATCCAGCTTGTCCTCCCGATCAAGGTCGACCGGGCTGTGCAGCAACGAACAACTGGGCGCCACCCACAGCCGCTCGCCCAGGCGTTGCTGGGCTTGCTGCAGGATAAGCAGAATCTGCCGCAGATCGCTGCGCCAGACATTGCGGCCGTTGACCACGCCCAAGGACAACACCTTATAGGCTGGCAGGCGGTCGAGAATGCTCGGGAACTGTTCCGGTGCGCGCACCAGGTCGATATGCAGGCCATCCACCGGCAGATTGGCCGCCAGGCCGAGGTTGTCTTCCAGACCGCCGAAATAGGTGGCGATCAGCTTCTTGCCCGGCTCGCGCTGCAGCAGGTTGTAAGCGCGCTCGAAGGCATTCTTCCAGGCTTGTGGCAGGTCGAGTGCCAGGATTGGCTCGTCGATCTGCACCCACTCCACGCCCTGAGCGGCCAGGCGCTGGAGGATTTCGCCATAGACCGGCAGCAGCCGCTCCAACAGGTCGAGGCGGTCAAACTCACTGCCTTTGGCTTTGCCCAACCACAGGTAAGTCAGTGGGCCGATCAGCACCGGTTTGACGGCGTGGCCCAGAGCCTGAGCTTCGTCGACCTCGTCGAACAACTGGGTCCAGCTCAACTGGAACTGCTGCTCAGCGGTGAATTCGGGGACCAGGTAATGGTAGTTGGTGTCGAACCACTTGGTCAGCTCCTGGGCATGGCCCGCGCCGCAACAGCTGTGGTGGATGACGCCCCGCGCCATGCCAAACAAGGTATCCAGAGTCGTCGCCCCCTGAGCGGGACGAAAGCGCTCGGGAATCACACCAAAGGTCAGCGAGTGGGTCAGCACTTGGTCGTACCAGGCAAAATCACCCACCGGCAGCAGCTCGATGCCCGCCTCTTTTTGCAGTTGCCAATGCTCAGACCGCAGGCGCTGACCAACGGTGCGCAAACCGGCTTCATCCAGCTCGCCCTGCCAATAGGCCTCCAGGGCTTTTTTCAATTCACGGTCGCGGCCGATGCGCGGGAAACCGAGGGAATGGGACAGGGCCATGGCAGAACGCTCCAACAGATCAAGATGATGGCGACTATTCTCGGCACAGCCTGCGAGTGAGACAAACTCAACCTATTCGCTTTGAACTACAGTTTCATTCATGTAGGGTAAATGGTGTCTTATCCATCCAGCACCTGCCCGGGGCCCGCCATGCTCGAAGTCCGCCACCTGAAAACCCTGCATGCCCTGCGCGAAAGCGACAGCCTGGTGGACGCGGCCGAGCGCCTGCACCTGACCCAGTCGGCGCTGTCCCATCAGTTCAAGGAGCTTGAAGAGCGCCTGGGCATGCAACTGTTCGTGCGCAAGACCAAGCCGGTGCGCTTCACCAGCGCCGGCCTGCGCCTGCTGCAGCTGTGCGATGCGGTGCTGCCGCTGCTGCGCGGCGCCGAGCGCGACCTCGCGCGCCTGGCCGGGGGCACGGCGGGCCGGCTGCACATGGCCATCGAGTGCCATAGCTGCTTCCAATGGCTGATGCCGACCATTGACCAGTTCCGCGATGCCTGGCCGGAAGTCGAACTGGACCTGGCCTCGGGCTTTTCCTTCGCCCCGCTGCCGGCCCTGGCCCGCGGCGACCTCGACCTGGTGGTGACTTCCGACCCGCTGGAGCTGGCCGGCATCACCTATGTGCCGCTGTTCACCTACGAGGCGATGCTGGCGGTGGCCAACCAGCACCCGCTGGCGAGCAAGTCGGTGATTCGCCCGGAAGACCTGGCCGGCGAAACCCTGATCACCTACCCCGTCGAACGCGACCGCCTGGATATTTTCACGCGCTTTCTGGAGCCGGCCGAGGTCGAACCGGCCCAGGTGCGCACCTCGGAATTGACGGTGATGATGATGCAACTGGTGGCCAGCGGCCGCGGTGTCTGCGGCCTGCCCAACTGGGCGCTGCACGAATACAGCTCGCGCGGCTACGTGACGGCCAAGCGCCTCGGCGATAAGGGCCTGTTCGCCACTCTGTACGCCGGCATCCGCACCGACATGCTCGACTCGCCCTTTATGCGCGACTTCCTGCTGACCGCCAAAGACACCTCCTTCGCCAACCTGGAAGGCGTCAGCGTGGCGCGCTAAGGGCAGTCGGCCCCCGAGAAAAGTATCGACTCAAGCAGCACGCACAGCTGCCATGCGCCTTGTTACAACTCCTCGCTTGCCGATCGTGACCGACAGTCATAGCATGACCGCCGGTCACGACTATTCGGTTCAGCCGCCATGCGTTATCAGGATCAGCTCTTCCAGCAGCGCGAAAGCGCCATTCTCGACGCCGCGCTCCAGCTGTTCAGCGAACAGCCCTGGGACCGCGTGACCATCGCCCAGGTCGCCCTGGCTGCGGGTATCGGCAAAGGCACGGTGTACAAGCATTTCCCCAGCAAGGAGGCGCTCTACACGCAGCTCGCCGCCCGCCTGGCCCAGGACCACCTGGCCGCCCTGCACGCGACCAAAGCCGCCCAGCCAGCGGGCCAGGCCTTGCGTCCGGTGACCCGCCTGGCCTTCGAGCACATGCTCAACACCCCCCTGCTCGCCCAACTGTCGCATCACTGCGACCGCCCGGAATTCCAGGAGCGCCTGGAGCCGGCCTTTCGCGAGCAGTTTCAGCAGATCGAGGGCGCCTACACCCTGTTCTTCCAGGACCTGCTGCGCGACAGCCTGAGCCACCTGAATCTCAACGACGATGAGTGCATGCAGTTGCTGTGGGGCGTTGAGGCCTGCTTCAACGGTGTCATGGCGCGTATCGCTGCAGGTGGTTTCAGCCACTGGGCCGAGCCCATCGCCTTGCACGACTACTTTGACCGCGTGACCGATTTCATCATTGCCGGGCTCTGTGGCCAGGCCAATGCATTGCGCGCCACTGCCGCTTCTCACGAGTAACCTGCCATGTTCTCTGCCCTGTCCAAACGCCCCTGGCTGATTGCGGTCGCCCTGACGCTGGCCCTCGTCCTCTGGCTGTTCAGCGGTGCCCTGCTGGAGGCGCGCGACACCCCAACCGCCGACCTGCCAGCGCCAGAGCAAGGCCTGCCGCGGGTCGAGGTGCAGTGGCTGGAGGCCGAGCCGATGCAGCGTCAGCATGTGGTGCAGGGGCAGATCGAGCCCTGGCGCCGGGTCGAGTTGCGCGCGCAGATCAGCGCCAGCGTAATCCGCCTGGACCGCGACAAAGGCAGCCCGGTGGCGGCCGGCGAACGCCTGCTCAGCCTCTCTCCCGATGACCGCGCCACCCAGGTGGCGCGCAGCGAGGCAGACGTGCGCCAGCGTGAAACCGATGTCAGTGCGGCCAAGCGCCTGCGCGAGCGCAACCTGTTCTCGGCCAACGAACTGCTGCGCCTGGACAGTGAGCTGGCCAAGGCCCGTGCCGAACTCGACAGCGCGCGTCTGCAGATGCGCTACACGCAGATCAACGCTCCCTTTGCCGGGGTCTACGATGCCCGTGCGGTGGAACTGGGTGATTTCGTTCAACCGGGGCAAAGCCTGCTGACCCTGGTCGACATCGCCCAGCTCAAGGTCAGCGCGCAGATCGCCCAGCAGCAGGTCACCCAACTGCGCCTGGGCCAGCCCGTGCGCGTGCAACTGCTCGATGGCCGTGAGCTTGAGGGCGACCTGCACTTCATCGCGGCGGCCGCCGACCCTGGCTCACGCAGTTTCCGCATTGAAGTGCGCGTGCCCAACCCGGAAAGCCTGCGCCTGGCCGGCGCCAGCGCGACCCTGCAGATCCAGACCGGCGAAACCCTGGCGCACCGCCTCTCACCTGCTCTGCTCAGCCTCGACCAGGCCGGACGCAACGGCGTCAAGTGGGTCGATGAGCAGCAACGGGTGGTATTCAGCCCGGTCGAGCTGCTCAGCGTCGACACCGACGGTGCCTGGGTTGCCGGCCTGCCGCCGCGCGTGGCGCTGATCACCCTCGGCCAGGGTTTCGTCGAGCCGGGCCAGCAGGTGCAGACGCGCCTTGCCGGCGAGGCGCGCTGAGATGCGTGCGCTGATCGCCGCCGCCCTTGACCGCAGCCGCACCAGCCTGTTGTTGCTGCTGTTCCTGATGCTCGGCGGTTACGCCGCCTATGTAGCCATCCCCAAAGAAGCCAACCCCGACGTCAGTATTCCCATCATCTACGTCTCGGTGGTGCTTGAGGGCATCAGCCCGGAAGACGCCGAACGCCTGTTGGTACGGCCACTGGAGCAAGAGCTGCGCAGCCTCGAAGGGGTCAAGGAAATGCGCTCGATGTCCAGCGAAGGACATGCCTCGGTAACCCTGGAGTTCGATGCCGGGTTCAACGCCAAGGTGGCCCTGGCGGATGTGCGCGAGAAGGTCGACACCGCACGCAGTAAGTTGCCCGAAGAAGCCGAGGAGCCAGTGGTCACCGAGGTCAACGTGGCGCTGTTCCCGGTGTTGTCGATCGGCCTCTCCGGCCCGCTCGACGAGCAGCAACTGGTGTACGTGGCGCGGCAGTTGAAGGAGAACATCGAAGGCATCGCCGAAGTGCTCTCGGTGGAGATCGGTGGCGACCGCGAAGACCTGCTGGAAATCGTCGTCGACCCGCAGGTACTCGACAGCTACGGCATCGACTACACCGACCTGTTCAACCTGGTCAGCCGTAACAACCGCCTGGTCGCGGCCGGCAGCCTGGACAACGGTGCCGGGCGCCTGACCATGAAAGTGCCCGGGGTGATCGAGAACCTCGAAGATGTCATGTCCATGCCGGTCAAGGTCGAAGGCAGCAGTGTGGTCACCTTCGCCGACGTGGCCACCATTCGCCGTACCTTTAAGGACCCGACCGGTTACGCGCGGATCAATGGCCAGCCGGCCATCGTTCTGGAAGTGGCCAAACGCAGCGGCGCCAACATCATCGCCACCATCGAGCAGGTCAAGGCGCTGATGGCCCAGGCTGCGCCGCTGCTGCCGGAGGGCCTGCAGGTCAGCTACATCATGGACCAGTCCCAGGAAGTCGAGACCATGCTCGGCGACCTGCTCAACAACGTCATGACCGCCATCGTCCTGGTGTTGATCCTGGTGGTGGCGAGCATGGGCATGCGCTCGGCGCTGCTGGTCGGGCTGACCATTCCCGGCGCCTTTCTGACCGGCATTCTGCTGATCTGGATGCTCGGTTTCACCCTGAATATCGTTGTGCTGTTCAGCCTGATTCTGGTGGCCGGCATGCTGGTCGACGGCGCCATCGTCGTCTCCGAACTGGCCGACCGTTACCAGCAGCAGGGCCAACCGCCGCGGGAGGCCTGGGTGAATGCCGCCAGCCGCATGGCCTGGCCGGTGATCGCCTCCACCGCCACCACCCTGGTGGTGTTCCTGCCGCTGCTGTTCTGGCCCGGGGTGGTCGGCCAGTTTATGAAGTACCTGCCAGCCACGGTGATCCTCTGCCTGCTGGCGTCGCTGGCCATGGCCCTGATCTTTCTGCCGGTGCTTGGCGCAGTGACCGGTGGCGCGGCCAAACCGCTCAACGACCGTCCTGCCCCTGGCGCCCGCGCCTACCGTGGCTTGCTCGAACGCCTGCTACGCCGGCCAGGCCTGACGCTGCTGGGCATGCTTGGCCTGGTCGCGCTGATTTACGTCGGCTATGGGCGCTACAACCATGGCGTCGAGTTCTTCCCCGAGGTGGAGCCGGAAAACGCGCAGATCTGGCTGCGCGCCCGCGGTGATCTGTCGATCCAGGAGAAGGACGCGCTGCTGCAACAACTGGAAGCGCGCCTGCTCGGCATGGCCGAGGTCAAGGCGCTGTATGCCCGCTCCATCGCCCAACCCGAAGGCCAGCAGGGGCAACTGGGCACCGATGTGATCGGCACCCTGCAGTTCCAGTTCGTCGACTGGCACCAGCGCCGCCCGGCGCGGCAGATTCTCGACGAGATGCGCCAGCGCAGCGCCGATATCCCCGGCGTGGTGCTGGAGTTTCGCGAGCAGGAACAGGGGCCGAGCAGCGGCAAGCCGGTCAAGCTGCAGGTCAGTAGCCTCGACCCTGCCAAGAGCGATCAGTGGGTCGAACAACTGCGGGCAACCATGCAGCGTCTTGGCGGCTTCAAGGATATCGAGGATGACCGCGCCCTGCCCGGCGTGGAGTGGCGCCTGCGCGTTGACCGGGAAGCGGCCGCGCGTTTCGGCGCCGATGTCCTGAGCGTGGGCAATGCCGTACAACTGGTGACCAACGGCCTGAAACTGGCGACCTACCGCCCGGAAGATGCCACCGACGAGGTGGATATCCGCGTGCGCCTGCCGGGGGACTGGCGTTCGCTCGACCAGCTCGGCCGCCTGACCCTCAATACCAGCAGCGGCCAGGTACCGCTGTCCAACTTCGTTGACCTGCAACCGGGGCCCAAGGTCGGCACCCTGCGCCGGGTCGACGGCAACCGCACCATCACCCTGCAGGCCGACCTGCTGCCTGATGCTCGCCTGGATGAGCGCCTCAAGGCCCTGCGCGACGCCATGGGCGAGGTGCCGACCGATGTGCGCATCACCTTCGCCGGGGAAGACGCCGACCAGCGCGAGGCGGCGACCTTTCTGGCGACTGCTTTCGTGGTGGCGATCTTCCTCATGGCACTGATTCTGGTGACCCAGTTCAACAGCATCTACCAGGCGCTGCTGGTGCTCTCGGCCATCGTCCTGTCTACCGCAGGCGTACTGATGGGGCTGCTGGTCAACGGTCAGTCCTTTGGCATCGTCATGGTCGGCATGGGCCTGATCGCCCTGGCCGGGATCGTGGTGAACAACAACATCATCCTCATCGACACCTACAACCAGCTGCGCCGCCAGGGTCTGCCGCCCCACGAAGCAGCACTGGAAACAGGCTGCTTGCGCCTGCGCCCGGTGCTGCTCACCGCAGTGACGACCGTATTAGGTCTGGTGCCGATGGTGTTAAGCATCAACGTGGATCTGCTCACCCCAAGCCTGGGGATAGGCGCGCCTTCGACCCAGTGGTGGACCCAGCTGTCCAGCGCCATTGCCGGCGGCCTGAGCTTTGCGACCGTGCTGACCTTGCTGCTGACGCCCTGCCTGCTGGTGCTCGGTGCGCGCTTCGAGCGGCGCCCAGCACCCTTGGCCGCCCATGACGATGATCTCGACGACCTGCCCGACCACCTGCGCGCACCGCGCCCCGACGCCCACCAAGGATAAGCATGGACATTCACAACATACCTTTTGGCACCACCGACTGGAGCCAGCTCGACACCACTACCCACCCCGGCGAAACCGGCACAGCCTACTGGCGCACCCAGCAGTTCGGCGCCCTGCGTGTGCGCATGGTCGAGTACAGCGCGGGATACCTGGCTGATCACTGGTGCAGCAAAGGACACATTTTGCTGTGCCTGGAGGGTGAGCTGCACACCGAACTGGAAGATGGTCGGCGCTTCGTGATGACCGCCGGCATGAGCTACCAGGTCGCCGATCAGGCCGAAGCCCACCGTTCCTCGACGCCCACTGGCGCGCGGCTGTTTATCGTTGATTGACAGGGATCAGGGCGGGGAGCTGAGGCTTCATCAAGACGTCAGCGCCTCCAAGGTCTGTCGCGGCTAAAGCCCCTCCCACAAAAGCCACTGATAATTCGAGGCATGCAGCCCGTCGGGTGGATAACGCTTCACCCATCCACCCCGAGCGCGCCGACTACACCATCTGCAACGGCCGGGCACCTGTTGGCGCTGGGTAGGCCGCATCGATCAGCGCCAGGTCCTCGGCCGTCAGCGTCAGGCTGGCGGCCTCGGCATTCAGGCGCAGGTGCTGCGAATCGACCGCCTTGGGGATGGCCATCACCCCCGGCTGGCGCAACACCCAGGCCAGGGCGACCTGAGCCGGTGTTACGCTGTGGCGCGCCGCTACCTCACGTAAAGCCGCAGCAGCCAGCAAGGCACCGCCCTGGCCAATCGGACAATAGGCCATCAGCGGCACGCCCTGGGCCTGCTGCCAGGGCAGCAGATCGAACTCGATACCACGCGCTTCGGGGTTATACAGAACCTGGTTAGTGGCGCAGGCCGGGGCAGCCAGCTCGTGCATGTCCGCCAAGTCGAAATTGGACACGCCCCAGTGACGGATCTTGCCCTGCTCACGCAGCCGCTCGAAACCGCTCAGGGTTTCCGCCAGCGGATAGTCGCCGCGCCAGTGCAGCAGGTACAGGTCGATCATCTCGGTCTTCAGCCTCTGCAGGCTGCGCTCACAGGCGGCGATCACCCCGCCCTCGCTGGCGTTGTGCGGGTAGACCTTGCTGACCAGAAACACCTGCTCGCGGCGCCCGGCAATCGCCTCGCCAACCACCTGCTCGGCGCCGCCTTCGCCATACATCTCGGCCGTGTCGATCAGACGCAGCCCCAGCTCCAACCCTTCACGCAGGGCACGAACCTCGCGAGCACGCTGCGCCGGATCCTCACCCATGCGCCAGGTGCCCTGGCCGATGACCGGCAACTGCTGACCACAGAGTTCAAGGGTTTTCATGGGCGCACCTCACTTGGGGAGTAGTCGTGCGGTTGGCAGCGTGGGCTGGTAAAGGTTCCTACTCGCAGGCCCTTAGCGTACGCAGGTACGCACATACAACGCCTCGACCTTCTCCCGCGCCCAGGGCGTCTTGCGCAGGAAGGTCAGGCTGGACTTGATGCTGGGGTCGCTCTTGAAGCAGCGAATGTCGATGCGCCGGGCCATTTCTTCCCAGCCGAGGGTATCGACCAGCGCGGTGACGATGGCTTCGAGGGTCACGCCATGCAGCGGGTTGGCAGATGTTTGGGTCATGGCGGATACCGCGCGTAATCAGTGAATAGCGCGGCAGCTTAGTGCAGCCGAGCGCGGGGATAAAGCGTGTAAAGCACTCCATAAGACAAGATTGGCTGTTGCCTACCTGTAGGAGCGAATTTATTCGCGAAACCATCGCGACCTTATCGCGAATAAAGGCTAGACGTCCCCTTCCCTCCTACACAGAGCATGATTTGGGTACCGCAGCCATTAGGACACAGCCATAAAAAAAGCCGACCCACTTACTGTGGGCCGGCTCGGTGTTACCGCGTTTCTGGAGAAACGTCAGGCCATCAGATGGCCTTGTATTCCTTCTCGGCGGTTTCGAAGCGCTGGATCATGCTCGCCGATGGGCCATTGCCGATGCGGCTGAACACCAGGATGGCGATGGTGGCGAAGATAAAGCCCGGGATGATTTCGTACAGGCCCAGGTGGCCGAGGAAGTTCTTCCACAGGATCACGGTGAAGGCACCGACCAGCATGCCAGCCAGAGCACCGTTGCGGGTCATCTGCTTCCACACCAGCGAGAGGATCACCACCGGGCCGAAGGCAGCACCGAAGCCTGCCCAGGCGTAAGACACCAGGCCCAGCACACGGTTTTCCGGGTTGGCAGCCAGCAGAATCGCCACCACGGCAATCAGCAGCACCATGGCGCGGCCGACCCATACCAGCTCGGACTGCGAGGCATCCTTACGCAGGAAGGCTTTGTAGAAGTCCTCGGTCAGGGCGCTGGAGCACACCAGCAACTGGCAGCTCAGGGTGCTCATCACCGCCGCCAGGATGGCGGACAGCAGGATGCCGGCGATCCACGGGTTGAACAGCAGCTTGGCCAGTTCGATAAATACCCGCTCCGGGTTCTCGGTCACCGGCCCGGCGACTTCCGGGTGCGCCGCGAAATAAGCGATACCGAAGAAGCCTACCGCCACAGCACCAGCCAGGGTGAGGATCATCCAGGTCATGGAGATACGGCGTGCAGCCGGGATCGACTTGGCCGAATCCGCCGCCATAAAGCGCGCGAGGATGTGCGGCTGGCCGAAGTAGCCCAGGCCCCAGGCCATCAGCGAGATCACGCCGACGAAGGTCGCGCCCTTGAGCATGTCGAAGTTGGTCGCGTCCTGCAGCTCGATGGCGGCGAAGGTCGCGTCTGCACCGCCGGTGGCGATCATCACCACGACCGGCGTGAGGATCAGGGCGAAGATCATCAGCGTCGCTTGCACGGTGTCGGTCCAGCTCACGGCCAGGAAGCCACCGATAAAGGTGTAAACGATGGTCGCTGCCGCACCGGCCCACAGCGCGGTGCTGTAGGACATGCCGAAGGTGCTTTCGAACAGCCGCGCACCGGCCACCACGCCCGAGGCACAGTAGATGGTGAAGAACACCAGGATCACCAGGGCGGAGAAGATGCGCAGCACACGGCTGCTGTCTTCAAAGCGGTGGGTGAAGTAATCCGGCAGGGTCAGGGCATTGCCGTTGTGCTCGGTCTGCACGCGCAGACGACCGGCGACAAACAGCCAGTTGAGGTAGGCACCGACGATCAGGCCGATGGCGATCCAACCCTCGGACAGACCGGACAGGTAGACAGCGCCTGGCAGGCCCATCAGCAGCCAGCCGCTCATGTCAGAGGCGCCAGCCGACAACGCGGTGACGAAGCTGCCGAGGCTGCGGCCACCTAAGATGTAGTCGGACAGGTTTTTGGTGCGCATGTAGGCGAACAGGCCGATGAGCACCATGAGTGCGATGTACACCACGAAGGTGACAAGCATTGGGGTATTTGCAGTCATCTGGGGAGCTCCCCTCTCGATTGTTTTTTTAATAGGCAACGGGGATGGGCCCGTGCCCTGCGTGGCAGATCACGCCCGCTTGTGACGGACGCTGGCGGCGGAGCATACAGCGCCGATCCCGTTGCGTGCAGTGCCAGACTGCCCATTGGTGACCGATGTTGCCCCCGCACACGGGGCTATAAACACCCCAAAGCAACAACGGGCGGCTGCCTTGCGACAACCGCCCGTTGGGTTGAACTCAGTCTGCGTCGGCCAGCGACAACAGCGAGGCATTACCGCCCACTGCGGTGGTATTCACCGAGGTGGTGCGCTCGTTGGCGAAGCGCAACAGGTAGCTCGGCCCGCCCGCCTTCGGCCCGGTGCCGGAGAGGCCACAACCGCCAAACGGCTGCACACCAACCACCGCACCGATCTGGTTGCGGTTGACGTACAGGTTGCCAACCCGCGCCAGCGCCTCGATGCGTTTGGCGGTTTCTTCGTTGCGCGTATGCACACCCAGGGTCAGGCCATAGCCGGTGGCGTTGATCGCCGCGACCACCTGCTCCAGCTCGCTGGCTTCGAAGGTGACCAGGTGCAGGATGGGGCCGAAGTGCTCTTTATTCAGCTCGTGGATGCCACCGATCTGGAACGCCACCGGGGCGATGAAATGCCCGTCCAGATCCGCTGGCAGGGCCGCTTCGGCAATCAGCTTGCCCTCGCCCTTGAGTTTTTCGATGTGCGCCAGCAGGCCGGCACGGGCCTCACTGTCGATCACCGGGCCGATGTCGTTTTCGCGCACATGAGTCGGGCCGATCTTCAGTTCAGCCATGGCGCCCTTGAGCAGGTCGATGACCCGGTCGGCAATGTCGCGCTGTACATAAAGCACGCGCAGGGCCGAGCAACGCTGGCCGGCACTGGTGAAGGCGGAGCCGACGGCATCCTTGATCACCTGCTCGGGCAGCGCGGTGGAGTCGACGATCATCGCGTTCTGCCCGCCGGTCTCGGCGATCAGTGCGGCAATCGGGCCGTCTTTCTCGGCCAGTTGGCGGTTGATGATGCGCGCGGTATCGGTCGAACCGGTGAAGCACACCCCGGCCAGACGCGCATCGCGGCAGAACACGCCACCCAGGGTGGCACCGTCACCGGGCAGGAAGGCGATCACGTCCTGCGGCAGGCCGGCTTCGAACATCAGCTCCAGGGCACGGGCGGCGATCAGGCTGGTCTGCTCGGCCGGTTTGGCCAGCACGCAGTTACCGGCCACCAGGGCGGCGACGATCTGCCCCAGGTAGATGGCCAGGGGGAAATTCCACGGGCTGACGCAGGCAAAGATGCCGCGGCCTTCGTGGAACAGCTCGTTGCGTTCACCGGTCGGCCCGACCAGCTCTTCGCGGCCCAGACGCAGGCGCGCCTGCTGCGCGTAATAACGGCAGAAGTCCACGGCCTCGCGCACTTCGTCGATGCCGTCCTGCAGGGTCTTGCCGGCTTCCAGGGTGCACAGCGCCATCAGCTCGGCGCGGTGGCTTTCCAGCAGGTCGGCCAGGCGCTCGAGCACACTGGCGCGGCTGTCGATGGCGGTGGCGTTCCAGCGTGGCCAGGCCGCGGCCAGGCTGTTCATCGCCTCAACGGCCTGCTCGGCACTGGCGTACTGCACACTGCCAACGACCTTGCTCAGCTCGAACGGACAGGTTACCGACTGGGCGCTGCCACTCAGGCGCTGGCCGTTGATAACCGGTGCGGCGGACCACTGACGGGACAGGTGCGGCTGGTAGGCGAGCTCAAGCTCAGCCCAGGTTTGCTGGATGTTCATGTTCAGGCCTTGGGAGTTTTTTCGCGCACTGCCAAACAGCGCCGGCGGAAGTGGAATTTTGTCGTTGCTAAGGCTGGCGAACCCGCGCAGCTGGGTCACCGGGTGTTCGAGCAGGGACTCGATCGGCGTGGCCGGGTCAACCAACTGGTGCACAAACGAGGAGTTGGCGCCGTTTTCCAGCAGGCGCCGCACCAGGTAGGGCAGCAGGTCTTTGTGCGCGCCGACCGGGGCATAGATGCGCACGGTTTTGCCGTGCTTTTCCAGTACCGTGTCATAGAGCGCATCGCCCATGCCGTGCAGGCGCTGGAACTCGAACTCACGCGGCGACGACTGCTCGGCGGCCAGCGCCAGGATGCAGCTCACGGTCTGCGCGTTGTGGCTGGCGAACTGCGGGTAGATCACCCCACGGGTGAAGTCCGAGAGCAAGAAGCGCGCGCAGGCCAGGTAAGAGGTGTCGGTGGCTTCCTTGCGGGTGAACACCGGGTAGCCGTCCAGGCCCTGGACCTGGCTCTGTTTGATCTCGGTGTCCCAGTAAGCGCCCTTGACCAGGCGCAGCGGCATCTTCTCGCCCAGTTCCTTGCCCAGCAGGGTCAGCCATACCAGCACCGGCAGGCAGCGCTTGGAGTACGCCTGGATCACCAGGCCGAACTCACCCCAGCCTTGCAGGGCCGGGTCGCGCATCAGTTTTTCGTACAGTTCCAGCGACAGCTCCAGGCGGTCGGCTTCCTCGGCGTCCACCGAGATACCGACGTTCAGGCTGCGTGCCAACACCGCCAGCTCACGCACGGTGGCGAACAGCTCGCTGAGCACGCGCTCGCGCTGGGCCACTTCATAACGCGGGTGCAGCGCCGACAGCTTGATCGAGATCGACGGGCGCGGCCCCGGCCCGACCTGGGGCTCGGCGCCCACGGTCTGGATGGCCTTGCGGTAGTCGGCCAGGTACTTGTCGGCGTCGGCGGCGGTCAGCGCGGCCTCGCCGAGCATGTCGAAGGAATAGGTGTAGCCCTTCTCGCGCTCGCCGCGACCGTTCTTCAGCGCTTCGCTGATGTTGCGGCCGAGCACGAACTGCTTGCCCATCAACTTCATGGCCTGGTTCATCGCGGCGCGGATCACCGGCTCGCCGGAACGCTGGATCAGCTTGCCGAGAATGTTCTTCGGCCGGCCGTCGGTGGTTTGCGGGTCGACCACCTTACCGGTCATCACCAGGCCCCAGGCGGCGAAGTTGACCAGCACGCTATCGCTCTTGCCCAGGTGGCGTTCCCACTCGGCGGCACTGAGTTTGTCGCGGATCAGCGCATCGGCGGTGGCGGCATCCGGCACGCGCAGCAGCGCTTCGGCCAGGCACATGAGCATCAGCCCTTCCTGGGTGTCGAGGCTGTACTGGCGCAGCAGGGCATCGAGGGTATCGACCGCGTTGTCGCGGCTGCGCACATCCTCGATCAGCGTGCGCGCGCCTTGGCGAATGCTCGCGATACCGGCTTCGCCAGGGTCGGCGAGCTGCAGCAGTTCGTTGAGATAGGCTGCCTCGTCAACGCTGTAGTTGGCGCTGATGACAGGGAAAAAATCGGCGGCCTTGGCGGCGGAGATCCGGTCAAGGAACTCGGCCTGCAAGACGTGACTGGCTTTAAACATCACGCCCATCCTCATGGTGGAGACAGATTGTTATAGGTATAGGAGCCTGCTGGGCACTGCGCTGCTCTGCGGCGCCACGATCCGACAGGCTCCACACCCAATGCCGCCGTGGTGCCCAGGTGAATACCGGACACACGCCGATACACCGGGCGAGTGGTTAAGCCAATCTAGTGGCACGGGCATGACAACTTCTTGCGCAAAGCTCTGGAGTTTTTGCAAAAACCTCCAGGCGTAGGGTGGGCTAGGAGCCTGTCGGACTTAACACTGTTCTACTGCGGAAAAGCCGGATTTGGCCATTTTTGCTGCTTTCCCTCGTTAAATAGCTCGCTATTCGCCTCGGTAAAGCAGCAAAACTGTCACAACCCGGTCTTCCCCTCGCTACGAACGGTCAAGTCCGACAGGCTCCTAGGGTCTGTTCCCGGGACGTGTTTGTTGCGCGGCGTCGAGGCTTCTCGTAGGAGCCGCGCCTCGCGGCGAATAGCGGCCATTCAGCGTTATCACAGATCGCCCCGCAAGCTTCACGCCGGGGCGGCGCTCCTACAGACATTGCCTTATGACCTGCGTACGGCTGCAACTGCCACATCGCCTTAGGCCCAGGCACTACCTAATAACAGCGTGCTCACTCGGCTGCGCCGAAGTGGCGAAACACCAGGGCCTTGAGGCCGCCACCCGGCTCGGCATCGGGGAATTCCGGCGGGTTGGCCAGTCGCTCGACAAACTGCAGCGCCGGCGCCTCGGCGGCCATGCCGGCGAGCAGAAAGTCGTCGCCGATGCCGGGATCATTGCAGCAGGCCAGCACCTGCCCGCCCGCAGCGACCAGCTCCGGCAGACGGCGCAACACACGGGCGTAATCCTGAGTAAGGATGAAGCTGCCCTTCTGGAAGGTCGGTGGGTCGATGATCACCAGGTCATAGGGCCCGAGCTTCTTCACCTTGCCCCAGGACTTGAACAGCTCGTGGGGCAAAAAGCCGACCTTGCTCAGGTCGTGGCCATTGAGCCGGTGGTTGTCGCGGCCACGACTGAGCGCGGCGCTGGCCATGTCCAGGTTGACCACCCGTGTCGCGCCACCGGCCAGCGCCGCCACGGAAAAGCCGCAGGTGTAGGCGAACAGGTTGAGTACGCGCTGCCCCGCCGCCTGCTCGCGGACCCAGCGGCGACCGTAGCGCATGTCGAGAAACAGCCCGCTGTTCTGCTTGCGGCCCAGGTCGAGCTGGTAGCGCAGGCCATCTTCTGTGACCACACAACCGTCGCGCGGCTCGCCCAGCACCCACTGGGCCGGCGCATCCGCCTGGTAACGGTGCTGAATCAAGATTGCCTGCCCCGCCGCCTGCTGCCAGGCAGCGCTGGCCGCCACCTGGCGCAATACGGTTTCCAGGCCGGCCTGCTCGGCCGGCTCAGGCGCGCGAAACAGGGTCACCAGCAACACGCCCTGCAGCCAGTCCACGGTCAGCTGTTCCAACCCCGGCCAGCAACGCCCGCGCCCGTGCAGCAGGCGGCGCAACTCTGTCGGCGCGGGGTCGAGAGCCTGCAGCAGGTGCTGCTGCAAGGCGGCAAGGGCGGTCGGATTCATCGGGTGTCTGCCGGCAAAGCGGCGGATTATAAAGGCTCTGCCCCAGCCGTGTGTTGCAACCTCAATTCGGCTTGTGTAGGAGCGAATTTATTCGCGATTGACTGTGACGCGCTGCAAGTGTCGCGGCCAACGCGCAACAGCATCGCGAATAAATTCGCTCCTACACTTTTAATACCCAGTCATTTCCAGGTAGCCACGCCCGCCCGGCTGGCCGTGCAGGCGCACCGGGCCTTCCCAATACGGGAAGGTGGTGCCCATCCAGGCGTTGGGTTCGATGGCGTCGACCTCGACATCGACGCCGTGCTCGGCCACCTGCACGCGCCAGCGGGTGGGCACCTGCTGGCCGCCGGCCTGGCGGGTGTGGCCCAGGGGTTGCAGGCTGATCTGCTCGCCGCGCAAGGCTTGCACCTGGCCAGTGGCGCTGATCCAGGTGCCGGCGCGGTAATGGGCGCCATCGGCCTGGCGCACCTGGAACAGCATCAGCTTGGCGCCGTCGGCCAGGTGCAGGGAAAACCAGTCCCAGCCTTGCTGATCCGCGGCCAGGGGCTGGCTGCTCCACTCGCGGTCAAGCCAGGCCTGGCCGCGCACGGGGTAGCGCTGGCCATCCACCTCGACCTGCCCTTCCACACGCAAGAACGGCAGGCTGTAGTAGGAAGACGCCTGGCCCTTGCCGGATTTTTCGCTGTAGCCCTGGTC
Source organism: Gammaproteobacteria bacterium (assembly GCA_018826895.1). Lineage (GTDB taxonomy): Bacteria > Pseudomonadota > Gammaproteobacteria > Pseudomonadales > Pseudomonadaceae > Aquipseudomonas. Next base: position 82,315 of record JAHJYA010000082.1, read on the forward strand.
GCCATGCAGCACCCGTGGCCCCTCACTGTGCAGGCGCAGGTCGTAGCTGAACGCCTCGCCATGCGCCTGCATGCGCAGCAGCGGCTGCGTACCCGGTTCGGCGCGCAGGGACCAGTCATCGATCCAGGCATTGAACGGCTCGGCCACCACCCCAGCCTGGCCGATGCCACCTCGGGCCAGGCGTTCGGCATGGTGATGGCCAAAGGGGCTGGTCAGCCCGGCGTGGCCCATCCACAGGTTGGGGCTTTGCCAGCCGGCTTGCTCCGGACCGGGGCGCAGCGCTGAGCGAAATAGCGTCCACTGCACACCCCATTCGCGGCCCTGGGCATCGGTCAGGTTGGCGGTGACGTACCACCACTCGATGCGATAGCCGTCGTGCGCGCCCTCATCCAGCGGAAACACCAGCGGCCGGCCGCGCTCGACCTGAGCGAAGTCCGCCGCATCCTGCCCGAGCCCAGCAAAGCCGTTGCTCGGCGCCGGCGCCTGTTCGCAGGCTGTCAGCAGGCAGGTGAGCATGGCCACTAGCAGGCGTTTAGCGCTCATGGGCAAAGGTCCTCAGCAAATCCGCCGGCTGGCGCCGCGCCAGTTGCCAGAGCGGGCCACTGGCCGCCAGCAGGCTGCTGCACAGGCCGAGGGCGGCGAGGTTGAGCAATTGGCTGGGGAACACATGCAGCGGCAAACGCCAGCCAAACGCCTGGACATTCACCACCGCCACCAGGCAATAAGCCAGCAGCACGCCCAGCGGCATCGCCAGTATCACGGTCAGGCCGGCCAGCAGCAAGGTCTGGCCCAGGCTCAGGCCAGCCAGTTGACGCCGCCCCAAGCCCAGCGCCCAGAGCGGCGCGAGCTGGCCGAGACGGCTATGGCCCAAGGTCAGCAGGCTGATAAACAGCGCCACGCCGGCCACGCCGAGGGTCAGGCTGTTGAGCGCCGCCGTGGCAGCAAAGGTGCGTTCGAACACCTGATTCGACCAAGCCTTGAGCCCAGCCTGGTCGATTACCCGCACCCCCGCATCGGCATACTCGGCCTCCAACCAGGCCTGAATCGCTTCACCCTGCGCCGGTGCCAGGTGCACGGCCAGACTGCCCAGGGTCGCCTCGGGCCAAGCGCGGCGCAGCCAATCGGCGGCGACCAGCGCCTGACCCTTGGGGTTGCCGTAGTCGGCATAGAGCGCGACCACGAGCAATGCCTGCTCACCGCTGGGCGCCGGCAGGGTCAAGCGGTCGCCCAGATGCAGATTCAGGCGTCGAGCCACTTGCTCGCTAAGCATCACCCCTTGCCCGGCGGCCAGTTGCGCCCAGGCATCCGCCTGCTGCTCCAGCAACGGCCAGCCCTCGCGGTAGTGGGCATTGTCGATGATGCCTTGCAGTTGCACCGGCCAGCCTTGCAGGCGGGTGTCGAGGGTCCAGTTCGGCAGCAACGCTTCGACGCCCGGCTGCGCCGCCAGGGCATCCATCACGAGCTGGGTCTGTGTGCTGTTAGGCGCCGAGACATAGAGATCAGCGGCCAGGCGCTGGTCCAGCCAGCCACTGAAGGTCTGGCGAAAGCCCTGGGTCATGCTGCCCACCCCGACACTCGCCGCCAACGCCAGCAACAGCGCCATCAAGGCCAGGGACAGCGCCGGCAATTGCTGGCGGCTGTCGGCGATAAACCACTCGCTCAACGGCCCCCGGCAGCGCCGCGCCAGCAGGGCCAACGCGCCATCGAGCAAGGCCGGCAGCAGCAGCGCGGAGGCCAATAGCAAGCAGGCCATCAACACAAAGGCGCTGACCAGGCTGTCGCCAAAACCCCAGCAAATCGCCGCTACAACCAGCAATCCCAGCGCCAGCAGCGTTTGCCCACGCAGCCAGCGGCTCTGCGCCTGCCGCCAGGCTTGGGGCTGGGCCAAGGCCAGCAGCGGCAACCGCGCGGCGCGCACCAGGCTGCTAAGCCCTGCCAGCAAGGCGCCAAGCAGGCTGATGCCCACACCTGCCAACCACCAGATGGCCGGCAGACTGAGCTGGCCGGCGACCTCGGCGCCATACAAACCGCGCAGGCTGGCGGCGACGTCGGCAAGCAGCAGGCTGGCGATCAGGTAACCGCTGGCCACACCCAGCACACCGCTGAGCACGGCGAACAGGCCCAGTTCCAGGGCTAGCGCCGCCAGCAGCGTCGTCAGGCTGACCCCGCAGGCGCGCAGGGTGCGCAGCAGCGCGCGGCGTTGTTCCAGGGCCAGGCCGATGGCGGCATGCACAATAAACAGGCCGACGATAAACGCCAGCAGCCCCAGGGCCGTGAGGTTGAGGTGAAAGCTGTCAGTCAGGCGTTGCAGGTCATCGCCGCCCTGCCCTGGCTGCACGCGCAGACGGCTGGCCAACTCGACCGGTAGCGTCGGCTCACTATCAGTCGCCAGCAACAACCGCGACATCTGCTCGGGGACCTGCAACAACGCCTGGGCCTGGGCGATATCGACCACCACCACACCCGGCGCCAGTTGCGCCTGCTCGACCAGCGGCGGTAACTGGCGGCCCTCGCCCAGCGGAATCGTCATGTTCAACGGCAAGCCGAGACGCTGACGGGTGTCCGGGGCGATCCAGGCCTGGCCGGGCGTGCCGATAAAAGCCAGCAGGTCAACGCCGCTGCCCGGTTGCCCGGCCACCTGGCTGCCCGCCGGCAGGCTTAGCGGCTCGATACCAATCACCTGCAGCGCACCGCCCGCCTCGCCCGGCAAGCGCAGACGTCCCTCCAGCAGCGGGGTAACCGGCCAGCCGGCGCGGCGCAGCGCCACATAATCGGCTTGGGCCAGGTACTGGCCTTGACGCGGTAGCACCTGCGCCTGGGCCGGCGTGGCCAGCACTGCGCTGGCCCGCGCGTAATCGGCCCGCGCCTGGCTGTTGAGCGCCTGCACACCAGTCCACAGTGCCGTGGCCAGCCACAGGCCGGTGAGGATGCTCGCGCCCTGCAGCGGATGACGCCGCCAATGGCTGAGCAGGGCCAGCAGGCACAGGCGCATCACGCGCCGGTTACCGCCACACAGCCATGCTGCAGGACCAGCCGGCGGTCCAGGCGCGCCGCCAAACGCTCACTGTGGGTAACCATCAACAGGCTGCAGCCCAACTCGCCCACCAGTTGCAGGAGCAGCGCCAGCACCGCTTCGCTGCTAGCCTCATCCAGGCTGCCGGTGGGTTCGTCAGCCAGCAGCAAGGGTGGCCGTGAGGCCAGCGCTCGACCAATCGCCACGCGCTGCTGCTGGCCGCCCGAGAGCTGCTCGGGGTAGCGCGTCAGCACCGCCTGCAGGCCCAGACGTTCGGCCAGGTGCGCGACCCAGGCGGGGTCGTGACGCCCGGCCAGGCACGCCTGGAAGGCCAGGTTGGCGGCCACATCCAGGCTGCTGATCAGGTTGTACTGCTGAAACACCAGACCAATGCCTTCGCGCCGCCAGCGCGCCAGGTCGGCCTCACGACGGTCGGCGAGCGGTACGCCCTCGACCAGAATGCGCCCGCTGTCGGCCCGCTCCAGGCCAGCGAGCAAATGCAACAACGTGCTCTTGCCGCTGCCTGACTCGCCCATCAGCGCCAGGCTGACGCCCGCCTCCAGCGTCAGGTCGATACCGCGCAACACCGCCAGATGCCCCTGGGCGGTGACAAAGGTCTTGTGCAGGTTTTCAACCACCAGCATGGCAATGCCTCGATTCACTCATCGGTGCTAGCACCGAGCAGGGCATCCAGCGCGGTACAGGCTGCCGGAAAATTCAGGGCGCCGACCAGGCTGACAACCTGTGCGAACGCTTCCCTTGCAGCCACCGGCGCCTGGGCTTGTAGCTGTTCAACCTGATCAATGGCTTGCAGATTGCCGCTTTGCAAGAGACCACGAATCGCCTGTAGCGCCTCGCGCCAGGCATGGTCTGCCAGCACCTCACCTTCACCCGTCACTTCCGACGCCTCACCGAACAGCGCCAATAGCTCGGTATAACTGGCCTGCAAAACTGCATTCAGTTGATCACGCCATGCCGCAGTGGCTGACCAGTCAGGCGTGTGCACGTCCAGCAATGCCTGCTCGTAGACTGTCGCCTGGCGGGCCAACTGCCGAGCACCCAGCGTCGCTGCACTGCCCTTGATGGTATGTAATTGCCCGGCGGCCGCGCTTGTATCCTGGCGTACCAGTGACGCCTCCAACTGTTCCAGCAAGCGCTGCTGATCCGGAACGAACTGGCTAAGTACCCGTTGGATAACCTGCCGATTACCGCCAAATCGCGCGAGTATGGACGCTTCCCGCTCCAGCAGCCCACCTTCCCGTCCAGGTTCCTCTACCATTGGCGCGGGCGGTCGCAGCGTGTGGCCCAGCAGGGTCGCCACCAGGGCATTCAGGTCAATGGGCTTAGCCACATGCTCGTTCATCCCGGCGGCCATGCAGGCCTCTCGGTCATCCTGGGAGGCATTGGCGGTCATGGCGATAATCGGCAGTTGTTCACGCGACAGATGCTGGCGAATCCGTCGGGTTGCTTCCAGCCCATCGATATCGGGCATCTGCATGTCCATCAGCACGGCGTCGAAGGACACGCTGGAATGCAGGGCAGCCTCGACCCCGGCAAGCCCACCTGCAGCCAGAGTGACGTGGGCGCCTTCGCCACTGAGCAACTCGTCTGCCACCTGGCGATTCAGCGGATTGTCCTCGACGACCAGCACCTGCATGTCCTGTAGACGACAGCCCGTCAGCAACTTCGCTGGGCTGCCTGATGGTGCCTCGCCATGCAAGACTCGGCGCACGGCATCGAGCAATTGTTGCGGTGTAGTGGGCTTGGATAAATACCCCTGGAACGGCTGATCCCCCGAGTGCTCGGCATCTGCCAGGGCCTCGCGTCCGTAAGCGGTGATCATGATGATCGGCGGTGCCGCCTGGGGCGCGCAGGCCTCATGTAACAGGCGCGCAGCACTCAGCCCATCGAGCTGCGGCATGCACAGGTCCATCAGCACCAGTTGATAAGGCGTACCAGTGGCGCGCGCCTGCAACACCGCGGTAATCGCTGCCTGGCCACTGTCCACGCACACCGCCTGCCACCCTTGAGCCAGCAAGCTGCGCTGCACCACCTCGGCTGCCAGCGGGTTATCGTCGACCACCAGTACATGCAGGGTTTCTGGCAGTGCCGCTGCCACCCATGCCACAGGTGACTGCGGCGCGACTTCCAGTACCAGTTCGAACCAGAAGCAACTGCCCACGCCAGGCTGGCTGTCCACCCGCAATTCACCGCCCATCAGCGCGATCAGCCGTTTACAGATCACCAGCCCAAGCCCGGTCCCGCCAAATCTCCGGGTGGTCGAAGCCTCGGCCTGGGTAAAGCCCTCGAAAATGCGCGTGAGCTGTTCGGGGCTAATGCCGATCCCCGTGTCACGGACCGCGATGTGCAGGCCCACATGACCCGGCTCAGCCGGCAGGAGGCCAACCTGGATGGTGACCTGGCCCTGCTGGGTGAATTTCAGGGCATTGCCGGCCAGATTGATCAGCACCTGCTGCAGACGCAGGCTGTCGCCAATCAGCAATTGTGGCAGGCGCGCGTCGATATCGAACAACACCTCGACGGCCTTGTCGCCCTGATTGCCTGCCAGCACCACGGCTAGGTCCTGCAGCAGCAGCTCCAGCTCGAACGGGTGAACATCCAGCTGCAACTTGCCGGCTTCAATTTTGGAGTAATCAAGGATGTCGTTGAGCAGCCCCAACAACGATCGGGCGGCCGTTTGCGCCTTGCTCACATAGTCATGCTGTCGCGTGCTGAGCTGCGTGCTCTGCACCAGTTGCAGCATGCCCAGCACGGCGTTCATCGGCGTACGAATTTCATGGCTCATATTGGCCAGGAATGACGACTTGGCCGCACTGGCTGCATCCGCCTGTTCCTTGGCGCTGAGCAGATAGGCCTCCAGCTCGCGCTGGGCTGTGATGTCGCGGTTGATTCCGGTGACCATTAGCGGGTTGCCGGCCAGATCGAACTCCACCTGAGCGCCGGCCTGTACGTGTCGAATCTCGCCATCAGGTCGAATGATGCGAAACACCGGGGCAAAGCCGCCGCCAGAGGCCACCACCTCATCCAGCGAATTCAACGCCGCTTCGGTGTCCTCGGGATGGATGCACGCGCGCCAATGCTCAATGCTCAGGCCACCGTCCAGCAAAGTACTGGGCAAGCCATAGATATCAAACATCCTCATGTTCCAGCGCAGTTCATCACTCTCCGGACGCCACGACCAGATCCCCAACTGCGCGGCATCGGCTGCCAGTAATAACTGGTCGCGCGCGGCCTCCAGCTCCGCACGCTGCTGCTGCTGAGCACTGAGGTCGGTAATGATGCAGACCAGAATGCGCTCATCAGCCATGCTCACCGCACCGGTGGACAGCTGCAGAGGAAATACCTGACCGTCCTTGCGCTGCCCCATCAGTTCCTGACTCGGCACCGTCTGCTGATCGTCGTGCGCCACGCAGCGCTGCAGGTAGGTGGTAAAAACACCCCGGCTCTCGTCGGCCAACAACTGGCTGAAAGGCTGGCCAATCACCTGTTCGGCCTCATGTCCAAAGACGACACAGCCTGCAGGGTTGAACGTGCGCACCACACCCTGCACATCCACGGTCAGCACCGGGTTGACCGCCGTGTCGAGAATCGCCTGGGTGGTCTGCAGACTCTCGGCCAACTGCCGCTCAGCGGCCTTGCGCGTGGTCATGTCCAGACCGATACCCAGATAGCCGGTGAGCATGCCCTGATCATCACGCATCGCGGTCACCACCAGGGTAACCGGAAAGGTCGAGCCGTCCTTGCGCACATAATTCCACTCACGGGTTTCGGCCCCGTCCAACTCGGGCACCAGAACAAATGCCCGAAAGCTTTCTACCTCAAGCCGATAGAGTGCGCTCAGCTCTGCCGCGCGAGCATTGACCTCATCGGCGAGATGGAACAATGCCGGCGTAGCACTCCCGACCACCTCGCTGGCCGCATATCCCAGTAGACGCTCGGCGCCACTGTTGAACACCCGGATGATGCCATTGAGATCGGTGGCAATGATCGATACTTCCGATGCCGAACGCAGCACGGTGCCCAACAACAGATTGAGCTGTCGCAGCTCGTCCGTGCGCTGCACTACTTGCTCTTCAAGACTCTGATTGAGCGCTCGGACCTGGGCTTCAGCTGCTTTCTGCGCAGAAATGTCGCGCACCGTCTTGGAGGCGCCTAGCACCCGCCCCCCGGCCCCGAAGATAGGCGCAATAGACACCGCCACATCGACCAGGTGGCCATCTTTGTGCTGCCGTTGGGTGTGAAAACTGGCGATGCGACCACCCTGGCGAATCACCGCGAGGATTTCGCCTTCCTCACCTTGGGCCAGCGCCGGCACGATCAGCTCGCCCATCAACCGCCCGATGGCCTCCTCGGCGCTGTAGCCGAACAGCTCCTCGGCGGCCTTGTTCCAACTGGTAACGCGTCCCTCAAGGGTCTTACCGATGATGCCATCGGCAGAACTCTCGACGATGGCAGCCAACTTGGCCTGCTCGGTACGCATCAAAGCGTGCTGCTGGCGACTGCGGCTCAGTGCCCCAGCAAGGGCCGCTAACAAACCGGACATCAGAAAGCCAATCAGCAGCACCACAGTGGGCGAGATCATTCCCAGTTCTTGGATGAAACCTGGGTGAGCGGCAAGCCTGATCTGCCACTGCCTACCGAACAGCTCGCGGCTGACCCGCTCTTCAGCAATTTCCTCGAGCGGTCCATCAGCAAGCTGGGTGTCGTAAAACAATTTCTCCTGGCCAGCAGTGGTCACGTCATACAGGCGCAGGTGCACCGCATTACGCTCGATCGTCAAACCGGACAGAACTTCTTCCATCAGTAACGGCGCGTAGGTCCAACCGAACGTCTCGCGTAGACGAGCCGCTTCGGTCTCCGGGCGGCTCCCGCTGCGAAACACCGGCAAGAGAATCAGAAATGACTGTTGTGTCTTGCCGCTGGCCTGCACCAGGGTAATGGGCGCACTGAGTCGTACCTCACCGCTCTGCATGGCCGCTATCGCAGCCTCGCGCCGCGCCGCCTCCGAAGCGATGTCGAGGCCGATGGCCTCTCGATTGCGCGTCTCAGGCTCGATGTACTGAATAATGAATCGCTCACCGGGGTGAGTGACAAATTGGCGAAGACTGAAATTTGCCTGCCCATCGCGCCGAGCCTGCTCGATGAATCGGGCTTGGTCGACTTCAGGCACACGACGGATGAAACCGAAACCACGTGCGCCGGGGAATTCACGGTCGATGTCTCGCGTCAGGCTGTAGTTCCGGAAGTAGGTTCGGCTGATGCCCTGCTCTCCGACTGCCGATAAAGCGCCACGCACACCACGCAAACCGAAGTGATACAGCATGAGGCGATCCGTGACCTGATCACCCAGATGGTCGGCTGCCGAACGCAAAGCACTTTGCATCCGCTGCTGGTTGAGCTGCGATACACCCCAAGCTGCAAACAGGCTGAGGCCGAGGCCAGCGGCGAAGATAATTCCAACCAACGCCTGCGTTTTGCGAGTGAGCCTCATTGAACCTGCCTCCGGCGACCTCTGTTCAGCCTTCCCGACCATCCCGATCCAACCTGCATTATCTATTGTGAAGGCACCATACAGATAAGCACGGGAGCGCCAAAGCGCCATCACCGTCAGGCCGAAAGCCACCCAATCAGGAAGACGCCCTGTTAAGCTTCGCAACCTCAAAAAAGTGCTTGGCATTCAACGGCCTGGCATAGATTCAGGGTATTCGATGTTTGCTAAGCTCGCGCAGTGTCGGCAGCGCCTCAGGGGTGTGCTGATGCGCTATTTCCCGCGTACCGCCGCCTACCTCAGCGAGGCTGGCTTACGCCATCCGCAGGGTGCTGCATCAGCCAAACCTACCCAGGAAAAAGCGCCGCGCAGCCGTACTAAAGCAAACAACGGTGCCGCAGGCGCGCAGCCCCCGGGTAAAAAGGCGCGTACACCCAGCGCACTCCCGCGCATCAGCGACACCCAGCGCACGGCCATGCGTGAGCGGGTGGCGGCGGCCGTAGCGGCAGGTGTGGTCAGCTCGCCCTCGGACGAACAATGGGCGATGATCCTCGCGCCCGATCCGCTGACACGTATTTTCGCCGGTGCCGGCTCGGGGAAGTCCACGACCCTGGTACTGCGTGTGGTGTTTATGCTCTGCCACCTGGGTATCGAGCCGGGCCGTTTGACGGTGATCTCCTTCACCAACGCCTCCTGCGCACAGTTGCGCGAACAACTGCGTAAAGTCCTCGCCCACTGGCAGTACCCCTTCGATACCAGTCAGGCACGTCAATGCGTACGCACCTTCCACGCCGCCATGGCGCAGCAGGCGCGCATGCTGCTGCCCGCCGCGCGCTGGTTCGAGCAACTCGGCGCGCCCGGCAAGGGCGACGATGAACCCGATACACCGCTGGGCGCGCGCCTGCGCACGCCGCAGCAACACCTGCTGCGCCAGGTCTACGCGCAGTGCTATGCCGAACAGCCCGCCTTCCGCACCCTGGTGCATGAGCTGCTCAATCTGCCGCCGCTCGACACCGCTGCCGACCGGCCCGTGCCTAGCGCCCCCATGGCGAGCTACACCCTGGCCGGCGAATTCAGCGCCGCACCGCTGTACGAGGTGTTCCATGCCCAGGCGGACTTTATCGAGAGCATCGGCCTGCGCCTGGACCGACTGAATGCTCAGACCGTGCCCGCCGCCCCGCGCGAACGGGTCTTTATCCAGGCACTGGTGCTGTTTCGCCAAACCTTCGACAGTTGCCTGCAGGCCCAGGGCCTGATGACCTTCAACAGCGCCTTCCAGCGCCTGACCGAGCGTCTGGCCGCAGGCGAAGTACCGGCCGAGGCCGTGGCGCCGCTGGAACACCTGCTGATCGATGAATTTCAGGATATCTCGCCGCAAATCGTGCAGTGGCTGCAGACCGTCCGCCAGGCGCTGGCCCAGGGCAAACGCGGCAGTTCGCTGATGGCCATCGGCGACGACTGGCAGTCGATCTACGGCTGGCGTGGCAGTTCACCGGAGCTGTTCGTCGACTTCGACCGGCACTTCCCCACACCCGGCAAACGCCGCCCTAGCGCCTGCCTGATGCTGACTACCAACTACCGCAGCATCGAACCGATCATCCGCGATGGCGAACGGGTGCTGCGCGCGGTGCGGCAGATGCAGGCCAAGACCTGCCAGGCTTTCCGCCCCACCGGCAAGGGCGAACATGGCGTACGGGTGATCAGCGGCTTCGACCTGAACAGCCAGTTGCCGCAGTTGCTCACGCACCTGCAAACGCTGTGCGCCGAAGTCAGCGCCCGCCCAGATGCCGACCGCACGCCCGTGCTGTTGTTGAGCCGACGCAACGAAAACCTGCGCCGGGTGCAAGCCGCCCTCGACAAGCGCCTGCCGGTCAAAGCCTGCAGCATCCACCGAGCCAAGGGCCTGCAGGCCGAAGTGGCGGTGATCATCGACGACAGCCAGGCGATCCCGCCGCACCCGCTGCGCAACGCGCTCTACACCCACAGCGGCTTCTTTCGCATCAGCTACGACGAGGCCATGCAGGACGAAAGCCTGCGCCTAGCCTACGTCGCCATTACCCGCGGGGTGAGCCGGGTGTTCTGGTACACGCGCACGCTGCAGGGTGCGCCTAAGGTGCTGGCACAGCCCTGAGTCAGCGATCAATCACCTGCGCCCGCATCGGCGCCAGGCGCGCCAGCAGGCGGTTCTGTACAGGGGTCGGCACGCCTTCGGCGTCCATGGCGTCCTGCAGGTTTTCCACCAGGGCGTTGAAGTCGCTGGGGGTCAGGTGCTGGCCGGTGTGGCTTTCTTCCATGCTGTCGCCGGTGTAGGTGCAAGGCCCGCCTGCCTCGACACAGAGCTGCTCGACCAGTTTGTCGCGCAGGCGCACGATGTCGATGTTCTCGAAGTGCCGCACGATGCGCGGGTCCCGGGCGATATTCAGCAACATGCCTTCGACGATCCGGGTAATACCCGCTTGCTCACCCAGGTCGCGGTAGAGCTGGTCATCCTTGGGTGGCTGCTGGGCACAGCCGGCCAGAGCGATCAGGGCAATCAGCAGCAAACGGCGCATCTCAGAAGCTCCCCTGTACGGACAGGTAGACACCATTCTGGTTATCCAATGTGGCGATCTCGCCCAGCCGCGCATAGGCGAGCACCACGGCGAGGTTCTTGTTCGGGAAATAGCCAACGAACAGATCGGCCCAGTCGCTTTCCCCGGCAAAGCTGAGGTTGTCGGGCTTTTCCCGGTACTCCACGCCCACTGCCCAGTAGCGGTCGAGCAACACAGCCACCGAACCTTCCTTGAGCACGGAGTGGCGATCACGGCGATCCCCTCCGAAGCCCAGCAAACCCAGCTCATTGGCCCGGCTGTAACGCAGCCCGCCATTGAGCAGCAGGTTGTAGCCAAAGGCGCCACCCAGGATCAGCCGGCTGGCCGTCAGGTAACCTTCGCTGTCTTCACTGCGCTGGGCACCGACCAGGCTGGGGATCAGAAAATCCTTTTGCCGCTTGTGTTGCAGCCCCAGCGACACCTGGGGCAGACGGTCGTAGATAAGGTCACCAAACAGCCGCACTTTGAGACCGAAGATATCCTGGCTCAGGCTGTTCTCCGGCAGGTTGAGCCCGCGCGCCAGGTTGCCCAGGTCGAAGCGCTGACGGGCATAGGACAGCTCTACTCGGTTGTCGTAGGCGACGGCAACACCGCCCGCATCCAGCCGGTAATCACCTGTTTCAACCCGTGTGGCGAATACATCAGCGCCCCACTCACCACGCTCGCCGTAGCCGGCGAGCACCGCCCAGGGCGTGATACCGCCGCCGGCTGCGCCCTCCAGGCTGGTCGCGCCGCCCGTGGCGAGCAAGCGGCCTTCATCGGCCAATGCAGCGCAGGACAACGTCCCACACAACGCAGCACCCACTAAAAAGAGACGATACATGGCTCAAGACACCGTAGCGGCAGGTGATGGTTGGGGATGAGCAGCCCAGGCCTCGAATGCACTCGCGGTAAGCGGCCGACTGATGAAATAGCCCTGAGCCGTGTCGCAATGCCAACGCTGCAGCAGGCGCAGGCTTCGTTCAAGCTCGACCCCTTCGGCCACCACGGTCAAGCCAAGGCTGTGGCTCATTTCAATGGTCGAGCGCACGATTACAGCGTCTTCACTGGTGTCGCTCAGGTCTCGAATAAAGGACTGGTCGATCTTCAACTCTTGCACCGGCATCCGTTTAAGCTGCGCCAGCGACGAATATCCCGTGCCAAAATCGTCCACCGACAGGCTGATGCCACAGGCACGCAGATCATGCAGCACCCCCAGAGCGACAGTGGGATTGAGCATCACCCCGCTTTCGGTGATCTCGAAGGTCAGCAGATCCGCCGCCAGGCGATATTGAGCCAAGAGTTCGCGCACCCGGGAGGGAAGCCCTGGATCGAGCAGGTCCTGGGTAGAAATATTCAGCGATAGCTGCACCGGCAGGCCACGGTCATGCCACTCACGTAACTGGCGCATCGCCTCTTCGATAACCCAGGCCGTCAGCGCCTGGATACTGCCTGTGCTCTCGGCCAAAGGGATGAACTCACCCGGGGAAATCATCCCCAACTGCGGGTGTTGCCAGCGCAGCAGTGCCTCGGCCTGGCGTAGAACGGAGCCAGAAAGGCTCAGCTTTGGTTGATAATGCAGCAGCAGTTCGCCACGTAAAGCGGCACGGCGAAGGTCGCGGATCAGACGCACCTGCCGATCATGATCGGCATCACGGCCGCGCTGATAAAGCTGCAGGCGGCCGGGCAGTTTTGCCGCATCGCCCATGGCGATACTGGCACGCCGCAGCAGATCGTCGGCGGAGGTACCGTTGGCCGGGTACACGGCGATACCGAGACTGCAATCCATGGCGATATCTGCGATGCCAATCTGCAGAGGTTTGATCAGCAGTTGCTGAACTTGGTCGGCTATCGCCACAGCATTGTCACTGTCGGTATTTTCCAACAACAGCAGAAACTCATCGGCAATGATTCGCGCAATGCTGTCGCCAGGGCGCAGTACCGACTGCAAGCGCCGGGTCATCTGCTGGATTGCCAGATCGGCGCCACCTGGGCCACAGCTCTCGCTGATCACTCGCAGGTTACCAATGCCGATGTACAGCAGGGCCATGGGGCGCTCAGCCGTAATGGCGCTGCCCAGCCGCTCAAGTGCCAGGTTGCGATTGGCTAGACCAGTCAGCGGATCATGCAGGGCATTGTGAGCCAACTGTCGCTCGCGCTCGGCCAGGCCACTCTGCATGGCTACAAATGCGTTGGCCAGGCTGCCCAGCTCGTCGCCGCGCTGCAGGTTGATGTGACCATCATAGTCGCCCTGTCCGACCCGCTCGGCCATGCGTGCCAGTTGCCGAACCGGTTGAGAAATGCTGCGGGCCAACAGCAAGGCGCCGATCAACGACGCCATCAACGCGGCCAGGCTGATCAGCAGGATATGTTGCCCAAGCGGTGCAAACGCCGCCTCGGCGCGGGTCAAGGAGCGATGCAGCAGTGCCAGCACCTGAAAATCCGTGCCTTGACTGAGCACTAGACGCTGCACCAGGTAGGACTCGCCATGCAGATTGACCCGCGCGTCCGCTGCGATCATCTCTTGCGCGGCCTCACGCATCATCAACTCGCGCTCTCCACTGTCGAGCGTACTGACCCAAATATCCGGCAGCTCGCTCTGGAAGCCCAGCAAGGTCAGATCCAGGTGTGTCAATTGCTGCAACTCACGGGCAAACGCCTGATCGATGGGCACGCCTAGCACCAAGCGGGCGAGCGGCAAGGGAGCTGCGACAGTCGCCTGGACCAGCAGATAGACCTGATCATGGATCGGCAGCAGAAACACCTGCGCGCCCTCGTTTTGCAAGCGCACCATCTGGGTATTCAGGCGCTCCGCCAACATCCCCGCCACTTCAGCCTTGGTGCTGACTTCGACGCGACCATCGAGATTGAATAACAACATGATGCCGGCATTAATGCGCGCGCCCTGATTGGCCAGGGCCGAACGGATGGTAGCCGCATCGCCACTGGCAACCGCATCCTTGAAGCCGAAGTCGGAAGCCAGCACCTGCGCGGCGTCATGCAACTGCCGGCCACGTACTTCGAGCAGTTGCTCGAATACCCGCGTACCGACATCCAGCTGTTCGCGCGCCTGGTTGCGCACCGCAACCGAGGTGGCCGCTTGCACGGCCAGGTACAGGGCACCAATCACCGCCATCAGCAGCATGATCAATACCGCGGCGACACGCGTCTGGAAGCTATTGCGCATCGCGTACCGCTTTCTTGAAAGCATCGCCAAAAGCGCTGGCCGGCGGTGTCGCCGCGGGGGCTTGCGTGCCCTGCAATGCGAGGCTGTAGCGCTGCTGGATCGGCTCAGTGCCGACGGTTAACTGTGCAGCCTCTTGTGGCAGCATCTGCGGAGTTTGCGGGTGCCACAGGGTTACCGCGTAACGCCCCGCCGGCAAAGACGCCAACGTCGCAACGCCCTGCGCGTCACTGACAGCAAAACGGGGGTCGTCCGTGATGTAGACATAGCCAACCATCCAGTCATGGATATTGCAGCCCAGCACCACTACGCCGGGCTTGTCGAACACCACCGGTTCACTGGGCGTGCCTTGGTACAGACGCAACTCGAAACGCTTGGCTGGCGAAAACGAGTAGACGTGATGGCGAATGTTGTCGCTATTGGGAAAGCTCACCGCAGCGCCTGTGCGCACGGCCAGGACATTGGGCACGAACTGCTGAGCGAGCTGATCCATCACCGCAGGGGCGGGTGATGCAGCTTCATCGAGCGGGCCGCGCAGGGAAATGACTGCATTTTCCAGCGCTTGCCCACGCTCATCGACCAGCTCAGCCTGCAGACTGGCGGCAAGAAGGCTCGAAGCCTGTAGGCAGCAGACGAGCAGTGCCACCTGCGCAATGTAAAAAGAACAACTGGACATCGGCATCACTCATGCTCCGGCTTGCCGTACAGCCGGCCGCCAACCTGCGCCACGTAAGCGGCACCTCGCGCTCAAGAGTAGCCGGGAGAAACAGGGAAATCACGCTTTATGCAGCCACTTGAGGCTTATGGCCATCATTCATGGGCTGCCCGCAGGCGTGCCTCACAGCTGGCAGCGCAAGCGTTTGGGCGTTAGCCCCAGGTAACGGCGCATGGCGGTGGTTAGCGCACTCTGGCTGGAGAAGCCACATTCTTCGGCAATGCGGATCAGCGGCAGCGGGCTTTCGCGCAGCATGCGCGCGGCGCGGTCGAGGCGGGTCTTGAGCAGGTACTGGTGGGGCGTCAAGCCGACGCTGTCCTTGAACTGGGCATGGAAGTGGCTGGGGCTCAGGCACGCCACCTGGGCCAACTCTGCCACGCTGATGCGTCGCGCCAGGTGCTCGGTGATATAGCGATCGATGCGCTCGATATCCAGGGCGCCCTGAAAACGCTGGGTCGGCTCCCCGAACAGACGCAGGTGCAATGCCCGCAGCAACACGCCGCCCAGTGAGCGCGCCAGCAGCGGGTCGCTGCCGTAACGCTCGAGCTCGGCCCCGGCATAGCAGAGCAGATGCTGAAAATCAGCATCGAGCTGCGGGTAACGTGGGGTCTCGAACAGGTGGGTAAGCAGAGCCAGATCGTCGCTGGAGGTGCCCTGCTCATCCAGATCGACGATCAGCATGCGGTTGTCCCCGACCCCGGCAAACTGGTGGTCCGCATCGCCCGGCACCAGACAGGCACGCATACGGCAGACCTCGCCACCGCGGCCATTGACCTCGAACTCGGCCCGCCCAGTGATCGAAAGGATCAACTGATGGTGGTCGTGAGTATGTTCATGGGCCTGGTCGTCCAGGCGCAGCAGACGGGCGTTGAGCATGGTGACAGCCACAAATTGTGTTCGACCGCGCACTGTAACTCGCCGCGTCGTAAAACGGCACCCCGCAGGACCAGCGGCCTCAGCCGTGACGCCGCACAAATCCGGAAACATGGCGGTTGATTGAAAAACCTGCAGGCGGCCCCATGTTGCTTGCATCACGTCATTACAGGTGCTGCATGAACGATCATCACGACATCGAAATCGCTGCCGAATCGACGGCTTCGCCCGGTCACAGCCTCGCCTTGCCGGGCCAGCAGTTGCCGGACAAGCTGTACGTGATCCCGATCCACAATCGCCCCTTCTTTCCCGCCCAGGTGCTGCCGGTCATTGTCAATGAAGAGCCCTGGGCGCAAACCCTGGAGCTGGTGGCCAAGACCGATCACCGCTGCCTGGCGCTGTTTTTCGTCGATGAACCGGTGACCGACCCACGGCATTTCGACACCGCCAGCCTGCCGGAACACGGCACCGTGGTGCGTATTCACCACATCAGCCGCGATGACGGCAAGATCCAGTTCGTCGCCCAGGGCCTCAACCGGGTGCGTGTGCGCGGCTGGCTCAAGCACCATCGCCCGCCCTACCTGGCCGAGGTGGAGTACCCGCAGAACAGCCTCGACACCCGCGACGAGGTCAAGGCCTACGGCATGGCGCTGATTAACGTGATCAAGGAGCTGCTGCCGCTCAACCCGCTGTACAACGAGGAGCTGAAGAACTACCTCAACCGCTTCAGCCCCAACCAGCCGTCGCCCCTGACCGACTTTGCCGCCGCCCTGACCACTGCCACCGGCCCGGTGCTGCAGGAAGTACTCGACACCGTGCCGATCCTCAAGCGCATGGAGAAAGTCCTGCCGCTGCTGCGCAAGGAAGTCGAGGTGGCGCGCCTGCAGAACGAGCTGTCAGCCGAGGTCAACCGCAAGATCGGCGAGCACCAGCGTGAGTTCTTCCTCAAGGAGCAGCTCAAGGTGATCCAGCAGGAGCTGGGTATTACCAAGGACGACCGCAGCGCCGACATCGAGCAGTTCGAGCAGCGCCTGGCCGGCAAGACCCTGCCCGAGCAGGCGCGCAAACGCATCGACGATGAGCTGAACAAGCTGTCATTCCTGGAGACCGGCTCACCGGAATACGCGGTCACCCGCAATTACCTGGACTGGGCGACCTCGGTGCCCTGGGGCCTGCTCGGCAAGGACAAGCTCGATCTCAAGCACGCGCGCCAGGTGCTCGACGCCCACCATGCCGGCATGGATGACATCAAGGAGCGCATCACCGAATTCCTCGCCGTGGGCGCCTTCAAGGGTGAGATTGCCGGCTCCATCGTCCTGCTGGTCGGCCCGCCGGGGGTGGGCAAGACCAGCATCGGCAAATCCATCGCCGAATCCCTGGGCCGGCCGTTCTACCGTTTCAGCGTCGGCGGCATGCGCGATGAGGCGGAGATCAAGGGCCACCGGCGCACCTACATCGGCGCCCTGCCCGGCAAGCTGGTACAGGCGCTCAAGGATGTAGAGGTGATGAACCCGGTGATCATGCTCGACGAGATCGACAAGCTCGGCGCCAGCTACCAGGGCGACCCGGCCTCCGCGCTGCTGGAAACCCTCGACCCGGAGCAGAACGCGGAATTCCTCGACCATTACCTGGACCTGCGCCTGGACCTATCTAAGGTGCTATTTATCTGCACCGCCAACACCCTGGACTCGATCCCCGGCCCGCTGCTCGACCGCATGGAGGTGATTCGCCTGTCCGGCTATATCGCCGAAGAAAAATTGGCCATCGCCAAGCGCCACCTGTGGCCCAAGCAACTGGATAAAGCCGGTGTACCGAAAAACCGCCTGAGCATCAGCGATGCCGCCCTGCGCGGTCTGATCGATGGCTATGCCCGCGAAGCCGGCGTGCGACAGCTAGAAAAGCAGTTGGGCAAGCTGGTGCGCAAGGCGGTGGTCAAGCTGCTCGACGACCCGGCCAGCAACGTGAAGATCGGCCCCAAGGACCTAGAAGCCTACCTCGGCATGCCAGTGTTCCGCCGCGAGCAGCTGTTGTCCGGCATTGGCATCATCACCGGCCTGGCCTGGACCAGCATGGGCGGTGCCACACTGCCGATCGAAGCCTCACGCACCCATACGTTGAGCCGCGGCTTCAAGCTCACCGGGCAACTGGGCGAGGTGATGAAGGAGTCGGCAGAAATCGCCCACAGCTACATCTGCTCGCACCTCAAGCAGCACGGCGGCGAGGCGAAATACTTCGACCAAGCCTTTATCCACCTGCATGTACCGGAAGGCGCCACGCCCAAGGACGGCCCCAGCGCCGGTGTGACCATGGCCAGCGCGCTGCTCTCCCTGGCACGCAACCAGGCGCCGAAAAAGGGCGTGGCCATGACCGGCGAGCTGACCCTGACCGGTCAGGTGCTGCCGATCGGCGGCGTGCGCGAGAAAGTCATCGCCGCCCGTCGGCAGAAGATTTTCGAGCTGATCCTGCCGGAAGCCAACCGCGGCTCGTACGAGGAACTGCCGGACTACCTGAAGGACGGCCTGACCGTGCACTTCGCCAAACGCTACAGCGATGTGGCCAAGGTGCTGTTCGCCTGACCGACGCGCAATCCGTACGCGCGCACAGGCGCGTACGGGTTCCGCCAGCGGCACCCGAGCCGGTATGCTGGCCAGAACCTTTTCGTGCCGGAGCTTCGCCATGTTCGCCGTTCCCCGTTTGCTGCTGCCCTGCGCCCTGCTGTTGCTTGCCGGCTGTGCGCACAAGGCCGACAGCTTCAGCCTGCAAAAACAGTTACAGTGCCCACTGGCGCTGCACGCCGGGCAAACCTTGATTCTCAGCCTACCCAGCAACCCCACCACCGGCTTTCGCTGGATTACCCGTGAAGCCGCGCCCGGCCATCTGCAAAGCCTCGGCCCGGAGGTCTACAGTAACCCCGAAGACGCTGGCCTGATCGGCAGCGCCGGCATCTCGACCTGGCGCTATCAGGCCACAGAGGCAGGCAGTGGCCGTCTGCGCCTGACCTATGAACGTCCTTGGGAAACCGGCGTCGCTCCGGCTGAGGTTTTTGAATGCGACCTAACGGTCAAATAAAGGCTATATCCCAACAGTGTGTGCACCGCGCCGATGCTTTTCGTAGGAGTCGCGCCCCGCGACGAATGCTGTACATACCGCCAATACCACTGAATGACTGCAATCGCTTCCCCCCGAGGCGGCGCTCCTACGGGGGTATCGCTGTAGCACGGGTGCGCCAGTGTGGCCTGAGAAAGGTTACATACTCCCAATAAAGGCCTGAATACGCGCAGCCTGTTTTGCCATCCCTCGCACTTGGCTAGAATGCCGGGCTTTACCCGCCCCACCGAGAACGCCGTGAGCAAGCAAGCCGATCGTCTTTTCGCCCAGCCCCTGGCCCAGGTCCCGGATTTCGTCTTTAACGAAGACGTGGTGCGGGTCTTCCCGGACATGATCAAACGGTCGGTACCCGGCTACCCCACCATCGTCGAAAACATCGGCGTGCTGGCCGGGCAGTTCGCCCAGCCGCACAGCATTCTCTACGACCTGGGCAGCTCCCTCGGCGCAGTGACCCAGGCCCTGCGCCGCCACGTACAGATCGCCGACTGCCGGGTGATCGCCGTGGACAACTCGCCTGCGATGGTCGAGCGCAGCCGCGAGTACCTGCACGCCCAGGACTCGATGTTCCAGGAGTTGCTGCCAGTGGAGGTGATCGAGGCCGACATTCTCAGCCTCGACCTGCAGCCCACCTCCCTGGTGGCGCTGAACTTCACCCTGCAGTTTATCCAGCCGGAGCAGCGCCTGGCCCTGCTCACGCGCATCCGCCAGGCCCTGCTGCCGGGCGGTGCGCTGATTCTCTCGGAGAAGCTGCGCTTCGCCAATGAAGCGCAACACAACTTGCTCAACGAGCTGCATATCGCCTTCAAGCGGGCCAACGGCTACAGCGAACTGGAGATCGCGCAGAAACGCAGCGCCATCGAAAAAGTCATGCTCCCTGACAGCCTCGAGCAGCACCGCGAGCGTCTGCTGCAGGCCGGTTTCAGCCAGGTGGTGCCCTGGTTCCAGTGCCTGAACTTCGCCTCGCTGGTGGCCTTGCCATGATCCACCGCCTGGACCTCGACGCACTGCAGGCACAGCTGGCCGGCACCCCGCTGCAGGACTGGAGCGCCGACCTGCCGGCGCAGATCGACCGTAAACTGGCCGTCGGCCATGGCGACCTGCCGCGCTGGTACGGCGCCGTCGAAGCTCTACCGCCACTCACGGCCAGCCAGGTCGAGCTGCTGCACAGCTTTACCCTCGACGGGCACACTGACGAGGCGAGCCGTAGCGCACTGGACAGCGCCCTGCGCGGCCTGATCCCCTGGCGCAAGGGGCCTTTCAATCTATTCGGCGTGCACATCGATACCGAATGGCGCTCAGACTGGAAATGGCAGCGCGTTGCACCGCACCTCGACCTGGCCGGCAAGCGTGTGCTGGATGTCGGCTGCGGCAACGGCTACTACATGTGGCGCATGCTCGGCGCCGGGGCCGACAGCGTGGTCGGCATCGACCCCAACTGGCTGTTCCTCTGTCAGTTCCTGGCGATGAAAAACTACCTGCCGGAGCTACCGGCCTGGCACCTGCCGCTGGCGTTCGAGGAGCTGCCCGGCAAGCTGCAGGGCTTCGATACGGTATTTTCCATGGGCGTGCTCTACCACCGCCGCTCGCCCATTGACCACCTGCTCGACCTCAAGGATTGCCTGGTCAAGGGCGGCGAACTGGTGCTGGAAACCCTGGTGGTCGAAGGCGATGCCCAGCAGGTGCTGGTGCCGGAAGACCGCTACGCACAGATGCGCAACGTCTGGTTTTTGCCCTCGGTCCCGGCCCTGGAACTCTGGCTGCGCCGCGCCGGCTTCGAGGATGTGCGCTGTGTGGATGTCAACACCACCTCAGTGGAGGAGCAGCGCGCCACCGAGTGGATGCGCTTCCAGTCACTGCCCGAGTTCCTCGACCCCGCCGACCACAGCCGTACGGTCGAAGGCCTGCCGGCGCCAAGCCGCGCCGTGCTGGTGGCGCGCAAGCCCTGACTGTCCGCCTGCGCGCTCTACAAACCGCCTCGCGTAGCGCGTAACCAGTACGCTCGGCGTGCTGCGATCGACCGCAGCGACTCGCTGGCGCCCTGGACCACCACACCCCGGGCGCTACCCAGACGGATCAACCCCAATGCATCCTGGCGCAGCATGCGGCGCATGCGTCGGCGCCACCACCAGGCGCCCAGCCAGTCAACGATGGCGTTCTGCAGATCCAGTGGCCACATCGCCGGCATATAGAAGGCAGGCATTGGCGGGCGGGGCCGGTCATCACGGTGAGTACGGGGCATCGCATCTTCTCCTTGCTTGGCCGACTGTTTATCGACTTGCGTTCAGGATGAAGGGCGCCTATCGTTCAAACAAACGACAAATACTCAACCACCGATTAAGTAATATTTAACGATAAATGCTTATTTCCGCCCCCTCCTCCGCTTTGCCCCTGCTGGAAAGCGATGTGCTGCGCACCTTTGTCGGCATCGCCGAGAGCGGCAGCTTCACGCGCACTGCCAGCCAGGTTCACCGCACTACAGCCGCCGTCAGCCTGCAGATCAAACGCCTGGAAGAAATCCTCGGCCAGCGGCTGTTTCGCCGCGAGGCCCGGCGCGTGGAACTGACCGCCGAAGGTGAATTGCTGCTGGGTTACGCGCGGCGCCTGCTCAGGCTCAACGAAGAAGCGGTGGCGCACTTTCTGTCGCCGACCCTGACCGGCAAGGTGCGCTTTGGCACGCCGAACGACATCGGCGACCGCGTACTGCCTGGCGTGCTCACCCTGTTCGCCCGCAGCCACCCGGCCGTGGAGGTCGAGGTCAATGTGGGACGCAGTGCGGACTTAGTGGCGAAGTTGGATGCCGGCGAACTCGACCTGACCCTGATCAACGCCGGTAATGATGGCCTGGACGACTCCCGGGGGGAGATCATCTACTCCGAGGAACTGGTGTGGGCGGGCCGTGAGGGTGGCCTGGCAGTACAGCGCACACCCCTGCCGCTGGCCCTGGCCAACCCCGGGTGCGCCTGGCGCCGCACGGCCCTTGACGCTCTGGGCCGGCAAGGCACCGACTACCGCATTGCCTACTCCTGCGAACAGTGCGCCGGCCAAGAAGCGGCGATGATCGCTGACCTGGCCATCGCCCCCTTCCCGCGC
The DNA here is from genome assembly GCA_018826895.1 of Gammaproteobacteria bacterium. GTDB lineage: Bacteria > Pseudomonadota > Gammaproteobacteria > Pseudomonadales > Pseudomonadaceae > Aquipseudomonas. The sequence goes on from JAHJYA010000082.1 coordinate 104,377, forward strand.
AGCCTGGTCAAGCCGCCGTTACGCCGGCTCGGCGCAGAGCAGAGCCTGCCGGCTCTGGGCGAATACCACATCAAACTAATCTACGGCCATCAGCGCAATGACGCCATCGAGGTACTCGCCGCGCAGATGATCCAGGCCTTTAGCAGCCAACACTAGGGGCCCAACACGAATCATCTGCCGCTCTCTGTAAGGGCGATAGAGGCGACACTAACCCCGATTAGCTGCCGCTACGATCAGCGCCTTCATCTCTGCCACCGCCTGCTTGAAGCCGACAAACAGGGCATGGGCGACCAGGGCGTGGCCGATGTTCAGCTCATTGATACCCATGATCGCCGCTACGGCCTCGACGTTGTGGTAGTGCAGGCCATGCCCGGCGTTGACGATCAAGCCATGTTGCAAACCACAGATCACACCATCGCTAATACGCGCCAGCTCGCGGGCAGCTTCCTCAGGGGTATGAGCATCGGCATAGCGCCCGGTGTGCAGCTCAATGGCCGGAGCGCCGATGCGCCGCGAGGCTTCGATCTGCCGCTCCTCGGCGTCGATAAACAGCGACACCTCGCAGCCGGCCCGGCGCAGGCGCTCGACCGCCGCACCAATGCGCGCTTCCTGCCCGGCGACATCCAGGCCGCCTTCGGTGGTCAGCTCCTGGCGGGTTTCCGGCACCAGGCAAACATGCGCAGGGCGGATCTGCTCGGCGAAACCGAGCATAAAATCCGTCACCCCCATCTCGAAGTTCATCCGCGTCTGCAGCACTTCGGCGAGCACGCGCACGTCGCGGTCCTGGATATGCCGGCGGTCTTCGCGCAGGTGCACGGTAATGCCGTCGGCGCCCGCCTCTTCGGCGTCCAGCGCCGCCTTGACCGGGTCGGGGTAGCGGGTCCCGCGGGCCTGGCGCAGGGTCGCCACATGGTCGATGTTCACACCCAGCAGAATACGATTGGCATCAGTCACGCGTTGGCTCCTTGAGCGTCATAAACAGTTCGCGGCTGACCAGCGGTCGACCGCCTAGATGAGGGGCCAGGGCCTGGCGCATCAGACGCTTGGCAGCAGCCAGGGCGCCAGGTGCAGACCAGTCGGCTTCGGCCATGGAAAGCAACTCGGCGCCGTGAAAGACCCCAGGTTGCAGATGACCGATCGGCACCAGCCCGCGCTCGGCTTCCAGGCGATAGATACCACTGGCCGCCACCGGTTGCCCCTGGCAGTCGTGGTCCAGGGCAAAACCATAGCCCAGCTGATCAAGCAGGCGCCATTCAAATGAGCGTAAAAGCGGCTCAATCGCTCGGCCCTGGGCCAGCGCCAGCACAGTCATGGCGTAATGCTCGAACACGGCAGGTTGCGGGTCTTCGGCGGGCAGCAGGCGAATCAGCAATTCATTGAGGTAGAGACCGCTGAACAGCGCCTCGCCGGTGAGCAGGTTGGGAATGCCCACGGCTTCCAGGTGGCTGACGGTTTTCAGCTCGCCGCGTCCACGCAGGGCAATTTCCAGCGGGATAAACGGCCGCGCCAGGGTACCTGCACGCCCGCGGGCGCCACGCAGCACCGCTCGTGAGCGACCCGCCGGGGTGAAGATATCGACCAGCGCACTGCTCTCGCGATAAGCACGGCTGTGCAGGACGTAGGCGGCTTGAGCGCTCATGACAGGCTACTCGTGGGCGAATCAGGCAACGCGCCGGAGCCGGCGCGCTGAGGCATCAGATGTTGTCGTAACCCAGCGAACGCAGCGCGCGCTCGTCGTCTGACCAACCACTCTTGACCTTGACCCAGAGGTTGAGCATGACCTTGGAGTCGAACATCACCTCCATGTCCTTGCGCGCATCCTGGCCAATGCGTTTGATGCGCTCGCCCTTGTCGCCAATGATGATTTTCTTCTGCCCGTCACGCTCGACCAGAATCAGCGCGTGAATGTGCAGAATGCGCCCATCGCGCTTGAATTCCTCGATCTCTACGGTGATCTGGTACGGCAGTTCGGCACCCAGCTGACGCATGATTTTCTCGCGCACCAGTTCGGCAGCAAAGAAGCGGCTGGAACGGTCGGTGACTTGGTCTTCCGGGAAGAAATGCACGCCTTCAGGCAAACGCTCGCCCACCAGCTTTTCCAGCGCATCGAGGTTGTGCCCCTGCTGCGCCGATACCGGCACGATCTCGGCCTTGGGCAATTGGGTGGCCAGCCACTCCAGATGCGGCATCAGCTCGGCTTTGTCTTCGAGGCGGTCGGTCTTGTTGATCGCCAGAATGACCGGGCCTTCGCAGTACTGCACACGCTCGAGGACCATCTGGTCTTCGTCGGTCCAGCGGGTGCGGTCGACCACGAAGATCACCACGTCGACGTCCTTGAGGGCCGACGAGGCGTTCTTGTTCATGTAGCGGTTCAGCGCTTTCTCGTTGTTCTTGTGCAGGCCGGGGGTGTCAACGTAGATCGCCTGCACCTCACCCTCGGTCTTGATGCCGAGCATGTTGTGGCGGGTGGTCTGCGGCTTGCGCGAGGTGATCGCCAGCTTCTGTCCGAGGATGTGGTTGAGCAACGTCGACTTGCCCACGTTGGGCCGGCCGACGATGGCGACATAGCCACAGCGTGTAACAGGTGAATCAGTCATTGCCATTCTCCACGCCCAGGGCGATCAGCGCCGCCGCTGCGGCGACCTGCTCGGCGATGCGCCGGCTGGCGCCCTGCCCCAGGGTCTTTTCATTCAGTAGGGTGACCTGACACTCGACGACGAATGTCCGGCAGTGCGGATCGCCCTGGATATCCACCACTTCGTAGCGTGGCAGGTCGCAGGCCCGCGACTGCAGAAATTCCTGCAAACGGGTTTTCGGATCCTTGTTGGTATCGACCAGGGTCAGGCTGTCTAGCTCGGTGGTCAGCCAGGCCAGTACGCGGGTGCGTGCAGCCTCCATGCCGGTATCCAGATAAATCGCACCGATCAACGCCTCAAGGGCATCGGCGAGAATAGACTCGCGGCGAAAGCCGCCACTTTTCAACTCACCGGAGCCCAACCGCAGGTAATCGCCGAGGTCGAAACCACGGGCCAGAACAGCCAGGGTTTCGCCCTTGACCAGACGCGCGCGCAGGCGCGACAGCTGGCCCTCGCGAGCCTGGGGAAAACGCTCGAAGAGCGCCTCACCGGCAACAAAATTGAGAATGGCGTCACCGAGAAATTCCAACCGTTCGTTGTTACGACCGGCGAAGCTGCGGTGGGTGAGCGCCAGGACCATCAGGTCCTGGTCTTTGAAGGTGTAACCGAGCTGACGCTCGAGGCGGGATAACGAAGCAGTCACGGCATACGCACACGGAATTCTTTGTCGAAATGCACCACAAGGTCGAGGTTCTCGATCAGCGGTTCGCGCTTCTCGTACTTGAGGTGGGCGAGAAACTCATTGTTTTCCACGGTCACGGTCAGCGCATCGCGCATGTTCAGGTCACGGATACTGTTGACCTGCATGCCTTTGCTGACGTGCTCATAGAAGTCACCCACGGTACGCACCTGCAGTGCGCGGTCGGTCTCGACCGAGGTGATGATTTTTTCCATCGACATGTAGTCGAGGTAATGCGGGATGACCTTGAACGCGGTACTGGCGAGAAACGCCACCACGGCCAACACCACCAACCAGCTCAGTATCGACAAGCCCTTTTGCGAACGCGCGAATGTCATTGGAGAACCCCAGCATGCAATGTTGTTGTGTCGTCGTCGGCCTACGGCCTGACCCGACTCGTTATAGCCCATGGCACTGAGTTACACAGTGCCAGGGTGCCCGTTTTGCCTCAGTGAATCAGACCAACACGAGAAAAATTAGGCAGATTGCGTACTTTCGGGTCTGGCCAGCTCATCCAAACTGCAAAGGCCTTACCGACGATATTCTGATCGGGAACCATGCCATGCAGGGCCTTGGGGATGGCAGGGTCATTCCAATAGCGGCTGTCGTTGGAGTTGTCGCGGTTGTCGCCCATCATGAAGTAGTAGCCTTGCGGCACCACCCACTCCTTGCCTGGCTCGACGCGATAGCGATTCATTTCCTTGCGGATCTGGTGCTCCACTTCACCCAGCTTTTCGTTGTAAAGGGTGACGCTGCCCAGGCTGCCTGGTTCTTCGCCCAGCAGTTGCTGAGCCACCGGCTGGTCATTGATAAACAGCTGCTTGTCGCTGGTGTAGCGGATATGGTCGCCGGCCAGGCCAACCACACGCTTGATGTAGTTGATGTTCGGGTCGCTCGGGTAGCGGAACACCATCACATCGCCACGCGCCGGATCACCCACGTCGATCACCTTGGTGTCCAGCACCGGCAGGCGAATGCCATAGGCAAACTTGTTGACCAAAATGAAATCGCCCACTTCCAGCGTCGGCTTCATCGAGCCCGACGGAATCTGGAACGGCTCGACCAGAAACGAGCGCAGCACCAGGACAATCGCCAGCACCGGAAAGAACGACTTGCCGTACTCAACCAGCAAGGGCTCTTTGTTCAGGCGCTCGACCACCGCTTCGTCAGGCTGGTTAACCTGGCCATGGTAGTTGGCAATGGCCGCGCGCCGGCGCGGTGCCAAAAAGACCAGATCGAACAGCGCCAGCGCACCACAGACGGCGACAGCGATTACCAGCAACAGCGGGAAATTTAGCGACATAGGACCTAACTATCCAACCTGAGCACAGCGAGGAAGGCTTCTTGTGGAATTTCCACGTTACCGACCTGCTTCATGCGTTTCTTACCGGCCTTCTGCTTCTCCAGCAGTTTGCGCTTACGGCTTACATCGCCGCCGTAACACTTGGCCAGTACGTTCTTTCTCAGCGCCTTGACAGTGGTGCGCGCCACAATCTGCCCGCCAATGGCGGCCTGAATTGCCACATCGAACATCTGTCGCGGAATCAGCTCTTTCATCTTCTCGGTCAACGCACGGCCTTTGTAGTGCGCGTTGTCACGATGCACGATCAACGCCAGGGCGTCGACTTTCTCACTGTTGATCAAGACGTCCAGCTTGACCAGGTTGGCCGACTGGTAACGATCAAAATGATAGTCCAGCGACGCATAACCGCGGCTGGTCGACTTCAAGCGGTCGAAGAAATCCAGGACCACCTCATTCATCGGCAGGTCGTAGGTAACCTGAACCTGCGAGCCGAGGAACAGCATGTCGTGCTGCACGCCACGCTTCTCGATGCACAGGGTAATCACGTTACCCAGATGCTCCTGCGGCACCAGGATATTGGCGCGTACGATGGGTTCGCGCATGTCTTCAATCGACGACAAATCCGGCAGTTTTGACGGGTTATCGACGTAAATCGTTTCACCTGTCTTGAGCAGCAACTCGAAAATCACTGTCGGTGCGGTGGTGATCAGATCCAGGTCGTATTCGCGCTCCAGGCGCTCCTGGATGATTTCCATGTGCAGCATGCCAAGGAAGCCACAACGGAAACCAAAGCCCAGGGCATCGGAGCTTTCCGGGGTGTACTGCAAGGATGAGTCATTCAGTGTGAGCTTCTGCAGGGCTTCGCGGAAGTCTTCAAAGTCATCGGAACTCACCGGGAACAGACCGGCATAGACCTGCGGCTGGATGCGCTTGAAACCTGGCAGCACATCAACATCGGGGGTCGAGCTCAGGGTCAGCGTATCACCGACCGGTGCACCGTGAATGTCCTTGATACCGGCAATGATAAAGCCCACTTCACCGGCCTTGAGATCGACCGTGGCGGTGTGTTTCGGGTTGAACACGCCAACGCTGTCGACCAGGTGAATCTTGCCAGTGGATTTCACCAGCACCTTGTCACCCTTCTTGATCCGTCCATGACGCACACGGACCAGGGAAACCACGCCCAGGTAGTTGTCGAACCAGGAATCGATGATCAACGCCTGCAAAGGCGCCTCGATATCGCCGGTCGGCGCAGGAATGGTGTGCACCAGACGCTCGAGCACTTCGTCGACACCCAGGCCAGTCTTGGCACTGCAGGTGACGGCGTCAGTGGCATCGATACCGATGATTTTCTCGATTTCTTCCTTGACCCGGTCCGGATCGGCCTGGGGCAGGTCGATCTTGTTGAGTACCGGCATGACCTCGAGACCTTGCTCGATGGCGGTGTAGCAGTTGGCGACCGATTGCGCCTCGACGCCCTGACCGGCATCGACCACCAGCAGCGCGCCCTCACAGGCCGCGAGGGAGCGACTGACTTCATAGGTGAAGTCGACGTGCCCAGGGGTATCGATGAAGTTCAACTGGTAGGTCTTGCCGTCGCGCGCCTTGTAATACAGGGTCACGCTATGAGCCTTGATGGTAATCCCGCGCTCACGCTCAAGATCCATGGAATCCAGAACCTGGGCTTCCATTTCACGATCGGCTAGGCCGCCACACATCTGGATAAACCGATCAGCCAGGGTGGATTTGCCATGGTCGATGTGGGCAATGATGGAGAAATTGCGGATATGACTCAGGTCACTCACAGGACAACACTCTAAAAAGTCGCAGGCGACTGCCCGCCGAAAATAGCCGCAAAGTGTACCTGATCGGCGGCGCACCCGTCACGCCTGAGCAGGATAGCCGGACATGAAAAGGGGCGATCTTGATCGCCCCTTTTCAGTGCAACAACCTCTGCCAAACAGGCCTGAGCTACGTACTCAGGCCTGGCCAGCCAGACTTACTCAGCCAGCTTGAACGTGATGAAACTCGCACGCCCTTGGCGCAGCACACGCATCGAAACCGAGCGATTCTTCGGCAGCGACTCTGCCACCTGGGTGAAAGTTTTGGCCGAATCAATCGCCTGGTTGTTGAGGTGAGTCACGACATCGCCAGGGCGCAAGCCGATTAGCGCCGCCGGGCCGCCCTGCACTTCGGAAATCACTACACCACCGCGCAGATCGAGATTCTTCTTCTGCTCAGCGGTCAGCTCGGCCACTTTTACGCCAAGGCGGTTGCTGCTGCGCTCCGCCCCTGGAGAACCGGCACTGGCCACTTCATCACCATCTTCCGGCAATGCACCAATGGTCAACGACAGCTTGCGCCGGGCACCTTCACGCACGACATCGAGCTCGGCCTTGCTACCAGCCTTGAGCGTACCGACCAGGTGTGGCAAGTCCGCCGACATGACGATCGGCTGACCATTGAGGCTGAGGATCACGTCGCCCACCTGCAGACCACCCTTGGCTGCCGGGCCATCGTCAAGCACTTGCGCCACCAGGGCACCGGCAGGACGGTCCAGGCCAAAAGACTCCGCCAGATCCTTGTTCACTTCCTGGATCACCACACCCAGCCAGCCGCGGCTAACCTTGCCAGTGGCCTTGAGCTGGTCGGCAACATCCATCGCCACACTCATCGGAATGGCGAAGGACAGCCCCATGAAACCGCCGGAACGCGTGAAAATTTGCGAGTTGATACCCACAACCTCACCCGCCAGGTTGAACAGCGGCCCGCCGGAGTTACCTGGGTTGATCGCCACATCGGTCTGAATGAACGGCACATAGCTCTCGTTCGGCAGGCTGCGCCCCTTGGCGCTGACGATACCGGCGGTCACCGAATGGTCGAAACCGAATGGCGAGCCTATGGCCAACACCCACTCACCGACCTTGAGGTCTTCGGACTTGCCCAGCTTGACGGTCGGCAGGTTCTCGCCCTCGACTTTCAGCAGCGCCACATCGCTGCGCGGGTCGGCGCCAATCAGCTTGGCTTCCAGCTCACTGCGATCGGACAGCCGCACGATGATTTCATCGGCATCGGCCACAACATGGTTGTTAGTCAGCACGTAGCCGTCTGCGGAAATAATGAAACCCGAACCCAGCGACTGCGCTTCACGCTGGCGGCCGCCTGGCGCTCGAGGAGCCTGCGGAATGCTGCGCTCGAAAAACTCGCGGAACATCGGCGGCAAACCTTCGAGATCCGGCATATTCGGCTGGCCACTGCCAGCCACCGTCCGCTCGGGCAGATGCTGGCGCGTGCTGATATTGACTACGGCAGGCGAGGCCTGCTCGACCAGATCAGTGAAGTCCGGAAGCTCGGCGCTGGCAATAGCGGCCTGCCCCAGCATGAAGACGCCCAACAAGGCGGTTAACGATAATTTCAGGCTAGGCAACGACATACGACTCCCCATCCAGATAAGGCAAAGACTCAAACTGCAGCGATTGCAGCCGCCTGCACCCTGCGCACCACAACCGGCTGCAAGGCCGGATCATGCGCCGTGAGGGCACTGCGCCTGCGCACACCGTACCAAGCCAGGAACATCCCGGCAAAACCACTGACTATCACCCACGGCTCGGCAGCACCGGTACTCTGCATCAGCAGAGCGCCAGCGAACAAGCCAAGCAAGGGCATGAGATAAACCAACAGCGAGCCGCGCACCAACAGGTCTTCACGAACCCCGATGACCACAGCATCACCTACGTAAAGAGAAAGATCAGACAACGCGCGCACGTGACCGCGACGCTGCCCCAGGCCTAATTCGCCCAGCAACCCCTGACCACAACCGGCACGCGCAGAACAAGAGGAACAAGTGCTTTTACGCAGCGTTTCAACCCAGACCGCGCCGGGCTCGACCGCTACCACCCGCCCCGACTCTTCGATCATTGAACTGCGCTCGCCTCACCCACCGTGCTGCGGATAGAAAGGGCTACACGTTCGGCAGTACCTAGAGGAACCTCGCCCACGACCGTGACCATCACATCCCCTTCGACCGTGGACAACCGCCGCGAAACGGCTACGGTAGGGCCCAGCTGGCTGCGCGCCTCTTCAACAGCAGCGCCGCCCAAAGGCTCGAGGAATACGGAAAAGCTGGCCAATCCATCGCCATACACCAGGCTGGCGACCGACTCATCAGAGATGGAACTGGGCCGAACGGTGACAGCCTTTAGCACGAAACCTGTCGGTAACCAGTCGGCTCGCCAGGCGTCAGCCACAGACGACCTGGCCTCCACGACCTGCATGGGTTTGCATTCGCCACTGGCATGCAAATCAGCTTCGGCGCTTTCAACCAACTCCAGATCGGAAAACTGAAGGCGCTCCAGCAGCTGTCCCTCGGCATTGAGCAACAGCGATTTGAGCGGCAGCGCAGTAGCCTCGTCGAGGTGCATTTCCACCGCATAGCGATGCTGATCACGCGGGATCAAACCCAAGACCACAGCCTCACGCCCGGCTACGCGCGAAGCGCCGACCACACGGACATCATAGGACTCGCCAACTTGCGCAATATTCAGAGGCCGCACCGGCCAAATCTGGGTATCTGCTGCTTGATCGGCAAACGCACTGCTGGAGCATTGCACCTGACCACCAACGCGAACAACTTCCTGCACTGGACCGTCAAGCTGCAATAGACGCTCACGAACGACGCCATCAGCGCCAACCTGATGCCAGATACGATGGGTAGAGAAACTGCCATTACGCTCGTAAACGAAATGGCCTTGAAAGCTTTGCGACTGCTCCGCTGCAGCAAGACGCTGCAGCCATGGCTGCGCATCGGCAGCCACGACCGGCAGCGCCAGCCAGCTGCCGAGTACGACGGAGGCCAAGGGAATAAAACGCATGCGCCTCCTGCTCCTTAACATGAACGCAAAGACTTAACGATCTTCTTCCATGCTTGCAGAACGAGCATACGGCAGCGCCCCTTCAGTGTTCATGGTCGCCTGCTGAGCATGCTGACGCAGGTAGTCGGGCAGACGCTGCTCGTGCCAGGTCGGCTCAGCCTTTTGCGGTGCAGCTTCCTGCTCGCCGGAAGCATTGAAGCCAGCCAGCATAGCCGGGCCCTGCAACTGCGGGGTTACCAATGAAGGTTGAGGCGACTGCTGCGCCATCTGCGCACCTGTCACTTCATCCTGATTGTAGAGGCGCACACCGGCGAGAACGGCTACCGTGACCGAAGCAGCAACGGCAAAGCGTCCAACCATCTTCCATGGGCCACGTACGACCTTGTCGGCAACCGGAGTCGCTTCATCGGCCAAGGCGGCAGGAACGGCCGCAGCGATATCCAGACGCGGCTCAAGCAACTCCTTGTGCATCGCTGCACGTGCTACCTGATAACGCGCCCAAGTGGCACGCATCTCAGTCGCATCGCTCGCACCGAGCACACGTCGTAGTTCAAGTTCATCCGCTTCGTTATCCATCACCGCGGACAGCGATTCCTGCAGGGCTTCACGACTCATGGCGGTTCCTCTCTTGGCTGTCGCCGCTGTCTTAGCTAGGCATCCTGCAACAAAGGCTGCAGGGATTTATCAATGGCCTCACGAGCCCGGAAAATCCGGGAGCGCACAGTACCAACTGGGCACTGCATGACGCTCGCAATGTCCTCGTAACTCAGACCATCAAATTCACGTAATGTTAGTGCCGTACGCAAATCTTCTGGCAATTGCTGGATGCAGCGATGCACGGTGGCTTCGATTTCATCCCGCAACAACGCTCGCTCTGGTGACTCGATATCCTTGAGGGCATGATCGCCATCGTAGAACTCTGCATCCTCAGCGCTTACATCATTGTCTGGCGGCCGCCGACCTCGCGACACCAGATAATTCTTCGCCGTGTTGATGGCGATTCGGTATAGCCACGTGTAGAACGCACTATCACCGCGAAAATTCCCGAGCGCTCGATAAGCCTTTACAAAGGCCTCCTGAGCGACATCCTGAGCCTCGTGAGTGTCGTGCACAAAACGCACGATCAACCCGAGAATCTTGTGTTGATACTTCAGTACCAATAGATCGAATGCTCGCTTGTCACCACGCTGTACGCGCTCGACCAGCTGCTGATCTTCTTCCTGGGTTAGCATGGACACTCCTCGTAGAGCCTGGAGGAGCATTGCGCCAGCCAGTGAATCGGCTTGCCAACATAGACTCGGGCGTTGCGCAAAAGTTCTACCCTCCAAGCAAACTTCCCACAAAGCGTCTTTTCGCTTCGCACGGAAATGACGCAGCAATCGCATGTCGCCTGCTGCGCCTATCGTCATTAGATTGCCCGCTTGCCTGCCCCTGCCGGAAAACCGACAAAGCGGACGGCATGCGAGCCTCGTCCCTATCTTGGGCAACCTTCTATGGAACCCGGGAGACTAAGAAAGTTCCGGATGATCCAAGCAGGTCATAAGCACGCTATTGTGCCGCTCGGCCCCTCTATATACTAGTGGCCGCATTTAAGCGGAATCCGGAAATGAGCCAACAGTTTCAACACGATGTCCTGGTGATCGGCAGCGGTGCTGCCGGCCTGACCCTGGCGCTGACACTGCCCACGCACCTGCGCATAGCCGTATTGAGCAAGGGCACCCTGGCCAACGGCTCGACTTACTGGGCCCAGGGCGGCGTGGCGGCGGTGCTGGACGACACCGACACGATTGAATCCCACGTCGAAGACACCCTTAACGCAGGGGGCGGTCTGTGCCGTGAAGATGCCGTGCGTTTTACTGTTGAGCACAGCCGCGAAGCGATCCAGTGGCTGATCGATCAGGGCGTGCCTTTCACCCGTGACGACCAGACCAGCCGGGAAGATGGCGGCTTCGAGTTTCACCTGACCCGCGAAGGCGGCCATAGTCATCGCCGCATCATTCATGCAGCGGACGCCACAGGGGCCGCAATTTTTCGCACACTGCTCGAACAGGCGCAACAGCGCAGCAACATCGAACTACTTGAGCAGTGCGTCGCAGTCGACCTGATCACCGAGCGCAAGCTGGGCCTCGATGGCCAGCGCTGTCTAGGCGCGTACGTCTTGAACCGCAACAGCGGCGAGGTCGACACCTACGCCGCGCGCTTCGTGATTCTCGCCACCGGTGGCGCCGCCAAAGTGTACCTGTACACCAGCAACCCCGACGGCGCCTGCGGTGACGGCATCGCCATGGCCTGGCGCGCCGGATGCCGGGTAGGCAACCTGGAGTTCAACCAGTTCCATCCCACTTGCCTCTATCACCCGCAGGCCAAAAGCTTCCTGGTGACCGAAGCCCTGCGCGGCGAAGGCGCCCTACTCAAGCTACCCAACGGCGAGCGCTTCATGCCACGTTTCGACGAGCGTGCGGAGCTAGCGCCGCGCGATATCGTCGCCCGCGCCATCGACCACGAGATGAAACGCCTGGGCATCGACTGCGTGTACCTGGACATCAGCCACAAGCCGGCCGACTTCGTCAAAGGCCACTTCCCCACCGTTTATGAACGCTGCCTCGACTTCGGCATCGACATCACCCGCCAACCCATACCCGTGGTGCCAGCTGCGCACTACACCTGCGGCGGCGTGGTCGTCGATCAGAACGGTCACACCGATGTGCCGGGCCTCTATGCAATCGGCGAGACCAGTTTTACCGGCCTGCACGGCGCCAACCGCATGGCCAGCAACTCTCTTCTTGAATGCTTCGTCTACGCCCGCTCGGCGGCGGCCGACATTGTCGCGCAACTAGAGCAGATCCAGGTGCCGACTGACCTGCCCGTCTGGGACGCCAGCCAGGTGACCGATTCCGACGAGGATGTGATCATCGCGCATAACTGGGACGAGCTACGGCGCTTTATGTGGGACTACGTGGGCATCGTGCGCACCAACAAGCGCCTGCAGCGCGCCGAACACCGCGTGTGCCTGCTGCTGGACGAAATCGATGAGTTCTACAGCAACTACCGTGTCAGCCGTGACCTGATCGAGTTGCGCAACCTGGCCCAGGTTGCCGAGCTGATGATTCGCTCAGCCATGTTGCGCCGCGAAAGCCGCGGTCTGCATTACACCCTGGATTATCCGGACATGCTGCCCGAGGCGCTCGACACTATTCTGCTGCCGCCCACCTTCGGCGACTAAACTTCAGCTGTACACGCAAGCGCCGGTGCTGCTCGGCCGGCAAGGCATCGCATGCGATGCACAGGCCACGACTAAAGCGCTCACCGGGAATACGAAAACGCAGCACCACGACCCAGGGCAGTGCCAGGCTGTCGGGGCGCAGTTGCACCGCTAGCCAACCCTCCCCCTGACGCCAGAGTGCCCAACCCGCCTCAGTGCGACGCAGACCGAGAAAGGCCTGACGATGGCTAAGTAGCACATAGCGCGGCAGCACCCAAAGCGCATGAGCGAAGCACGCCGCCCACGCCAGAAAACGCCAACCTGGCGCAATATCGATGAGCGCCACACTCAGCAACGCCAACCCCAGCGCAGTCAGATAAAGCACCAAGAGAATGGCTGACGGTCGCCAGCGACACTCGAACGGCTTACTTGGGCTGGACACGGTCCAGGATCATGCGAACCATGCGTTTGAGGTCGGCATCTTCCGGCTCACCGCGCTGCATGAACCAGCCGAACATGTCCTGGTCTTCACACTCGAGCAGCTTGCGGTAGCGCTCACGGTCCTCGGCATCCAGCGTCGGGTAAACCTCTTTGACGAAGGGCACCAAAAGCACGTCCAGTTCCAGCATGCCGCGACGGCTATGCCAGAAAAGACGATTGAGTTCTGTTGTTTCGACTGTATCGACCATGACCGGCTCCTGCGAAAGGGCCGCCAGTATAGCGGCGAAAGGCGCCCCTGTTGACTTCTGCCTGCGCGAACACAGCGGCGCTGACAAGCAGGGAGCCGGGCTCTATGATGGGCGCCTGACTTTCCTCCGGTAAACCGCACTGCCATGGTCGATAGCGCCTTTTTCTGCCCCCTCAGCCACGAGGGCATCCTTGCCGTCCGCGGCGTCGATGCGAGCAAATTCCTCCAGGGTCAGGTGACCTGCAACCTCAATTACCTGAGCGCCAGCTACAGCAGCCTGGGCGCCCGCTGCACGCCCAAGGGCCGTATGCAGTCGAGCTTTCGTATCATCGCGATAGAGGACGGCTACCTGCTGGCCATGGATGCCGGGCTTGTGGCCAGCCAGTTGGCAGACCTGAAGAAATACGCGGTGTTCTCCAAGTCCACCTTGACCGACGCCAGCGCCGACTATGTGCGCTTTGGCCTGAACCAGGCAGATGAAGCGCTGGCAACCCTGGGCCTGCTATTACCCCAAGCCACGGGTAGCGTGGTGCTGGCCGAGGGCATACGTGCCATACGCCTGGACGATGGTCGCTGCGAGCTTTGGGTCGCGGCCGAACGCGGTGCAGCCGTGCAAACGCAACTGGTTAGCCTGCTCAAGCAAGGCCCGCTCAATGATTGGCTGCTGACCCAGGTTCGCGCCGGGGTTGGTCAAGTATTCGAGCCGACCCGCGAGCTATTCATCCCGCAAATGCTCAATTTGCAGGCATTGGATGGGGTCAGCTTCAAGAAAGGCTGCTACACCGGTCAGGAAATCGTCGCGCGCATGCAGTACCTGGGCAAGCTCAAGCGCCGCCTATACCGCCTGCACCTGGCTGACGAGATATGCCCGGCGCCCGGCACGCCCCTATACTCGCCAGTACATGGCAGCGCGGTCGGCGAAGTGGTGCTGGCAGCCCAAGCTGGAAACACGGTCGAACTGCTGGCCGTCCTCCAGGAAGATGCCGTCAATGACGGACGCTTGCACCTGGGCACGCTCGACGGCCCGAGCCTGAGCCTGCTTGACCTGCCCTACACCCTCGACTCCAACCGTGAAATTCAGCGCTGACTACACTCAACGCACGCACCTCAGCAGAGAAGCCCAATGAGCAAGCTTGCCGAAAAAGTCCAACAGGAACTGATCCAGGCCATCGAAAACGATGACCTGGTGCTGCCAACGCTGCCCGAAGTGGCGTTGCGGGTCCGCGAAGCGGCGGAAGACCCGGATATCGGCATTCCCCAGATCAGCAAAGTGATCGGCAACGACGCCGCCCTGACCGCGCGCATCATCAAGGTGGTCAACAGCCCACTGCTGCGCACCAATAAGGAAATCACCGATTTGCAGATGGCCGTTGCCCGCCTGGGCATCAATTACACCTGCAACCTGGCCACTGGTCTGGCCATGGAGCAGATGTTCCAGGCCACCAGCGATGTAGTGGATCGCAAGATGCGTGAAGTGTGGAACAAGAGCACGGAAATCGCCGGCATCTGCCACGTACTGTGCAAGCACTACACCCGCCTGATGCCCGACCAGGCCACCCTCGCCGGCCTGGTGCACCAGATTGGCGTGCTGCCGATCCTGACTTACGCCGAAGAGCACAACGAGTTACTGGCCGACTCGATCAGCCTCAACCACGTGATCGAGCAGATTCACCCGATCATCGGTGATCGAATTCTGCGCGCCTGGGAATTCCCTGAACTGATCGCCATGGTGCCGAGCCAATATCTCAACTTCCAGCGCGACAGCGCCAAGGTTGACTACGTGGATATCGTCCAGGTCGCCACACTGCAGAGCTTCCTCGGTAGCGAACACCCCTACACCCAGCTGGACTGGTCGAGCATCCCGGCGTTCAGCAAGCTGGGCCTGGACCCGAACGTGGACATGCAGGCCGATGAAGACCTGTCCAGCGCCATGGAAGCGGCCATGAATATGCTGCAGTAACAGCACGTAAGCGCTTTAGGGCGACCAGCTCAGGGCAGAGCGGCCGGCCTGTCCAGTGCAGTAAACGCCACCCGCACCAGCAGTCCGCTGGGCGCGGGCTGGTGCAGGGTGATCACCGCCTGATGGGCACGGCAGATCTCGCCGACAATGGCCAGCCCCAGCCCCGCGCCGTTGCCCTGGGCACTGCGCCGATAAAAGCGCTCGAAAACCTTCTCATGATCCTCTAGCGGAATGCCGGGACCGTCGTCCTGCACCTCAAGCACCGCCGGTGCGAGCACCCTCAGCACCACATTGCCCCCCGCCGGGGTATGCGCCAAGGCATTGTCCAGCAGGTTGCACAGCAGCTCGTTGAGCAGCGTCGGTTCGCCATGCAGCCACACCGGCGCATCGGCTTCCAGGGCCAGAGCGATACCACGGGCATGGGCCAGAGGCGCCAGTGCCAACCCCAACTCCCGCGCCAATTGGCTGAGGTCCAGCGGTTGCGCTCCGCCCTCGGCAATTGCCCGTGCACCACTCTCGATACGCGCTAGCGAAAGCAACTGATTGGCCAGATGAGTCAGTCGATCGGTCTGCTGGGCCGCGCTTTCCAGGGTGCTGAGCCAGACCGCCGGCTGCTGATCGCGCCGTCCCAATTCGATCCGCGCCTTGAGCGCAGCCAGGGGGGTGCGCAGCTCATGGGAGGCATCGGCAATAAATTGCGACTGCCGCTCGAACAGGCGCCGCAAGCGCGCATTGAACTGATTCAAGGCGTCGACCAGCGGGCGCAACTCGCGCGGCAGGCCTTCGTCGGGCAATGGCTGCAGATCATCACTGGTGCGCTCGGCCACACTGCGGCGCAGGCGCTCCAGTGGTCGTAAGCCGGCGCTGACTGCCAGCCACACCAAGCCAAGCGCACTGAGCGAAAGAAAGCCCATGCGCCACAGCGTACCCAGCAATAGCTCACGCGCCATGCGCTCCCGAGCGCCCTGGGTTTCGGCCACGCGAATCTGCGCGATGCCATTGAGCTGCGGCTCGCTGACCGGCTGCAGCAGGTTGACCACTCGCACGCCCTGATCGCGGTACTCGGCATCGTAAAAATGCGCCAGCGCCGGGTAATCATTGGTCCGCGGCGTATCGGGTGGTGGTGCGGGCAGGTCTTCATAGCCGGACACCAGCGCGCCCTTGAGATCCAGCACCTGGTAGTAGATGCGCCCAGCACTGTCATAGGCGAAGGTATCGAGGGCCACGTAAGGCACGTTGGCGCTCAGCCGCTCGCCCGTGGCATAGAGGCCATCGGCAATGGCCCGTGCGGACGCCAGTAGGGTTCGATCGTAAGCGGTATCGGCGGCGCGACGCGCACTCCAGTAGGCGCTGAGACTGCTGACCACCAGAATCACCGTCAACAACAGTGCCAGGCGCCGCAGCAGGCGTCCGCGCAGGCTGCCCGGCTCAGCCATCGCTGGCTTCCAGCAGGTAACCCAGGCCGCGGAAGGTGACGATGCGCACACCACCTTCGAGCTTCTTGCGCAGGCGATGAATATAGATTTCGATGGCGTCGGAGCTGGCATTCTCATCAAGGCCGAACACCTGAGCGGCCAGTTGCTCCTTGCTCATCACGCGCCCAGGCCGGGCGATCATCGCTTCCAGCACTGCCTGCTCGCGCGAGGTCAGGTTGAGCGCCTCACCGTCGAGGCTGAAGCGCCGCGTCCCCAGGTCATACACCAACGGACCACAGCGCTGTTGCTGCTCACCGCCCAGCACACTGCGACGCAGCAACGCCTTGACCCGCGCTTCCAGCTCACTCAGTTCGAAGGGTTTGGCCAGGTAATCGTCAGCCCCCAGGTTAAGGCCATGCACACGGTCCTTGACCTCGCCGCGGGCCGTGAGCATCAACACCGGCAGAGTCTTGCCGCGCTCACGCAAACGCGCCAGCACCTGGAAACCATCCATACGCGGCAGGCCAATGTCGAGAACGGCCAGTGCGTACTCCTCGCTACTCAAGGCCAGATCCGCGGCCACTCCATCGTGCAGCACATCGACCGTCAGGCCCGACGCGCGCAAGGCCTGCGCCACACTTTCCGCCAGTTGCGGATGATCTTCGACCAGCAGAACTCGCACTGCCACCTCCACTTGAACAGCGGGACCGGATCAGGCCCCCGGCGCCGCCCATGCTGCGCGCGGGGAAGTTTACAGCGAGCCAGCCAGATGCGCTGATTTTGCTGCAGGGCCCTGTAAAAACTTTCAACACCTGAAAGCTTGGCGAAAGCTTGCCCATCTAGCATCCGCAACAGGATGGCTCGATCCATCCACCAAAACGGCTCGTACAGTGGTGTGCAGCCGTGACAAAAACAACAATTGGAGACCACACGATGCCTATCGCATCTCGCCAGGCGCTGTCGCCTGCTCACCTGCTCAGCCTTGCTGTATCGACTGCCCTGCTCGCACCCTCGGCACACGCCGCCTTCATCGAAGACAGCTCGGCCAACCTGACTGCCACCAACATCTACCTCAATCGCGACTTTCGTCAGTTCGACGGCCAGAACAAGCGCGAAGAATGGGGTCAAGGTTTTCTGCTCGACCTTAAATCCGGTTACACCGAAGGCACCGTCGGTTTCGGCCTCGATGCCATGGGCATGCTCGGTCTCAAGCTCGACTCGGGCAAGGGTCGCACAGGCACGGACCTGCTGCCGGTACACGACGACGGCCGCTCCGCCGACGAGTTCAGTCGCCTGGGCATGACCGCCAAGGTCAAGGTTTCCAATACCGAATTACGTTATGGCTCGCACGTACCCGAGCTGCCGGTCGTCAAAGCCAGCGACAGCCGTCTGATGCCGCAAGTATTCGAGGGCGGGCTGCTGAGCTCCGCCGAACTGGAAGGTCTTACTTTGACTGGCGGACGCCTGGACAAGGTCATCGACCGCGCCTCGACCAACTCCGAAGACCTCGTGCTCAACAGCAAAAACAGTCGCTTCGCAGGCGGTATCACAGCCGACCACCTCGACCTGGCAGGCTTCGACTACAAGATTGCCAAGGGCCTGACCGGGCGCTACTACTTCGCCGATCTGGACGATATCTACCGCCAGCATTTCTTCGGCCTGCAAACCAGCCACGCCCTGGGCGCCGGCACCCTGTCCTCCGACCTGCGCCTGATGATCAGCAATGACAGCGGCGCAGCCAACGCCGGCAAGATCGACAACCGCGCCCTCAACGGCATGGTCAGCTATGCCATCAGCGGGCACAAATTCGGCCTGGGCTACCAGCGCATGAGCGGCGATACCGGCTATGCCTACATCGACGGCAGCGACCCGTTCCTGGTCAACTTCGTGCAGATCAACGACTTCGCCAACGCCGACGAGCGCTCCTGGCAGGCGCGTTACGACTTCGACTTTGCCAAGGTCGGTGTGCCCGGCTTGAGCTTTATGACCCGCTATATCCGCGGTGACGACGCTGAAATTGCCAACAGCACGCGCACCGGCGGTGAATGGGAACGCAACATTGAGGTCAAGTACGTGGTACAGAGCGGCCCGCTCAAAGATGTGTACGTGCGTCTACGCAACGCCAGCTTGCGCTCCGACTTCGCTCGCGATGCAGATGAAAACCGCATCATCGTCGGCTACAGCCTGGCGATCTGGTAACCCACAATAAGAACCCAGAGGAATCAACCATGCACATTGCTTTCAGCCGTATCGCCCTGGCTACCGCCTGCCTCGCCTTCGCGGGTCAGTTGCTGGCAGCCGAACCCAAGCGTCCCGAATGCATCGCCCCGGCCAAGCCAGGCGGTGGCTTCGACCTAACCTGCAAACTGGCCCAGAGCGGCCTGAAAGATGAAGGCCTGCTCAAGGCCCCGATGCGCGTCACCTACATGCCCGGCGGTGTCGGCGCAGTGGCCTACAACGCCGTGGTCGCCCAGCGCGCAGATGACCCGGGCACCATCACCGCGTTTTCCAGTGGCTCACTGCTGAACCTGGCCCAGGGCAAGTTCGGTCGCTACGACGAAAACGCCGTACGCTGGCTGGCCGCCGTTGGTACCGACTACGGCGCGATTACCGTACGTGCCGACTCGCCCTACCAAAACCTCGACGACCTGATCCAGGCACTGAAGAAAGACCCGTCGAGCATCGTCTTCGGCGCTGGCGCCACCATCGGTGGCCAGGACTGGATGCAGACTGCGCTGATTGCTCGCCTCGCCGGTATCGATCCGAAAAACCTGCGTTATGTCGCCTTTGAAGGCGGCGGCGAAACCCTCACCGCCATGCTCGGCGGCCACGTACAGGTCACCAGCAGCGGTCTGGGCGAAGTCACCCCGCAACTGGAAGCGAAAAAAGTGCGCATCCTCGCCGTGCTTTCCGACGAGCGCCTGCCCGGCAAACTGGCAGAAATCCCCACCGCCAAGGAACAGGGTTACGACATCACCTGGCCGGTGATCCGCGGCTTCTACATGGGCCCGGAGGTCAGCGACGAGCAGTTCAACTGGTGGAAGCAGCAGTTCGACACAATGCTGGCCAGCGAGGATTTCGCCAAGATGCGCGAGCAACGTGACCTGCTGCCATTGTCAGTCACCGGTGATGACCTCAATGCCCTGGTGTTAAAGCAGGTCGCTGAGTACAAGACCCTGGCCGCAGAATTTGGCCTGATGCAGCAATAAGTGCATCGCAGGTCAGTCGTCACTCGACGTCTGACCTGCACTGCGGGCGGCCTGCCGCTCGACCCTGTCCCTACGCAAGAGACCATTGCTATGTACGTTCGCCTGTTCGCTGCGATCTGGCTGCTGTTTTGCGCCTGCCTCGCAGTCATCGCCTGGGGTTTCCAAGCCCCCTTCGCCTATGACCCGGTCGGCCCACGGGCTTACCCGCTGCTGCTGCTCGCACTGATGGCAGCTGGTTCCGCCTGGTTGGTCTTCAAGCCCGGTGAGGCTGTGGAAATGCTCAGCCGCCGCGCGCTGCAGCGTGCAGGCCTGTGCATTCTCACCCTGCTGGCCTACGCCGTCCTGTTTGAGCCTCTGGGCTTCATTCTGAGCACTGCGCTGGCGACCTTCGTTCTCGGCCTGCTGTTCACTGGCCGCGTGCTGCCTTGCCTGGTCAGCGGTGTACTGATGGGCGTGCTGCTGTATGCCCTGTTCGATTATGCGCTCGACGTACCACTGCCTTTGGGCGTGTTCGAAGCGTTGGTGGAGAGCTGAGATGGAAACTTTACATTTTCTGATGCAGGGCTTTGATGTTGCCACCCGGCCGACCAACCTGCTGGTCGCGCTGTTCGGTGCCTTCGTCGGCACCATCGTCGGTTTGCTGCCGGGTCTGGGCCCAATCAACGGCGTTGCTCTGCTGCTGCCGCTGGCTTTTGCCCTTGGCCTGCCGCCGGAGACCGCACTGATTCTGCTCGCTGCCGTGTACCTGGGCTGCGAGTACGGCGGGCGTATTTCCGCCATTTTGCTCAACGTCCCCGGTGATGCCGCCGCGGTCATGACCACCCTCGACGGCTACCCGCTGGCCCGCCAGGGCAAAGCAGGCATCGCCCTGTCGCTGTCGGCGGTCAGTTCCTTCACCGGCAGCATGATCGCCACCTGCGGCGTAGTGCTGTTCGCGCCGATCCTGGCGAAATGGGCGGTTGCCTTCGGTCCGGCCGAATACTTCGTGCTGATGGTCTTCGCGATTGCCTGCCTGGGTGGGATGGTCGGTGACAAACCGGTCAAGACCCTGCTCTCGGCGCTGATCGGCCTGGCCCTGGCCACCGTCGGGGTCGACTCCACTACCGGGGTTTACCGCTTCACGTTCGACAGTGTCAGCCTGTCTGATGGCATCCAGTTCGTCATCGTGGTGATCGGTTTCTTCAGTGTCAGCGAAATTCTCCTGATGCTGGAAAACACCCACAACGGCCAGAAGGCAGTCAAGGCCAGCGGCCGCGTGCTGTTCAACTTCAAGGAATACTGCTTCACCTTCTGGACCATGATTCGCAGCTCGATCGCCGGCTTCATCATCGGTGTACTGCCGGGCGCCGGCGCAACCATTGCCAGCGCCATGACCTACATGACTGAAAAACGTCTGGCCGGTGAGAGTGGCAAGTTCGGTGAAGGCGACCTGCGTGGTTTGGCCGCTCCCGAGTCGGCCAACAATGCCTCGGCATGCGGCTCGCTGATCCCGATGCTGACCCTCGGCGTGCCAGGTTCGGGTACCACCGCAGTGATGATCGGCGCGCTGACGCTGTACAACATCACCCCCGGTCCGCTGTTGTTCGAGCAGCAACCGGACGTGGTCTGGGGCCTGATCGCCTCGCTGTTTATCGGCAACGTGATCCTGCTGGTGATGAACATCCCGCTGGTCGGCCTGTTCTCGCGCATGCTCAGCGTGCCGAACTGGGTGCTGGTACCCGCGATCACCGTGATCAGCATGGTCGGCGTCTATGCGGTGCACAGCACCACCTTCGACCTGGTGCTGATGATCGGTCTCGGCGTATTCGGCTATATCCTGCGCAAGCTGGACTTCCCGTTGTCGGCCGTGATCCTGGGCTTCGTCCTCGGTGAAATGATGGAAGACAACCTGCGCCGCGCCCTGTCGATCTCGGCCGGTGACCTGGGCATCCTCTGGGGCAGCCCGATCACTCTGGTACTGTGGGCCCTGGCATTTCTGATGCTGGCCCTGCCAGGCATCCGCTGGATGCGCGCCCGCCGCAAAGCCCAGGTTACCGGTGCCTAATGCCGCAAAAGCCCACTGGCGCAGCTGGTGGGCCACTCCGCTGGTCGGCCTGGCCGGCGGCGCTCTGGCCAGCCTGATCGGCTGGCCCCTGCCCTGGATCATCGGTTCGCTGCTGGCCGTCATCGCGGTACGTTGCAGCGGCTGGACCATCGGCGAGATCCCTGCTGGCCGGCAAACCGGTCAGTGGATCGTTTCCAGCGCCATCGGTCTGCACTTCACCAGCGAAGTCATGGCGCAACTGATCAGCCATTTCGGCGTCATCCTGGCAGGTGCTTTCGGTACCCTGCTGCTCAGCCTGATCGGCATCCTGGTTCTGCGCCGTAGCGGTGTGGACCGGGCCACGGCGTTCTTCTCCAGCATGCCCGGTGGTGCCAGCGAAATGGTCAACCTGGCGCAGCGCCACGATGCCCAGGTGGCCCGTGTCGCAGCTGCGCACAGCCTGCGCCTGCTGTCGGTGGTGCTGATCGTGCCGGCACTGTTCACCTGGGGCCTGCCGGACCGCCCAGCCCCCACACCTGCCCAGGTCGACTGGTTGTGGCTGGCGCTGCTGCTGCCTGCCGGCGCCCTGCTGGCCTTGCTCTGGCGCCGCCTTGGGCAACCCAACCCGTGGATGCTCGGGCCGCTCACGGCCTGCGCCATCGCCAGCGTCACCTTCGATTTGCACATCGGCTTGCCGAATGGCCTCGGCCAGGTGGGTCAGTGGCTGATCGGCTGTGCCCTGGGCTGTCATTTCGACAGGGCGTTCTTTCGCAGTGCACCTGGGTTTCTCGCGCGCATTCTGCTGTTCACCCTGCTCGCCATGTTGGCGGCAGCGCTCCTGGCAAGCGGTCTCGGCTGGCTCGCCGGCGAAGACCAGACCTCGCTGATGCTCGGCATGATGCCCGGCGGTATCACCGAACTGTGCCTGACCGCCGAGGCCCTGCACCTATCGGTGGCACTGGTCACGGCACTGCAGGTGCTGCGCCTGTTCATGGTGATGTTCCTCGCAGAACCGCTGTTCCGGCTATGGATACAGCGCGACTGAGCAGACTCATTACGGCAACTTTTGGCCCGCCTCGTGCGGGTCTTTTTTTGCTTGCCGCTTGGGTTTTTTAGCAAATGTGTCCGCTGCCCCGCAGACGCACTGCGCTGGCGTACCCTCGACACTCTCCCTGCGCCGAGGTCCATGTGATGAGGTTGTTCCGCCGCCCGGTTTGTCTCGCCGCATGCTTGCGCCTACGCAGCCTGGCACTGCTGGTGTTGCTGCCAGTGCTCGTCAGCGCCTGCAGCCAGGTAGGCCTGGCCTACCGCAATCTCGACTGGCTGGTGCCCTGGCGCTTGAATGACTACCTGAGCCTGGACAGCACCCAGCAAGCCTGGCTCAAACCACGGGTGCAGCAACACCTGACATGGCACTGCAGCCAGGAGCTGCCGCGTTATCTCGACTGGCTGAACGAAACCCAGCGCCTGGTTACCGGCCCCGCGCCCAGTGCCGAACAATTGCTGGCGCGCTTCGCCGATGTGGATGCAGCCATCAAACGCCTGACCGTAGAGGTCACGCCTACCGCCATCGAATTGCTCAAAGGTCTGAACGACAGCCAGGTCGAGGCGCTGTACGCCGCCATGGACGAAGACAACGTGGAAGACCGCCAGGACTTTCTCGAACCGGACCTGGCCACCCAGCACCTAGAGCGCGCCGAGCGCCTGGAAGACCGCCTGCGCAACTGGCTAGGCCGACTTAATGCCGAACAGCAGGCTCGGGTCACGACCTGGGCAGAAGGCCTGGGCGAGCAGAACCGCTACTGGCTGGAAAACCGCGCGCGCTGGCAAGACGCCTTTCGTCAGTCCATGGCGCAACGGGACCAACCCGACTTCGGCGAGCGCCTGACTCACCTACTGCAGAACCGCGAAGCCTATTACAGCGATGACTATCGCGCCGCTTATCCGCGTTCACGTGCGGCGCTGGCCAGCCTGTTCAGCGACCTGCTGGCCCAGGCCACCGACGCCCAGCGCGAGCGCCTTGGACACCACCTGCGCGACCTGCAACGCGATCTCGCCGCACAGGTATGCAGCAGCGCAGAGGTCTAGGACTTATAAAGCGGGTAGACGCCAATCGATAGGCGTCAGCCCCTGCTGATCGAGAAATTTGTTGGTGCGGCTGAAATGGCCATTACCAATAAACCCCCGGTGCGCCGATAGCGGCGAGGGATGGGGAGAGCGCAGGGCCAGGTGGCGCTGGGTGTCGATCAGTTTTTCCTTACCCTGTGCATGGGCGCCCCAGAGCAGAAACACCAGGTGCGGGCGCTGCGCACTGACCACCTCGATCACCCGATCAGTGAACGGCTGCCAGCCCTTGGCCGCATGGGAGCCGGCATTGCCACGCTCGACCGTCAGCGATGTGTTGAGCAGCAGTACGCCCTGCTCGGCCCAGTGCTGCAGGCAGCCATGGGCCGGGATATCGATATTCAGGTCGCGCTTGAGCTCCTTGTAGATGTTCAGCAACGACGGCGGCGTGGCCACCCCGGGCTGCACGGAGAAGCACAGACCATGGGCCTGGCCCGGACCGTGATACGGGTCCTGGCCGATGATCACCACTTTTACCTGGTCCAGCGGTGTGGAATTGAGCGCATTGAAGATCAGCGGACCTGGCGGATAGATCTCCTTGCCCGCGGCTTTTTCCGCACGCAAAAAATCGCCCAGCTGGCGCATGTAGGGCTTCTCGAATTCATCGTGCAGGGCCGCTTTCCAGCCTGCTTCGAGTTTGACGTTATCGGCAGCACTCATGCCAGTGTCCTAGTCTCCAGTAAAGAGCTGGCACGCTAGAGAAGCCGTCGGCGTGAGTCAAGGTCGCGGCCAACAGCGTACGGCGGATCAATCACCTGAAATGCGAACCGCAACCGCCCTGCTGCCTGCGTCTGCTCATATCCTGGCCACAGATGTAAGACCGGCCAAGATTCAATTCGGCCATTAGACCAATGGACGATCTCATCCATTAGTCTGAGGGCGTAAAAGTTTTCCGTGCTCCAACAACAAAAACAAGGAGAACCACCATGCACTACCTGACAGCGGCCCTGGCCCTCTGGCTTGGGCTCAGCTTCTGCGCGCAAGCCGCCGATCCCATTACCCTGGGCCTCAACTATCCCCGTACGGGGTCGTATAAAGAAGAAGGGTTGGCGCAAATGCGCGGCGCCTTGCTGGCCATCGACGAGATCAACGCCGCAGGCGGCGTACTGGGGAGGCCACTGCGGCTATCCAGCAAGGACACAGCTTCGCGCCCGGCCAAAGCGGTGAAAAACGTCGAGAAACTGTCTGCCGAAGGCGCCTCGATGCTGTTCGGAGGCTCCTCCAGTGCAGTGGCCATCGCCTCAGGCAAACGCGCAGCTGAACTGGGCCTGCTGTACTTCGGCACCCTCACCTACTCCAACGACACAACGGGCAAAGACGGCCATCGTTATATGTTCCGCGAGTGCAACAACGCCTGGATGAGTGCCCGTGTGCTCGGGCAATACCTGCACAAGACCCTGCCCGACAAACGCTATTTCTACATCACCTCCGACTACACCTGGGGCCACACCACTGAAAGCTCCCTGCGCCAGACCACCAATAGCGTAGACGCCGCCATGCACCCGGGCCTCAAGGTGCAGTTTCCCGGTGCCCGTTTGGCCGACTATCAGGATGCCCTGACCCAGGCTGCCGCGAGCAATGCCGAGGTTCTGGCCCTGGTACTGTTTGGCGAGGACCTGGTCCGCGCGATGCGTATCGCCAAGGACCTGGGCCTGACCGAGCGCATGCAGGTTGTCGCGCCCAACCTGACCCAGAGCATTGTCGAGCAAGCAGGGCCTGGCCTGATGGAGGGCGTGGTCGGCACCGAGCCTTGGACCTGGCGCGTACCGGCACTGGAAAACTCCGCCCGTGGCGAAGCCTTCGTCAAGACCTTCAGCGAACGCTACGCCATGTACCCATCCAGCTCTGCTGCATCGGCCTACAGCATCGTCTATCAATGGGCCGATGCCGCCAAACGCGCTAATAGTCTCGATAGCGAAGCCTTGATCAAAGCCCTGGAAGGCCATCGTTATCAGTTACTCAAAGACCAACAAGAATGGCGCGCCTTCGACCACCAGAACGTGCAAACCGTGTATGCGGTCAAAGTGAAGCCACGGGAAGAGGTACTCAAGGATCCGCTCAAGCAGGATTACTTCGAGATCGTCGGTCGTCTCGGGGGAGCCGAAGCGGCACCCAGCCTGGCCGAGTGGCAAGCCGAGCGCAAAGCCGCCGGTCAACCTTTGACGCTGCAGTGAGGCTATATGGATTTCGACCTGAGTGATGAACAACGCCTGCTGGTAGACAGTGCCCGTCAATTCGCCAGCCGAGAGCTGGCGCCCCACGCCGCTGACTGGGACCGTGATCACCACTTTCCGGTCGCGGTGATCAAGCAGGCGGCCGAGCAAGGTTACCTGGCCCTGTATATCCAGGAAGAAGACGGCGGCCTGGGCCTGTCGCGCCTGTCCGCCTCGCTGATCTTCGAGCAACTCGCCGCCGGCTGCGTGGCCACCACGGCATTTCTCACCATCCACAACATGGCCTCGTGGATGCTCGCCTCCTTCGCCGACCAGGCGCTCAAGGATGCCTGGCTGCCGCGGCTGGTCAGCGGTGAGCTGCTGGCCTCCTACTGCCTCACCGAACCGGACGCCGGCTCCGACGCCGCGCACCTGCGCACACGCGCCCGACGCGATGGTGACGACTACGTGCTGGACGGCAGTAAGTGCTTTATCTCCGGCGCGGGCAGCACCGATGTGCTGATCGTCATGGCGCGCAGCGGCGAGGACAACGGCGCCAAGGGCGTGTCCTGCTTTCTGGTACCGGCCAATGCCGAAGGGGTGAAGTACGGGCGCAATGAATTGAAGATGGGCTGGCGCGCCCAACCAACCCGCACCATCACCTTTGAAGGCGTGCGCATCCCGGCGGGCAACCGTATCGGCCCCGAGGGTCAGGGCTTCGTTTACGCGATGAAAGGCCTGGATGGCGGGCGTATCAATATCGCCAGTTGCTCGCTAGGGGCGGCGCAAGCGGCGCTGGAACAATCACTGCGCTATGTCGAGGAGCGCAAACAATTCGGCAAGCCACTCAGCGACTTCCAGGCTCTGCAATTCAAGCTCGCCGACATGCTCACTGACCTGACCGCGAGCCGGCAGATGGTGCGCCTGGCTGCGCACAAGCTGGACCACGGCCACAGCGAAGCCAGCCTGTACTGCGCCATGGCCAAGCGCTTTGCCACCGATCACTGCTTCAACCTGTGCAACGAAGCCTTGCAACTGCATGGTGGCTACGGCTATCTAAATGACTACCCGCTGGAGCGCTGGGTACGCGACAGCCGCGTACACCAGATACTCGAAGGCACCAACGAAATCATGCGGGTGATCATCGCCCGCCGCCTGCTCGATCAGGGCGGCATGCTTGATCGCCTGCTCTAGGGTGCGCTGTGCGCACCAAGGCGAACCAGCCAATAGCACGAGGACTCTATGAGCACTGCCATCGAAGCCTACAACCCGGGACTTTTCGACCTGACCCACAAACTCACCGTGGAGAAACACGGGCATACCGCGCTGATCACCATCAACCACCCACCGGCCAACACCTGGGACCGCGACTCGCTGATCGGCCTCAAGCAGATTATCGACCACCTCAACCATGACGACGCCATCTACGCCCTGGTAGTGACCGGCCAGGGCGCGAAGTTCTTTTCTGCCGGCGCCGACCTGAATATGTTCGCCGATGGCGACAAGGCCCGCGCCCGGGAAATGGCCCGGCGCTTTGGCGAAGCCTTCGAGGCCCTGCGCGATTTTCGTGGTGTATCGATTGCCGCGATCAACGGCTACGCCATGGGCGGCGGCCTGGAGTGCGCCCTGGCCTGCGACATCCGCATTGCCGAGCGCCAGGCGCAATTGGCTCTGCCGGAAGCCAGCGTCGGCCTGCTGCCCTGCGCCGGCGGCACCCAACACCTGAGTTGGCTGGTGGGTGAAGGCTGGGCCAAGCGCATGATTCTCTGCGGCGAACGCATCGACGCGGAAACTGCCCTGCGCATCGGCCTAGTCGAGCAAGTGGTCGACAGCGGCGAAGCCCGCGGCCACGCCCTACTGCTGGCGGCCAAAGTGGCGCGGCAAAGCCCGGTGGCCATACGCACCATCAAGCCGCTGATCCAGGGCGCCCGAGAGCGCAGCCCGAACACGTGGCTGAGCGAAGAGCGTGAGCGTTTCGTCGACCTGTTCGACGCCGACGATACCCGCGAAGGAGTCAACGCCTTCCTGGCAAAACGCGACCCGCAGTGGCGCAATAAGTAACCCGTGCGCCGTACCTCCCGGATTGCATTCAGGCGACGCCCTGCTTCTGTAGGAGCGAATTTATTCGCGATTGGCCCGCCACAGCGCCCCAATCGCGAATAAAGGCTAAGCGCGCCTGCAAGGCACAACAATAAAGGTTGCTCATGAACATAGAGTTTGAAGAACGTCCCTGCCTGCACGGCCTGCGCATCGGCATCGCCAGCCTGGATGCGGAAAAGAGCCTAAACGCCCTGTCGCTGCCGATGATCGAAGCCCTGGATGCCAAGCTGCGTGAGTGGGCAGACAACCCGGCCATCGTCTGTGTGCTGCTGCGCGGCAACGGTCCCAAGGCCTTCTGCGCCGGCGGCGATGTTGTGCAGCTGGTGCAACAATGCCGCGAGCATCCCGGCGCAGTGCCACCCTTGGCACGACGCTTCTTTGCCGATGAGTACCGCCTCGACCACCGCATCCACACCTACCCGAAACCCTTTATCTGCTGGGGCCACGGCCATGTGTTGGGGGGTGGCATGGGGCTGATGCAGGGCGCCGGCATTCGTATCGTCACCCCCGGCAGCCGCCTGGGCATGCCCGAGGTGAATATCGGCCTGTACCCGGATGTCGGCGGCAGCTGGTTCCTCGCCCGCCTGCCAGGCAAGCTCGGCCTTTTCCTCGGCCTGACCGCCAGCAGCATCAACGCCACCGACGCCCTGGACCTGAACCTGGCCGACCGCGTGCTGCTCGACAGCCAGCAGGATGACCTGCTCAACGGCCTGGCCCAACTCAACTGGCAGGAGCACAGTGCGCAGCAACTGCACAGCCTGCTCAAGGCCCTGGAAAACCAGGCCCGCAGTGAACTACCAGACGCCCAGTGGTTGCCGCGCCGCGAGCGCATCGATGCATTGCTGGACGTGGCCGACCTGCCCCAGGCCTGGCACGCCATCAGCGCCCTGCAGGGTGACAGCGACCCGATACTGGCCCGCGCCGGCAAGACCCTGGCCGGCGGCTGCCCGCTGACCGGACACCTGGTATGGGAGCAGATCAAACGCGCCAAACAGCTGTCACTGGCCGAGGTATTTCGCATGGAATACGCCATAAGCCTGAACTGCTGCCGCCACCCGGAATTCCCCGAAGGCGTGCGCGCACGACTGATCGATAAAGACCACACACCACACTGGCACTGGCCGGATGTGGCACAGATTCCGGCGCCGGTGATCGACGCTCACTTCGCGCCAGTATGGGAGGGTGAACATCCGCTGGCGGACCTGTAACACCCAGCCTGAGTCGAGCCAAGTCGATCGCCTGGGTCAAGCGCAGCGACACCCGGGGCATCGTTTCCCGAGCATCGCTGCGCGCAACCCAGGCGACTTGCTACGCTCAATCTACACGGGCCACCCCAGGCGACGTGCAGCACCCTTACGAGGAGGGCAACAACCATGAGCCAAATCGCTTTTATCGGCCTCGGCCATATGGGCCTGCCCATGGCGCGCAACCTGCTCAAGGCGGGCCATCACCTCAGGGTATTCGATCTGCTGCCCGCGGCCATCGACGAACTGGCCAAGGAAGGCGCGCAGCCCGCCAGCAGTGCGCTCGATGCCGTCGCCCAGGCTGACGTAGTGATCAGCATGCTGCCCGCCAGCCGCCATGTCGAAGGGCTCTACCTCGGTGCTGATGGTCTGCTGAATGCGCTCAAAACCGGCACTTTGGTGCTGGAGTGCTCGACCATCGCGCCGCAGGTCGCACGCAACGTGCATCACGCGGCCCAAGAGCGCGGTATCGAACTGCTCGATGCGCCCGTGTCCGGCGGTACCGCTGGCGCCGCGGCGGGCACCCTGACCTTTATGGTCGGTGGTGCAGCCAAGGTGCTGGCCAAGGCCCGTCCGCTGTTCGAGGCCATGGGCAGAAATATCTTTCACGCCGGCCCTGAGGGTGCCGGCCAGGTGGCCAAGGTGTGCAACAACCAGGTCCTGGCCGTGCAAATGATCGCCACCGCCGAAGCCATGGCCATGGGCGTAGCCAACGGTCTGGAGCCAGCGGTGCTGGCCGAGATCATGCGGCAAAGCTCGGGCGGCAACTGGACGCTGGAAAAGTACAACCCCTGGCCCGGCGTCATGGAAAACGCCCCGGCATCCAAAGGCTATAGCGGCGGCTTTATGGCCGAACTGATGGCCAAGGACCTGGGCCTGGCCCAGGAAACCGCCCAAGCCAGCGGCAACAGCACACCCATGGGCGCACTGGCCTTGCAGCTGTACCGTTTGTTGCTCGAGCAAGGTAAGGGCAAGCAGGACTTTTCCGTGGTGCAGCAACTGTTTACCGAGCGATGAGTAAGCTTGGATCAGCCAACCCACTTACACTCGCTACCATCAAGGCAAGACAAGATGTCACCTAACCGCCAAGGAGTATTCGATGCTGTACGTTAAACGCGATGCCTGGGGCAACCTGCAACGGGTCGAGTCAGCGGCGTTCGAGGGCATGGATGGCGAGCTGGCAGCCGATGATCAGGCGGCCCAGGAATGGCTCACTCAGCAGAACGCCGAGCAGAGCCTGATACAACTCAAGCAGAGTGACCTGGACATGATCCGCGTACTCGACGACTTGATCACCGTGCTGATCAGCAAAGGCGTGGTGCGCATCACCGACTTGCCCGAAGCCGCACAAATGAAACTGGTCGGCCGCAGCAAGGCGCGTCACGCCCTGGGTGGTTTGAATCAACTGGTCAGCGAAGATGAGTCTGGGCTGATCTGAGTAACGCCAGCTCTGGCAATCCATAACACAGGCGCGGCATCCAGCCTGCGCCTGTTGCCCTCAATTACTCAGTAGCGCCGTGCTTCGCTGCGCCGATCATAGGCCTGACGCGGTGCGCTCTGAATCAGCGGATTGCCCTGCGGGCGGGCATGCTGCTGACGATGCTCCGGGCGATACTCGGGCCTGCCTGCATTGTGGTGGCGGCGGTCGTCGTGACGCTTGCCGCCCTGATAGTGCGGTGCAGGTACATAACGGTGCGGTGCTGGACGATAGGCGTGGGCGCCATATCGACGGCGGTCGTCGTAATAGCGGCGTCGATCATCGTAGCGGTCATGGCGCGGCACCACGTACACCGGTTGGTAGATACGTTGAGGCGGCGGTGAATAGTAGTAACTCTGCGCATAGCCACGGTCATAACTGCGGTAGCGCGAGTCGTAAGTGTCGCCGTAGACGGCGCAGCCAGTCAGTAAAAAACCTATGGCAGCAGTAAGCATGAGTTTGAGGGACATGGCGGCCTCCTTCGACCGCTGGGTCGGCGCCGACCAATGTCGGCACCCGGGATCGCTCCCATCACCTATGACTCTGCGCCAGGCTGGCGGTGCCCTGACACCCGATAGATTTTCAATGCAAGGTGTAACGGCCTAGGGCCTGCTCCCGTTTCGTTCGCGGCAACGCGGCTCACGATGAAACGGCAACAGACCCTAGCTGGCACGCGATTCGCTAGACAGGCCACCAGGAAACCCGCCTCGGCGGGCGTGCGGTAGTAACAACCAATGGTTTGCTAGGGTTCCGACCGCAATGCGGTGACTGGTCCGAGAGCGGACGACCTCCCAAGCAGGGGGTTACACGGCGGGATAAAAGCCCGGGAGAACGCGCTGCATCACTGCCGCCTTTCCGTTCCCGTTCCCCCTGCTTGAGGTTGCCATGCGCCCATTGACTCGCCTTGCCCGCATTACCGCCCTGTCGCTGTTTTCCCTGTGCCTTTTGTTTAACCAAAGTGCCAACGCCGAAGCGAAAACCTTCAAGCTGTGCTGGTCGATCTTCGCCGGCTGGATGCCCTGGGGCTACGCCGCCGAGCAAGGCATCGTGAAGAAGTGGGCCGACAAATACGGCATTCGCATCGAAGTCAGCGAAGTGCCCGATTACGTAGCCTCCATCGAGCAATACACGGCCGGGCAATACGACGCCTGCACCATGACCAACATGGATGCCCTGACCATCCCGGCTGCAGCGGGCGTGGACTCCACCGCAATGATCATTGGCGACTTTTCCAACGGTGCGGACGCACTGTTACTACGCGGCAGCGGCAAGAACATCCAGGACCTCAAGGGCAAGACCGTGTTGCTGGTAGAGAACTCGGTATCTCACTACCTGCTCAGCCGCGCTCTGGAGTGGGCCTTGCTCAAGCCCGAAGACGTCACCATCCAGCACGTCTCTGACCTGAAGATTGCCGAGGCTTTCCTCGCCGGCCAGGGCGATGCAGTGATCACCTGGAACCCGATCCTGTCGAGCATCAAGCGCCAGGCCGAGGTCAGCCAGGTGTTCAGTTCCAACTTCATTCCCGGTGAAATCGTCGACCTCACCGTGGTCAACAGCAAAACCCTGGCCGAGTACCCGGAACTGGGCAAGGCGCTGACCGGTGCCTGGTTTGAAACCCAGCGCCTGCTCGGCCTGCCAACCGACGAGGGGCGCGCCGCGCGAGCGAAAATGGCTGAGGCCGCAGGCACCACGCCGGAAGACTTCACTCAGCAGCTCGACACCCTGCGCTCGTTCTATGCACCGCGTTATGCCCTGGCATTCGCCCGTGCCAACAAGATGCCCGAACTGATGGAGCGGGTGGCACGCTTCGCCGATGCCCAAAAGTTGCTCGGCGGCGATGGCAATGGCCTAGCCAACCTGGGCATTGCCTTCAGCGGCGAGCGCACCCTCGGCAATTCAGAACGCATCATGCTGCGCTTCACCGGGCAGTACATGCAGATGGCTGCCGACAAGGCGCTGTAGAGCACGCACCAACACCGCGCACAACGCAAAAACCAGCCCCACCAGGGCGCACCCAAACCCTAATATCTGCCCGACGACAGCGCCTGGGGCCGTCATACCGGCGCTGCCAACACCTGGCACGATGTTCGCTTAGCCCTAGATGTGCAGGAATACCCCGCCTCGGCGGGATCGCGGCACCACAATTTGCAATAGCTGACTAGGGTTCCGGTCCACCGATCAGTTGATCGCTGGATGACTGGTCCGAGAGTTGGCGACCTCCTTCGAGGTTACACGGCGGGATAAAAGCCCGGGAGAACGCGCCCCATCTGGTGGGGAACAGCCGCGAACTCTTGCCCGCCCATTCTCGAACTGGAGGTTCCTCATGCGTAAGCCCCATCTGTTCTCCGTTCTCGCGGCAGGTCTCACCGCCGTCCTCAGCTTCAACACCCAGGCCGCACAAAAAGACAGCTTCAGCGTTTGCTGGACTATCTATGCCGGCTGGATGCCTTGGGAATACGGCCAGGCCTCCGGCATAGTCGACAAATGGGCGAAGAAGTACGGCATCGACATCGATGTGGTGCAGATCAATGACTATGTCGAATCGATCAACCAGTACAGCGCCGGTCAGTTCGACGGCTGCAGCATGACCAACATGGACGCCCTGACCATTCCGGCCGCCGGCGGCGTCGACTCAACCGCGCTGATCATCGGTGACTTCTCCAACGGCAACGACGGCATCGTGGTCAAGGGCGAGAAGAAAACCCTGGGCGACCTCAAGGGCCAGAACGTCAACCTGGTCGAGCTGTCCGTGTCGCACTACCTGCTGGCTCGCGGCCTGGATAAAGCCGGTCTGAGCGAGCGTGACCTCAAGGTGGTCAACACCTCGGACGCCGACATGGTCGCGGCCTTCGCCACCTCCGACGTCACCTCCGTGGTCACCTGGAACCCGCTGCTGGCCGAAATCGAAGCCACCCCGGCGGTGACCAAGGTGTTCGACTCCAGCCAGATTCCCGGCGAGATCATCGACCTGATGGTGGTCAACAGCGACACCCTCAGGGACAACCCCGCCTTCGGCAAAGCAATGACCGGCGCCTGGTACGAAATCATGGCCACCATGAGCGCCGACACCCCGGCGGGGATTGCCGCCCGTGAGCACATGGCCAAAGCCTCCGGCACCGATCTGGCCGGTTACGAAGCGCAATTGGCGGCGACCAAGATGTTCTACTCGGCCAAGGACGCCGTGGCCTTCGCCAAGAGCCCGAAACTGCCGGCGACCATGAGCAAAGTGGCCGAGTTTTCCTTCAGTCACGGCCTGCTCGGTGAAGGTGCGCAAAGCGCCGAAGCCATTGGCATGAGCTTCGCCAACGATGTGGTCACCGGCGACAAGGGCAACCTCAAACTGCGCTTCGACCCGACCTATATGCAGATGGCGGCAGACGGCGCGCTGTAACACCGCAGAGGGACCGGGGTGCCCCGCTCCCTCTACGCATTCCACGGCCTGAGGTAATCCATGCGCCTGATCAATCGCCACCCAGACCGCAGCGGCCGCCTGATGCTGGTGTTGCTGCCCTTCGCCCTGCTGCTGTTCGCCTACTTCGTGGGCTCGGCGCAGCGCCTGGCCGACAACCCCAACGACAAGCTGCTGCCCAGCGCCAGTCAGATGGCCGCTGCGGTCGATCGTCTGGCCTTCACCGAAGACAAGCGCAGCGGTAACTACCTGTTCTGGGAAGACACCGCCGCCAGCCTCAAGCGCCTGGCCATGGGCCTGGGCATCGCCGCTGCCGTGGGCCTGTGCCTAGGCATCGCCGCTGGCACCCTGCCGCTGTTCAGTGCGCCGCTGTCGCCCTTGCTTACGGTGTTGTCGATGGTCCCGCCGCTGGCGATTCTGCCGATCCTGTTTATCGTCTTTGGCCTCGGCGAATTGTCCAAGGTGATGCTGATCGTCATCGGCATCACCCCGGTGCTGGCCCGCGACCTGGAACAGCGCGCCCGGGAAATCCCGCCGGAGCTGCTGATCAAGGCGCAAACCCTCGGCGCCAGCACCTGGACCCTGATCCTGCGCGTGGTCCTGCCACAGATCCTGCCGCGCCTGCTGATCGCCCTGCGCCTGGTGCT
Source organism: Gammaproteobacteria bacterium (assembly GCA_018826895.1). Lineage (GTDB taxonomy): Bacteria > Pseudomonadota > Gammaproteobacteria > Pseudomonadales > Pseudomonadaceae > Aquipseudomonas. Next base: position 139,517 of record JAHJYA010000082.1, read on the forward strand.
CGGCTCGGCCTGGCTGTTCCTGATCGCCGCCGAAGCCATCGCCAGCACCGACGGCCTGGGCTACCGGATCTTTCTGGTACGCCGCTATATGGCCATGGACGTGATCCTGCCCTACGTGCTGTGGATCACCCTGCTCGCCTGGCTGATGGACCTGGGCCTGCGCCAACTGACCCGCCTGTGCTTCCCCTGGTATGAAGGAGCCAAGGCATGAGTGATAAAGAAAGTAGCGCCGTAGCGAGCGAGTTGCTGGCAAGGCGCACGGAGCGCAGCAACCGGAATGGACACGGAGTCCCTGAGGATTGCGAGCACCGCGCAACGCAGCCAGCGGCGCGCGCAGTAGGCGCTTTCATCGAAGTCAAAAATGTCTGGCAGGAATATGGCGACCAAGTTGTTCTAGAGCGCCTCAACCTGAATATCGCCGAGGGCGAGTTCTGCACCCTGGTCGGTGCATCCGGTTGCGGCAAGTCGACCTTTCTGCGCCTGCTGCTCGGCCAGGAACGCGCCAGTCGTGGGCAGATTCTGCTGGCTGGGCAACCCTTGGCCGGCGAACCGGATGCCAGCCGTGGCGTGGTATTCCAGCGCTACTCGGTGTTCCCTCACCTGACGGTGCTGGACAACGTCGCCATCGGCCTGGAACTGCCGCGCTCGCCGCTGCTCGGTCGGCTGCTCGGCAGCGCCAAGCGTGAAGCCCGCGAACAGGCCGCGCAGATGCTCAGCAAGGTCGGCCTCGACCATGCCCTGGACAAATACCCGACCCAGCTTTCCGGCGGCATGCAGCAACGCCTGGCGATTGCCCAGGCGTTGATCATGAAACCGCGTGTGCTGCTGCTCGACGAGCCCTTCGGCGCTCTCGACCCCGGCATCCGCAAGGACATGCACGGCCTGCTGCTGGAACTGTGGAACGAGACCCGCCTGACCGTATTTATGGTCACCCATGACCTGAGCGAGGGTTTCAGCCTGGGCACCCGCCTGCTGGTGTTCGACAAGACCCGCATTGACCCCCACGCACCGAACGCTTTCGGCGCGCGCATCACCTACGACATCCCTTTGAACAGCGACCGCCGCGCCACGCGCGCCGCCGTCGACGCACTGCCGGCGCACATCACCGCCGGCCTGCAACCCGCCGTCTAAGGAGCCACCATGACAGCCTCGCTCACCCTGCGCCCCAGCCTGTACGACGAAACCGTCCCCGGCGGCGGGCATACCTCTTTCGTCCTCAAGCGCGGCCAGTTGCTGCGCATCACCGATCTCGAAGGCGGCGCCAACGTCAGCCTGCTGCTGCTCAATGCCGCCGAGAAAAGCGAACGGCTGAACCTGCCCGACTCGCTCAAATGCCAGCACACCGCCAAGCTCACCGCTGGCCACTGCCTGTACTCGGACATGGGCCGCGTGCTCGCCGCCATCACCGCCGACACCTGCGGTTGGCACGACAGCTTCGGCGGCGTGCTTTCGGCCGCCGAAGTGCAGGAGAAGTACGGCAGCGGCAGCTATCAGCAACTGCGCAACGGCTTCTTCCGCAACGGCGTGGACAACCTGCTGGTGGAAATGGGCAAGTGGAACCTGGGCCTGGCCGACCTGCTGATGTGCCTGAATCTGTTTAGCAAGGTCACGGTCGATGGCGACGGCTGCTTCCACTTCCAACCAGACAACTCCAAGGCAGGCGACTACATCGAGCTGTATGCGCCAATGGACACCCTGGTGGTGCTCACTGCCCTGCAACACCCCATGGACCCCAACCCGGTGTACGCGCCCAAGCCGGTGCAGCTGAACTGGAGCAAGGTCGAGAGCGACGGCATCAGCGTGCTCTGTCGCACCTCGCGCCCCGAGAACGGCCGCGGCTTCCACAACACCGAACGCCTGTACATCTGAGGACGCCAACATGACGCTCACCCACAGCGACAAACACCCGGAAGCGGCCGTGTACCGCGCCACCATCGGCGCCGGCGAGCCCTTTATCACCGAAATAAAGGCCGGCCAGACCCTGCGCCTGCTCGACCTGGAAGGCAACCAGGCGGTCGACACCCTGTTCTACAGCGCGCAAAACCCACGCGAGCGCTATGACGTGCAGCGCACCCTGCGCAAACAGAACCGCGTCTACCTGACCACCGGCAGCGTGCTCTATTCCAACCTCGGCCAGCCGATGCTGACCATCAGCGCCGACACCTGTGGCCGCCACGACACCTTAGGCGGCGCCTGCGCCCAGGAAAGCAACACGGTCAGGTACGCCCTGGACAAACGCTACATGCACAGCTGCCGCGACAACTTTCTGCGCGCCAGCCTGCACGACGGCCGCCTGAACAAGGCCGACATCAGCGCCAACATCAACTTCTTTATGAACGTGCCGGTTACCCCCGAAGGCGGCTTGACCTTCGAGGACGGCATCTCCGCCGCCGGCAAGTACGTCGAGCTGGTCGCGCACATGGACATCATCGTGCTGATCTCCAACTGCCCGCAGCTCAACAACCCCTGCAACGGCTACAACCCGACCCCAGCCGAGGTGCTGGTGTGGGATTGAGGACCGTAGGGTGGATGTCGCTTTTTACATCCACCGGCTTTTAACAGCAGCCCCGGTGGAAAACGCTTCGCGGTTTTCCACCCTACGAATAGCCACTTCAGATGATTTCCCACCCCGGACGACCGGGGTGCAGACCCAATACCGCGGGACGGCCCGCCCCTTTCGAGGACACCTCGAATGTTCACCAAACTGCTGATCGCCAACCGTGGCGCCATTGCCTGCCGCATCCTGCGCACCCTGCGTGAATTGCAGGTAGGCGGCGTGGCCGTGTACTCCGAAGCCGACCTCGCCAGCCTGCACCTGCAACAGGCCGATGAGGCCTACAGCCTGGGCGAAGGCCCGGCGGCGGGCACTTACCTCGTGGTCGAGAAGATTCTCGACGTTGCCAAACGCAGCGGTGCCCAGGCCATCCACCCCGGCTACGGCTTCCTCTCGGAGAATGCCGCCTTCGCTGAAGCCTGCGAGGCCGCGGGTATCGCCTTCGTTGGCCCCACGCCTGAACAGTTGCGCGTATTCGGCCTCAAGCACACTGCCCGCGCCCTGGCCAAACAGCATGGCGTGCCGATGCTCGAAGGCACCGAGTTGCTAGCAGACCTTGAGGCGGCGCTGGTCGCCGGCGAGCAGGTCGGCTATCCGGTGATGCTGAAAAGCACCGCTGGCGGTGGCGGCATCGGCATGCGTGTGTGCAACAGCGCCGCCGAACTGAGCGACGCCTTCGAGGCGGTCAAACGCCTGGGGCAGAACAACTTCAGCGATAGCGGCGTGTTTATCGAAAAGTACATCCAGCGCGCCCGCCACCTGGAAGTGCAGGTGTTCGGCGACGGCCAGGGCGAGGTCATCGCCCTCGGCGTGCGCGACTGCTCAGTGCAGCGGCGTAACCAGAAGGTGCTGGAAGAGACCCCGGCACCAAACCTGCCAGCCGGCATGGCCGATGAGCTGTGCGCAGCCGCGATCAAGCTGGCCAAGGCGGTCAGCTACCGCAGCGCTGGCACGGTCGAGTTTGTCTACGACAGCGAGGCCGAGCGCTTCTACTTCCTCGAAGTGAACACCCGCCTGCAGGTCGAGCACGGCGTCACCGAACAGGTCTGGGGCGTCGACCTGGTGCGCTGGATGGTCGAGCTGGCGGCCGGCGATCTGCCGCCGCTGGCCGAGCTGGCACGCAACCTGGCGCCCAGCGGCCACTCCATCCAGGCGCGGCTGTACGCCGAAGATCCGGGCCGCGATTTTCAGCCCAGCCCCGGCCTGCTGACCGCCGTGCAGTTTCCGCCCGCTGACGGTCAGGCGCTGCGCATCGATACCTGGGTCGAAGCCGGCTGCGAAATCCCGCCCTACTTCGACCCGATGATCGCCAAAGTCATCACCTGGGCGCCCAGCCGTGAGCAGGCCAGCGCCGCCCTGAGCCAAGCCCTGGCCGACTCGGTGCTGTATGGCGTGGAATGCAACCGCGACTACCTGCGGCAGATTCTCGCCGACGCGCCCTTTGCCAGCGGCCAGCCCTGGACCCGCTGCCTGGACGGCCTGGTGTACCGCGCCAACACCGTCGAGGTGCTCAGCGGCGGCACCCAGACCACCGTACAGGATGTTCCCGGCCGCATCGGTTACTGGGCCGTGGGCGTGCCGCCGTCGGGGCCGATGGACAGCCGCGCGCTGCGCCTGGGCAACCGCCTACTCGGCAACCCCGAAGGCGCCGCCGGCCTGGAAATCACCATGAGCGGCCCGACCCTGCGCTTCAACACGGACGCGGTCATCGCAGTCACCGGTGCCGAGCTACCGCTGAGCCTCGACGGCATCGCCCAGCCGATGAACACCGCGCTGCTGATCACCGCTGGCAGCACCCTGACCCTCGGCACCATTGCCGGTGCTGGCGCGCGCAGCTACCTGAGCCTGCGCGGCGGCGTCCAGGTGCCGGATTACCTGGGCAGCAAAAGCACCTTCACCCTCGGCCAGTTCGGCGGCCACGCCGGCCGCGCCCTGCGTGCCGGTGACGTGCTGCACCTGCCCGCCCTCGATGACGCCACAGCCGGCGCGCAGCTACCCGTCGAACTCTGCGAGCGACTACCGGCAGTGCGCGAAATCCGTGTGATCTACGGCCCCCATGGCGCGCCGGAATACTTCACCGAAGGCTATATCGCCACCTTCTTCGCTACCGCCTGGGAGGTGCACTTCAACTCCAGCCGCACCGGCGTACGCCTGATCGGCCCCAAGCCGGAGTGGGTACGCGACAGCGGCGGCGAAGCCGGCCTGCACCCCTCCAACATCCACGACAACCCCTACGCCATCGGCGCGGTGGACTTCACCGGCGACATGCCAGTGATCCTCGGCCCGGACGGCCCGAGCCTCGGCGGCTTCGTCTGCCCGGTGACCATTATCGAAGCGGACCTGTGGCAGCTCGGCCAACTCAAAGCCGGCGACAAGGTGCGCTTTGTCCCGGTAGAAATCGCCACGGCGCGGGAACTGGCAAAAGCCCACAGCAGCGAATGCGCCACCCTCTGTAGGAGCGAATTTATTCGCGATAACGGCGGCGCGGTCATCGCGAATAAATTCGCTCCTACAAGCCCCATCGTTCTCGATATCGGCGAGGCCGATAAACGCCTGGTCGCGCGCCTGTCTGGCGACACCCACCTGCTGCTGGAAATCGGCGCACCGGAGCTGGACCTGGTGCTGCGCTTCCGTGGCCATGCGTTGATGCAGGCACTGGAGGCCAAGGCCCTGGACGGGGTGATCGACCTCACCCCCGGCATCCGCTCGCTGCAGGTGCATTACCAGCCGGAAACCCTGTCCCTGGCCAACTTGCTGGCGATCATCGTCGGCGAGTGGGACGCCGTGTGCGCCGCGCAGGACCTGCGTGTACCGTCGCGGATCGTCCACCTGCCGCTGTCCTGGGATGACCCGGCCTGCCAGTTGGCCATCGACAAATACATGACCACGGTGCGCAAAGACGCACCCTGGTGCCCGAGCAACCTGGAGTTCATCCGCCGGATCAACGACCTGCCGAACCTCGACGAAGTCCACCGCACGGTGTTCGACGCCAGCTACCTGGTGATGGGCCTGGGCGACGTCTACCTCGGCGCGCCGGTGGCCACGCCGCTGGACCCGCGCCACCGCCTGGTCACCACCAAATACAACCCGGCACGCACCTGGACCGCGGAGAACTCCGTGGGCATCGGCGGCGCCTATATGTGCGTGTACGGCATGGAAGGCCCAGGCGGTTACCAGTTCGTCGGCCGCACCCTGCAGATGTGGAACCGCTACCGCAAAGTCGCCGCCTATGACAGCAAACCCTGGCTGCTGCGCTTCTTCGACCAGATCCGCTTCTACCCGGTCTCGGCCGACGAGTTGCTGCGCATCCGCCGCGACTTCCCCCTGAGCCGCTACCCGCTGCGTATCGAACACAGCGAGCTGGCCCTGGCCGACTACCAGCACTTCCTTGAGCAAGAGGCCGACGGCATTGCCGCGTTCCGCAGCCAGCAACGCGGCGCTTTCGACGCCGAGCGCCAGCGCTGGATCGAATCCGGCCAGGCGCATTTCGACAGTGAAGAGGTGCTTGCCGAGATCGGCGAAGACGCGCCGCTCAGCGCTGGCCAGCATGGCATCGATAGCCATATCGCCGGCAACCTCTGGCAGGTCCAGGTGAGCGTCGGTGACCGGGTCCAGGCCGGTGATGTGCTGGTGGTTCTGGAGTCGATGAAGATGGAAATCCCCCTCACCGCCCCGCGCGACGGCGTGATCAGCGAGGTCCTCGTGCAGCCCGGCTCGCCGGTCCGCGCCGGGCAACGGGTGGTGGTGGTGCAAGAACCCCAGCCCGAATAAACCACGGCGTGGGAGGGGCTTTCGCCGCGACTAGCCATAGGCGCTATCGCGGCTAACACGCAGCGCCGCCCACCCAACGCCCAGGCAGAGCGAAACCTACAAGGAAACCTGACATGCCCCACGAATTCGACCTGCGCCTCGGCGCACTGAAAACCGCCTACAGCAACGGCAACCTGACCCCGCGCCAATTGATCACCGCGCTGCGCAACAAGGCCGCTGCGCTCAACCCGGAATTCAACCTGTTTATCCACCTGCTCACCGAAACGGAGCTGGAGCCCTACCTCGCCGCCCTGGACGGCAAGTCACCCGCCGAGTTGCCGCTGTTCGGCGTGCCCTTCGCCATCAAGGACAACATCGACCTGGCCGGCATCCCCACCACCGCTGCCTGCCCGGCCTTTGCCTACACGCCCACGCAAAGCGCCACCCTGGTCGAGCAACTCATCCGCCTTGGCGCCGTGCCGCTGGGCAAGGCCAACCTCGACCAGTTCGCCACCGGCCTCAACGGCACCCGCTCGCCCTACGGCGCCTGCCGCAACTCGGTACACCCGGACTACCCGTCTGGCGGCTCCAGCGCCGGCTCGTCCCTGGCCGTGGCGCTCGGCGTCGCCAGCTTCGCCCTCGGCACCGACACCGCAGGCTCAGGCCGCGTACCGGCGGCGCTGAATAACCTGGTCGGTCTCAAGGCCACCAAGGGCCTGCTCTCCACGGCCGGCGTCGTGCCCGCCTGCCGCACCCTGGACTGCGTGACCTTCTTCACCGCCAGCGCGCGCGAGGCCAGCCAATTGCTCGCCCTGACCGCCACGCTCGACCCACGGGACGCCTACAGCCGCACCAACCCGCTGTGGAACGACGCCTCGGCATTCGGCGCGCCACGCCCGGGCTTTCGCTTCGGCGTGCCCAGCCAACTGGAGTTTCTCGGCTGCAGCGAGAGCCCGGCGCTATTCGCCCGCAGCATCGAGCAGCTCGAAGCCCTTGGCGGTGAAGCGGTCAGCCTCGACTTCACGCCCTTTCTCGAAGCCGCGCGCCTGCTCTATGAAGGCCCCTGGGTAGCCGAACGTTACAGCGTGGCCGGCGAGCTGATCGAGCAGCAACCCGACGCCGTGCTGCCGGTAATCAAGGCCGTGCTGGAAAAAGCGCCGGGCACCACCGCCGTGCAGTTATTCCGCGCGCAGTACCGCCTACAGGAGTTGAAGGCAATCTGCGACCGCCTGCTCGACGGCCTCGACTGCGTGCTCACCCCGGCCTACCCGCGCCCGGTGACCCTGGCCGAGTTGCAGGCCGAGCCGGTCAAGCGCAACTCCGACCTGGGCTACTACACCAACTTTATGAACATGCTCGACTACGCCGCTGTCGCCGTGCCCGCCGGCTTTATGGCCAATGGTTTGCCCTGGGGCGTGACCCTGTTCGGCCGAGCGTTCACCGACCAATACCTGCTGAGCCTGGCCGACGCCCTGCAATGCCGCTACGCCCTGCCCCTGGCTGGTGGCCAACCGGCAGAGCAGGCCGTGACCGGCAGCGTCGCCCGCCATGACCTGACCCGCGTGGTGGTCTGCGGCGCGCACCTCGACGGCCTGCCGCTCAACTGGCAACTGCGCAAACGCGGCGCGCGCCTGCTCGAAGCCACCCACAGCTCGCCTGATTATCAGCTCTACGCCCTAGCCGGCGGCCCGCCCGCGCGCCCCGGCATGCTGCGCGTCAGCGAAGGCGGCGTGGGCATCGAGGTGGAAGTCTGGGAATTGCCGAGCAGCGAACTGGGTTCATTCCTCGCCGGCATCCCAGCCCCGCTCGGCCTGGGCAAAGTGCAACTGGCCAGCGGCGCCTGGGAAACCGGCTTTATCTGCGAGCCCTATGGCCTGCAGGGCGCCGCCGATATCAGCCACTTCGGCGGCTGGCGCGCATACCTGGCCAGCAAGGGCTGACAGGCGCTAGGAAAGGCAGGTGCTGCACAGCCACGTGTGCTTTGCGTAGGAGCCGCGCCCCGCGGCGAATGCTGTGTGCAACGCCAATGCTGCGCAATGGCTGCAATCGCTTCGCCCCGAGGCGGGGCTCCTACGGTATGGGATTGAACTATGAAGCCTGAGATCGTATGGAGCTCCGTGCGCACCAGCGCCGGATGCAGCTTCAAGCCACCCCTCGCTGATACTTGAGAATCCGCCCCCGGAACGGCAGCAACGGGTCAGCCAGCAGGTTGATCCGGTCCGCCAACTGCCGGTAACCCTGTTCGGCCATCAGCCGGCTAAAGCGCGCGGCATTGCCCCGCGCCGGATCGACGATCAGCACCCGGCAGCCATCGGCACCGTGACGGGCGATAAAACCGGCGAGCAAGGCCGGATGGCTGCGCTCGTAGAGCAGGTCACTGCCGATAATCAGATCGAACACGCCCAGCGTTCCGTCCGTCTCGGCCCAGTCGCATTGCCGATACGGAATCGGCGACAGCTCATTGAGCGCGGCATTGCGCAGCAGGAATTCGGCGGCCAGCGGATGGTAATCGCTTGCGGTGATGTCCGCGCCATGGCGCTGCAACAACAAACTGGTCAGACCCAGGCCGCAACCCAGCTCGAGAATCCGCAGCCCGGCCACCGGCATGCTGCTCAGGGTCTGCGCCAGCACCTCGCCGGCAGGCCAGAGCTGACCGAACAGCGACCAAGTGGCCGAGGAAATCCCCGCGCGTTCGGCGGCGCCCTGGGCGTCGGCATACTGCTGTTTGTCGCGCAGGGAGCATAGGTGGAAATCTTCCAGGCCAATGCTCAGGGTCGAATACTTGATGCGGTAACCAGGCATGGCAGGCTCGCAAGGGTGTGCAGTGCGCACCCGGCGGCGCCGACAGCGGCGACCTCGGCCGCAACGCAGCCTGCGCTCGGCCAGCCACAGGCGCAAGCCCGTATGACCCGCTGCGACGGCCGGTGCGAGGGTCTGTTCCCGTTTCGTCGCGAGCCGCGTTGCTGCGAAAAATCTCGCCAGGCTAGGCGGAGGACGCAGGGAATGGACTCGCCGTCCACGTCGTTCCCTTGCCAAGTCCTCCAACACCGCATGGCGAGATTTTGCGCGCAACCCGAAGGGCCGGGCCCGTTTTAGCGCGATGCTGCGTTTCTCGATGACTCATTTAGCCGGCTAAACTTCGCATCTCGTGCCTTGCCTCGCGCTAAAACGGGCTCCGGCGCGACCGCGAACGAAACGGGAACAGACCCTAACATAGCCGCCCAGCAGACGAGAACGCGCCATGACCGACCCCAATCTGTGCCCAGCCTGCGGGGCACCCAACCGCTGCAGCCAGGCCGCAGCGGACTCGCCGGTTACCGATTGCTGGTGTTTCGCGGTACGCATCGACCCTGAGGTGTTGGCCGCCCTGCCCGACGCCCTGCGTGACCAAGCCTGCCTGTGCCCGCGCTGCGCCCAGGCGAAGCCTGTGGAAACTGCCTGACACATGCGCCTCGATCGTTTTCTCGGCAACTTCGACCACCTCAACCGCCAGGCCGTGCGCCAGCATCTGGCCTGCGGCCGCGTACGTGTGGATGGCCAGGTCACCCGCAATGGGCTCGCCGAAGTGCGCACCTTCAGCCGCGTTGAGCTGGACGACCAGTTACTGCAGGACGGCCCCGGCGCGCGCTACTACATGCTGCACAAGCCGGTCGGCGTGGTCAGCGCCACCACCCACGCCGAGCACCGCACCGTGCTCGACCTGCTCGACGAGCCCGCCGCCCTGCCCCTGCACCTGGCCGGGCGCCTGGACCTCAACACCAGCGGCCTGCTGCTGTTGACCAACGACGGTCACTGGTCACGTAGCATCAGCGCGCCAGACAGCCGTCAGCCCAAGGTCTACCGCGTGGACACCGAAGCAGACATCGACCCGGCCTGCGTCGAGGTGTTTGCCGCCGGCCTGTACTTCGCCTTCGAAGACCTGACCACCCTGCCCGCCGAGCTGGAAATCCTCGCGCCGCGCCACGCCCGCCTGACGCTGTACGAGGGCCGCTATCACCAGGTCAAGCGCATGTTCGGGCACTTCCAGAACAAGGTTATCGGCCTGCACCGCGAGCGCATCGGTAGCCTGGCCCTCGACCCGGCCCTGGCACCCGGCCAATACCGCGCCCTGAGTTCGGACGAGGTCCAGGCGCTAGGGGCTGTTGGCGTTTCGCTCACGGCGGCGGACAACCGATAAACGGTAATCTGTCTGACAAATAAAGCCTTGCCAGCCTACCAGGGCACTGCTTAAATCGAATCATAAGGTCTCGATGTGACCGCACAGTCACACGAACCATCTAAGCGTTCTTCCGGTTACTTGCGCTCTGCGCGAAATGGGTTCCTGCCTGGTTGATCACCGTCCTCGGCCACCGCTGCCGCAGGCGTGCCTTCAGCCCAAACCGCTCGACGACACCCCTCCAACAAGATCCTCCAGCCTGACATTAAGCCGTAACGTCCGGGCGCTTACCTGTCTACCCAGTTGTGTGGCGAATCGGCCCAGCCGCTCGCTCTGCCAATTTTTTGATGCGCCAGGAGGAAACGACATGAAGCCAGCCATCGCTGTCGTCGAGCTACACGGGAAGTACAAGGTCTACACGGAGTTCTACGCCAACCCCCAGGCGCACAAGACGATCATTCTGGTCAACGGCTCGCTGTCCACCACCGCGGCCTTTGCCCAAACCATCAAATACCTGCACCCACAATTCAACGTGGTGCTCTACGACCAGCCCTATGCTGGCCAGTCCAAGGTGCATAACGACAACAGCTGGCCGATCAGCAAAGAAAACGAAGCGAGCATCCTCCTCGGGCTGATCGAACACTTCAAAGCCGACCACCTGATGTCCTTCTCCTGGGGTGGCGTGGCCGCCATGCTGGCCCTGGCCAAACGCCCGGCGCGCATCGAAAAGGCCGTGGTCTGCTCCTTCTCGCCGCTGCTCAACGAGCCGATGATCGACTACCTAGAAGAAGGCCTGACTTACCTAAACAGCGCCGAAGGCCACGCCCTCGGCGACCTGGTCAACAGCACCATCGGCAAACACCTGCCGTCGCTGTTCAAGCGCTACAACCAACGCCACATCGGCAGCCTCGACCAGCACGAATACCGGCAGATGCACGCCCACGTGCACCAGGTGCTGCACATGGACGCCCACTGCCAGATGGACTGCCTGGCCGCCATCGACATCCCCGTGCTGTTCGTCAATGGCGAACACGACGAATACACCTCAGCCCAGGACGTGCGCGTGTTCGCCTCACACCTCAACGACTGCCACTTCGTCACCATCAACAACGCCGGGCACTTTCTCGACATGGAACACAAAGGCGCCTGGCTGCAATGCAAAGCCGCCCTGCTCGGCTTCCTCGACACCCCAGCCCGCAGCCGCAGCGCCGCCCTGCACCACCACGAGCAACCGCTGGCCATGGCGATCTAGACCAAAACCGCGCAGCAGACACACAAAGACGCTGCGCGGGCTTCATTTCGCTGACGACTTCTGGTACAAAGGCACCCCTCAAAAGCGGGTGTCGTATAATGGTAATACCCTAGCTTCCCAAGCTAGAGCCGTGGGTTCGATTCCCATCACCCGCTCCAGATTCCCACAAGGCCTCGTCGAAAGACGGGGCCTTGTCGTTTCTGCTGTTGGTACGGCCAACGAGCCGAAATACATGTGCCCACCTCTCCCACACCTATCGATAAATGTGATTCAGCACATAAACACGCTGCGCCACTCATCCCAGACACGCCGGGCAAGGGTTGGCACCTTTTCTCAGGCCGGTACACTCCCCCCTGAATTCGCCTGCACAGGGAGCTACCCATGGGAACGGACAACCTCAAAGACCCGGCCTACCCCTTCGATCACGGCTGGGACAAAGATGCTGACTGGCTCAGCGACAGCAGCGGCAATCGCGACCTTAGTTGGGCCACTGATCGTGACTGGAGCCCGCAGGCTGAATTACCCAACACCAAACCGGGTAACGGCGGTGCCTCTTTTGCCGCGTGGGAACAAAAAGCAGAGGCCCAGCCCGAGCTAGCGGATTGGCCTCCAGCCGATATGCTCAAACAACCCGAGCCCTTTCCACCGGGGTTCTATGTCGTTCCGCGCAGCATGTCCGGCGAGCAGGTGTTGGCCAAGTTGTTTGCCGGCACCCCGCACGCCGACCTTGTCAGCCGCATCAAGGCGCTGAACCCGACGTTCGCCCAAGGCTTCAAGGCCGGCGAGATGTTTATCCTGGGCAACCTGCTCAACCCCACCGCCTGCCTGCGCGAAGAAGCCGACCTGATGGCCGCGGCGGCCAAGGTGCGTACCGACCTGGAGCCGTTGAGTGAGGAAGAAGCCAACTTTATGGCCCGCCACCAGGCCGAAATCGCCCTGATGATTGGCGGCGCCAGTGAGTCGCTCGGCGTCGGCAAAGATGTACTGGAAAAAGGCCTGAAACAGATCGGCGAAACCCTGAGCACGATCGAATACCTGCACCAACGCGAATTCACCACCCATGGTCACCTGCAAAGCCCGCAGTTCTTCGCCTCCCGCCAGCAGCTCTATCGCCAGCTCGACAACCAACTGAAGGCAACCTTTCTCGGCAAACAGCTGGGTTTGGGCAGCTACCCGACCTTGCGCCGCGACCTCGGCATCTCCAGCCGCAGCCTGGTTCATCACTGGAGCCGAGGCGGCGCGCCAGGGCAGATACCGGGCTACGCCACCCATATGGACCAAGTCGCCAAAGCAGCCAAATACCTGAAGTACGGCGGCTATATAGGCATCGGCCTGGCTGGCGCGTCTTCCGCGTTGAAGGTTCAGGAGGTCTGCAGGGCTGGGGAAACTGAGGCGTGCCAGAGAGTACGTTTTACCGAGACGGGCAGCTTTTGGGGTGGGCTCGGTGGTGGCACGATTGCGGTAGCAATCACTAAACCGTTATCTGGTGCAATTTGTGCGGCTATTGGCCTCGGCTCAGCCGGTATCGGCGGCATAGCTTGTGGTTTGGTTGTAGTTGGCGGGGCTTCGCTTGTGGGTGGAGCAGGAGGTGGATTCGCCGGCGAATTAGCAGGGGAAAAAATTTACGAAAGGAGTCAAAAATGAATTTCAATGCCTGGTTTGAAACCTGGCCCCTAGACCTGCAAATTGCCTGCCTTCTTGCTCCTTTCGTCATTGGTCTTTCTGGGGTGTTCATCATTATAGTTATGGGGTTTCGGAACCTCGACGTGATACTAGCGACATTCCCGAACAGCGAATATGTCAAAAGACAGAAAGTGATGTGGGGTGGCTCTAGCTTGCCCTCACGCTTTATTCTGACCAGCAGTTTGACAGCTGTAGCCTTATGGCCAAATAACTATATAAGACGCGGGGAGCTTGATGAGAACGAAGTGAGAAATTTACCTAATTCAATCAAGCGTCGAATGATTTTTGCCTGGTGGCTTTGCGTTATTGGGATGGTTTGGTTATTTCTGCTTATAGGTCTGCTCAGGCTTAGCGGTGTTGAATAAATTCATGCCACAGCTGGCTGTTGAAACCCTGATTTGGCTTGTATAGGAGCGAATTTATTCGCGATAGTGGCGCGGATTAGCACGGAGATTTCGAGGTGCGGGAAAGGGGGACTTTTATCAGCACCTGATAAATAGAAAATGAATCTGCCCCTTTCCCTTCATTTTTTATTTCTACGCTCTAGCTCTTGAATCATCTTAAAACGTAGAGCCTCTTTATCCTTGAGACCGCGAAAACGGAAATGCTCCCCTTCAACATAAGATGCGACACCATCAAGACCAGGAAAAACAGTTGCTTGATGAATACCAAACTTCTTCAGCAATTTCATGATTTTCGGCTTTGCGGCTGACTTCACACGAATGCGCACCTCAAGCCCTTTACTAATTGGAATGGTTGGATCGCCCGATATTGAAAACAAACCATCTTGAGCAGCAAGCCTTGGGCTAATATGATATGGAGTCCACTTTCTCTCATCTGGCAATTCAAATGGACTTGGCAAAACTGCTATATCCACTTCATTCAAACATATACAACCAAAAACAACACCATCTTCGCAAGGGTCATTAATACAAGAAAAATACAGAGCAATAAGTGGATTTAATGTCCAATCCAAAAGTCGTGTTGGCAAACCATGATGCTGCGCTAAAGCAAGCCACTCCCATTCATTGCTCGGTCTTGTCTCGAGGAAAGGCGTCGCTCGAACTTTGAAATTATGTATTAACTGCTTCTCTGTATGTATGAGCCAATCCTTTCCCAGATGCCAGTCACGAGAAACCTTAGGAAGCAGAGGATACTTTATATTTCCAACTCCACGCCACATATAAGACCGTTGCTGCTCTATAACTCTCAGATAGCCTTGAAACGATGTTACTGTAATGTTTTTCATCAATTCTATACACCTAACCATTATTAGTCAGACACTCCTATCGAACAACACACTTGAAGATGCCTGGCTACAGCCCCTGTCACTCGCTATAATTTTTAATTGCATACAAAACCAAACAACACAAAAAAAGGGGGAATATTTATTTATAAATGTTCAGAAAATAAATACACCCCCTTTTTCTTTATTTTATTTTTTTGACTGCACTCAACTTCGTCAACTGCTCTTGCATCACACAAGCAACCATTGCGATATCCTTCAGCGCTTTAGCCTCTTTTTGCTTTGAAGCTGCGCTTGCTGATGCACCCTCGGCTCTAAAAGATGGGTCGTGAATAATCAAATGCCCAGTAGTGGATTCGATGATGCATTGTAGATCCCAAGTAAAAGATGGATTTTCGGTTGAATACGCCTCGATGGCCTTCAAATCTGTGAAAGTCTCAGTCAATTTGGCAACATCCGTGAATACTCCTTTTTCCTTCAATGCTGATACTAGTGTGGAGTTTGCCAAGGTCAAAAGCTTTGTGGTCTTGACCCCACTCAATATCCTTGCACCCTTAGCACCCTCCACTTTTTTTGAGAAGAATGCTTTCCTACCGCCATGCTCAAAAACCTCCGAGACCGTCAGCGCTCGAATCCCTGACGCCGATAAATCCTTCATCAACTTTGCCTGACTGGCTACCGCCTCATCCTTGCTGTTGTCTTTTGCAACCGCCAAGAAAATATCGGGGTGAGTATTCAACTGAAAGACACGTTTCTGTCCTCCCACCGCGAACTCCGACAGCGTCCCGCCGTCTTTCAATGCTTTAAAGGCCTTGCCAAAGACCGGTACAGCTTCATGATTGGGCGTCAAAGGGGATTGCACCTGCTGCCGTTCGAGAAAATGGATCGCCAAAGCATCTATCGAGGCAAAACTTTCTTCTTTCAACTCACGCACATAATTACTAAAAATTTCGAGCGCTACAGCTAAATGCGCCTGTTCCAGCATCCCTTTCGACTGTAGCGCCTCCCTCACTTCCAGTGCCAGTGCAGCTTCTTCGTAATCTCCCGGACCGACGCTGGAGGAGGCTTGTGGCTCGTCGTCAGGTTTGGCAACTCGACGTCCGCCGATGATTAATGTCATACTTTACTTCCTCCCTGAAATGATGATCGCTGCACAGTGAAAGCTCATGTAATCGACAGGGGCTGCAGAAGTGCACGCAAGCAAGGGGTATAGCACAACTGCCCCAAGCAACAGAAAAAAAGGGACCAGCAAAAAGGGGACAGACTTATTTATAAATGCTCAGAAAATAAATCTGTCCACTTTTCCCTGTCAGTTACTTAATCAGTAAATTCTCCACACTCATAGCTGAAATTTTTTCACACCTCTCATAATTGGCTATTTCTTGCCATGCGATATTTTTCGATACTCTATCTCCTAGTGACGGGGGGATGATTGAACAAACTTCGTGCTGTGCTTTTATGCCATTGGCACAGACAAAAACTACTGACCAGCATGCCTGTATCTGTCGAAGTCCCTTCTTGCGCTCAGCTATACATGAAACCCCACCTTCGATTGGGCTGCACTGCACTTCAATGTAAGCTTCAAAGTAGTCACACCCTTGAATGGTAACGACTAACAACAAGGCTAGAATCTTTACTTGAATACACATGGTGACTCACTTAGAAAGCAGTTATTTATTGCCGGCATACACCGGGTTTCAATTTTTTCTACTCATCCAAGGACTTAATTGCAGCCTCTCTAAGATAGTCCGGAATTTGGGGCGACAAACCTAGTTGCTGCCATTTTATTAGTGTATTAACCACAAAACTATAAAGCCAAGTAGTAGAGCCCTTATCAAAAACCTTACCAGCATAGGTTTGATATATTATATTTCCAGCAAGCATGATTTGAGCAAATGGAGATGAATCTTTGTACTTCTTATAGTCGCTTAAACTAACTCCCGATGCCAGTAGTGCAGAAAAATGCTCTACCTCATCAACACGTTTCAAGGTGTCTTTAATGGCATCCTTTACTTCGCTAGCAGATCCAGCGCGCCCTAACCTAGAGGTAATAAAAAACTCAGAGCTTGATTTGGGTATAAAGCTAGATATAGATATTGAGGCATATTCAAAAGCTCCGGCCACTAGACAAGAAGCTGAGCGATAATCGTCCGAGTCGATTTTTTTCTGCGCTTCACCAAGATACATACGCAAGCCTTCATCATTAATGAAAGAAATTCGACTTGCGCGATCAAAATCCATTTCAAAATAGTCATTAAATATCCGCTTTAAAAAACGATATGAGAATAATCGCCAGTCATCCATATTGCTCTCATCTGGTTCGATCACATGATGCTGCACCATATTTCTCATTAAATTTAAATTTCTTATTTCCTGGCGATACGGCAACCTCATCCCTTTAGACTTAAACTCTTCAAACTGATCTACTTCATTAAGCATAGATTCAAAGTCAATATTTAGAGTTTTTTCGCTCCTTATCTCATACTTAAGTAAAATTGACTTGACAGCTATCTCAATAGAGATATGAAAGTTATGAACTGCCATCATCTTGCTGAGAGGGTCCTTTTTTTGTGCGTTTTCGATCCCGCTCAAATGAAATTCCTTGGCAAGAAGAACTCTCTTCTGTATTACGTCATGCATAAATATGATCTCAGCCAAAGAAAAGGCGATCTTTCATTCTTCACCGACAGCAGGGCAGCTATTGTCGCTATTATTTCTACCAGCACCAGAAATTGCCATATTGCGCACGTGCATTCGCTCATAAATCAAATCAAGACCAGCCAATAGATCTCTTACAATAAGAGGTGAAGACTTTGTATAAGACTTCATGCTCTCACTTGAATAAAGCCGATTAAGATCTTTCATCTGCTGCAAGTTTATATGATTCTTGTGAATCTTTATAACTAGCTCAATCATTTGCTCAGTTTGTATTTGATTGTCCTGAATGCAATTAATTACCACATCCGAAGCATTGTGCTTTAGCTTATACTTCTCGGCAGAAATCTTCTTCAGCTCTTCCATAGAGCTTCTAAATCCAGAAACCTCAATGAAATATCGCAACTGCATATCCAGATCATCCACATTCTCATATGGAAAACCACTATCAGCAGAGCCTGAACTGTTAAATACTTTATCGTAATTTGATATCACCGCAGTAAAAACAATTCCAGCAAGACCAATTAGAGCAATAACAATTTCATTTCGATAAGAGGAATTTTCTTTCAAACTAATCTCCTTTTAGTTGATGATGATTAGTACTATCTGAGTTTACGAGCACTAAAAATCTTATCTAGATTAAATTGACAAGACATAATAAAGCAGAATTACAGAAATTTTTCGCCCCAAGCATGCTGGCAAAAAGCTAGCCATATAATTGAGGGATGTCCAGTCCAGTGTCAAAAAAGTGTCGAAATTAACGGACGACATAGGGCCGCAGTGGGCAGAAGGCATGAGGCAGAAGCCCTTATTTTGCTGGCGTTGGAAAAGAATGGGCAGCAACAGACACCCGTGAATACGGGTTCGATTCCCATCACCAGTTCCAGCCCCAAAGAAGTCTCGTGGAATGAAGGACTTTCTGTATCAGCTGACCACTTACTCAGCCTGCTTACTTACGCCCTACCATCTCAGCCATAGCCGCAACCATACGCGCAGTTGCTGCGCGGTCGGTTTCTGGAAGCACTCGCAAGTGCGCCAGCACAGCGATCTCTTCTGCGGTGAGGCTTGCAGATGGTAACGGCTTGCGCTCGCCTGTCACGACGTACAAAACATCTGCACCATGAAGCGCCACTGCCGCTAGATAGTCCGCGCTGGGGAAACGCTCGCCGCTTTCGTACTTGCCCTGGGCATTAGCCTTCACACCGCCAATCTCGCCAAAAGCAGCTTGAGAAAGTCGAAGACGCTCCCTTTCTTCGCGAAGCCGTTCGCCAATACCACTCATTTGAATAGATAATCTCGTAGGCACCACTCAAATGAATGGTATTCTGTGGTTAATTGAATGCTTTTGAATGGTTCTGAATCATGCACGGGACCCGTGCCGCAGCACAAGCAACGGTCTGGCTTGTTGAACAGCGTAATAGGAAGCAGGCCTCGGTAAGTTTTTGCCTGATTTACCCGCCCACAACCATGGCTCCTTCTCTTTATAAAGAAAGCCCCCCGGAGGTAATGGATATGCCTACTCAGCACAACCACCCTGCCCGCTCTCCCGCAATACCCGACTTATCCGGCGAAATCCTGATTCCGCAGACCTTCACCCGTCATAAACGCCAGTTGCGTGCGGTGTTGATCGAGCAGCAGTGTTGGTTTTGCGCGCGGGATTTGGGGCGCCTGATCGGCCAGCCGCACCTTGAGGAGCGGGCCGTTCGTACCCTTGATGGGGACCAGTTGCTGGATGCCGTGGTGCTTAGCGCCCATGGCCAGCCGGAGCAGGTGCGGTTGATCAGTGAGTCGGGGGTGTATGCGGTGTTGATCCATTATTACCACCCGGAGAACCGCTGCGTCCGCCGGTGGATCAGCGGTGATCTGGTGCCGATCTTGCGCAGTGAGTCGCCCGAGGATCATCGACGCCCGCGCCGTGAGAACCGTCAGGGGTTGTCGCTGTTGCATTGGCAGGGCGATGCCTGGATACCGTATCGGCAGTTGTAGGGGCTGGTTACAAGGGTCGCGGCTAAAGCCCCTCCCACAATGGTGGGCCAGCCGTTGGGATGCGTATCTGACCCCTCCCTTGCAAACAGCCATTCGGCTCGCACGGCCAATGCCTTACCCACGGCACTGGCGAAACAGCCCCGCATAGCGGCGTTACCCGGCACTCAGCTCTTGAGGCGGTAGCCAGTCTTGAAGATCAAACCCACGGCGAGAATGCACAGCAGCAAAAAGCCCAGAATCATCGCCAGGCTGACGCCCACGTTGACGTCCGAGACCCCGTAGAAGCTCCAGCGAAAGGCGCTGATCAGGTACACCACTGGGTTGAACAGGGTGACCGTCTGCCACACCGGCGGCAGCATGCTGATCGAATAGAAGCTGCCGCCAAGGAAGGTCAGCGGCGTGACGATCAGCGCCGGGACGATCTGCAGCTTTTCCCAGCCATCGGCCCAAACGCCGATGATAAAGCCGAACAGGCTGAAGGTCAGCGCGGTGAGCACCAGAAACGCGGCCATCCAGAATGGATGAAGAATCTCGAAATCGACGAACAGGTGCGCCGTGAGCAGGATGATCACCCCGAGCACCACCGACTTGGTGGCGGCCGCGCCGACGTAGCCAATGAGGATTTCCAGGTACGACACCGGCGCCGACAGCAGCTCGTAGATGCTCCCCGAATACTTGGGCATGTAGATGCCGAAGGAGGCGTTGGAAATGCTTTCGGTGAGCAGCGCCAGCATGATCAGGCCGGGGATGATAAAGGCGCCGTAACTCACGCCCTGGACCTGGGTCATGCCGCTGCCGATGGCCGAGCCGAACACCACGAAGTACAGCGAGGTGCTGATCACTGGAGTGGCGATGCTCTGCAACAGGGTGCGCCAGGTGCGCGCCAGCTCGAACAGGTAGATGGCCTTGATGGCGTAGAAATTCATGGCCGGGACTCCTGAACCAGGCTGACGAAAATATCTTCCAGAGAACTCTGGCTGGACTGCAGGTCTTTAAAGCCGATCCCCAGTTCGGCGAGGGCCTGGAGCAATTCGGCGATGCCGCTGTGCTCGCGCTGGGCGTCGTAGGTCAGGACCAGGGCATGCCCCTCCTCAGCCAACTCCAGGGCGTATTCGCCGAGTGTCGCCGGCAGGCTGGTCAGGGGTTGCTGCAAGTGCAGGGTCAGCTGTTTTTTGCCGAGTTTGTGCATCAGCGTCTGCTTGTCTTCGACCAGGATGATTTCGCCCTTGCGGATCACACCGATGCGGTCGGCCATTTCCTCGGCTTCTTCGATGTAGTGGGTGGTGAGGATGATGGTCACGCCGCGCTCACGCAGGCCGCGGACCATGTTCCACATATCACGGCGCAGTTCGACGTCGACGCCTGCAGTGGGCTCGTCGAGAAACAGAATCTGCGGCTCGTGGCTCAGTGCCTTGGCGATCATCACGCGGCGCTTCATGCCGCCGGACAACTCGAAGATTTTCGCGTCGCGCTTGTCCCACAGCGACAAATCCTTGAGCAGTTGCTCAAGGTAGCCAGGGTTGGGCTTTTTGCCGAACAGGCCCCGGCTGAAGGTCACGGTCGCCCAGACGGTCTCGAACACGTCGCTGACCAGCTCCTGGGGCACCAGGCCGATCTGCGCACGGGCGGCGCGGTAGTCCTTGATGATGTCCTTGCCACCCACCAGCACGCGCCCACCGCCTGGATTGACGATGCCGCAGATGATGCTGATCAGAGTGGTCTTGCCGGCGCCGTTAGGGCCAAGCAGCGCGAAGATTTCGCCCTGGCTGATCTCAAGATTAATCGACTTGAGCGCCGGGTGGCCCGAAGCGTAGATCTTATTCAGTTGCTGGATGGAAATGACCGAAGGCACGGCAGCTCCCTGGCTGAGGAAAACCGCCATTGTAGGGCATAGCCGCGCGACTTCGTCAGCGTACTGTTGCCTGAGCGCCTATTTACGGCGCACCAACCAACTGTCCAGGCGCGGCGTATGGCCCTGGTTATCGTTGCGGCCACCGGTCAATTCGGCATCCACTTGCGCGTCCTCGCGGCGACGCTGGTGATCGGCCAGGTCAGCGGGTTTGGCATCGGGATCGTTGAGATTTTCACGGCAAGGCGACGAAGAGGTCATGGGGCAGACTCCGACAAAAGGACAGCGCCCCCGATGGGCGTCGTCTGTTTCATAGGCCATCAATGCGACACGACAGTTCCACCTGTTTTTAACGACCCAGTGCACAACTTGCTCGCCATTAGCCGGCGTGTGGGTCGTAGCTATTGGCCTTGCCCTGTTACCCTGATGAGGAACACCGACGCCGTGTGGCAGTCGGATGGTCCATCGCGTCGCCCCCGCAGGCGCTTCACTCCCCCTACGAGGACACCCCAATGCGTTTGATTCACCTCTGCCACCTGCCCCTGATCGCCGCCCTCGCCGCGTGCAGCTCGACCGAGGCACCCCGTAGCGAGCAGGCCGGCGCGCCCAGCAGCGACGGCCGTTGCAATGCCGAGGCAGTGCAGAACCTGCTTGGCGAACACGCCTCCTCCGCGCTCGTCGAAAGCGCGCGCAGCAAGGCCGGCGCCGAGCAGGTACGGGTACTCGCCCCCGGCGATGCGGTGACCATGGATTACAACTCGCAGCGTTTGAATATTGATATCGACGAGGCCGAAGTGGTCGAGCGTATTACCTGCGGCTAGGGACGCGTAATACATCAAATGTTGGTCAATGCCTGGCTGAGTGGACGGGGTTTTAGCCGCGAGGCCTGCCGCGCATTCAAGGTCTATCGCGAATAAATTCGCTTCTACGGGAGCGGTAGCGACACTCACTCGTCTACCACCAAGGTCCAGCGCACAGGCGCGCTCTGATCCGGCACAATCGGCGCTCCCCCAGGCGAGCGCTGAGCCGATGCTGATCGATGAAGAACTGACCCTGAAAAAGCTGGAGCTGTTTCTGGCCTTTATGCGTAGCGGCAACTTGTCCCGCGCAGCCGGCGAGCTGGGCACCAGTACGGTCAGCGTGCACCGCGCCATCCACTCCCTGGAAAGCGCCCTGCGCTGCCCGCTGTTCAAGCACGAAGGGCGCAACCTGATCCCCCTGGAAAGCGCCTATGTGCTGGAAGAAAAAGCCCAGAAGCTGATCCACGACACCCAGGAACTGGTGCGCCTGACCCGCGAGGCAGCGGGCTTTTCCGCCGCGCGTTTCAAGCTCGGCGCGCTCTACTCGCTGACGGTCAAGACCGTGCCGCTGCTGATCATGGGCCTGAAGCTGCGGCGCAGCGAGCTGAATATCGACCTGATCCTCGGCTCCAACGTCGACCTGCTCTACAAGCTCAAGAACATGGAACTGGACGCCATTCTGGTGGCGCTCGACGACAGTGTCAGCGACCCGGACTGCGAGCAGTTGGCGCTGTTCTCCGACGACATCTTCCTCGCTGTGCCCAACGACTCGCCGTTCGCCAACCGAGCCGAAGTCGATCTGGCCGAACTGTGCGATGCGACCTTTATCACCCTGACCCAGGGCTACGCGACTTTCCGCGATGGTGAGCGGGTATTCCAGCAGGCCGGCTTTGCGCCCAAGGTGGCGATGCAGGTCAACGATATCTTCACCCTGCTCAGCATGGTCAGCTCCGGGGTCGGCTATGCCCTGCTGCCGGGGCGTATCGCTGCGGTGTACGAAAACCGGGTGCGGCTCATCCCGCTGCAGGCTCAGTACCACCTGCAACAGCACATTGGCGTGGTCTTCCTCAAGGCCAAGGAACGCGACCCCAACCTGCTCGCGCTGCTGGCCGAATGCCGGATGTACAGCCGCCAGCCTTAGGCTATGTAGCCTGGGTTGAGCTGGGCGACACCCGGGAAATATCCCCCGGGTGTCGCTTCGCTCGACCCAGGCTACGGATACCCCGCCACCTGAATAAAAGGCCCGCCAGAAGGCTCAGCCAAACAGGCCGCGCATGAGAAAGTACAAGAGCGATGGGCCGAGCAGGCAGCCCAGGGCGGTGTAGAACGCCGCGGTCAGACAGCCGTAGGGCACCAGTTTCGGGTCGGTCGCCGCCAGGCCCCCGGCCACGCCGCTGGAGGTGCCCATCAGGCCGCCGAAGATCACCGCACTGCGCGGGTTGTTCAGGCCGATATAGGGCGCCACGAAGGGGGTGGCGACCATCACCAGAATCGCCTTGATCAGGCCGGCGGCGATGGACAGCGCCATCACGTCAGAGGTCGCACCAATCGCAGCGCCGGTCACCGGCCCGACGATATAGGTCACTGCACCGGCGCCGATGGTGGTCAGGCTGACCACGTCGGTGTAACCGAAGGCCATGGCCACACCCACGCCAGCGATAAACGAGGTGCCCACCCCGACAAACAACGCCAACACCCCGGCAAAACCGGCACGTTTAAGCTCATCGACGCTCACGCCAAAGGCCGTGGCGACAATCGCAAAGTCGCGCAGCATAGCGCCACCGAGCAGGCCGATACCGGCAAACAGGGGAATATCCACCAGGCCCTTCTGCCCACCCGTATAAACGCCGCCGATATACGACAGCACCAGCCCGAGCAGGATGGCGATGGCCGAACCGTGCAGACGGCCTTTGGTGAAATTGTCGGAGATCCAGTAGGACACCCACATGGTGATGCCGATGATGGCAAAGCCACTGAGCAGGCTGTAGCTGGTGATCACTTTCATCAAGGATTCGTACATGGGATCACCGTGGGGTCTTGGTCAGAGGGGCTTCGTTAACAGGCGACTCTTCAGCGCTGGGCTGGCCGATGCGGCTGAGCACCGGCACCATCAGGAACCCGATGGCCACCGCAAGCGTGCCGGCGAGGATCGCCATAGGCCCGCCACTGAGCGCGCCGTAGACGTTCTGCTGGGCCGCCATGGCAACCACGATGGGAATGTAGATAGCGCTCCAGAACTCCACGCCCTGCTCCGATTTACCGGTGAACAGGCCACGCTTATGCAGGTAACTGCCAAGAAAGATCAGCAGCATCATGGCGATGCCAACACCGCCGACGTTGGCGGGTATGCCGATAAGTTTGCCCAGCAGTTCACCAATAAAGATGCCTGCCAGGGTGCAGAACGCCAGGAAGGCGACACCGTAGATAATCATTGTTGTTGTCCTCGTTTTACGCAGCGAAGTTATTGTTTTTGTGCTTCGGTAAACGGTGCGGCGTTAGCGGCTGCGGCTTACCTCCTGACGCAACATGGCGTCCAGTGTATCCAGGCGGGCACCGCTAAAGGCGATGGCCTGGCCAGGTTCGAAGACGCGGCGGGCCAACCCGGTGAGCACGCCACCGGGCGGCAGTTCCAGGTGCAGGCGTACGCCACGCTCATAGGCAGTCACCAGGGTGGCCTGCCAGTCGACGACACGGCTCATGTTGTAGGCCAGGTCATCGCGCAGGGCTTCGGGGTCGCGCAGCAGCCGCGCCGAGCTGCTGCTCAGGTAGCACACCTTGGGGGTTTGTAGTTGTACGTTGGCGAAGGCCGCGGCGAGTTCGCCAGCCGGTGCATCGAGCAACGCGCAATGCGAGGGCACACTCATGGCCAGGCGCTTGGCGGCCCCGGCACCGAGGGTGCGGGCGCGCTCGGCGACAGCGGCCATGGCCGCCTCGCTGCCGGCGATCACCAATTGGGTTTCGGCGTTTATGTTGGCCAGGTAGACCGCTCCCTCGGCTTCGCTCAGCAAGCGCTCCACACGGGTCTGATCCAGGCCAATTATCGCCGTCATGCCGTAGCCGCTCGGGTAGGCACGCTGCATCAGCTCGCCACGCAGGGCGACCAGGCGCAGCGCATCAGCGAAATCCAGCGCACCGGCCACCACCGCAGCGGCGTAGGCGCCGATGGACAGGCCGGCGACATAGTCGGGGCGATGGCCGCGCTCGGCCAGCAGCCGGGCAGCCGATACGCCGGCAAGCAGCAGGCACAGTTGCACCGCGCGGGTGCTGCGCAGCGCCTCGGCCGAGTCCAGCGCACGCACGTCCTCATCCAGCGCGGTGCTGGCCTGCTCCAGACAGGCCCGCACCACAGGCGTATCGGGCAACGCCTGGAGCATGCCGGGCTGCTGCGCGCCCTGGCCGGGGAACGCCCAAAGCGTGCTCATGCTGCCGTCCGCTCAGCGCGCCAGGGGTCGCTGAGCAGCAGCGGCCCGGCCTGGGTTTTCAACAATACACGCGGTGCAGCGCTGGCCCACTCGCGCAGCGCCACAGCGCCTAGCGGGGTTTCCAGTTGCACGTCGATGCGCCCCGGCGCCTCGTCCAACACTGAGCACAGGGTACGTGCCCACTCCCGCGGCAGCGGATACAGCGCCCGCAGCAGCAGGTCCAGATCGCTATCCAGGTGCGCGGCCGACACCCCACTGGCCAGCTCGAAACCCAGGCTGCCGGTTACGCCCCAGGCCAGGCCGAGGTCGGCGAAACGGGGTTGCAGGTGCGCCAGGGCACGCAGTGCCGGCCAGTGCGACTGCGGATGATTGCGCCAGCGTCCCGCACGGGCGACCGCTTCCGGGCTGACCAGGCGGCGAATATCGGCCACGCGCATCCAGCTCGCATAACGGTGTTCGCGCGCTGCGCCGCGTATGCCTACGGCGACCCAACCCGCCTCGGCAGCAGCCCGACGCACCACCACCGGCACATGCCCGCCCAAGGCGACGCGAGCCCAGGCCGGCGCCTCCTGGGGCAGGTGCTCAGGGCGCAGGCCCCAGAGCAGATCATGTGGACGTGGCGTATGCATGTCGCTCTCCTACCACTGCGCGCGCAGCAGTTCCCGCACCTGGGATGAGGCCGCGCGGTTGGCGGCGCCCAAGCGGCTGCGCAGATCACAAGGGCTGCTGGCGATATCGGCCAGGGCACGGCTAAGCGCCTCCTGCACACGGCTCAGGTCGGCGGTCGTCGGCTGCGTCACTTGCTGAACATCGAGGATGTCGGCGAGTAGCCCGAGCGAGGCGTAGTTGTCCAGGTCGTAGGCCATCGGTGGCACCTCGGCGGCCAGCGCTTCCAGCTCCTCGACGCTGCGCAGGGTGATGCGCGCCGCCGCCGCCTTGCCCATGGCGTGGACCATCACCCCACTGTCGCGCAGGGCGATCAGCCGGTTGGCCTGGTAGCCGTGGGCGAGAAAGGCACCGGACATGGCCTTGCCGACCAATAAGCCAATCACCGCATGCCCGGCCAAACGTGCCCGGGCATAGGCGTCCACCGCACCGGCGAGGGCCTGGTGGATGCCATAGGCTTCTTCGCGGCGGCCATAGGCCTGGCTCGGCACATCGACAATGGCGATCAATGCACGTTTGTGCGGACTGTTGCGGTCTGCCTCGATGGCCGCGTCCACCGCCTGGGCCAGGCCCCAACCTTCGAGTAGGCCGACCTCGCCATTACGCGCGCGGGGAAAGGGGTTATTTTCGTCAGCGATTACCGCGAGGTAACGCACCGCCTGGCCCGCCAGCTCGCCATCGGCCACACGCAATGAGGCAGGCAGACCGTCCAGCGGCTGGGCGTTGCCTGTCAGGGCCTGGAACCAGTGCAGGCCACGTTGTTCCTGTGCAGTACTCATGCTTGTGCTCCCTGGTAAGCGCTGCGCACGGCAGCGGCATCGGCCTGAACGCTGGTGTCGACCGCGCGCAGGCGTTCGAGGAACCAGGCGTGGCGACGGCTGCGTTCGCTCTCGGGTTTGCCCTGGGCGAACAGGCGGTGCAGCTCGCCGCGGATCGCTTCAACGTCGTCGGCGACATAGCCGTCGACCAGCCCGCTGGCGTGGCGTTGCTCGCCACCGGTCAGGCTCCAGATAAAGGGCCGATCGCGCGAATCGTATTCATCCAGCCCGGCTTCCTGCTCGATCACCTGCGGGCCGTTCAGCCCCAGGCGGGCCTCGCGGGTGACCAGCAGATAACTGCACAGCCCGGCCGCGATGGACATGCCGCCGAAGCAGCCGACCGGGCCGGCGACCAGGCCGATCACCGGCTGGTACTGGCGCAGCTCGACAATGGCCGCCTGAATCTCGGCGATGGCCGCCAGGCCGAGGTTGGCTTCCTGCAGGCGCACGCCGCCGGTTTCCAGCAACAGCACGGCACGGGTCGGGATGCCGTTACGGTTGTCTTCGGCGGCCAGCTCCAGGCTGCCGGCAATTTTCGCCCCGCCCACTTCGCCGAGGCTGCCGCCCTGGAAGGCGCCTTCAATGGCCACGATTACTGCCGGCTGGCCATCGATCAGCCCCTTGGCCACCACCACGCCGTCGTCGGCCTGGGGCACGATGCCCTGCTTGGGTAGCCAGGGCGAAATCAGCCGGGCGAAGGGATCGATCAGCTCACGAAACGTGCCAGCATCGAGCAAGGCACGGGCACGCTGACGGGCGCCAAGTTCGGTAAAGCTGCGCTGCGCCAGCAGGCGCTGAATGTTCTGATCAGCCATGGGTCAGTTCCTCCAGGCCTTGCTCAAGACGCAGGCGCACCACACCGGGGGTGGCGCCAAAGTCGTGGATGGCGATGTTCAGCGCCGGCAATTGCTGCTCGCGGAACATGCGCTCGAACAACTGCTGCCAACGTGGCGCGCTGCCGTTAACCGAGGTCACCACCTGGATCGCCAGGGTGCCGGCCTGGCCCGGTTCGAGCAGCACTTCCAGGTCGCCGGAGCCGACACAGCCGACCAGCGCACGGCCCTGGGCCGGTTGCCCGGCGGGGAATTCGAAGGACAGGGTTTCCATTTCAGTGACTCCCAATCTGCGCCGGCAGGCCATGCTGCAGGCGGTCGAGGAATAAGGCGGCGGCGAGCAGATCGGCGGCGCCACCGGGCGAGGCGCGCAGGCGCAACATGTCGCGTTCCAGTTCACGCAGGCGCCGGCGCCCGGCCAGGCTGGTGCTGCCACCGGCCTTGAGTACGGCTTGCGCGCCCTGCTGCATGCAAGTCAGCCCGGCGATGCCGGCGCGGTAGAGCACGCAGGTGTCGGCCAGCTGGGTCATGATCGCCAGGAGGGCATCGAGCCGGGCGCCCTGCTCGCCGGCACCGGCAGCGCGGCTGCGTGCCAGTTGCGGCAGCGCCTGCTGGATCACGGCGGGGAAACCCAGTTGCGCTTCCTCACGGGCGCCATGCACGCCATACAAACGGCAGACCTGGGCACCATGGCTATCGCCGCTGGCCGGCAAGGCGCGATCGCTCAACAGGGCAAGGCGCGCGGCACGCACGGCCACCTGAGCCGGCGCCAGCGCCCTGGTGTCCAGCGCCGCAGCGGCGCTGAGCAGCCCCAGCGCCCAGATCGCCCCACGATGGGTATTCACCCCGCCGGTGACGCGCAGCATCTCCACTTCACCATCGCGACCGATGCGGCCCACGTCTTCACGCAGTGCCTGGGTGATCGCGCCACGTTGCTGCGCCGCCTCGGCCATGGCCTTGAAGCAGGGCCACAGCGACAGCGCCGAAGCGTGCATCAAACCCAAGTGCAAATCCGTGTGGGCGCCGCTGCCGCGACGGTCGACCAGGCCCGGCTTGGGTGACAGGTCGGCCTCGTCGATCAGCGCATCGACCGCCAGGTCGGCCAGCCACTCCCCTAATGAGAGCTTCGGCTGTAGTGCTGTGAGTGCGTTCATCACCAGCTCCTGAACTTGGCGGGCGGGTTGTACAGGCCGCCCGACCAGTCGACCAACTCGGCGATGCTTTTGGCGGCGAGCAGTTCGCGGCTGGCATCGGCGCGGCGAATGCCGAGGTCTTCGGGCAGCGCGATCAGCCCTTCGCGGCGCATGCGCGCGGTGTCTTTCGGGTTGTGGCGCAGGCCGATGGCAGTCACCCCAGCGACCGCAGCAATCATCGCCTGGCGCTCTTCCAGCGAGCGCGCCTTGTACAGGTAGGCAATGCCTTCCTCGGTGAGCAAATGGGTGACGTCATCGCCGTAAATCATGATCGGCGCCAGCGGCATGCCGACTTTCTTGGCCATGTCCACGGCGTCGAGCTGCTCGACGAAGGTGGGTTTGCCGCCCTCTTGGAAGGTCTCGACCATCTGCACCACCAACTTCTTGCCGCGCTCGAGCAGCGGCGCTTCACTGTCGCCTGGGCGCATGTCCAGCCAGGCAGGCGTCGAATGACGTCGACCGCGCGGGTCGTGGCCCATGTTCGGCGCGCCGCCGAAGCCGGCCAGACGGCCACGGGTGACGGTGGAGGAGTGGCCATCGCCATCGACCTGCAGGGTGGCGCCGATAAACAGGTCCACCGCGTACTGCCCCGCCAGCTGGCACATCATGCGATTGGAGCGCATCGAGCCGTCGCGGCCGGTGAAGAACACGTCCGGGCGCTGGGCGATATAGCCTTCCATGCCCAGTTCGGTGCCGAAGCAGTGCACGCTCTCGACCCAACCGGTTTCAATGGCCGGGATCAGCGTCGGGTGCGGGTTGAGGGTCCAGTTGCGGCAGATCTTGCCCTTCAGGCCCAGGGATTCGCCGTAGGTCGGCAGGATCAGCTCGATGGCAGCGGTGTTAAAGCCGATGCCATGGTTGAGCGACTGCACGTTGTGTTTTTCGTAGATGCCGCGGATCGCCATCATCGCCATCAGCACATGCACCGGCTTGATATGGCGCGGGTCGCGGGTAAACAGCGGCTCGATATAGAACGGTTTGTCCGCCACCACCACGAAATCGACCCAAGAGGCGGGAATGTCCACGCGCGGCAGCTCGTCAACGATCTCGTTGACCTGGAAGATCACGATGCCGTCGCTGAAGGCCGTGGGTTCGACCAAAGCGGGAGTGTCTTCGGTGCTCGGCCCGGTGTAGATATTGCCGTGGCGGTCGGCCTGGAAACCGGCAACCAGCGCGACATTGGGGATCAGGTCCACCAGCAGGCGCGAATACAGCTCGATATAGGTGTGGATGGCGCCGACTTCCATCTGCCCGTCTTCGAGCAACTGGCCGATGCGCAGGCTCTGCGGCCCGGCGAAGGAGAAGTCGAGCTTGCGCGCGATGCCACGCTCGAACAGGTCGAGGTGCTCGGCACGGCTGACGCTGGGCATGATCATGTGCAGGTCGTGCAGGCGGCTGGGGTCGGCCTGGGCCAGGGAGCGCGAGAGGAAATCCGCCTGCTTCTGGTTGTTGCCTTCGAGCACCACGCGATCACCAGGGGCGACCAAGGCTTCGAGGGCCGCGACAATTTTGTCGCTGGGCAGGACCACGCCATCGGCGAGGGTGCGCACCTGATCGAGACGCCGCGCTTTTTCAGCGCGACGACGCGACCACTGCGGCGGTGGGGATATTGTTGTTGTCATTAAAGACTCCACGAGTTCCGCTGTCGTGGAGCCACCTTAGGGGCGTGACCTCTGGGTCATCAATCAAGTAAACGGGCGTTCTTTTACGCTCAGGTTAACGATTGACCCTGCAACCCGATTGGCTTGTGTAGGCGCGAAGGGGCACCTGCAGGGAGGCAACAGCTCGCTCAGACATATCCAAACGATTGCAGCCACCGCGCAAGATCGGTGGAGCCCGCGCTATTCGCTGCGGGGGCGCAGCGCCTACGAAAAGCCCTCTTAGTTGCTGGAACCGAAGGCGGCACCGCGCCTTGGTTAACTAAGCCCGACAGACCGGGCATACTGGCGCCCTCGTCCCTGTAGCCCTGTCTCCCCATGCGCATCCACGTCACCTTTATCGACCGCGTCGGCATTACCCAGGAAGTCCTGGCGCTGCTCGGCGGGCGTAACCTCAACCTGGATGCCGTGGAGATGGTGCCGCCCAACGTCTATATCGACGCGCCGACGCTCAGCGCCGAGGTGCTCGATGAGCTGCGCGGGGCACTGTTCAAGGTGCGCGGGGTAGAGGCGGTGACGGTGGTCGACATTCTCCCGGGCCAGCGCCGCCGATTGCAGCTCGACGCCCTGCTCGCGGCCATGAGCGACCCGGTGCTGGCGGTGGATGGCGAGGGCCGTATATTGCTGGCCAACCCGGCGCTGGTGTCGCTGTGCGAACGACCAGTCGAAGGCCTGTCGCTGGCCGAGCTGTTTGGCGACCAGGCCCTGCCCCACACCCTCGTTGAACAGCGCTTTCGCTTGCCGCTGCGTGAGGTCACCCTCAATGGCCAGGCGCTGCTGCTCGATGCCATGCCGATCAGCGAACGCGCCGACGCCGACCTGCTGGCCGGCGGCCTGCTCACGCTCTACGCCCCCAGCCGCATCGGCGCCCGCCTGGCGGCGCTGCACCACGACCATGCCGAAGGCTTCGACTCGTTGCTCGGCGATTCCGCGCCGATCCGCACGCTCAAGACCCGCGCCCAGCGCGTGGCAGCCCTCGACGCGCCCTTGTTGATTCAGGGCGAAACCGGCACCGGCAAGGAGCTGGTGGCGCGCGCCTGCCATGCCATCAGCACGCGCTGCTCGGCGCCGTTTCTGGCGCTCAATTGTGCGGCATTGCCGGAGAACCTCGCCGAAAGCGAGCTGTTCGGCTACGCACCAGGCGCCTTTACCGGTGCCCAGCGCGGCGGCAAGCCAGGGCTACTGGAGCTGGCCAACCAGGGCACGGTGTTTCTCGATGAAATCGGTGAGATGTCGCCCTACCTGCAGGCCAAGCTGCTGCGCTTTCTCAGCGACGGCACCTTCCGCCGCGTGGGCGGTGAGCGTGAGGTGAAGGTCAATGTGCGCATCCTTAGCGCCACCCACCGCGACCTGGAAAAGATGGTCAGCGAGGGCGGCTTTCGCGAGGACCTGTTCTACCGCCTCAATGTGCTTAACCTGGAAGTACCGCCACTGCGCGAGCGCGGTCAGGACATTCTGCTGCTGGCCCGCCACTTCATGCAGCAGGCCTGCGCGCAGATCCAGCGCCCACCCTGTCGCCTGGCGCCAGACACCTACCCGGCGTTGCTAGGCAACCGCTGGCCGGGCAACGTGCGGCAATTGCAGAACGTGATTTTCCGTGCCGCAGCGATCTGCGAAAGCAACCTGGTGCAGATCGACGACATGGACATCGCAGGTACCGCCGTGGCGCCCGCGCCCGGTGAGGCGCAAATCGCCAGCCTGGAAAGCGCCGTCGCCGGCTTCGAGAAGGCACTGCTGGAGAAGCTCTACGCCAGCCACCCCTCCACCCGCCAATTGGCCGCGCGCCTGAATGCCTCCCACAGCGCCATCGCCATGCGCCTGCGCAAGTACGGCATCCCGGGTAAGCGCTAAACCATACGCCGCGTGCAGTGGGTGCGCGCGGCGCACCCTACACAGCGATCAGGTTCAGCCTACGTATTTCTGCAGGTTGGCCATCATTTCCTTGAGCGCTGCCACGTTGTCGGCCGGATGGGCGGCGCCTTCGAAATCACAGATTTGCTGCCAATGCGCGGCCACGTCTTGCGGGCTGAAACCTTCGCGCGGGTCGAAACCGGCGCCAAGGCTGCGCTCCCAGCGCACCTTGCCGATCCAGCCGCCGCCGACCTCGAACAACCCGGCCGTGTCCTCGCAAGCCGCACTGGCCAGGTAGACCACCAACGGGCTGACCAGCTCGGGCTTGAGCTGCTCGAACACCTGCGGCGGGATCAAGCCTTCGGTCATGCGTGTGCCGCCAGTGGGGGCGATGGCGTTGACCAGAATGTTGTTCTTGCGCCCTTCGATAGCCAGGGTGCGCGTCAGCCCATACAGACCGAGCTTGGCCATACCGTAGTTGGACTGGCCGAAGTTGCCGTAGATACCCGAGGTGGACGAGGTGAAGATGACCCGCCCATAGCCCTGCTCGCGCAGGTGCGGCCAGGCAGCGCGGGTGACCTTGTAGGCGCCCTCGACATGGACCTTGTAGACCAGGTCCCAATCGCTGTCGTCCATCTTGTGGAAGGTCTTGTCGCGCAGAATGCCGGCGTTGTTGACCACCGCATCAATACGGCCGAACGCATCCAGCGCATGCTGGACGATCTTGTCGCCATCGGTCACCGAATCATGGTTGGCCACGGCCGTGCCGCCAGCAGCACGGATTTCTTCGACCACCTTGTCAGCCGCCGAGGCATTGGCGCCCTCGCCATGGGTGCTGCCACCCAGGTCGTTGACCACCACGCGGGCGCCCTGCTTGGCGAACAGCAGCGCATGGGCGCGGCCCAGGCCACCTCCAGCTCCGGTGACGATAACAACCTGGTCGTTGAAACGGATGGCGTCGCTCATGCAGCAGCTCCTCGGCAGATTAACAGTGCCCCGAGTGTCCAGCAGACGCGCCGCAGTCACAACCGATACGAGCGCCGCTGAATAGTGCGCGATAACGCAGTGGGATGATCAGGCCAGGCGAATCAGACTCAGGTGGTTATACAAATGCAGCACATGGGCCTGGGCGTACTCGCCATGGCTCAGTGCGCCATAGGCAAAATGCGGCTGCAGTTCACCCTGGTACGCGGCGAAGTCGGCAAAGGCGCGCTGCAGACGCTCGAGTGCCTGCGCCTGAGTAGCAGGTGCATCGAGCGCTGCGGCGCCAGGAATCACCTCATCCAGCGGGTGACGCATCGCCCCGCGGGCAGCAAATACGCTGAACGCCATTGGCCCGACGCTGCTGCGAAACCAGGCTGGTTTGAGCTGCGGATAGCCGCTGATGGAATACTCGATGCTCTGCGCGCAGTGGTTGAACACCTCGGCTGGGCTCCATCCCTTGAGGCTGACCAGCTCGCGCCCGGCCAGGTTCGCCAGGGCCTGCTGCGCCCCTGCCAGGTTCAAGGGCGCAGGTGCGACCCCACTAGGCAGCGCCCAGAACCCCGCACCCAACAGCGCCACGCCGCCTACAGCAGCTCCTTTCAAGACGGTTCGTCGCTGCATGCAGCGGCCTCCAGCCGTTGACGAAATGCCAGATAATGCGCCAGCACCAGCGCAGGCGCCTCCGTTTGTGGGTAGTGGCCAATACCTTCGAGCAGAACGGTATCCGCCTCGGCGATCAGCTCACGGTAACGCGCCACCATATGCGCCCCGGAAATCGGGTCGACGGCCCCGTCGATCACCCGCATGGGCACAACAGTGGCCTGCATGGCGCTGACCCAGCGCTCACGCTGCACGCGGCGTTCAGGCATGTAGCGGATCAGCCGGTGCATCACCGCCGGGCCGTTGTGGCTGGCGATCAGGCTCCAGAAGTCGTCCAGCTCTGCCTCGCTTGGCTGCGTTTGTGGGCCGAATACCTTGGCAAAGCTGACGGCCAGTTTCTGCCGGCTGAACAAGCGGCCGATCAGCGGGCCAATGGGGCTGAGCAGCAGTTTCTGTACGCGCACTGGGTGATGGGTTTCCGGAAACAGCCCGCCATTGAGGAACACGCAGCTGGCCAGGGTGATGCGCCCTTCCTCGTGTCGCGCCAACAGTTCCTGGGCCACGCTGTCGCCATAGTCATGGGCCAGTACGTGCACAGGTTCCGACACATTCAGATGCCCCAGCAGCGCCTGTTGCAAATCGGCCTGTTCCAGCAGGCTGTAGGCATGCCCGCGCGGTTTGGCCGAGTCGCCAAAGCCGAGCATGTCACAGGCGATCACCTGGTAGTTTTCGGCCAAGGGCGCCCAGAGGTAATGCCAATCCCAGCTTGCCGTAGGAAAGCCATGGATCAACAGCAGTGGCTCGCCCTGCCCCGCCGTCCAATAGCGGATGGCATGCCCCTGAAAGTCGAAGCTCAGGCCCTGTTCGCGCCAGTTCGCCAAAGCGATTCCCGGCAGCCTACTCATGCGGCGTAACCCGGCATCTGTTGGTCGAGTTTGCGCAGCAGCGCCGGCCAGGGCAGCGCGCCGCCCATGCCTTGCGGGGTCTTCATCACCCCGGCGACCATCGCCCGCGCCCCGTCGAGCACGGCCTGGGGAATGTGAATCAGCTCAGCGCCGCCGCCCTGCGCCATGACCTGAATCTCGCAGGCACGCTGCAGGATAAACATCATCAGGAAGGCATCGGCGATGCTCCCGGCAGCCGTCAGCAACCCGTGGTTGGGCAGGATCATAAAGTTCTTGTCGCCCAGGTCCGCCTGCAGGCGCGCCTTCTCGTCGTGGTTCAGGGCCACTCCTTCATAACCGTGATAGGCCAGGCTAGCGAGCACGAACAGCGACTGCTGGGACAACGGCAACAGACCCTGCTTCTGCGCGGACACCGCGATACCAGCGGCGGTATGAATGTGCAGCACGCAGGCGACATCGTGGCGCACCTCATGCACGGCACTGTGGATGGTGTAGCCGGCCGGGTTGATGTCGAACGGGCTGTCCATCAGCTTGTTGCCGACCAGATCGATCTTCACCAGGCTGGAGGCAGTGATCTCATGGAACATCAAGCCGTAGGGGTTGATCAGGAAATCTTCGGTGCCGGGAATCTTCGCCGAGATGTGGGTGAAGATCAGGTCATCCCAGCCATACAGGGCGATCAGCCGGTAGCAGGCGGCCAGGTCAACACGGGCCTGCCATTCGGCAGCGGAGACCTGATCCTGCAGGCTGAGACTGGGCAGTGCATGGGCAGCAGTCATCACGAAACCTCGGCATTCTTGTTATAGGAACACCGAGTTTAGCGAGGCTGGCGGTAAAGGTAAGTTGCCGCGTCAGCCAGCTTGCTGACGTTGCAGGCCACTGCGACTGTACTGCCGCGCCCTGCAGAGCTGTTGACGCGAAGCCTGATCACTCACGTTGAGTGGCGGCCATTCACCGCCCGGATACGATCAGCCGCGCAAGGCGCTGATCAGCTCATCAAGCCAGGGCTCGGCATCGCTTTCCGGGGTCACGCTTTCGCTGCTGTCCAGGCGTAGCATGGGCACGACCTCGCGGATGCCCAGTTCGGCGTATAACTCACGGACCAGCTCACCACCGCCACAAAAGGTATCGCCGTAGCTGGAGTCGCCCAGCGCCAGCACCGCGCCAGGCAGGCCGGACCAAGCGGGCAGCAGGTCGCGAATACTGTGGTAGAGCGGCTGCAGATTATCCGGCAGCTCGCCCATACCGGTGGTCGAGGTCACCACCAGAAAGGCCTCGGGCGCGAATGCCTGCAGAGCCGCAAGATCGGCACGCGGGTCATGCCAGGCTTGGAAACCGGCGGCACTCAACAAGCCCTGAGCATGGCGGGCAACCTCTTCGGCCGTGCCATAGACAGAACCGGACAGGATGGCGACTTTCATGAACTACTCCGCAACATAGAGAAATCGCCGGGCATTATGCCGCAAGTAGACAGTCCGCCCGGATGTTTTAGAATGCAGCGACTCGTACTGGGATATCGCACATGATCAACGCCAAATTATTGCAGCTGGTGGTCAACGCCTCGAATGACGGTATCGTGGTTGCCGAGCAAGAGGGCGACGACAACATCCTGATCTACGCCAACGCCGCGTTCGAGAAACTCACCGGCTACGCCAGTGAAGACATCCTTTATCAGGATTGTCGCTTTCTCCAGGCCGGTGACCGCAACCAGGCAGGCCTGGACGCGATTCGTGAAGCGGTAAAGAACAACGCTCCGTGCCGGCAGATCATCCGCAACTACCGCAAGGATGGCAGCCCGTTCTGGAACGAGCTGTCGATCACCCCGGTGTTCAATGAGGGCGATCAACTGACCTATTACATTGGTATCCAGAAGAACGTCACCGAACAGGTCGAGGCCCAGCAGCGGGTCGTCGAACTGGAAGCCCAAGTTGCGGCTCTGCAGGCCGAACTCGCGCAATTACGGACGAACGGCTGAACCTTTCGCAAAACAAATCTCAACTGCAATGGTCACACAGGTTCTAGCCCCACTTGCGTGCAGAATCGACCATGCAGACTCAAACCCTTCTCACCCAGGACGAACTGGATTTTATCCAGCACTTGAGTTCGCGCGCCCAGCAACGTGAGGCGCCTCAAGCGCCCGCAGAGGGACTGCAAGTAGACGCTGGGCGTCAGGTCACTGAGCTACTGGCCCATTGCGCTGCCAATGAACAGCTGACCATCGAGGCGCATTTCGAAGATCAGCGCCTGACCTTCACCCCTCATCTGACCGAAGACGCTAACCACGGCCAGCACCTGGCGCTGGGCACTCCGCAGATCTTCGAACAGGGCTCCACCGAACGCCCCTGGCGCCTGACCCTCGACAGCCCTATTGCGCTGTGCGACAGCCTCGGCCACGCCAGCGGGCTCTGGGTGCATGAGCTGTCGCTCAATGGTGCCCTGGTGGAAGTTCGCGGCCGCGCGATAGAAACCGCACCGCGCCGTTTCACCCTCGCCCTCAAGCTTGGCGAACAACACCTGGTTGGCGTGCAGGGTTACCTGATCCGCAAAGCCACCGGTGGCCGCGTAGCCTACCGCCTTGCACCGCTGGATGCGCCAGCCCGCGAACAGCTGCAGCAGTTCATCTACCAACAGCATCGCCAGCGCTACCCGCAAGCCCACCACCGCTAGGGTCTGTTGACGTTTCGTCGCAAGCCGCGAACGATACGTCAACAGACCCTAGACAAAAAAAAGACCCGCCAGTTGGCGGGTCAAGCTTGCAGGGACAGAACTCCCTCTGGGGAATAAAAAGATCCGGCAGCCGAAAAATGCTCGAGAGCATGGCTACCGGATTGCGCAGTCGTTAAGCGAACTCCTCGTCGCTGAATGCCATCAGGGTCGCCTTGCCGGCCTTGACCTCGGCCAGCAGGCTGTCAGTCTCGGTCAGTACGCGGGCCATAAAGAAGTCGGCTGATTTGAGCTTGGCGCCATAGAACGCGGTTTCGCTGCTGCCCTCGCTCAAACGTGCCTGGGCCACCGCAGCCATACGCGCCCACATCCAGGCCAGGCTGGTCAGGGCGAATAGACGCAGATAAGGCGTTGCCGCTGCGCCCGCTTGCTCGGGGTCTTTCATCCCCTCACTGGCGACCCATAGCGTCGCTTGTTGCAACTGTTTGAGCGCCGCACCTAGCTTCTCGCCGTGGGCTGAATCCGGGTTGGCCTTGAGCCAACCTTCGATCAGTGCAAAGTAGTTGCGCACGGCGCGACCACCACCCAGAGCCAGCTTGCGCCCTACGAGATCGAGCGCCTGGATGCCATTGGTGCCTTCGTAAATACGGGTGATGCGCGCGTCACGGACCAGTTGTTCGATGCCCCAGTCCTCGGTGTAGCCTGAGCCGCCGAGCACCTGGAGACCATCGTTGGCACAGTTGAAGCCCTCATCGGTAAGGAACGCCTTGACCACCGGGGTCAGCAATTGCACCAGGTCATCGGCGCGCTCACGTTCTTGTGGGTCCTCATGATCGTGGGCAACATCTTCGTGCAGACCGGTAAAGTAAGCCAAGGCACGTCCGCCTTCGATCATCACCTTCTGACGCAGCAGATTGCGCCGCACGTCAGGGTGCACGGTAATCGGGTCAGCCGGTTTATCGGGCGCCTTGGGGCCAGACAATGAACGGCTCTGCAGGCGCTCGCGAGCAAAGCCCAAGCTGATCTGATACGCCGTCTCGGCCAGACCCAGGCCTTGCATACCGACCATCAGCCGCGCGGAGTTCATCATGGTGAACATGCAGCGCAGGCCCTTATTGACCTCACCGACCAGCCAGCCCTGGGCGCCCTCGAAATTCATTACGCAAGTAGCGGAGCCCTTGATGCCCATCTTGTGTTCCAGACCGCCGCACAACGCCGGGTTGCGACTGCCATCCTCGAGCACCTTGGGCACCAGGAACAGAGAAATGCCTTTCACGCTATCCGGTGCATCCGGCAGCTTGGCCAGTACCAGATGGAGAATGTTGTCAACCAGATCGTGCTCGCCGCCAGTGATCCAGATCTTGGTACCGCTGATGGCGTAGCTACCATCCGCCTGAGGAACCGCACGCGTGCGGATCAGCCCCAGGTCAGTGCCGCATTGCGGCTCGGTCAGGCACATGGTGCCGGTCCATTCCCCGCTGATCAGCTTGGGCAGGTAGCGGGTCTGCAACTCCGGCGTACCGTGGGCAGTCAGTGCGTTGATTGCACCGTGGGTCAGGCCTGGATACATGCCGAGTGACAGGTTGGCCGAACACACCATCTCCTCGACCATCATGTTCAGTACATGGGGCAAGCCCTGGCCGCCGAACTCGGTGCTGCACGCCAGCGCCGTCCAGCCACCTTCGGCGAACTGCTTGTAGGCCTCACGGAAACCGTCCGGCGCTTTGACTGAATGGGTCTGTGGGTCATAACGGCAGCCCTGCTTGTCACCAGGACCGTTAAGTGGCGCCAGCACGTTTTCTGCGAGCTTGGCTGCCTCTTCCAAAATGGCGCCACCGAGGTCGTTTCCGAACTCGCGCTGGCTAGGCAGCGACTGCAAGGTGGCATAAGCATTCAACACTTCGTCGAAGACGAAACGCATATCACGAAGCGGAGCACGATAATGAGACATGAGTACGTTCCTGGTAGGCGCTATCTATACAACGAGTTGCCATGTACAGCTTTTGTATAGCTAACCAGGAACCTTTGCAATCTTTTTTGTACAACCAGTACAAGTATCTTCAGCATCCGACGGAATACACGTGCAGCCGAACGCACACTGCAGCTCGCTGCAATGGGTACGGCACAGCCAACGTTAACGGGTTTCAGGTATCGAGATGGCCGGCGAGGAACTGCTGCAGGCGGCGTTGCATCAGTCGCCCTTCATTACCCAGGCAGGCAATCGGAGAGCCACTAAAGCTCTCTTCCATCAAGTCGGAACCATCGCCGGCAATCACCAGCGGGCAGTCCAACGCCAGCGCCAGGCGGGCTAGTACACGCGGCATGTCCTCGGCTGGCGGCTGGTTGGAAAACAGCACCAGGGCCTGGGGCTGCACCTTTTCGCAGACCAGCGCCAGCTCTTCCAGGGGCTGACCGAGGCCGAGCGCACTCACCGCCACTTCGGAACTGCTCATCAACAAGCCAGCCACCAGCAGTTCCAGCTCGCGGCAATGGCCCGGCAACGCCGCCAACAGCACCCGTTCCTCAGCCTGCACACGACCGATTTGCAGGCGCTGCAGGGTGCGAGCACGCAGGAATGCATCGAAGAACAGCCATTCGCTGGTCTGCCCAAACTCGTCCTGGCGGATCAGCAGCTCCTGCCACAACGGCATAAGAATGTCCTGGAACACCACAACCAGGGGATAGCTGGAGAACACCTGGCCATACAGCCGCTCCAGGCGCACATCGTCGAACGCGGCAATAGCCTGGCGCAGCTGGGTTTGCCATTCGGCCCACTCACCCGCGGTGACTTCCTCGTACACCGGTGAAGTCGGCACCTTGGTCGCGCTTTTGGCGAGGATCTTGCCCACCTTGCTGACCGCCACTCCCCGCTCGATCCACGCCAGGATGCTGCGCACAGACTCGATGTCCGCCAGAGAATAGAGGCGATGCCCGCTCTCGGTCCGGGTCGGCTGGATCAGGCCGTAACGACGCTCCCAGGCACGCAACGTCACCGGATTGACTCCGGTCAGCCGCGAAACCTCGCGAATGGGAAACAGTTCTTCCTGTTTGAGGGCACTCGAAACCATGGACGAAGCACCAACGAGACTGGACATAGGCGGCGGGATCATCAGATGAAATGCGTGACGCATTGTAACGCAGGCTCAAGCGCCATACATTGTACAAAACATGTACAGGTAATTAGACAATGAAGATCAAGCCCGTTTGGCCCCTGACGCTCTACTACGACGGCGACTGCCCGTTGTGCGCACGGGAGATACGC
Source organism: Gammaproteobacteria bacterium (assembly GCA_018826895.1). Taxonomy (GTDB): domain Bacteria; phylum Pseudomonadota; class Gammaproteobacteria; order Pseudomonadales; family Pseudomonadaceae; genus Aquipseudomonas. Next base: position 180,304 of record JAHJYA010000082.1, read on the forward strand.
CTACTGCGCCAGCATGCCGCCGGCAATGATCGCCTAACGCTGATCGACATCAGCCTGCCGCCCTTTGAAGCAAGCGCCATCGGTGTCACCCAGCAAGCACTGCAAGATCTCTTGCACGCACGCTTTGCCGACGGTCAGTGGGTCACCGGCCTTGATGCCACGCTCTGGAGCTGGCGTGCTGCCGGCCTTGGCCGCTGGGCCGCGCCACTGACCTGGAAACCGCTGCGCCCTGTTTTCGAGCTGGGCTATCGCCTGTTCTGCCTCGCCCGGCCGCACCTTAACTGGCTGCCGCACCCAGACGGTGCAAAACGCTGCGCGATCAAGCCTGGGACGAACGGCAAACGCGACTGCTGATGCGGAGCTGGCGCTTTTCGGTAAAACCGGAATAATCCTTGCCTGTATAAACACGTCGCTCACCATCCCGAGCGGCGTGAAGCGCATGCCCCACCCCGGCGCGCGCCTGGCCTTTGGAGATACACAATGTCTGCAGAACCCGTCACCCTTATGGTGGCGCGCCGCGTCGCCAGCGGCCGCTATCACGACCTGCTCGCCTGGCTGCATGAAGGCGAACGCCTGGCCACCGACTTCCCCGGCTACCTGGGCTCCGGCGTACTGGCACCCCCGCCAGGCGACGATGAATTCCAGATCATATTCCGCTTTACCGATGCCGACACCATGGCGGCCTGGGAGCACTCGGCCTCGCGCAGCACCTGGCTCGAGCGCGGCAGCGGCCTGTTCGCGCAACCCCACGAGCACCGTGCGGTAGGGCTTGATGCCTGGTTTGGTGCTGCTCATCGGCAACCACCGCGCTGGAAACAAAGCGTGGCGATCTGGCTGGCGTTTTTCCCGGTATCCCTGGCGTTCAACCTGCTGTTTGGCGGCTGGCTGAACGACCTGCCGCTGGTCGTCCGTGTCCTGCTCAGCACCCTGGCGCTGACCCCACTGATGACCTACCTGTTTATCCCACTGTCCACTCGCCTGCTGGCGCCCTGGTTGCTCGCCTCGCGCCAAACCACAGTGCGCAGCCGCCCCGCGCTGCACAAAGGCTAAGGTCTGGCGCCGCATGTCTCGCCGATGAATAAGGCCTGCGTTGCGACCACCATTCGCCGCGGGGTGCGCCCCCACGAGAGAGCGCGCCACGCCAGTCTCCGTGTAGGAGCCTCATCTCGGGGTGAAGCTTTTCACAGCAGCGTGGCGTGCAGCGGAACGTCTAAAACAGCTAGGACAGAGGCAGCCGCAACCCTGGATCGGCCTGCTGCAGCGCGGGCCGACCGATGATTTCGTCGTGACTCTCGGGCTGTAACAGCAACACCTCGCGCACACCGCAGCGGCGCAAGCGCGCCTTGAGCAGTGGCAGGCTCGTCCACAACGCCCCACCAGCAGCGGCAAACACTTCACGCCTGCCGTCAGCCAGGCACACCTGTGCGGCGTAGCCGCTGCAGCGCAGGGAGCGGACCTCCACGCGCGTTATCCGCCCCTGCCGCCTCGCCAGCATCAGTTGAAGCCGTGTCATAAAGCCTCCAAAGCTGTACAAGAATTAAAGATGTACAGCATAAATACACCTTTTCGCCCACCAGCAAAAGCACTAAAAATGCCATAAGAGTCAATGAAATAGCCTAATTCTACAGAAGCCATAGATTAACCCTACACGAGCAATGGTTGTACAAACCCCATGACTGGTATAACTTTAATCCCGGTTCAGTCGACGCCGCGTGTTACTGGTCAGGTATCCGGCGCGGCGTTGCTGGACCCACCTTTTTTCCTGCAGCCGAGCCTGTCATGAGCCTGCCTCCCGCTCCCATTCTGATTACCGGTGCCAGCCAGCGCGTCGGCCTGCATTGCGCCCTGCGTCTGCTGGACGAAGGTCAGCCGGTGATCGTGACCTATCGCCGGGAGCGTGACGGCATCGAGGCGCTGTGTGAACGAGGCGCCCTGGCTCTGCAAGCCGACTTCAATGACGAAGCCAGCATTCTGACGTTTATCGACACACTCAAGCAGCACACCAGCCGCCTGCGCGCCATCGTGCACAACGCATCCGACTGGCTGAGCGAGGCGCCCGGTGAAGAAGCTGCGGCCTTCACCCGTCTGTTCACCGTGCACATGCTCGCGCCTTATTTAATCAACCTGCATTGCAGCGAACTGCTGCGCCACGGCGGTCCGGCCGACATCGTCCATATCAGCGACGACGTCGCGCGCAAAGGCAGCGCCAAGCGCCCGGCCTACTGCGCCAGTAAAGCTGGTATGGACAGCCTGACACTGTCGTTCGCCGCGCGCCTGGCGCCGCAGATCAAGGTCAACAGCATTGCCCCGGCACTGATCATGTTCAACCCCGAGGATGACGCGGCTTACCGCGCCAAAACCCTCGAAAAATCTGCATTGGGCATCGAGCCCGGCCCCGAGGTCATCTATCAGAGCCTGCGCTATTTGCTCGATAGCCCGTACGTCACCGGCACCACCTTAACTGTCAACGGCGGCCGCCACCTCAAGTGAGGCTGGCCCGCGAGGAAAACAAAATGAGCGAACAACTGTCTGGCCACTACCGCGAGATCCTGCTTGGCCTGGGCGAAAACCCTGAGCGTGAGGGCCTGCTTGATACACCCAAGCGGGCGGCGAAAGCGATGCAGTACCTCTGCCATGGCTACCAGCAGACCTTGGAGCAGATCGTCAACGGCGCGCTGTTCGAGTCGGACAATGACGAGATGGTGATCGTGCGCGACATCGAGCTGTACTCGCTGTGCGAGCACCACATGCTGCCTTTTATCGGCAAGGCCCACGTGGCCTATATTCCGACCGGCAAGGTCCTGGGCCTGTCCAAGGTGGCGCGCATCGTCGACATGTTCGCCCGCCGCCTGCAGATCCAGGAAAACCTCACCAAGCAGATTGCCGATGCCATCCAGCAGGTAACCAACGCCGCCGGCGTTGCCGTGGTGGTCGAAGCCAAGCACATGTGCATGATGATGCGTGGCGTCGAGAAGCAGAACTCGGTGATGACCTCCTCGGTCATGCTCGGTGCCTTCCGCGAGTCGTGCAACACTCGCCATGAATTCCTGCAACTGATCGGACGGGGTAAATAAGAATGCCCAGACTGGAACCTGGAATGGCGCGGATTCGGGTCAAGGACCTGCGCCTGCGCACCTTTATCGGCATCAAGGAAGAGGAGATCAACAACAAGCAGGACGTGTTGATCAACCTGACCATCCTGTATCCGGCTGTCGATGCGGTGCGCGATAACGACATCGATCACGCACTCAACTACCGCACCATCACCAAGGCGATCATCCAGCATGTCGAAGGCAATCGCTTCGCCCTGCTCGAACGCCTGACCCAGGAAATCCTCGACCTGGTCATGGATCACACGGCCGTGCGTTATGCCGAAGTGGAAGTCGACAAGCCCCACGCCCTGCGCTTTGCCGAATCGGTGTCGATCACCCTCGCCGGACACCGCGACTGAGCCAGACGCAGTGCTGTGCCCGGTTCGGCGAGCACGGTATGATCGCGCCAGCGGCCATACGGCCCCGCGCGCCATCCAGACTGACCTGAACGAGCATTACCATGACCGACCAAGAACGCCTCGAACTCGAAGCCGCCGCCTTCCGCAGCCTGGTGCAGCACCTGCGCAGTCGGCCCGACGTGCAGAACATCGACATGATGAACCTGACGGGTTTCTGCCGTAATTGCCTGTCGAAATGGTACAAGGCCGCCGCCGACGACCTCGACCTGAGCGTCAGCCCGGACGAGGCCCGCGAGGTCATCTACGGCATGCCTTACAGCGAATGGAAGAGCAAATACCAGCGTGAAGCCACGCCCGAGCAGCAGGCCGCATTCGCCAAGGGCAACAAGGCATGAGTGCCCTGCAGCAGTTTCGCGCCCGCCTCGGTGATCCAGCGTTCGCCTTCGCCGAGACCCTGGCGTTCATCGCCGCGCATTACGATTATCAGCCGAGCGCTTTTCGCAATGGCCCAGTGGCAAGCGATGCCGGGCAGAATGAAGGTTCGTGCAAAACCCTGGGCCTGGCCCTGCTCGAAGGCCTGAGCCTAGAAGAAACCCTGCAGTGCTTTGGTGAACACTACCGCAGTGTCCTGGCCACCCCCGAGGGGAGCGACCACGCCAATATCCGTGCACTGATGCAACATGGCCTGGCGGCCGTGCAGTTCGACCAAGCACCGCTGCGCGCCAAAGCCTGACACCAGCCCCGAGCACAAAAACGCCGCAGGCCCAACACTGGAACTGCGGCGTTTTTCTTGGCTCTGTCCCAGTACCGTGTTGCGCGGCGAGGATGCTTTTGTGGGAGCCGCGCCCCGCGGCGAATTCCATGGGCAACGCCGAGGTAACTGAATGGCTGCAATCGCTTCGCCCCGAGGCGGGGCTCCTACACCTGGGGTCATGCCGGTGCTACGTTAGCCCTGATCGGGGTGGCAACAGCCTATTGAGACATAGCCTTTTCCGTGGCGATGCTGCAACGCTTATCAGGGCGCTGTAGGAGCGAAGGGAACGCCCAGCCTTTATTCGCGATGCGATTTGCACACACAGGGGCGGTGCGCACGGTGTTCAGCCGGTATACATGGGTAACGCCTGTCGGGAGACATGGGTAACGGGTTGGTGATCCTCACTCGCGCCTTCTCAAGTCGAGTTGGCGGATGGTCTTGTGGATGAAAATCACA
>JAHJYA010000083.1 GCA_018826895.1 Gammaproteobacteria bacterium
CGTGTGCTCTTCCGATCTCCCCTCTTTTTAAGCTAACTCATTGATTTAAAACGAGTTATCCGAGAAGTCCGCGCCGGAAGAGGTGCGCATTATAGGCACACAGGAAAAGGCGTCAAGGGATTTGTGACGAATTAATGGCAAAGAATGATTAAAGCTAAATAAACCTGAACGACACAAACAAAAAAGCCGCTGAGGCAAGACCTCAGCGGCTTTCAGATAGGGCTTGTTTAGCTAGCAGACTTTCGATTACGTAACTGCAGCAGGTACTGGATAGGCCCTGAAGCGGCGTAGGCCAGGAAGATCAACAGCAAAATACGCGGCGGGTCACTGAAAACGACAGCAAAGACCAGCACCACGGCGAGAATCGCAACAAAGGGCACCCGCCCCTTGAGGTCCAGATCTTTGAAGCTGTGGTACTTGATATTGCTGACCATCAGCATGCCGGCGGCCGCTACCAGGACGGCTACGACAAAAGCCATGTTCGAACCCTGGATACCAAAATCGCTGAACGCCCACACCGTACCAGCCACAACTCCGGCGGCAGCCGGGCTTGCCAGACCAATGAAGTAGCGTTTGTCCGTGCTGCCAATTTGCGTATTGAAGCGCGCCAGGCGCAATGCGGCACCTGCCACATAAATGAAGGCGACCATCCAGCCGACCTTACCCATGCTGCCCAGCGCCCACTCGAATGCCAATAGCGCCGGCGCTACACCGAAGGCCACCATATCGGACAGCGAATCGTATTCTGCGCCGAAGGCACTCTGCGTATTGGTCAGACGTGCCACGCGACCATCGAGACCATCCAATACCATGGCCACGAACACGGCAGCTGCCGCTACATAGAAGTTGCCGTTCATGGCATTGATGATTGCGTAGAAGCCCGCAAACAGATTGGCGGTAGTGAACAGGTTGGGCAGCAGATAGATACCGCGATGGCGAACCTTACGCCCTTCTGCATCGTGCCCCTCCTCGACATGCTCGTCGATGGGCAACAAGCTTTCAGGTTCGGGAGCCGAAGACGGCTGTTCTGGACGTTCGCTCATGAAATACACCTTGCAGCGGGTTTGAAGATTCGACACGGACCTGGAGCAAGGGTTCGCCCTGGGTCCGCGGTGAGTACCGGCTTTATACCAGAGCCTTGCTGCAGAATGAAAAAACGCGGCCGTAGCCGCGTTCTCTCATTGCGCTGACGAAGCCTTAGTTTTTGGCTTTGTCGACGATCTTGTTGGCCGAAATCCAAGGCATCATGGAGCGCAGCTGCTCACCGACCACTTCAATACCGTGAGCCGCGTTGTTGCGACGGTAGGCGGTCATCGACGGGTAGTTGGCAGCACCTTCCTGGATGAACATCTTGGCGTACTCGCCATCCTGGATGCGCTTCAGCGCGTTGCGCATGGCAGCACGGGACTCAGCGTTGATGACTTCCGGACCAGTCACGTACTCGCCGTACTCGGCGTTGTTGGAGATCGAGTAGTTCATGTTGGCGATACCGCCTTCGTACATGAGATCCACGATCAGCTTCAGCTCGTGCAGGCACTCGAAGTAGGCCATTTCCGGCGCGTAGCCAGCGTCGACCAGGGTTTCGAAACCCGCTTTGACCAGTTCAACGCAACCGCCACAGAGAACAGCCTGCTCACCGAACAAGTCGGTTTCGGTTTCGTCCTTGAAGGTGGTTTCGATGATGCCGGTACGGCCGCCGCCCACACCCGAGGCATAGGACAGGGCAACGTTCTTGGCGTTGCCGGAAGCGTCCTGATAGATCGCGATCAGATCAGGGATACCGCCGCCTTTAACGAACTCGGAGCGCACGGTGTGGCCCGGTGCTTTCGGCGCGATCATGATCACGTCGAGGTCGGCACGCGGTACAACCTGATTGTAATGAATGGCGAAGCCGTGGGAGAAGGCCAGGGTAGCGCCTTGCTTGATGTTCGGCTCAATTTCGTTCTTGTACAGCTGGGACTGGAACTCGTCCGGGGTCAGGATCATGACCAGGTCAGCACCGGCAACGGCAGTGGCCACGTCAGCCACTTTCAGGCCGTGAGCTTCGGCTTTGGCAACGGTAGCCGAGCCTTTGCGCAGGCCAACGGTAACGTCAACGCCGGAGTCTTTCAGGTTGCAGGCTTGCGCGTGCCCCTGGGAACCGTAACCGATGATGGCGACTTTCTTGCCCTGGATGATCGAGAGGTCACAGTCTTTGTCGTAATAAACTTTCATGGTCTTGGCTCTTTTAATCGAAAAGGGGTGGGTGCATGCACCGCGACGGAGCCACCTTAAGCGATCCGCCCTGTTGCGTAAAATGATATATTCGCAACACAACATGCCAATATGTGAAACAACCATGGACAGTCATGCACTTAGGCTCTTTCTCGCGCTGGCCGATAACCTGCACTTCGGCAAAACCAGTCGCGAACAGCATGTCAGCCCATCAGCACTCAGCCGCAGCATCAAACAGCTTGAAGACGAACTTGGCGCACCGCTGTTTCTACGCGACAACCGCTCGGTGCGCCTGACCCGAGAAGGCCAACAGTTTCGCGAGTATGCAAGCGGGGTCATGAGCGGCTGGCAGGCCATACGCCAGACATTCAAGCAGGATCAGTTGATCCTCCACGGCGAGCTCTCCCTCTATTGCTCGGTCACTGCCAGCTACAGCTTTCTCTATGACATTTTGAGCAGCTTTCGCCAGGACTACCCACGCATTGAAATGAAGCTGCACACCGGCGACCCGGCAAAAGCGGTCGAGCGCGTGCAGGAGGGACTGGAAGATCTCGCCATCGGCGCCCGCCCCGACAGCTTGCCACCCGGCATCGAATTTCAATCGATTGCCCGCTCCGCATTGTGCTTTATCAGCCCATTGTCACCGCAGCTACTCACCGAAGAACAACTGAAATACCCCGGTGCGGAGACGTGGCGAGATGTGCCGATGATTCTCTCGGAGGAAGGCCTCGCCCGGACCCGCACCGACCGCTGGCTGAAAAGCCACAACATCAAACCGCGCATCTACGCCCAGGTGAGCGGCAACGAAGCCATCGTCAGCATGGTGAGCCTGGGCTTCGGTATTGGTGTGGTGCCGCAAATCGTCCTCGACAACAGTCCGCTGACTGCGCGCATCCGCATCTACGATATTCAGCCGTCGTTAACCGCCTATGACATCGGCCTGTTCGCCCTGGGTAAACGCCTTAAGGAACCGTTGATTAATGCCTTCTGGAATCGTCAGGGCTAAACCGCTCTGCGCGCGCCCTTAAACGCAAAAAGCCCTCGGGGGATTTCCACCGAGGGCTTTTTGTTTAATCAGCGCAACCTGATCAGATGCTCAATACTTTGTCGCCGCGCGCAATACCGGTAACACCGCTGCGCACGGTTTCCAGAATCGAAGCAGTGCCGATGGCCTGGATAAAGCTGTCCAGCTTGTCGCTCGTCCCCGCCAGCTGAATGGTGTACACGCTGGTGTTCACGTCGACGATCTGCCCGCGGAAGATGTCGGTGGTGCGCTTGACCTCGGCGCGCTGGGCACCGGTGGCCTTAACCTTGACCAGCATCAGCTCACGCTCGATATGAGCGCTTTCCGACAGGTCGACCAGCTTGACCACTTCGATCAACTTGTTGAGGTTCTTGGTGATCTGCTCAATCACATCGTCCTGACCCACGGTGGTCAACGTCAGACGCGACAGAGTCGGGTCTTCGGTCGGCGCCACGGTCAGGCTTTCGATGTTGTAGTTGCGTTGCGAGAACAGCCCCACCACGCGCGACAGTGCACCGGGTTCGTTTTCCATCAGCAAAGAGATGATGTGTCGCATGATTAGGTCCGCTCCGTCTTGCTCAGCCACATGTCGCGCATCGAGCCGTCTTTGATTTGCATCGGGTAGACGTGCTCACTGGTATCAACCTGGATGTCGAGGAACACCAGGCGGTCCTTCATCGCAAACGCTTCTTCGAGCTTCGGCTTGAGGTCCTTCAGTTCGGTGATGCGGATACCGACATGGCCGTAGGCTTCGGCCAGCTTGACGAAATCAGGCAGTGACTCCATGTAAGAGTGCGAATGGCGGCTGCCGTAGTTCATGTCCTGCCACTGACGCACCATGCCCAGTGCGCCATTGTTCAGGTTGACGATCTTCACCGGCAGACCGTACTGCATGCAGGTCGACAGCTCCTGAATGTTCATCTGGATGCTGCCCTCGCCCGTTACGCAGGCGACGTCATCGTCCGGGAAGCTTAGCTTCACGCCCATGGCGGCGGGGAAACCGAAGCCCATGGTGCCCAGGCCACCGGAGTTGATCCAGCGATTGGGCTTGTTGAAGCGGTAGTACTGCGCCGCGAACATCTGGTGCTGGCCTACGTCGGAGGTGACGAAGGCATCGCCCCGGGTGACTTCGCTGAGCATTTCGATCACGGTCTGCGGCTTGATGATGCTGCCGTCGCCCTTCTCGTAAGGGAACATGCCGCGACTACCGCGCCACTCTTCGATCTGCTTCCACCAACTGGCCAGCGCTTCCTTGTTCAGGTGCTCGCCAATCTCCTTGAGAATGGCGACCATCTCGGTCAGGACGCTGTCGACCGGCCCGACAATCGGAATATCGGCCTTGATGGTTTTGGAGATAGATGCGGGATCGATATCGATATGAATGATCTTGGCGTTCGGGCAGAACTTGCTCGCGCCATTGATCACCCGGTCATCGAAGCGCGCACCCACAGCCAGGATTACGTCGGCATGGTGCATGGCCAGGTTAGCGGTGTAGCTGCCGTGCATACCGAGCATGCCGAGGAACTGGCGATCGGTACCGGGATAACCGCCCAGCCCCATCAGGGTGTTGGTCACCGGCAGGTTGAGCATCTGCGCCAGTTCGGTCAGCGGCGCAGCCGCGCCGCCCATGATCACGCCGCCACCGGAGTACATAACCGGGCGTTTGGCCGTGAGCAACAGCTCGGCCGCCTTGCGGATCTGCCCGGAGTGACCGCGTAGTGCCGGGCTGTAGGAACGCAGCTTGGCTTTCTTCGGGTAGACGTACTCGAATTTTTCCGCCGGGTTGGTCATGTCCTTGGGAATGTCCACAACCACCGGACCCGGGCGACCGGACTCGGCCAGGTAGAACGCCTTCTTCATGACTTCCGGGATTTCCGAGGCGTGCTTGATCATGAAGCTGTGCTTCACGATGGGCCGCGAGATACCGATCATATCGGTTTCCTGGAAGGCATCAGTGCCGACCATGTTGCTCGGGACCTGACCGGACAGGACGACCATCGGAATGGAATCCATGTAGGCCGTGGCGATCCCGGTGATCGCATTGGTCGCACCAGGACCGGAGGTCACCAGCACCACACCTGCCTTGCCGGTGGCACGGGCATAACCATCGGCCATGTGCGTGGCGGCCTGCTCGTGGCGAACCAGGATGTGGCTCACTTCCGGTTCTTTGAACAGGGCATCGTAGATGTGCAGGAGGGCACCGCCCGGGTACCCATAGATATGCTTAACGCCTTCGTCACGCAAAAAGCGGACGACCATTTCAGCGCCGGATAAAAGCTCCACGTTGTTCACCTCTAAAACGCCAGAAGACCGCCCACGGTGGACGGCCCAAGATAGGTTTACTGTCAGCAGAGCATGAGCGACGGTGGTCGCCGACTACGTCAGCTACAACTGAGCAAGTATTGGGAAAGCTCCTTGGTGTTGCGGAACATTCCCACCCAGCGCGAGGTAACGCGTTGCGGGTGTTACAGGTCGGCGCGGGTGTGCGCCTCATGTCTGCTGAGCTAAAGCCTGCTTGCGGCCGACTCCACTACAGCGAGCGTGGAATTGTTCGGATTCGGCGCCAGCAAGTCAAGTCATCCGTTGTTGATTCTCTAATCTTCTGCTGTGACGCAGCGCAGGATGACGGCACCGTGCTTTTGGTTATAGTAATGCCAGGCTATTCAGAAGCCCCAGCGCTCACCAGAAGGAAACCCCATGCGCCGCACGATCCTCGTCAGCAGCCTGCTGCTCGCCCTCAGCGCTCCCGTCATGGCCAGCCAGGTGTACAAATGGGTCGATGCCCAGGGCGTCACGCACTTCGGCGCCCAGCCGCCCCAGGGCCAACAGGCCACGCAAATCAACACCAGCACGCCCCCACCGCGCGCCGTAGAAACACCGCCGACGCCCGCTGCTCCTACATTCGACAGCATTGCCGACCCCGAACAGGAAGCGATCAACGAGCAGGTGCGCAAGGATGTCGCCGCCCAGGAAGCGGAGCGGCGCAAGTACTGCGAGGCGCAGCGGAGCAACCTGGCTCAGCTAGAGAACAATCCGCGACTGCGTCTTGAGGTAGAAGGCGAGGTCACGCGTCTGAGCGAAGATGAGCGACAAGCCCGTATCACCGAGACACGCAAGGCGATCACTGACAACTGCAAATAACATAGAGAAACGGCTGTCACCTCAAGATACTGACGGCAGCCGCTTTCTTTAAAGTGACTTTCAGCCTGCTGCGCCACCTATCAGCGCATCGAACTCACCCAGCAACGCGATAAGTCCTTGCGCACGAGCATGCTGGCCATAAACCTGCTCGGCCATCGACTGAATACCAGAAACTCTCGGCAACGCCGCACCGGCTTCAAGCATGTCCTTCATCCGCGGCAGAAAGATCCACTGCAGCCACTGCTCGAACGCCAGGCTGTCGACACAGAAGGGCTCTACGCTGGCGAGCGCTTCAGCGCTAGGCGCTTGCTCTTCCCACCAGCCTTGCACTCGCAACTCACGCTCGATCAGCAATATCTGTTGAGCGACTGCTGGAAAACGCGCATCCATCAGAGGTTGACCCGCGCCTGCTCACGGGCCTGAGCGGCACCTGCTGGATCACCCTGACGCTCCCGTGCCTGGGCGATCAGGTCCCACAGACTGGCCTGCAGCGCCGGGCGACCACTGGCATAACTCAACCCGCGCCGGGCGAACTGCTCGGCTTGCGCGGCATCGCCCTGGGCCAGGCGTACTTCAGCCAGACGGTAGAGCACCTGGGGCTCACGCGGTGCGATACGCTGGGCACGCTCCAGGCTTGACGCAGCGCCATTGAGATCGCCACTGCCCTGCAGCTGTTGAGCCGACGTCAACAGCGCCAGCACTGGCCCGTCGAGTTGCTCGTCAGCAGCCAGGCCACCACCACTGGGAATCCCGCTCGGCTGGCTCGGCATGGGGGGCGCAGTGAAAGTGCCGCTCGACGGCGCAGCAGGTACGTCACTGCCAGAACCGAAAGTCAGGGGCTGCCCATTGGCAATACCACCGCCGGCACCGGAAGCAGGAAACGTTTGGATCGGCGCCGAACTGCCGCCCGGCACCATCACCACCACACCGGAGTCCTCCGGTGAGTTCTGCATGGAAGCCTGGGGCGTTGCACTGGCATAACCAGCGCTGCCGCCATCCTGCAATTCGGAAGCCGAAGTACCCGAGTCGACCACCGGAATGGAACCCCGCGGGACACTGGCACAACCACCCAGAACCATAGACGCGGTTAAAACAGGAATCAGCCACTTAGCCACAACACACCCTCTCGTCTTAGTCCAACCAGCCACGTACCCAATCCATCACCGAATCGACCGGTGCCTGGATGCCGCAGGCTTGACCTGCCACGGGTTCACTGCCGCGAATATACGGCATCTGCACCGCGCCAGGGCAGCTCGGGTCCGAGCCCTGACCAGTCGCGGGGTTAATCCACGCCTGCACCACGTTGTCCGGCATCGGCATGTCCAGCGGCAAGGGGTCAGCCTTGCGCATGAAATCTGTCCAGACCTGCAAGGCACCAGTCGCACCTGTCAGCGGCGTTGGGCCGTTGTCATCGCGGCCGAGCCATACCACCGCCAGCACGTCTTGGCCGAAACCGGCGAACCAGCTGTCACGCGAATCGTTACTGGTGCCGGTCTTGCCAGCCAGCACCAGGGAAGCCGGCAATTGGTTGTACACCGAGCGCCCGGTACCTTCGCGCATGGTGCGCTGCATCGCATTCTGCAATAGGTAGATAGCACCTGCATCGAAGCGCTGCTGAATCTGATACGGGTAGCGGCCCAGTGGCTGCCCTTCGGCGGTCAGCACACTGCGGATGCCGCGCAGCGGTGTGTTGAAGCCACCATTGGCCAATGTTTGGTACATCCCCGCGACGTCCAGCGGGCTCAAAGCTCCCGCCCCCAGCAACATGGACGGATAGGCCGGCCACTGGCGGCTCACCCCCATCCGGTCGAGGGTTTTGAGCACGGTCGGCACACCCAGTTCCAGGCCGAGCTTGGCAGTCGACAGGTTGTAGGAATGGACCAGCCCCTGGTACAGGTAGATGGTGCCGTGCGCCTTGCGATCATAGTTTTGCGGGCGCCAGACCTGACCATCCTGCCCCTTGACCGAGAATGGCTCGTCCTCCAGGAAACTGGTCAGGGTGTATTGGCTGGGCCGTTCCAGTGCCGTGAGATAAATCGCTGGTTTGATCAGCGAGCCAATCGGCCGTACCGCATCAATCGCTCGGTTGAACCCGGCAAAGCGCGGTTGGCGGCTACCGATCATCGCCTGCACTTCGCCAGTTTCCGGATTGGTCACCACCATGCCAGCCTCGACTTCGTCGACGCCCTTGCGTCCAGAGAGACGCTTGAGGCTGTCGCTCAGCGCACTCTCAGCCTTGAGCTGAAGGATGGGATCGAAGCTGGTGAAGATTCGCAGCCCCTCTTCGGTCAGGTCTTCCTCGCGATAGTCCTCTCGCAGCTGGCGCTTGACCAGATCAAGGAACGCCGGGAAGGAGCTGTTGGCCATACTGCCGCGCTGGGTCACGCCCAGCGGCCGCTGTTTGGCGGCTGCCGCTTCTTCAGCGGAAACAACGCCCTGCTCGACCAACACATCGAGCACCAGATTGCGCCGCTCCAGCGCACGCTCCGGATTGCGTCGTGGGTTGTAGAACGTCGGCCCCTTGACCATACCGACCAGCAAGGCCACCTGATGCAGCTTAAGCTCCGACAGCGGCTGGCTGAAAAAATACTGACTGGCCAAACCGAAGCCATGCACGGCGCGCTGGCCATCCTGGCCGAGGAACACCTCATTGAGGTAAGCCTCGAGAATCTCGCGCTTGTCGTAATGCAGCTCCAGCAGCACCGCCATCATGGCCTCGGTGGCCTTGCGGGTCAGGCTGCGCTCGTTGGTCAGGTAGAAGTTTTTCACCAGCTGCTGGGTCAGGGTGCTGCCGCCCTGGCGCACCTGTCCGGCCGAGGCGTTAACCCAGATGGCACGGGCGACCGATTTGGGTGATACGCCGAAGTGATTGAAGAACTCGCGATCCTCAACGGCCACCAGCGTCTCGATCAGGTACGGCGGCACCTGATCGAGCTTGATCAAAACGCGGTCTTCCTGGTGCGCCGGGTAGAGGCCGCCGATCAGCATCGGTTCCAGCCGGGCGACGGCCAGATTGGCCCCGTTGGCCTGACTCAGAGCTGCCACGTAATCGCCCGAAAAGCGCACACGTACACGTTGCGACGGCTCATTGCCTTCGTAGAATTGAAAGCCCCGCGAGTGCAACTCAATGGTATTGCCAGCCACCGACACAGCGCCCGGCCCATCGACTGCAGTTTCGCGGCGATAGCCTAGGGCATCGACCTCCTTGAGGAAGTCGTCCTTGGCCAGTTTCTGCCCGACGAATAGCTCGAGCGGCCGGGCATAAACCTTGGCCGGCACGGTCCAGCGTTTGCCGGAGAACTTCTCCTGGACCACAGCATCGAGGTAAACCGCAAAGCCAGCCAGCACCACCAGACCGACCAGACCAAGCTTCACAGCCCAGCCAAGCAGTGGACGCAGGCCGCGCGAAGGGCGGCGTTTAGAACGGGAACGGGGGGATCGGGTACGAGTCATGGCGCGGCATTATACGCACTTTGCTGCGGCCGAGCAGGCGTGGGACAGGCGGTTTGCAGGCGGCCTCACAGCGTCCATAATGCCGCCTCTCAATTTCTCGACACCCCAAGGATTCTCCGTGAGCCAAGCCCTGATCGCCGCCCTGCAGAACCCGGCCCTCTACCCGCATCCGGTAGACGCGTTCCAGGTCATTGAGACCCACATATCCTGGGTGATCCTGACCGGCCCCTACGCTTACAAGATCAAGAAGCCGGTGAACTTCGGTTTTCTCGACTTCACCCGCACGGATGATCGCCGACACTTTTGCCAAGAAGAACTACGCCTCAACCAGCGCCTGACTCAAGGCCTGTACCTGGAAGTCGTCGCAATCACCGGCAGTGAGCAGGCACCGCAGTTCGGCGGCGAAGGTCCGGCACTCGACTATGCCCTGAAAATGCGCCAGTTTCCTCAGCATGACCTACTCGCCGACGTGCAGGCTCGCGGCGAATTGACCGCTGCGCATATAGATGATCTGGCCCAGCAACTGGCCGCCTTCCACCTAGCAGCCCCACGCGTGCCGCAGGACAATCCCCTAGGCAGTGCCGAAGCGGTGATGGCGCCAGTGCGGCAGAACTTCGAGCAAATCCGCCCGCTTCTGCAGGACAAAGAAGCCCTGCAACAACTCGACGCCCTTGAGGCCTGGGCTGAAAGCAGCTACGAGCGACTCAAGCCACTACTCGAACAGCGCAAGCGCGATGGTTTTATCCGCGAATGCCACGGCGACGTGCATTTGGGCAACGCGACCCTTATCGACGGCCGCGTGGTGCTGTTCGACTGCATCGAATTCAACGAGCCATTCCGCCTGACCGCCCCGACCGCCGATAGCGCTTTCCTGGTCATGGACCTGGAAGACCGTGGCTTGAAATCCCTGGCCCGTCGCTTCATGAGCACCTGGTTGGAGCTGACCGGGGATTACGCCGCGCTGGAGCTGATGAACTTCTACAAGGCCTACCGGGCGCTGGTGCGCGCCAAAGTCGCCCTGTTCAGCCTGGATGGTACTCAGGATGCCGTGAAGCGCGCCGTGATCCTGCGCCAGTATCGCCGCTACGCCGACCTCGCCGAGCGCTGCAGCGCCATTCCATTGCGCTTTTTGGCTATCACCCATGGCGTCTCATCAGTCGGCAAGAGCCATGTAGCTATGCGCCTGGTCGAGGCACTCGGCGCTGTGCGCCTGCGTTCGGACCTGGTGCGTAAGGGTCTGTTTGGCGAGCAGCAGGGGGCCAGTAACACACTGGACAGCGGCATCTACAGCAGCGATGCCAGCAGCGCGACTTACCAACACCTGCACGAACTGGCCGAGCTGGCTTTGCACAGCGGCTTCGGCGTGGTCGTTGATGCCACCTACCTCAAACAAGCCCAACGTGAAGCGGCCTCGCTGGTGGCCGAGCAGAACGGCGTGCCCTTCCTGATCATTGATTGCCATGCCCCCGACGCGGTGATTGCCAGTTGGCTGGCCCAGCGCCAGGCCGAAGGCCGCGACCCCTCAGACGCGACACTGGAAGTTATAGCCGCCCAACAGCGCAGCCGCGAGCCGCTGAGCCAAGCCGAGCACATCCACTGCAAACGCGTCGAGACCCACGACAGCGCCAGCATGGACGGTCTTATCGAGCGTATCCGCCAGCGCCTGCCGGGGCTCTGAAGCCGAGCCGTTCACCGCGCAAACTCCGGCATGCCACCTATACTGGTGGCAAAACCGCCAGGGATTTGCGCCATGACCGAACAGCCCCACCACCTCGACAACCCGCTGTACCGCCTTCTGCGCGACGAGGACATCAAAGGCTTCAATGCGCAGAAACCTGCCGAAGGTCAAATCGACCTGGCTCACGGCGATTTTCGCGGCCTTGACCTGCGACTACTGAATGCCGAGCGGATTGATTTCACTGGAGCCTACTTCCGCGGCGCCGACCTGCGCGGCCTTGATCTGCGCGAAGCACAGCTTGAAGGTGCGAGCGTCGCCCATGCGCAAATCTCCGGTGCTTACTTCCCTGCCGAACTGACCGCCGACGAGATCCTCATGTCGGTCAACTTCGGCACACGCCTGCGTTATCGCACTAAATGATATGCGCGCCATCGCCTCGCTATCCGATAGGCGCGCCAAAGGGCAACTGCGCCGCGACTGCTGCGCGGGCTCGGTAGTAATCACCCAAGCCCAACATGGGTTTGCCACGCCACTTGTTTTTGTCGATGTCACACGCCTACTGCAACCTGGCGGACTATTCGCTGTCTGGTGTGGTGGCCTGCAGAAGATAAATAGCGCTCTGAACACGCTGATCGAGCATTGCGATCGCATCACCCTCGCAGAACGTTGGCTTGCATACCCGGGCCCACCTCCCCGATCGAGATCGCACCGTCAATGTTCGCTATTAGAGCCAAACGGATAGCCACGCAGCATGGCTACGACCAAATCTGCGCATTGAATCAGGCCATTGAACAGAACTGAGGCCCCCCACTCAACACCTCACCTACGCTGACTACTACATCTGTATACCTGCGCCTGGGCAAGTCGCAGCACCCCGAAACTTTGTCCATCCGGCGCAAGGAGGCTCGATGAACGACGAACTGCAACAACTTAAGAATCTTGGCAAGACGTCAGCACAATGGCTGCATGCCGTGGGCATCCACAGCGCCACCGACCTCCGTCGACTGGGGGCCGCCAGCGCTTATAGCGCGGTACGCGCACGCGGCTTTCGCGCCTCCAGAGTGCTGCTCTACGCCATCGAAGGCGCACTTCTGAATGTTCACTGGAGCGAATTGCCACCGGCGCACAAGGCACTTCTCAACGCTCAGGTCGACGATACGCAGGTGCGCAACAAGCGCTAGCTCACAACCTGACGGCCTAAACATTTACCTAAGACGCGCCACCGCCTATTGTTTGAGGGACGTTCGTGCGCATGAGGGGCCTGCGGGTTACCCATGGCAACGACCTGGCCATGCAACGGCATACAGCTGCACACCGCGTCGGGCCCTTGACGCGTTATCAGTCGTCAACGGATCCTCGCTCAGCACGTTCAAGGAATTACGCACATGTATCTACTCGGGGAGCAACCGGCGTACGCCGATCAGCTGATCAACCGACTACAAAGCATCCCGGCCAAACTGCTCGACGGTCTGGCCCCGTGTGGCGAAGTGTTGCAGTTTGAAGGCGTAGACGACCTGGGCAAGCTGCTGCCGGGCAATCAGCTGTTCATCATCGAAAATGGCCTGCTGCACGCACTAGTCGATGAACGGCCGCTGTTCTACCTGCAGGAGGGTGATCTGGTCGGCTTGCGCCAGGGTATCGACCTCCCCAGCTGCCGCTACAGCAGCGAAGAGCCGCTGAGCCTGCTGCCCTACTCGCGCAGCGACGTGTTCAAGCACATCTATGCCAACGAACAGCGCCAGGAGCTATTCATCCAGTATCTGGTTGGCCATACCGCGCTGCTCTCGGACGCACTGGCGCGGCTCAAGCAACCGGAAATTCGCCCTTCCACCGGCTTCCAGCATTTCGCTGCGGGTGAAGAACTGATCCACCAAGGTGATGCCGCCGATCATGTGTTCATCATCATCGAGGGCCATGCGGAGGCCTATGTCGATGGGCACAAGGTCGGCGATGTGCAGAAAGATGAAATCTTCGGGGCGATGGCCGTGTTCACCCGTGAGAAACGCAGCGCAACCGTACTGGCCAGCGAGCCCTGCACGGTGATGGTGATTCCCAAAGAGCAATTTCTCAGCCTGATGCAGAGCAACCCACGCATTGCCCACAGCCTGATCGAAAGCATGGCACGGCGCATCGACCTGCTGAACAAGGAGGTCACCCAACTGCGCCTGCCCGGAGCGGATGAGTGATTGTCCACTGCCCTATCAAGACCCCGGCCTAGGCCGGGTTTTTTGTAGTAGCCGACCGCTCATCCGCCGTTGAGAATCTTTTTCAAAAAGACGTTGACTCATGAATGAGAATTGTTATTATTCACTCAACTGGTCGCGAGATCAGTCGATAAGCTCAAGAGACTCTCATCAGGCTCTTCAGGTTATCTCCTCATCAGGCTAATCACGGTTATTGACCCGGCTAACACCCGGGTCTTTTTTTGCCTGCGATTTAGGGGACTTGGCAAGGAAACACTATTCCCTGCGTCCTCCACCTATCGGAATGCCGCCCGGCCTGGCGAGACTTAGCGCAGCAACGCGATTCGCGACGAAACGGAAACAGCCCCTAAGCCTGTAACGGCAACGAGGTAACTGCCTCCAGAGCCAGCCGAGCCATGTCATGAAAGTCATCCTGGCGCTGCTGGGCGCTGAGCTTTTCACCGTCGAGTATGTGATCGCTGACCGTCAGCAGTGTGAGTGCCTGACGCCCCAGTTCCGCCGCCACGCCATACAGCCCCGCCGCCTCCATTTCCACGGCAAGAATGCCCATGCGGGTCATCTTGGCGAACAGCTCGGGATCGGGTTCGTAGAACAGGTCAGCGGAAAATACATTGCCGATGTGCACGGGCAGGCCTCGGGCCTGCGCCGCTTGTACGGTATGGGTGAGCAAGGCGTAGTCGGCGATGGCGGCAAAATCGAAACCGCCCAGGCGCTTGCGGTTGACCTGAGAGTCGGTCGACGCACCCAGCGCCAGCACCAGCTCACCGACCCGCACACCCGGCTGCACCGAGCCACAACTGCCCACCCGCACGATGCGCTGCACGCCGTATTGGCTGTACAGCTCATGGGCGTAGATGGAGATCGAGGCGATGCCCATACCCGAGCCCATCACCGAGATAGGCTGGCCGTTGTACAAGCCAGTGAAGCCCAACATGTTACGCACCGTATTCACCTGGCGCACCTCACTCAGGTAGGTCTCGGCGATCATTCGCGCCCGCAGCGGGTCGCCCGGCATCAATACGGTTTCGGCAAAATCGCCCAGCTCAGCCTGGATATGTGCAGTCGCCATCAGCGCGTACTCCGTGAAAGGGTGGGTTGCAGAAAGGACAGGCCATGGCTGCAGGGCGCCAGGCCGAAAAACTCGGCCAGGGTCTGGCCAATATCGGCAAAACTGCCGCGCTCGCCCAGGCTGCCGGCCACCACACCCTTGCCCAGGGCCAACACGGGCACGTGTTCGCGGGTGTGATCGCTGCCCGGCCAACTGGGGTCGCAGCCGTGATCGGCGGAGAGCAGCAACAGGTCGTCGGGCTGCAATGCGCTGATCAACTCGGGCAAACGCCGGTCGAAATCCTCAAGCGCCTGGGCGTAGCCGGCCAGGTCGCGGCGGTGGCCGTAGAGCATGTCGAAATCGACGAAATTGCTGAACACCAGGCTGCGCGCCGGCGCCTGGGCGAGAGCCTCTAGGGTGCTGTCGAACAGGGCTTCGTTGCCGTCGGCCTTGTACAGCTGGCTGATACCACGGTGGGCGAAAATATCTCCGATCTTGCCCACCGCATGCACCCGCCCACCGTCGGCGCACAGCCGGTCCAGCAAGGTTGGCGCCGGTGGCGGTACGGCATAGTCGCGGCGATTGCCGGTGCGTTTGAAGGTCGCCGGGCTGTCACCGGTGAACGGCCGGGCGATCACCCGACCGATCTGGTGGTCATCGCACAGCTCACGGGCAATAAGGCACAGCTCATACAGCCGTTGCAGGCCAAAGATTTCTTCGTGGGCGGCGATCTGAAACACGCTATCGGCCGAGGTGTAGCAGATCGGCATGCCTGTGCGCAGGTGCTCATCACCCAGTTGTTCGAGGATGGTGGTACCCGAGGCATGGCAATCGCCGAGAATACCCGGCAGCTTGCCGCGCTCGATCAAGGCCTCGACCAGCGCGCGGGGGAAACAAGGTGTGCTGGCAGGGAAGTAGCCCCAGTCAGTGAGCACCGGCACGCCGGCCATTTCCCAGTGCCCGGACGGCGTGTCCTTGCCGCTGGACAGCTCGCGGGCATAGCCATAGGCCCCCGACGCTGTCTGCTCGGCAGAGAAACCTGGCGGGTAACCACCGGCACTCAACGCTGCAGCATGACCCAGGCCCAGCCGTGCCAGATTGGGCAGGTGCAACGGGCCGGCGCGGCGCGGGCTGTCGGCCTCGCCCCGCGCGCAGGCCTCGGCGATATGTAAAAAGGTATTGGCACCGACGTCGCCAAAGCGCTCGGCATCGGCCGTGGCGCCAATGCCGAACGAGTCCAGCACCAGCAGGACAGCACGAGACATAAGAAGACTCCTGAATCAGTTATCGCCCTTCGACCGTGACGATCTAGAGATGGGCCAGGATCAGTGAATTATCGGCGACCGGCGCGTCAGCAAGCTGATAAGCACGGCGCAGCGCCTGCTCGGCCAAACCGGCGCTGGCCGCATCCCGCGCGTGCACGCAGGCCAGTACATGCCCCGGCCCTGCCGGCTCGCCAGGCAGGGCCAACTGGCTGAAGCCCACCGACGCATCGATGACATCACCCGCCTGCTGGCGACCACCGCCCAGCCCGATCACCGCCAGGCCAATGGCGCGGGTATCCACCGTGCTGATATAGCCGCTGTGCGAAGCTTCGATGCGCCGCGTGACCGGGGCTTGAGGAAGATAATCCCAGAGCGCACGGTGTAGATCGCTCGGCCCACCGAGAGCGGCGACCATCCGCGAGAAGCGCTGCAGCGCCGCGCCACTGGTCCAGACTGCCTGCAGTTGAGCCTGGGCCTCTTCGCGGGTAGCCACGCACTGCGCCGCCAGGAGAATGTCCTCGGCCAGGGTCAGGGTCAGCGCCCACAGCCGTGGGCTGCGTACTTCGCCAGCGAGCAGGGCCAGCGCTTCCTCGACCTCCAGGGCATTGCCGGCACTGCGCGCCAGGGGCTGGTTCATGTCGCTGACCCGCGCCTGGGTGCGCACGCCCGCGCCGTTGGCCACCTCCACCAGGCTACGGGCCAGGGCCTCGGCTTCGGACAGCTCGCGCATAAAGGCGCCATTGCCGACCTTGACGTCCATGACCAACACATCGAGGCCCGCCGCCAGTTTCTTGCCGAGGATCGAGGCGGTGATCAGGTCGATCGACTCGACGGTGGCGGTGACATCACGAATGGCATACAGGCGTTTGTCCGCCGGCGCCAGGTCGGCGGTCTGGCCGATGATCGCGCAGCCAACCTCGGCAACCACCTCGCGCAAGCGCTCGGGTGTGGGCTGGATGCAGTAACCGGGGATGCTCTCGAGTTTATCCAGGGTGCCGCCGGTGTGGCCCAGGCCACGCCCGGAAATCATCGGCACGTAACAACCGCAGGCGGCCAGCAGCGGTGCCAGGACCAGGCTGACCAGATCACCGACGCCGCCGGTGGAATGCTTGTCCACCACCGGGCCGGGCAACTGCCACTGCAGCACCTGGCCGGAGTCGCGCATGGCGCAGGTCAGCGCGATACGTTCGGCGAGCGTCATGCCCTTGAGCAGCACGGCCATGGCAAAGGCGGCCATCTGCCCATCGCCCACGCTGCCGTCGGCAATCCCCTCGACAAACCGCTGGATATCAGCCGCTGTGAGTTCCTGGCCGTCACGCTTCTGGCCAATCACTTCCTGAGCCAGCCACAGCTCAGTAGCCACTGTGGTGCCCCGCTGCCGCTGCCTGGCCCAAGGTCGCCAGCAGATCATCCAGCAGGCTCGAAGCACCGAGACGCAGGTGCGCCGGCGTGACCCAGTCGGCGCCCAGTATCTCGCCCGCCAAGTCGATGTACAGCCGCGCATCGGCCAGGGTGCGGATGCCCCCGGCTGGTTTGAAGCCCACCTGCGCACCACGCTCGGCAATCGCTGCGAGCATAATCTGCGCCGCCTCGGCAGTGGCGTTGACGGCCACCTTGCCGGTACTGGTCTTGATGAAATCGGCACCCGCGTCGATGGCGTCCAGGCTGGCCTGACGGATCAGCGCGGGGTCCTGCAACTCACCGGTCTCCAGAATCACCTTGAGCAGCACGCGGCTGCCGCACGCCGCCCGACAAGCGGCCACCAGGGCACGGCCCACTGCGGCATCGCCCGCCAGTAACGCGCGATAGGGGTAGACCACATCCACCTCATCGGCGCCCGCGGCTACTGCAGCGGCGGTTTGTGCAGTGGCGGCCTCGACATCGGCCGCCCCCGCCGGGAAGTTGGTCACCGTCGCCACCCGCACGGCCGCACCGCCCAGCTCATCCAGGGTGCGCCGCGCCAGCGCGACAAACGCTGGGTAGACGCACACCGCCGCCACCGGGCCGGCTGGGCTGAGCGCCCGCTGGCACAACGCGATGATGCGCGCCTCGTTGTCGTCGGCGTTGAGGGAGGTCAGGTCGAGCAGCGCAACGGCCTGCTGGGCCAGGGTTTGATCGGCAGTCATGGCAAATTCTCGGCAGTGGCAAAGCACCCGCTGGCGGGCGGGTGGTGGTATCAGAAATTATATTTGAGGGTGTAGATCATCGCGTTCTGGTAATCGTCCGGGGTGCCGAGCTTGTTCATCGAGTAACGGTACTGCACGCCGGCGGTGATGGCCGACACGGGGTGCCACCAGAGCGAGACCGCGCCGTTGTTACCCATCTTGCCGGCGCTGCCGTTGACGTAGTTCTCGCTGACATAGTCGTCATCACGGTCGAAGGTCAGCTCATGCCAATTGGTGACGCTAAGCTTCTGCTCCATCACGGTGAAATCGTAACCGGCCACCCAGCCTGCCATGTAACCGTTCATCCCGCTGTAGTTGGCGCTGTTGACGTGGGCAACGCCAAGAAACGGCTTGAACCACAGGCCATTGTCGAAGGTGTGGCGATAGCCCAGCCCGACGACCTGGTCCTGCTCGCGGCCGTCATAGCCGGGGTCACGAAAATCGTAGACGTGCAGGTAGACGGAAAACGGCGACTCGCCCAGGTACAGGTGCGAGGTGATCTTGGCAGCGCTGCGGCGCTGATCGCGGCCATCGTCCTCGCGCTTCTTGTTGCCCGGGTTTTCCCAGTCAGCGAAGCCGTAGAACTCACCCCAGGTAAAGCCCACCCCGCCTTCCACTTCGAGGAAGAAGAAATCGCCCTTGGCGGCGTTGCTGGCCGTACGGTCTTCGGTGCCCTTGGACCAGTCCAGGTAATTGATCGACACGTTGCGGAACGACCACACCGGCTCGAAAGCATCGGCCAGCACCTGCGGGCTCACCGCCAGAGCGGTGGCGCAGCCTAGCCAGCGAGCGCCCTGGCCCAGGGACGGTACAGCGGTATGACGGGTAATGGACATCGGACTCTCCTTTCTCGCGAGTGATATAGCGCCCGCTTGGGCGACCGTAGGGCAAAGGGTTCCCACAGGCCTCAAGTGAGGCCTGAACGGTAACCAGGGGGTGTGCTTAGAGTGAAACGAACAGGCCGGCCAGCGCCGCACTCATCAAGTTGGACAGAGTGCCAGCGAGTACCGCCTTGAGGCCCAACTCAGCCAGTTCCTTGCGCCGGGTCGGCGCCATCACACCAAGGCCGCCGAGAAGGATGCCGATCGACGACAGGTTGGCGAAGCCGCACAGGGCAAAGGTGACGATGACCTGGGTCTGCGCCGAAAGAACCTGCACACCGCTCTCCAGTGCTTTGGCCGGGTCGATGTAACGGGCGAAATCGATGTAGGCGACAAACTCGTTAAGCACCAGTTTCTGGCCGATAAAACTGCCGGCCTGAACCGCTTCGGCCCAGGGCACGCCGATGACGAAAGCCAGCGGTGCGAACAGGTAACCGAGCAGCCCCTGCAGACTGACCTGCGGGTAGCCAACCAGGCCACCGAACCAGCCCAGCAAGCCATTGAGTACGGCAATCAGGGCGATAAACACCAGCAACATCGCGCCAACGTTGAGCGCCAGCATCAAGCCGCTGGAAGCACCGCTGGCGGCCGCATCGAGCACATTAGTCGGACGCTCGTCCTCACCTTGCTGCAAGTCACTGGGATCATCATGCGGCTTGCTGGTCTCCGGCTCCATCAGCTTGGCCATCAACAATCCACCCGGGGCTGCCATGAAGCTGGCGGCGATCAGGTACTTGAGTTCGACACCCAGGCTGGCATAGCCGATCAACACCGAGCCGGCGACCGAGGCCAAGCCACCGACCATGACCGCGAACAGCTCCGAGCGGGTCATGCGCGGGATAAAAGGGCGCACCACCAGCGGCGCTTCGGTCTGGCCGACAAAGATGTTGGCGGTGGCCGACATCGACTCCGTGCGGCTGGTGCCCAACACCCAACGCAGGGCGCCGCCAATGACACGGATGATCAGGGTCATAACGCCGAGGTAGTAGAGCACCGCGATAAAGGCACTGAAGAACACAATCAGCGGCAACACACGAATGGCGAAAACAAAGCCACCGCCACCGAAGACTTCGAACATCTTGTCACCGGCCAAACCGCCAAACAGAAAGGCGATGCCTTCGTTGGCCGCGCTCTGCAGCGCCGATACCGCCCCGGACAAATTGAGCAGCACTTCCTGCCCCCAGGGCACGTAGAGCACGAAGGCGCCTAGACCAGCCTGAATCAGAAAGGCGCCGATCACCGTCCGTGGGCGAATGGCCCGTCGGTTACTGGAAAAGGCGATGGCAACAAGCAACAACACGACGATGCCGATCAAACTCATGGCGCAGGGCTCCCGCTACAGGGCAATAGACGATAGGGCGAGCTGCGTGGGGCAGCTCGAAGGTAGATTCAGGGAAAGCTGAAGGCGCCGGGCAACAGCTCATCGGTGCGCCACTGGCGCATCTGGCTGTCATCGCTGCCGCAGCAATACACCGGGCAATCGGCCTCAAGCAGCTCGCTGATCACCTGGCGGCAGGCGCCGCAGGGGCTGATCAGCTCGACCTTGGGCGCATACACCACCAGCGCCTTGAAACTGCGCGGGGCGTAACCCTGGCTGATGGCGGCGAAGAGCGCGCTGCGCTCGGCGCAGTTGGTCAAGCCGAACGAGGCGTTTTCCACGTTGCAGCCTGTGATAAGGCGATCGTCATGGGTTAGCAGGGCGGCCCCGACGGGAAAATCGGAGTAGCGGCAATAAGCGCGGGTGCTGGCCTGGCGGGCTGCATCGAGCAGCGTAGCGACCTGCGAAGCGTTGAGGGGGGTATGCGTCATGAGCACTCCGGGCGTCTTCGAAACCTGTCTTGTCGGTCAGCTAGAGCAAGTGCCGCGCCAACTTGCGAAAAGGATTTCAAGTCGCCTGAAAAATTGTTGTTTTTTAGAGTGTTAGCCCGACATTCAGCGTGTAGCAAACGTTTGGCATGGCAATAATCTGCGCCAAAACCCGAAAACTTGTCAAACAGGTATTTTTTTGGTGCGTCCACGCACCGAAATTAGTCATTGCCTTGCGGAAGATTTGAAAACGCTCAGGCGCTACAAGCTGGGCGGTGAACGCGACTCGCCATCCAGCTCGAAATCAGCGCCGCAGCTGGGCGCAGAGGTCCTGTTCGGCCACGCCAGGGGTGTACCAAACGTAGTCAGCCATGGCCGCACTGACCGGTTTGCCGGCTTCGGCAAGGATCAGTACCCGTTCGTCGGCAGGCAGACCAAGATCACGTAAGTGCAGCGGCGCGCCGAGGTCACGGCGCACATGGTAAGCCCCGGCAAACAGCAGGCTCGGCGTCGCGGCTGCCTGCAGCGCTTGCGCCATGCGCAGGTCACGCTGCTGCTGCACAGCGAGCATGGCGGGCAACTGGCTTTCAGGCAGCAGGTCGCAGTGTGAGGTGCGAATCTGCGCCAGCAGCGCCTCGCGCACGATGGGCGCACTCGCGGCGGCGCCCTTGAGCGGCGGCACGGCACGGTAGATGGCCATAACCTCGGCACGGTTCAGGTTGGCCGCCCGCAACGGGTAAGGCTGCGCCAGGGCATACCGCACCACGGGGCCGTACAGCGCCCAGTCCCAGCCCTTCTCCCAGCTCAAAGCGGCAGGTAGATCGACCGGGGTATCGCCACGCGCCACGAGCGAGCGCGCACCCTCGACCTGGGCTTGCTGGCTTGGCGTGAGCATTTCCAGCAGCAGGCTGCCCTGCTCGCGCTGATTGGCCAGAGCCTGTAACAGCCAAAGTTGCAGGGCATGGTGATCAGGGTTGTCATGCCGCTCACCGACCAACACCTGCGGCGCGGCAGCCAATTGCTCGACCAGTTGCGCCGGCGTCAGGGCCTGGCCGCTGCGCAGGTCGATGATCTGCCCAACACCGGGCGCCTGCCCCTCGCTTGGCAACTGCCACGCGGGCAGCGCCGGCAGATGCGCCTGGCAGCCGGCCAAACACAGCAACAGGACGAACGACAACAGGCGCATGGCAAACCCTCAGCGAGCAATGATCAACGGGTGGCCGCGCTCCGGGTGTTGCTGCACCAGGACATCCAGGCCGAAAACCGCCTGCAGCGGCTCGGCACGCAGCACCTGTTCCGGGCTGCCGAGCGCGTAGGGACGGCCCTCGCGCAGCAGGAGCAGACGATCACAATAGCGGGCCGCGAGGTTCAGGTCATGCACGATCACCAGCACTGCGGCGCCCTTCTCGGCAAAGCGCCGCACCGCCTGCAAGGTGGTGTGCTGGTGCAGTGGGTCGAGCATCGAAGTCGGCTCATCAAGCAACAGCACCTGCCCCGCCGCCCCTGGCCAGAGCTGCGCCAGCACCCGCGCCAGGTGCACGCGCTGGCGCTCACCGCCGGACAGCGCCAGGTAGCTGCGCCCGGCCAGGTGACTGGCATCGGCAGCGGCCAGGGCCTCGCCGACGATCTGCGCATCGCGCTGCTGACCGCTGGAATGGGGCAGCCGGCCCATGCCGACGACCGCCTCGACACTGAAGGCGAAGCTCAGCGTCGAGGTCTGCGGCAATACGGCCAGGCGTTGCGCGCGCTCGACCGGGTTCCAGTCCGCCAGGGCCTGCTGGCCGAGCCAGACCTGCCCCTGGGCCGGCAGCAACTCGCCGCTAAGCGCGCCGAGCAGCGTGCTCTTGCCGGCGCCATTGGGGCCGAGCACACCGAGCACCTCGCCGGGCAGCAGCGCCAGATCGACCTCCGCCAGCACCGTGCAGGGCCCGCGCTTTACCGCCAGGTTCTCGACACGCAGCATCAGGTGCGCCCTCGCAACAGCAGGTAGAGGAAGAACGGCGCACCGAGCAACGCCGTGACAATACCAATCGGCAGCTCAGCCGGGGCCAGCAGCAAACGGGCGATCAAATCGGCGAACAGCAACAGGCTGGCGCCGGCCAGTGCCGAGGCAGGCAACAACACCCGGTGATCCGGCCCGACCAGCAGACGTACCAAGTGCGGCACCACCAGGCCAATAAAGCCGATCATCCCCGCCGCCGCCACAGCTGCGCCCACGCCAAGGGCGGTGCAGAACACCAGCTCACGCTTGAGTCGCTCCACGGCAAAGCCCAAATGGCGCGCTTCCGACTCGCCCAGCAGCAGGGCATTCAGGGCCTTGGCCCGACGTGGCAGCCACAGCGCCACCGCCAGGGTGACCAGCAGCAGCGGCCACAACCGACTGTAACTGGCGCCATTGAGGCTACCCAGATTCCAGAACGTCAGGGTGCGCAGGGTGGCGTCATCGGCCAGGTAGGTGAACAGGCCGATGCAGGCGAATGCCAGGGCATTCAGGGCAATGCCGGCCAGCAACATGGTGGTGACACTGGTTTGGCCATCGCGCCGGCCGAGACGGTAGACCAACGCCGTCACCCCCAGACCGCCGGCAAATGCACAGAGCGACAGCAGATAAGGAGCGTAGACCTGCGGTAAGCCGCCCAAGGCAGCGCCGCCGACTATCGCCACCGCCGCGCCCAGTGCAGCGCCGCTGGACACCCCGACCAGGCCTGGGTCAGCCAGCGGGTTGCGAAACAGCCCCTGCATGGCCACACCACAGAGCGCCAGCACGGCGCCCACCGCCAGGCCCAGCAAGGTACGCGGCAGGCGGATCTGCCCGAGAATCAACTCAGCCTGATCCAACTCGGCACCGCCAAGCGGCGCCCCGAGAAGGCGCAGCGCGGCCTGCAGGGTGTCGCCCAGCGGCAGGCTGACCGGCCCGAGGGCCAGGGACAACCAGAGCGCAAGCGCGAGCAACAGGCCCAGTGCAATAAACAGTGAGCGCGGTGTAAGAACGGGCTTCATGGCGTGAGCGGGGCTTCGGCGGTGAGGGGCTGGCGGGCAGGATAAAAGGCTGCGGACAAGGCCGCCAGCCCATCTGGCACGCGCGGCCCCAGACCACCGACCAGCAAGGTCGGGTCCAGCGTCAGCAGGCGCCCGCTGCGGGCGGCCGTGGTGGCCGCCAGAGCCGGGTTCTGCGCCAACAGCGCGTCGCGCGCGGCGTCGCCCTGCAGACGTCGATCAGCGATCACCAGCACCTCGGGGTCCAGGGCCAACAAGGCCTCGGTGGACAGGGTTTTGTAACCCTCATGCTCGGGCAGATTACGCCCGCCGGCCTGCTCGACCAGCCAGGCACCTGCAGTACCCCGCCCCGCCGCCAGCGGACTACCGCCGGCATGACCAACCACCAACAGTACGCGCGGCGCCGGCTGCGGCGCCTGCGCGAGCCAATCGGCTTGACGCTGCAGCTGCGCGCGGTAAGCGTCGAAGCGTTCGCTGGCGCGCTGCGGCTCACCCAGCAGTGCGCCGATGCGCTGCAGGTTGGCGGCCAGGATGGAAAGATCCGGCGTGGATGGCAGCACCTCGACCTGTACCCCTGCGGCCTTTAGCTGCGCCAAGACCGGTGGCGGGCCCATTTCTTCGGTGCCCAGCAACAATTGCGGCTGCAGGCTGAGAATGCCCTCGGCCGCCAGTTGGCGCTGGTAACCAATGCTTGGCAAGCGGCTGAGCGACGCCGGGTGCAGGCTGGTGGTGTCGACCCCGACCAAACGGGCTTCTCCGCCCAGTTCGACCACCCACTCGCTGAGCGCGCCGCCAGCGCTAACCCAGCGCTGCGGCAACGGCTCGGTCGCCAGCACCTGATTCGGAAACAACAAAACGGCCGCCAGGCCGCCGAGGATCTGCGCAAGACGCATGGTCAGGGCTCCTTGTAAATAAGCAAAGCCCGTCGCCAAACGTGGCAGCGGGTACGAAGGGCTCACCCCAGAACAGGCAAAGCCTCGGCCAATTCGCGCCAATCGTCGCGCTCGGCCATGCCGGGTTTGCGCGCACCGAATAGCTGCACCACCAACTCGCCGTCGGCGTCGAAGGCCTCCAGACTGGTGATCACCCCGTCCACGCTGGGCTTGCGCACGCGCCAGAGTTCGACCACCCCGGCGGTCTGCAGGTGCAGGTTGAAGTCAGGGTCGAGGACGTTGAACCAGCTGTCCATCCAGCGCAGGTTGCTCACCGGCCCGGTGTGGATCTGGATGCAGTGGCGGTTGCCGACGAAGACCATAATCGGCACCTCACCGGCGCCAGCCTGCTCCATCAGCCGGGGCAATTCACGGGTGTCCAGCGGCTCGGCCCACTGGCTGCCCGCCAGGCGCAGGGCCTGGGTGCGGGCGACCTCGTGCTTCTTCAGCAGGGCGAAAAAGTGGTGGGTGTCCTTCAGTGCCGTCCAGCCGTCGCGCAGGGCATGCTGGTCGATCTGCTCGTCGGCCTTGTGCAGCGGCGCTGCAGGTAGCGGCTGCAGGGCCAGCTCCGGGCTTTGCTCAGCCGCGACGAAACGCGTCAGCAATGGCGCCCAGGCCGACACGTGGCTGTCTTCGGTCAGGTAGACCTTGTGCACCGCGACGCCCTGCCGGTCGAACACCTGCAGGCTGCGCAGCACGCCCGTGGCACTTTGCTCGGCCACGGCAAACACGCTGGCCCAGCCGCCAAGGAACAGCCGCAGATCGATATCGGCCGACACCACCAGCCCCATCTGCCCGTTAGCGCTGACGCTGACCTCGCGGTACAGGCCTTTGCGCTCATGTACGCAGTGCTCATTACGTGTCAGCACCATCACCCGCCCCAGCTCACCCAGCGCCGGCAGCAACTCAGCCCAGTCTGGGCGCAGGCGCACGGCATCCACGCCCAACCGGCTGGCGGTCAGCTCGGCTTCGCTGACGCCCAGCGCGGCGGCCGCCTCGCGGGCGCGTAAGCGCGGCTGCTCAAGGCGCAGGGCCTGCCAACGTTGATACAGATCGGCCACCTGCACGGCGGCGGTGTGTGCGGTATTCATCGGAACGCTTCCTCTCTCACGGCCTGGGGCGACTGCGGCCTGGGCAGTCGTGTGAAAACCCAAACAAAATAATCTATATGAGAAGCATTTGCATCAGAGAATTAATCCGGTTAACGTTTTGAGCCATTGCCAACCAACAGCCGCAGAGCTGCCCCCACGCACTGGAGCCATGACGATGCTGATTCGCCCACCGTTCACCCGCCGCCCCTGGCTTGCCCTGTTGCTCTGCCCCTCTTTGGCCCTGGCCAACGCTCCCGCCGAGCTACCGGATGTGGAAGTGACCGCCACTGCTGCTGCCCAAGCGCTGCCGACTACCACCAGCACCGACGCCGATACCCTTGAACGGCGGCAGATCCGCAGCTTCGACGACCTCGCACGCCGCGCCGAACCGGGCGTGAGCTACAACCGCAGCAACAACAGCATCAACATCCGTGGCCTGGACAGCGACCGCGTGCTGACCACCATCGACGGCATTCGCCTGCCCTGGCTCAACGACGCCGTGCGCGAGGTCAACGGTGGCCTGGACAGCATCGACTTCCAGAGCCTGTCGTCGATCGACGTGGTGCGCGGCGCCAACTCCAGCCAGATGGGTTCAGGAGCGCTCGGTGGCGCGCTGCAGTTACGCACCCTCAATCCAGACGACCTCCTGGGCACCGAAGACGACTTCGCCGGCCTGGTCAAGAGCGACTACGACAGCGCCGACCGCAGTTGGGGCCTGAATGCCGCCCTGGCCGGGCGTTTCAACGACACCTCCTGGCTGCTGCAGGCCGGTGGCCGGCAAGGACACGAGCGCGAGAACATGGGCCATGACGATGGGTTGGGTAGCCAGCGTACCGAGCCCAACCCCAGCGACACCGACCAGCACAGCCTGCTGGTCAAGGTCCAGCAGAAGCTGCAGGGCGGGCACCGCGTGGGCATCACCGCCGAGCGGTTCGAGCGCGAAGAGGACATGGACAGCCGGATCAACCAGGGCACCGCCAACTACCCCGACCACTATGACGCCCGCGAAACCAACGAGCGCAAGCGCCTGTCCTTCGACCACCACTACCAGGCCGAGGATGCCGCCAGCCTGCTCGACTGGGCAGAAACCGTTGTTTACTGGCAAAAGGTCTATCGCGAGGACCAGGTCGACGCCACCCGCGCCGGCACCCTGGCCGGCCCGTTCGGGCGCAGCAATGAGATCGAGAAGACCCAATACGGCATCAACAGTAGCCTGGGCAAGCAGGTGGGGCAGCACAACCTGACCCTGGGTGGCGAGGCGAGTCGAATCGAGGCGCAGCAGTACAGCGGCGGCTACGATGCCTGCCCAAGCGTACTGATTCCGCCCTTCCAGCCGGGCGGCACGCCAGCCGGGGTTTACTTCTCTTGCCTTAACCTGCACACCAACCAGGCCGAAATGCCGAAAACACCGGGCACGCTCTACGCCCTGTATCTGAAGGACGAAATCAGCCTGAGCGATACCCTGTCCCTGACCCCCGGTCTGCGCTACGACCGCTATGCCTACAAACCCAAAAGCAACACCAGCGGCTATGTGCTTGATGGCGACAGCGTGATGCTGACCGAAAACAAAGACTCCAACTGGTCGGGTAGCCTGCTGCTGACCTGGCAGGCCCAAGAGTTGGCGAGCTTCTATGCCCAGTGGGCGGAGGGCTTCAAGGCACCCGACGTCAACGAGCTTTACAGCACCTTCACCAACGCCGGCATGGGTTATGCGCGGGTCGGCAACCCGAACCTGAAACCCGAGAAAAGCACCGGCTACGAAGTCGGCACGCGCTTGGGTAACGAGCGCCTGGGCGGCTCCATCAGCCTGTTCGATAACCGCTACAAAAACTTCATCGACAGCATCACCGCCAACGAAGAGGACTACGGTTTCCAACCTGGTGAATTTCCAACCTTCTTCGAAGTCATGGAGAACCGCAATAAAGTGCGCATCTACGGCGCGGAAGGCACCGCCCACTGGCAATTCGCCCCGGCCTGGCAAGCCTGGACATCGGTGGCCTGGGCCGTCGGCAAAGACCGCGAAACCGACCAGCACCTGAACTCGGTAGCACCACTCACCGGCACCCTAGGCCTGAGCTACACCCAGCAACGCTACGGCGCCGACCTGATGCTGACCGCCGCCCGCAGCCGCGACAAGGTCGAGAACGACGGCGACTTCCAGGCTCCCGGCTACGGTGTGGTCGACCTCACCGGCTTCTGGCAACCGGCGGTCCTGGATGGCGTCCGTCTGCAAGCCGGCCTGTTCAACCTGTTCGACAAGCAGTACTGGAACGCTCTCAACGTGCCGGACACGGGCAGCCGCACTGGCGCACAACCGGATGATTATTACAGCGAGCCAGGGCGCAACTTCCGCGTATCGGCGTCCTGGCAGTTTTAGCGCTTCATCTGCGCAAGGATGCGCACCCCTTCTTCCTGCGCGATAATCCAGCTTCATTACTGGAGCACGCGATGATCCGCTTATGCCCCCCGAGCGAATTGGCCGAAGGCCAGAGCAGAGGCTTCGTTATCGATGAACTGAACCTGCTCGCTGTACGCCGGGACGGCCAGGTGTATGCCTACCGCAACCGCTGCCCACATCGTGGGGTGCCGCTGGAGTGGCAAGCGGATCAGTTTCTCGACGACAGCGGCAGCCTGATCCAGTGCGCCCGCCATGGTGCGCTGTTTCTGATCGAGAGCGGTGAATGCGTGGCCGGCCCCTGCGCCGGTCAAGCGCTGCAGGCCATTGCCTGCAGTGAGGACGCCGCTGGTATCTGGGTCATACCGTAGATTGTTGCACCCGCAGGGTGTCGCGAGACTAATCAAATGTCGGTTAATGCCAGACTTCGTGGGAAGGGCCGGGCGGCGTTCCGCTAGGCGGAGGACGCAGGGAATGGACTCGCTGTCCACGTTGTTCCCTTGCCAAGTCCTCCAACAACGCATGGCGAGATTTTGCGCGCAACCTAGGCGCCCCCTTCGCGCCTACAAATAGCGACCAATGTGACGCGATACTAAGGGCTAAGCTGTCCACTCGGTCATAAATTCACCACGTCTAGCCATGCTGTTATGATGCGCGCCTTTTTCCGATCGGCAGCACAATCATGCATCCGTACGCGGATGTGCTTTGCTTTCGATCAGGTCATCAACGGCGCGTCACGCGCATGGGGAAACGAGCATGCTGGAACGTCTATTCCACCTCAAGGCGCACAACACCACGGTGCGCACCGAGATCCTCGCTGGTCTCACCACCTTCCTGACGATGGCCTACATCCTCTTCGTCAACCCCAACATGCTCGCCGAAACCGGCATGGACAAGGGCGCGGTATTCGTCGCCACCTGCCTGGCCGCGGCCATCGGCTCGGCCATCATGGGCCTGCTGGCCAACTACCCGATTGCCTTGGCGCCGGGCATGGGCCTGAACGCCTTTTTCACCTACACCGTGGTCCTGACCATGGGTTACACCTGGCAGACGGCACTCGGCGCGGTGTTCCTCTCCGGTGCGATCTTCTTCGTGCTGTCGATCTTCAAGATCCGCGAATGGATCATCAACAGCATCCCGCTGGCCCTGCGCTCCGGCATTGCCGCGGGTATCGGTCTGTTCCTTGCGATCATCGCCCTGAAAAACGCCGGCATCGTGGTCGACAACCCGGCCACCCTGGTCGGCCTTGGTGACCTGTCCCAGGGCGGCCCGCTGCTCGCCTGCCTGGGCTTTTTCGTGATCGCCGCCCTCGCCTACCGCCGGGTGACCGGCTCAGTGATGATCGGCATTCTGCTGGTCACTGGCCTGTCGATCCTGTTCGGCCTGTCGCAGCTCAACGGCGTGGTGTCGATGCCGCCCTCGCTGGTGCCGACCTTTATGCAGCTGGACATCATGGGCGCGCTGGACATCGGCCTGCTCAGCGTGATCTTCGCCTTCCTCTTCGTCGACCTGTTCGACACCTCCGGCACCCTGGTCGGCGTGGCACAGAAAGCCAACCTGCTGGACAAGGACGGCAAGATGCCGCGCCTGGGCCGCGCCCTGCTGGCCGACAGCACCGCGACCATGGCTGGCGCCGCGCTGGGTACCAGCACCACCACCAGCTACATCGAATCGGCGGCTGGCATCAGCGCCGGCGGACGCACGGGTTTGACTGCCTGCGTGGTCGCCCTGTTGTTCCTCCTGAGCCTGTTCTTCGCCCCGTTGGCCGGTGCCGTGCCGGCGTTCGCCACTGCTCCGGCGCTGCTGTTCGTTGCCGTGCTGATGATGAGCAGCCTGGCGCAGATCGACTGGGACGACCTGACCGTCGCCGCACCGGTGGTGGTCGCCGCCCTGGCCATGCCGCTGACGTTCTCGATTGCCAACGGCATTGCCTTCGGCTTTATCGCCTGGACCCTGATCAAGCTGCTGGCCGGCCGCTGGCGCGACCTCAACCCGGCGCTGGTGATCCTCTCGGCGCTGTTTGTGGTCAAACTGGCCTGGTTTGCTTAGGCGATGAAATCGGCACTTAGGCGGCTCTCCGCTTCAGCTGCGAAAATTTCAGCGTCTTCAAGGTCAATCGCGAATAAATTCGCTCCTACAGACTATCTGTAGGCCGTTGCATGTTGCCCTGCGGGTGAGGCATCACTCACTCGCTCCCTTTTTGTTGAAGAACCATCCATGAGCCGTCCTCAATTCGACACCAGCACCTACACTGCCCAGCTCGACGAGAAAGTCGAACGCCTCAAAGCCCTGCTCGCGCCCTTCGCCGCGCCGGCGCCGCAGGTGTTCGAGTCGCCGCGTGAGCACTACCGTCTGCGCGCGGAGTTCCGCCTGTGGCGCGATGGTGAGCAGCGCCACTATGCGATGTTCGAGGCCGGCGACAAGCACACGCCGATCTTCTTCGACGACTTCCCCATCGCCAGCCGCAAAATCAACGCGCTGATGCCGCGTCTGAAAAGCGCCTGGCAGGCCAGCAGCGTGCTGAGCTTCAAGCTGTTCCAGGTGGAATTTCTCACCACCCTGTCCGGCGATGCGCTGGTGACCCTGTGCTACCACCGCCCGCTGGACGACGCCTGGCAGGCCGAAGCGGAAAAACTCGCTGCTGATTTGCAGGTGAGCATCATCGGTCGCTCCAAGGGCAAGCGCCTGGTCATCGGCCGCGATTATGTCGAAGAGCAGTTGCAGGTCGCCGGTCGCACCTACCGCTATCGCCAGCCGGAGGGCGCGTTCACCCAGCCCAATGGCGAGGTCTGCCAGCAGATGCTCGGCTGGGCCTATGACGCCCTCGGCGAGCGCCAGGATGACTTGCTGGAGCTGTATTGCGGCAACGGCAACTTCACCCTGCCGCTGGCAACCCGCGTGCGCAAGGTGCTGGCCACCGAGATCAGCAAGACCTCGGTCAACGCCGCCCTGGCCAACCTGGCCGACAACGGCGTGGACAACGTGACCCTGGTGCGCCTGTCCGCCGAAGAGCTGACCGAAGCGCTGAATGAGGTCCGCCCGTTCCGTCGCCTGGCCGATATCGACCTGAAGAGCTACGACTTCGGCTGCGTGTTCGTCGACCCGCCGCGTGCCGGCATGGACCCGGACACCTGCGAGCTGACCCGACGTTTCGAACGCATCCTCTACATCTCCTGTAACCCTGAGACCCTGGCCGCCAATATCGCCCAGCTCAGCGATACCCACCAGGTGACCCGCTGCGCGCTGTTCGACCAGTTCCCCTACACCCACCACATGGAAGCCGGCGTGCTGCTCGAACGCCGCTAAGCCCACCCGGCGAGGTGCAACGCCTCGCCGGCTCAGCTGGCCACCCAGCCGTTCGATAAACGAACGGTTTTTCCAGCACTCAAGCGCTTCCTCAATACTGCCTTAGGTGTCCACACACCTTGCCCAGCGCGGCCTTCAACCGAGTTGATGGTACGCCCTGCACGCGTATGCACGCGAAACCCGCCCGCCAGCGATTGACCAAATTAACCATCTGGTACATTTTGCCCGCCAGCGCCATCGCGCCTTACTCCCAACAACAATAAGGCTCACCCATGTCTCCTCTGATTCTGGTGCTCAACGGCCCCAACCTTAATCTGCTCGGCACCCGTGAACCGGCCACCTACGGCCACGAAACCCTCGCCGATATCGCCCAGCTCTGCGCCACCACGGCAGAAGAATGCGGACTGCGCACCGAATTCCGCCAAACCAACCAGGAAGGCGAACTGCTCGACTGGATCCACGCGGCACGCGGACGCTGCGCCGGCATTCTGATCAACCCGGCGGCCTGGACCCACACCTCGGTGGCGATCCGCGACGCCCTAGTGGCCAGCGAGTTGCCGGTGCTCGAAGTGCACCTGTCCAACGTGCACAAACGCGAAGCTTTCCGTCACCACTCCTTCGTTTCACCGATCGCCGTGGGCGTGATCTGCGGCCTTGGCAGCCAGGGCTACCGCCTGGGTCTGCAGTACTTCAGCCAGTTGCTCAAAGGATAACCAGCATGTCCGCCACCTCCCCCAGTATTCTCGCCGGCCTGATCGGCGCCGGTATCCAGGGCTCACGCACACCGGCCATGCACGAGCGCGAAGGCGATGCCCAGGGCATGCGCTACCTGTATCGGCTGATCGACCTGGACAAGCTCGGCCTCGACAGCAGCGCCCTGCCGCAGCTGCTCAACGCCGCCCAGCAGATGGGCTTTACCGGCTTGAACATCACCTTCCCGTGCAAACAGGCAATCATCCCGTTGCTTGATGAGCTATCGCCAGAAGCACGCGGAATCGGTGCGGTAAACACCGTGGTGTTTCAGGATGGCAAGCGCATCGGCCACAACACCGATTGCCTGGGTTTTGCCGAAGGTTTCCGGCGCGGTCTGAATGGTGTCGCGCGGCGTCAGGTGGTGCAGATGGGCGCTGGCGGTGCCGGCGCTGCGGTGGCCCATGCGCTGCTCAGCGAAGGCGTCGAACAGCTGCATATCTTCGATGTCGAGCCGGCCCGCGCCCAGGCCCTGGCGGACAACCTCAACCAGCACTTCAGCGGTGCCCGAGCCCAGCTCGGCGCCGACCTGGCGGCTGCTGTGGCGCACGCAGATGGTCTGGTCAACACCACGCCCATGGGCATGGCCAAGTTGCCGGGCACACCCGTGCCCAAAGCCTTGTTGCACCCAGCGCTGTGGGTCGCGGAGATCGTCTACTTCCCGCTGGAAACCGAGCTGCTGCGCGACGCCCGCGCCCTCGGCTGCCGCACCCTGGATGGCGGCAATATGGCGGTGTTCCAGGCGGTCAAGGCGTTCGAGCTGTTCAGTGGCCGGGAGGCCGATGCTGACCGCATGCTCGAACATTTCGCGAGTTTTTGACGCCTTACGAAAGGGCCTACCGGCCCTTTTCCTATGGCGATGCTCCTGTGCTGTGTTGCACCGCGCCGCGGCTTTTCGTAGGAGCCGCGCCCCGCGGCGAATGTCATGCGCAACGCAAATTTAGTTGCATGGCTGCAATCGATTCGCCCCGAGGCGGGGCTCCTACCACAGGGTGCAGCGTTATGGCCTGCACGGGGTTGCAACAGCCAATTGGCGCATCGCCTTTTCTATCAAACCTGCATGTAGCGCAGCACCGACTCGCAGATAAGCGCCTTGTGCCGCTGCCGGGTGGCATCGGCGGACAGGTCAATCTGGAAGATGGTGCCGAAGGTGTGGCGGTTCGACACCCGGTAGAAGCAGAACGAGCTGATCAGCATGTGTACATCCAACGGTTCCAAGCCTGGGCGGAACAGCCCCAGGGCCTCGCCGCGCTGAAGGATGTCGGCAATCATCTGCAGCACCGAGTTGTTCAGAGTCGGGATCACCTCGGAGCGGGTAATGTGCTCGCCGTGGTGGATGTTCTCGATACTGACGATGCGCACGAAGTCGACGTTGCGGTCGTGGTGATCGAACGTGAACTCGACCAGTCGGCAGATCGCCTCCGGCGGGCTCAGTTCGCCCAGGTGCAGGGTGCCCTCGGTCTTGCGGATATCACCGTAGAGCTTCTCCAGCACCGCCAGGTAAAGCTGCTCCTTGCTGGTGAAGTAGTAGTAGATCATCCGCTTGGAGGTCTGGGTGCGCTCGGCGATGGCGTCGACCCGCGCGCCGCTGAGGCCGAACTGGACGAACTCGGTGATGGCCGCCTGGAGAATGCTCTCGCGGGTTTTTTCCGGGTTGTTCTTGCGCGCCTTGCGCGGCGCCACGGCGGCCAGTTCGGCTACGGCTGTTTCAGTCATCACGGGCTCACGAAACGGTGGCGCAGTTCGAGCCGCGCACGGATTGTTTTAGGTTATGCACTCATCGGCTACTGCAACCCTGGCTCGGCTTGTGTAGGAGCGAATTTATTCGCGATGGGGTCGCGAAATTCGCACCCCGCCTTCGCGCCTACATCACTACACCAGCCAACTCAGGCATAGCTTTTTGTTTGTCGATCTCAGCGAGCTACAACGATGCCCGACGTGCTGCGCCACTGCGCGATTTGGCCATGGCTGCCAGGCGTACGGCAACGTTGGCCGCACCATAGCCGACATAACCATTCTTGCGCTGGATGATCTCGAAGAAAAACCGCTCCTCGAACGCCTCGGTGTACACGTGAAACAACTCACCGCCCTGGGCATCGCGGTCATACAGCACGTTGTAGTAGGCCAGCTCGCTGAGGAACTCGTCATCGAAATCGAAACGCGCGGCCAGGTCGTCGTAGTAGTTCAGCGGGATATCGAGCAAGGGCACGCCGGCATCCTTGGCGCGCTCGACTTCACGGAAGATGTTCTCGCAGGAGAAGGCGATATGGTGCACCCCCGAACCCCGGTAGCTCGACAGCGCGTGGGCGATGGCAGTGTTGCGGTTCTCGGAAATGTTCAGCGGCAGGCGCACTGAACTGCAGCGGCTGCGCAGCGCTCGGCTTTTGACCAGGCCGTAGGGGTCGGGCAGCACCACTTCATCGTCGGCCTCGAAATCCAGCAGGCTCTTGTAGAACAGCACCCAGTTGTCCAGGCCGTCGGCCGGCAGCGCCAGGGCCATATGGTCGATGCGCTGCAGGCCGCCGCTGGGCTCGCCCTCGGCGGCCAGGTTGAAGTCGGTCTGGTAGATGCTCTGGCCGTTCTGGTCGGGGCCAACCAGGTAGATCAGGCTGCCATCGGGCGCACGTACCGCGGGAATTTCTCGCTCGTTGGGGCCGACCAGGCTGCGGTACGGCTGGCCGCGGTAATCACAGGCGCGCTGAAACGCCGCCTGACCGTCCGCCACCCGCAGCGCCGTGGCGCACAGCGAGGGCCCGTGAGCCTCGAAGAAGTTGTGTGCGAAGGAATAGGGTTCGGCATTGAGCACGATGTTGATATCGCCCTGGCGTAGCAGGGTCACGTCCTTGGAGCGGTGTGCACCGGCGCGGCTGAAGCCCAGGCGCTCCAGCCAGTTGCCAAGCTTGGCGCCCGAGGCCTCGTCCACGGCGAACTCGAGAAATTCGACGCCGCCGTAACGGCTTGCAGGCGGGGTGTTGAACAACACACCCGGCTCAATCTCGACACCTTCGCGTTCGAGGTGCTGGCGGGTCTTCTCCTCCAGGTAGAGCAGCGAGCGCAGACCGTCGGCCGCGTTCTGCCGCGGCGGCGCGGCACGAAAGCCGTCATTGAAGATTTCCAGCGACAGCGGGCCGCGGTAGCCGGTGCGCATAATCGGCGCGAGAAAGCCCGCCAGGTCGAACTCGCCCTGGCCGGGGAAGCAGCGAAAATGCCGGCTCCACTCCAGCACGTCCATGGCCAGGATCGGCGCATCGGCCATCTGCACGAAGAAGATCTTGTCGCCGGGGATCTCGGCGATGGCCGCCGGGTCACCCTTGAGCGACAGGGTATGGAAACTGTCGAGGATCATCCCCACGGCCGGGTGATCGGCCTGACGAACCAGGTTCCAGACCTGCTGGTAGGTGTTGACGTGCCGCCCCCAGGCCAGGGCCTCGTAACCGATGCGCAGGCCGCGGGCACCGGCGCGCTCACCGAGCAGGCGCAGGTCGTCGACGATGATATCCGGGTCGCCCAGGGCGTCGGCGGCGACGTTGCTGCAGACCAGCACCAGGTCGGTGCCCAGCTCCTGCATCAGGTCGAACTTGCGCTCGGCGCGGTCGATATTGCGCTGCAGACGCTCGCGGCGGCAGCCCTCGAAATCGCGGAACGGCTGGAACAGGGTGATCGCCAGGCCCAGGTCGGCACACAAGCGGCGCACGTCGCGCGGGCTACCGTCGTAATAGAGCAGGTCGTTTTCGAAGATCTCGACCCCATCAAAGCCGGCGGCGGCGATGGCTTCGAGCTTTTCGGGCAGGGTACCGCTGAGGGAAACGGTGGCAATTGAACGCTGCATGCTTCAACTCCGGGTCGGCACCGTGCACGGTGCTCGTTGTTGGGGATGCCCTGATTATTGGCGGGCACGCGGGCGCCGCATAGGAAAAATGGTCCAACTGGTTAATTTTATGTTCGATAATCGAACAGTATCAGCGTGCCCGCGGCCGGCTCTGCCAGACCGCGACTATCCCGCTGACACAGATGATCGCAATCCCCACCAGCACCAGTAGATCGGGGGCATGGGCGAACACCAGCCAGCCGATCAACCCGGCGAAGACGATCTGACCATAGCCCAGCGGCGCCAGCAGTGCCGGCGCGGCATGCCGAAAGGCCTGGGTCAGAAACAGGTGCGCGGCCATGCCACAGGCGCCCAGCACCAGCATCAGCAGGCCATGTCCAACACTCGGCAGTTGCCAGAAGAACGGCACCAGCGCGCTCATCACCAGGGTGTTGCACAGCCCGGCGAAGAAGTTGCTGGTGGTCGGGCTGTCGACCTCGCTGAGGATGCGCGTGAGCAACTGATAAAGGCTGAAGCACAGCGCCGAACAGAACGGCAGCAGGATCGCCGGGGTGAACAGCTCGCCACCCGGATGGACGATCACCAACACCCCGACAAAGCCGCCCAGCACCGCCAGCCACTGGCCACGGCTGACCGCCTCGC
The DNA here is from genome assembly GCA_018826895.1 of Gammaproteobacteria bacterium. Classification (GTDB taxonomy): domain Bacteria; phylum Pseudomonadota; class Gammaproteobacteria; order Pseudomonadales; family Pseudomonadaceae; genus Aquipseudomonas. The sequence goes on from JAHJYA010000083.1 coordinate 36,822, forward strand.
CAAGCAGCGGCACGGACAACGCGGTCACCAGCAGCGGGGTGAGGAAGTTGACTGCCGTGGCCTCGGCCAGCGGGATGTAATACAGCGCGGTGGTGAAGAACAGGCTGGTGCCCAGCAGGCTCAGCGCACGCAGGGTCTGCAGCCCCGGCCGCCGACTGCGCAGCACCGACAGCCCGCTGCGCGGCAGGAAGATCCCGGCCATCAGCAACGTATGCACCAGGTAGCGCGCCCATACCACCATCACCACCGGGTAAAAGCCGGTCAGGTACTTGGACAAGCCGTCATGGCTGGCGAACAGAAAGGTCGCCAGGATCATCAGCGCGGCGCCGGCCAGGGGGCGACTGTTACCGGTCAGCGGCGCGGGCGATGGGCTCATGGGCAGGCTCGATTCAAACTGATGGGTCGGAAGCTGCACTCTACAGGGTTACACCTGGGCGAGCAGCGCGCGGGTCTTTTCCAGCGCCCACTGTGCTCGCTGCAGAGCGCTGACGCCCTGGGCGGCCAGCTGTTGCGTGGGCACCTCCACACTCAAGGGAATCTGCGCCGGCAAGGTGCGCAGCAAGCCAAGCAAGTCGGCGCAGCCATCGCCGGGAAAGCGCCGCTCGCTGCGGGCCTGGCGCAGAATTTCGGCCATATCACTCGGGCAAGGCCCGGGCACGTCGCACAGCTGGGCATAACGCAGGCGGGTCGGCGCGAGCTTTGCCAGATCAGCGAGACGCGAGCCGGAGCGGTCGAAGTGAAAGGCATCAACCAACACGCAGCCATTGTCGCGCTGCGCTGCTGTGACCACCTCAATAGCCTGGGGCAGATCGCGCACATCGGTCCAGGGCATAAATTCCAGGTGCGGGTGCAGACCATAAGACGCGGCGAGGTCGCAGAGCGCGGCGAAGCGCTCGGTCAGGCGCGCACGATCCGGGTCGTTCCCGGCGACCAGCAGCTCGCTGGCGCCAAACTCGGCGCCCACCGCCAGCACCGCCTCGAAGTCGCTGACCTGGGTGTCCGGCTGCAGGCGCAGAATCTCCACGTCGAGCACCCGCAGTCCGGTGTCGGCCAGGCGCTGGCGGGTCTGCCGACGCAGCTCGCGGTCGGCGACCAGGGCGAAGTGATGCTCCTGCGGCGTGGCCGGTATCAGGCGCAGGCCGACATGGCTGTAACCGGCACGGGCCGCGACTTCCACCATCTCTGGTGGCGACAGCTCCAGGACCGTCAGGGCGGCGAGGGACAAGGTACGTTCGGGCATGCTTATGACTCACTCAATACCGATGGGGCGCAGCGGCGGCCACTTTCGGCCGCCTGGCGAATTGCCTCGACCAGGGCGAGGGTGCGCCCGGCGTCGAGTGCGCTGACCAGGGGCGCCACTTCACCACGCGCCACCTGGATGAAATGCTCAAGCTGACGGCGCAGCGCAGGCGCGTCCTCGAATGTCTCCTGGCTCTGCTGCAACGGCTGGTGCCAGCCTGCATCGGCCTCGGCGTAGTGCCAGCGGCGTAACTGCGGAATGCTCAGGGCGACCTGGGTGCCGGCCAACAGGTAGCAGGGCTGATCCGCCTGACGCGGATAGACCGGGTTTTCGCCGGAGTCCAACTCCCAGCTCCAGGGCGCTGCCACCGCGTCGGAGCCGGTCAGGGTCGCCAGCGCGCCATTGGCGAACTGCAGCAGGATCGCCGCGCTGTCCTCGTTGGCGAAGCCGCGCACGCCGTTGCTGGTAAACGCCTGCACCTGACTGACCTCGCCACACAGATGGCGCAGCAGATCGAGGTCGTGAATCAGGTTGGTCAGCAACAGGCCGGCCCCCGCCTCACGGCGCCAGGGAATCTCGAAATAGCTGTCGGGTTTGCGCAATTGCCACAGCGCCGTCACCGTGACCAGTCGGCCTAACGCGCCCTCCTCGATCATCTGGCGGGCACGGGCGATCAGCGGGTTGTGCCGACGGTGGTGGCCGACCAGCACCGGCACGCCCGTGGCAGCGCTGGCCGCGACCAGGCGGCGCACCTCCTGCAGATCGACACCCACCGGTTTTTCCAGCAACACCGCCGCGCCGGCTGCCAAACAGTCCAGAGCAGTGCTGACATGCAGACGATTGGGGTTGGCGACGATCACCGCCGCCGGGCGCAGTTGCTCGAGCATCTGCTGATAATCGGCAAAATAGGCCACGCCCTGCTCAGCAGCCACGGCGCCCGCTGCTGGGTCGGGATCGCACACCGCGCACAGGCATGCATCCCGTAACCCCTGCAGATACGCCAGGTGCTGGCGCCCCATAACACCGGCCCCGATCAGGGCAATGCTTACCGGCTCGCGCATCGCGGGCTCCTCGTCACTAGAAATCGGACACGGCGCTACTGCGCCGCCTAAATTAATCTAGAACGACGTTCCACTTTTATGCAATAGCCAATATCACGACCACACATAGGGTGCGCTTACCTGCCGCTCCCTAGTGTCGCTGCATGAATCATTTGTCGATGTCGGTAGGAGCGAATTTATTCGCGATAGATCTTGAAAGCGTCGCAGCGTTTGCACGATTTATCGCGAATAAAGGCTAGGCGCCCCCTTCGCTCCTACAACAACAGCGAGCGGCAGATGACTCATGTGCGCCCTGGGCTTTGTCGTTTCGTTTAAGGCTCGCAAAAAATAGCGAAAGCCCCTAGTCAAACAACTCCGAAGCCAGGCTCGCAGCACCCAGCTCATCAGCAGCACGCAGCAACAGCGGGGCAACGGCATGCAGTCGTTCCAGGGTCAGGCGGGCGCTGGGGCCGGCGACGCTGAGCACACCGATCACCCGCCCCTGTTGCGGGTGGTGCACTACGGCCGCCACCGCCGAGGTGCCGAGCGAGGCGCTTTCGCTGACCCAGGCATAGCCCTGGCTACGCGCCAGGGCCAGGCGCTCAAGCAGTTCATCCAGGGAGCGCGGCGCATTGGGGCCGAACGCCGCCGGGTCGGCGATGCCTTGCTGTTGCACCAGCGCCAGGGCCTCGGCATCGTCGAGGCTGGCCAGCCAGGCATGGCCGGAGGCGGTGTAGAACAGCGGCGCCTCGCGGCCCATATCCGGGTCATAGCGCAGGCCACCACGGGCGCCCTGGGATTTGGCGAGCCAGGTTTGCCGAGCCCCTTCGATCACGCCCAGACGCACTAGCTCGCCGGTTTGCTCGGCCAGTTCGTCGAGGATCGGCTGCACCACATCCGCGCCGCTGCTGGCCAGATAGCGAAAGCCCTGAGCGACCAGACGCGTGGTCAAACGGTAACGGCTGGTCTGCTCGTCCTGGCGCACGTACCCCAGGCGCACCAGCTCGGCGAGCAGGCGGTGGGTGGCACTTTTGGGGATCGCCAACTGGTCGGCCAGCGCCTGCAGTGGCAGACCGCGGGCGTCGACGGTTAAGCTTTCGAGCACATTGAGCACGCGTTCGATCTGACTGCCGGCCATGGATTGGGTCCTGATTGAGAATGCCGCAGATTCTAACAGGCTGTTGAAAAACCACCTCGGCTTTGGCTTCCTGCATCGCCCTACCTCCTGCATCCATGCAGTCGTGCGTTGCCATCGCTGCGTTAAAAACAGGCTCACAGCCGTAAGGCTGAACGTGCTTTAGCACGGCCCCGGAGGGGTGAGCGAAGCGAATCAAATGCTCATTTACAGCTCGTAGACTCGCGTGCGAGCCCAGTCCGTTTTTCGCCTGTTTTTGTGGGGCCGCCATCGGTATTGCGCTGACTACCTCGCCTACGTTTTTCAACGGCCTGCTAGAAGACCCTACGACCGCCGTCATCCGTCAACGGAAAACCGCTCTGGCGCAGGGCTTTGACGCCCCTCTACAATAGCCCGCCGAGCTGTCACGGTCCTGGCAGGTAAATCGGGAATACAGCGATAGAGATGTACTAACCGGTTCGTTCTTGTTCGGTTATCGAACATAACCGCCTTTAACGAATTGAAATGCCCCGACCCTCGGCCCACTATTCCCAGCACGTTTGAAGCCGAATGCCCTGGCTAGCAGTGCCAGACGCAGCGGTAAACGAACAATAAATATAAGAAGGTCGCTCACCATGTATCAGCTTATGCCCTCGTGCCCCCCTCTGGCTGTCCCTGCTGCGCAGGTACAGCATGCCTGTATATCGTGCCCCAACGGCACGCTCCCCATTCTCTCGCGACACCTCATCAGCCACCGCTGAACTGCCAGGCCCTCGATCGATTCGAGTGCGTAACGTCCTGCCCGTTGGAGCGCATGCATGAAAAAGACAGACACGTTGCTGGTGGGTGAGCGCACCTTTTGCGTCTTGCTGCTGGCATTCAGCCTGGGGATCGCGGTACTGGCCTACCAGATCGCCGGTTTCTCCTCGATCAATTCGGCCGGCGCATTTCCCCTGGGCGCCAGTGCCGTGATGGTCCTCGCGGCCCTGAGTATTCTCTTCGACCTGCGCGGCCGTCCGCGTGCCGACAGCAATGGCTGGCTGGACGCTGCCCGCCAGTTCACGCGTGCTCATTTCCCGCCGCGTACGCTGATCTTCACGGCCCTGGCGATCATCTACCTGGCGACCATCCACTTCAGCTTCTACGCCAGTACCTTCGGCTTCCTCGTGCTGTCGATGCTCTACCTGCGCCGCGGCCGGCTGGTCAGCGCCCTGGCCATCGCCGCGCTGCTGATTCTGATGATCTACCTGATGTTCACGCTGGCATTCAGCGTCTACCTCCCTTAACGAGACCTGCAAGATGAGCGAAACCTTTTCCTACTTGCTGATGGCCTGGAGCGATCCGAACCTGATGCTGCTCACGGCGCTGGGGACCTTCGCCGGCATCTACATCGGCGCGATTCCTGGCCTGTCCGTGACCATGGCGGTCTCGATCCTGGTGTCCTTCACCTTCGCCTGGGACGTCAACGATGCCCTGGCGCTGATCGTCGGCATCTTTATCGGCGGCGTTTACGGCGGCTCGCGCAGCGCCATTCTGCTGAACATCCCCGGTGCGCCCTCCTCGGTCGCCACCGCCTTCGACGGCTACCCGTTGGCGCAGCAAGGCGAGGCCGGCCGAGCCATTGGGCTGAGCACCGTGATGTCGGTGATCGGCGGCCTGATCGGCACCCTGGTGCTGGCCAGCGCCGCTCCCGTGATTGGTGACCTGGCCCTGCGTTTCGCCCCGCGCGACTACTTCCTGGTGGCGGCCATCGGCCTGCTGCTGGTCGGCAGCCTGTCCGAAGGCTCGCTGGCCAAGGGCATCTTCGCTGCCGCCTTGGGCGCAGTAATCGGCCTGGTCGGCATGGACCCGGTGACGGCCCAGGGCCGCTTCACCATGGGCCAGACCGAGCTGATGGGCGGCATTCACTACGTGGTGCTGATGATCGGTCTGTTCGGCGTCGCCGAGGCGCTCTATCAATTGCACAACCTCGACAGCCCGGTAGTGCGGCAGAAGGTCGACAAGATCCTGCCGTCGGTGGCCATGGTGTTGAAGTTCCTGCCGCTGTCGATCCGTACTTCGCTGATCGGCGTGATCGTCGGTGTGCTGCCGGGTGTCGGCGGCGACATCGCCGCGCTGATGGCCTACGACCACGCCAAACGCACGGTGAAGAACCCCACCCAACCCTTCGGCAAGGGCGCCTACGAGGGCCTGGTGGCCCCGGAAACCGCCAACAGCGCAGCGGTCGGCGGCGCCTATGTGCCGATGCTGACCCTGGGTATGCCAGGTGACGCGGTAACCGCGGTGATCATCGGCGCCCTGGTGGTCCACGGCCTCAACCCCGGCCCGATGCTGATGGTGGAAAATCCGCACATCTTCTGGTTCACCGTCGGCAACCTGGCCCTGGCCAATATCTTCCTGCTGATCTTCGGCCTGATGGGCATCAAGCTGTTCGCCAAGATCGTCGAACTGCCCAAGGCCATCCTGATCCCGCTGATCCTGGTGCTCTGCGTGGTCGGCACCTACTCGGTCAACAGCAGCATGACCGAAGTGTTCTGGATGCTCGGCTTCGGTGTGCTCGGCTACGTGCTGAAGATCTTCGGTTTCCAGATGGGGCCGATCATCCTCGGTGCCATCCTCGGCCCGCTGATGGACACCTCGTACCGCCAGGCGATGTCGTCGGTCGGTGACAACCCGGTCGAGCTGTTCGGCGAACTGCTGAGTAGCCCGCTGTCGTTGATTCTGACCAGCGCCATGCTGTTGATCCTGCTAAGTAACACACCGCTGCTGGGCTGGCTGAAAGGCCGGTTGCGCCCAGCGTCGTCGTCCAACTGAATCACCTGCAACAAGGCCCGCCCCAGCCGATGGGGACTAACAACAACAATCCGATGGAGAAGCTCCACATGCTGAAGACTCTGTTTGCCAGCGCCGCCCTTTCGCTCAGCGCCCTGACCCTGGCCCTGCCCGCCCATGCCGAATACCCGGAGCGCAGCATCCAGGCGGTCATTCCCTGGGGTCCGGGCGGCGCCACCGATAACGTGATGCGCAGCCTGACGCCCTACGTGGAGAAAGAACTGGGCGGCAAGTTCATCCTCAACAACCGTCCGGGCGGCACCGCCGTAATCGGCAGCAGCTATGTCATGCAGCAGCGCGCCAACGGCTACACCGTGCTGCTCGGCGCCGAAAACCCGCAACTGTACAAAGTGCTGAAACTGGCCGACTTCGACTACAGCGACTTCTACCCGGTCAACATCATCGGCCAGAACGTCGTGGTGATCGCGGCCAACGCCGACGCGCCGTTCAACACCATGGCCGAACTGCTGGCTGCCTCCAAAGCCAACCCGGATACCCTGCGCATGGGCTCCACCGGTGCCGGTGGCCTGCCGAGCACGATCAGCGCGATGATCAACGCGGTGGACGAGCTGAAAGTGCGTGAAGTGACCTTCGGCGGCGACGGCCCCGGCATCACAGCCCTGATGGGCAAGCACATCGACTTTATGCCGCTGAGCCTCGCCGCCGCCCGTGAATTGGTGCGTAGCGGCAAACTCAAGGCCCTGGCCGTATTCGCCAAAGAGGAGACGCCGGAGCTGCCAGGTGTCGAGCCGATCACCAAGTCCCTGCCGGCCATCGCCGAATACCTGCCATGGGGCCCGTTCTGGGGCGCATTCGTGCACAAGGACACCCCGGACGACATCAAGCAGAAGCTGGTCGATGCCTACGCCAAGGCCGTGGCCAACCCGGAGTTCCAGGGCTTCCTGAAAAACTTCGGCGCCCAGAGCCTGAACCTGCAAGGTGCCGAGGCCGAGGAATTCCTCAAGCGCTGGCAGTCGGTCACCACCTGGTCGATGTACAAGGCGAAAGCCATCGAAATCGCCCCAGACTCGGTCGGCATCGCCAAACCCTGATGGGTTGAAACCGGTACGCCGCTGGCGTGCCGGTTAGTCGGGCCGCGACCCGCGGCTACGACCTTATTGATTGATACACGCAAAAAATGCTTCCGCACCTGCGGCGGGGCGCACTCATCCTGAAAAAAGGACATAACAACAATGAACCTGATCAACACCGCTATCCGCACCCCAGCGCTGGTCCCATCCCTGCTGGCCCTTGGCGTCATGTTCGCCATACCGACAAGCAGCCATGCCGCTGGCTTCGTTGAAGACGCCAAGGTCACCCTGGGCCTGCGCAACTACTACTTCAACCGTAATTTCCTCAACCAGACCCAGAGCGGACAGGGCCAGGCCTCAGGCTGGACCCAGAGCTTCATTCTCGACGCCCGTTCCGGCTACACCCAAGGCACCGTCGGATTCGGCCTCGATGTGCTGGGCCTGTACTCGGTGAAACTCGACGGTGGTCGTGGCACAACGGGTAGCCAGTTGACGCCCGTGCATAACGACGGCCGCCAGGCTGACGACTTCGGCCGCACCGCCGTCGCAGCAAAAGCCAAGCTCTCCAAGACCGAACTGAAAGTCGGTGAATGGTTCGCCGTACTGCCGATCCTGCGTGCCGATGATGGCCGCTCGCTGCCGCAGACGTTCCAGGGCGCACAGCTCACCTCCAACGAGATCGATGGCCTGACCCTGTACGGCGGCCAGTTCTGGAAGAACAGCCAGCGCAACGACGCCAGCCGTGAAGAAATGACTTACAACGCCGGCGGAACCCTAGGCATCGTCGAGGGTGATGACTTCAACTTCGCCGGTGGCGAATACAAGTTCAACGGCAATAACACCATGGTCGGCGCCTGGCATGCTCGCCTGGAGAACGTCTACCAGCAGAGCTACCTGCAACTGACCCATAGCCAACCGGTAGGCGACTGGGTACTGGGCGCCAACCTCGGCTACGTCACGGGTAAAGATGAAGGCTCAGCCAAAGCCGGCGACCTGGACAACAAGGTTTACCAGGGCAGCTTCTCGGCCAAGACCGGTAACAACACCTTCACCGTGGCCTACCAGCGCCTCAGCGGCGACACCAAGTTCATGCGCATCGACGGCGCCAGCGGCGGCACCCTGGTCAACGACGGTTTCACCAACAGCTACGACAACCCGGAAGAGCGTTCCTGGCAGCTGCGTCATGACTACAACTTCGCCGGCATGGGCATTCCCGGCCTGACCCTGATGAACCGCTACGTCAGCGGTGACAACATCCACACCGGCGGTCGTACCGATGCCGAAGAGTGGGGCCGTGAATCCGAACTGGCCTACACCCTGCAGGAAGGCAGCCTGAAAAACCTCAGCATCCGCTGGCGCAACTCCGACGTCCGTCGCGACGTCGGCGCGGACCTGCAAGAGAACCGCCTGATCATCAACTACCCGCTGTCGATTCTGTAA
>JAHJYA010000084.1 GCA_018826895.1 Gammaproteobacteria bacterium
GGTTACACACGATACAGGGGCGTCGCCAAGCGGTAAGGCACCAGGTTTTGATCCTGGCATGCGTTGGTTCGAATCCAGCCGCCCCTGCCATTTTTATACTCATCCAGGTATACCCTCAGCCGGCAGGTACTGCGCGTGTCCAAGATGATGGTCTTTACGGGGAACGCTAACCCCGATCTGGCGCGACGTATCGTACGTCAGCTGCACATCCCCCTCGGCGATGCCTCTGTCGGTAAGTTTTCCGACGGCGAAATCAGCATTGAAATCAACGAAAACGTTCGTGGTAAAGACGTCTTCCTGATTCAGCCGACGTGCGCGCCAACCAACGACAACCTGATGGAACTGGTAGTGATGGCCGACGCCTTCCGCCGCTCCTCGGCTACTCGTATCACCGCTGTGATCCCCTACTTCGGTTACGCCCGTCAGGATCGCCGTCCGCGCTCCGCACGGGTCGCGATCAGCGCCAAAGTCGTGGCCGACATGCTGACCGTGGTCGGTATCGACCGTGTACTCACGGTCGATCTGCACGCGGACCAGATTCAGGGCTTCTTCGATATCCCCGTCGACAACATCTACGGCTCGCCCGTACTGGTCGACGATATCGAAGACCAGCGCTTCGAAAACCTGATGATTGTCTCCCCGGACATTGGCGGCGTTGTACGCGCCCGTGCCGTGGCGAAATCCCTGGGTGTGGACCTGGCCATCATCGACAAGCGTCGTGAAAAGGCCAACCACTCCGAGGTGATGCACATCATCGGTGATGTCGAAGGCCGTACCTGTGTACTGGTTGACGACATGGTCGATACCGCAGGGACCCTGTGCCACGCCGCCAAAGCCCTTAAAGAGCACGGCGCCGCCAAGGTCTTCGCCTATTGCACCCACCCGGTTCTCTCGGGTCGGGCAATTGAGAACATTGAAAACTCGGTGCTGGACGAACTGGTGGTGACCAACACCATACCGTTGTCCGCCGCCGCGCAATCCTGCTCGCGTATTCGCCAGTTGGATATTGCACCGGTTGTCGCTGAAGCGGTTCGCCGCATCAGCAATGAAGAATCGATCAGCGCGATGTTCCGCTAACGCGGCCTATCCGTTGACGAACTGCGCCCTGCACCTGCAGGGCATTTTCACCAAACCGTCCCGTCGCTGGTCGCAAGCGTAACGGACGGTTTGGTTATTTTGGAGATGTGAAATGACTACTGAATTTGCTCTGAATGCCGAAGCGCGTTCCGACCTGGGGAAAGGTGCGAGCCGCCGCCTGCGTCGTAACGTTGCCATGGTTCCGGCCGTTATCTACGGTGGCGAAAAAGCCCCTCAGTCGATCAGCCTGCTGGCCAAAGAACTGGCCAAGCTGCTGGAAAACGAAGCAGCGTTCAGCCACGTGCTGACCCTGACCGTTGACGGCACCAAGGAATCCGTACTGATCAAAGCCCTGCAGCGCCACCCGGCCAAAGGCTTCGTTCTGCACGCTGACTTCGTCCGCGTTGTTGCCGGCCAGAAACTGACCGCTCACGTACCTCTGCACTTCATCAACGAAGCCACTGCAGTCGGCGTCAAGCAAGGCGGCGGCGAAGTGCTGCACAGCTTGAACGAAGTCGAAGTCTCCTGCCTGCCGAAAGACCTGCCGGAATTCATCGAAGTCGACATGGCCAAGGTCGAAATCGACCAGACCGTTCACCTGTCCGACATCAAACTGGCGAAAGGCGTTGAGCTGGTTGCCCTGGCCCACGGTAGCGATCTGCCGGTTGCCAGCATCCACCTGCCGCGCGTCCGTGTTGAAGAAGAAGGCGAAGGCGCTGCCGAATAAGGCACGCTTCGCTGCTACGGCCTGACTGCAAAGCCAGGCCGGGTTCACGAAAGGGCTCCTGTATGACTGCCGTACAACTGATCGTTGGCCTGGGTAACCCCGGCCCCGAATACGACCAGACCCGGCACAATGCAGGGGCCCTTTTCGTTGAGCGTCTGGCCGAGCGCCAGCGCGTCAACCTTAGCGTTGATCGCAAATATTTTGGCCTGGTGGGCAAGTTCAACCACCAGGACCGCGAAGTGCGTCTACTTATCCCCACCACCTTCATGAACCGCAGCGGCCAATCCGTAGCGGCTCTAGCGAATTTCTTCAAAATCAAACCTGAAGAAATCCTGGTGGCCCACGACGAACTCGACATGCCCCCCGGCGTCGCCAAACTCAAACAGGATGGCGGGCACGGCGGGCACAACGGGTTGCGCGACATCATCGCCCAACTCGGCAACCAAAATAACTTCCACCGCCTGCGCCTGGGCATTGGCCATCCCGGCCATGCCAGCCTGGTCTCCAACTTCGTGCTCGGCCGCGCCCCGCGCAGCGAGCAGGAACTGCTCGATACCAGCATCGACTTTGCCCTGGACGTGCTTCCGGAGATTCTCGCCGGCGACTGGACCGTGGCCATGCGCAAACTGCACAGCCAGAAAGCCACTTCTTAACTCTTCATCGCCATTGGCGCGAGGGAACCATCATGGGATTCAACTGCGGCATCGTCGGCCTGCCCAACGTCGGCAAGTCCACCCTGTTCAACGCCCTCACCAAATCCGGTATCGCGGCGGAGAACTTCCCGTTCTGCACCATCGAGCCGAACAGCGGCATCGTGCCCATGCCCGACCCGCGCCTCGACGCCCTGGCGGAAATCGTCAAGCCCGAGCGGGTGATCCCCACCACTATGGAGTTCGTCGATATCGCCGGCCTGGTGGAAGGTGCCTCCAAAGGTGAAGGCCTGGGCAACAAGTTCCTCGCCAATATCCGCGAGACCGACGCCATCGCCCACGTTGTGCGCTGCTTCCAGGACGACAACGTGATCCACGTCGCCAACAGCGTCGACCCCAAGCGCGACATCGAGATCATCGACCTCGAACTGATCTTCGCTGACCTCGACAGCTGCGAAAAGCAACTGCAGAAGACCACACGCAACGCCAAGGGTGGCGACAAAGAAGCCGTCGCGCAAAAAGCCCTGCTTGAGAAGCTTATCCCGCACTTCAGCGAGGGCAAGCCGGCACGCACCCTGATGAAGACCCTGGGCGACGACGAAAAAGCCCTGGTGCGCGGTTTTCACCTGCTCACCAGCAAGCCGGTGATGTACATCGCCAACGTTGCCGAAGACGGCTTCGAGAACAACCCGCTGCTCGACGTGGTCCAGGCCATCGCCGACGCCGAAGGCGCCCCGGTGGTACCGGTGTGCAACAAGATCGAAGCAGAAATCGCCGAGCTCGATGACGGCGAAGAAAAAGACATGTTCCTCGAAGCCCTCGGCCTCGAAGAACCTGGCCTCAACCGCGTGATCCGCGCCGGCTACGAGCTGCTCAACCTGCAGACCTACTTCACCGCTGGGGTGAAAGAAGTCCGCGCCTGGACCGTCAAAGTCGGCGCCACCGCCCCACAAGGCGCCGCCGTGATCCACACCGACTTCGAGAAAGGCTTTATCCGCGCCGAAGTCATCGCCTACAACGACTTCATCCAGTACAAGGGCGAAGCCGGCGCTAAAGAAGCCGGCAAATGGCGCCTGGAAGGCAAGGAATACATCGTCAAGGACGGCGACGTCATGCACTTCCGCTTCAACGTGTAAGCGCTTGATCGCGCGCATAAATTTTCGCAACACAGGGTTGACATAACCCCGCCGTCCGCGAATAATGCGCGCCACTCGGCTACGTAGCTCAGCTGGTTAGAGCATAGCATTCATAATGCTGGGGTCCGGGGTTCAAGTCCCTGCGTAGCCACCAAACAAAACAAGGGTTTACCGA
>JAHJYA010000085.1 GCA_018826895.1 Gammaproteobacteria bacterium
GCCAGCGGGGATGAACCGCCAACGATAATTGCCCATGCGCATAGTGAACCGTGGTCCCCGCGCCAGCGGGGATGAACCGGTACTAAAATGACCCTGATAAAGTTCGAAGTAGTGTTCCCCGCGCCAGCGGGGATGAACCGGATGAAGGAGAGCTAGACAGGGAGATTCGAGAGTGTTCCCCGCGCCAGCGGGGATGAACCGGGCAAGCGCGAAATGCGCTGGGACTCGGGTGGGTGTTCCCCGCGCCAGCGGGGATGAACCGCCCGCAGAGATACGCCCGGCAGGCCCCGAGCGGTGTTCCCCGCGCCAGCGGGGATGAACCGCAGATACAGCTGGTTTTGCAGCGCGGGGACGTGTGTTCCCCGCGCCAGCGGGGATGAACCGGCGCGGGCCGCCGATTTGTAGCGGTGCTGGGTGTGTTCCCCGCGCCAGCGGGGATGAACCGGCGCCCCAAAGGTTCGCCGTGTTGTCGTGCAAGTGTTCCCCGCGCCAGCGGGGATGAACCGTCTGCGACGTAGCGAACGCCATCAGCGGGCTGGTGTTCCCCGTGTCAGCGGGGATGAACCGACAACGTGCATTTGTCTTTGCCCACATGAAGAGTGTTCCCCGCGCTAGCGGGGATGAACCGTGCTCCAGGGGCGAGTAGGGCGAGGGGATCACGTGTTCCCCGCGTCAGCGGGGATGGAAAAAAGTGACAAAACCGAGGAGTCGTCCGAGGTGGCGCTCCTTTGAAATAGCAGTGCCGGTGAGGCATTTGCTTGGAGGCGGGCTCAAAATTATCGGGTGACTATCCTCTATCGCAGGTATTTCAGCCCGGCTGCTGACGGTATGACAGTGGCAAGAATAATGAGGGCGCAGTGCGGTCTGGCACATGACGGGCCGCTTGGATGCTGAGCTGAGGCTGTTGTATCAGCAGGAAGTGAGTAAAGGCTTGCCCGAATGATTGGCAGGGATATTATGTAGGTATGTGGCTACATATCGGAGGCCCTATGCAAACCATACTCACCAGCCGTGAATTCAATCAGGATGCCAGCGGCGCCAAACGCGCCGCCAAGGAAGGGCCGGTATTCATTACCGATCGCGGCCGGCCGGCCCATGTGTTGCTCAGTATTGAGGAATATCAGCGCCTGACTGCCGGCCCCGGCAGTATCATCGACCTGCTGGCCATGCCGGGTGTCGAGGACATCGAGTTCGAGGCGCCGCGTGCGCAGGGGCTGTCACGTCCGGCGGATCTGGCCTGATGTTTGTGCTCGACACCAATGTGGTGTCCGAACTGCGCAAAGCGAAAAGCGCTAAGGCGGATCCACATCTGGTGGCCTGGGCGCAGCGTCTGCTGCCCGGCCAGCTGTTCATTTCCGCGATTACCGTGCTGGAGCTGGAAACCGGCGTGCTGCTGGTGGAGCGCCGCGACCCGCAGCAAGGTGCCATGCTTCGTGCTTGGCTTGATGGTCATGTGCTACCGGGTTTTGCCGGCCGGATTCTACCCGTGGACACTGCCGTGGCGCAGTGCTGTGCCCGTATGCATGTACCCGACCCGCGCGCCGAACGCGATGCGCTGATTGCGGCGACGGCACTGGTACACGGTATGACCGTCGCCACCCGCAATACCGCCGATTTCGCCCCGACTGGCGTGGCGCTGCTCAATCCATGGGAGTTTGGCGGTTGAATTAATAGCGTTTTGCCGGCTGTTTATCTGCAGTCTAGCGGCGTTTCTAATGCGTGGCGTTCCTGATGTGGGAGGCGCTTTAGCGGCGAGCTTTCACCGCCTGTCATCGCCGTTGAAGCGCTCCCCATCCTCTTCCTATTTGGCCGCTGCCGCCACAGTAGCGCTAGGAAATTGATCTGGCGCATTTTCGTAGTGGCACTTTGTCTGCTCTACTGGCATCTGTCCGTTTATGCAGGGAAGACCGATGCAAGCACCATGGAGGGGAAGGGCTATATGACCGACCCAACAAACCCCGCTTATTTTCCCTACTGGGGCAAGGCCCAGCCCGTAGAGGGAGGCGTCAGCGGTTATCACCTGCTGGCCTTCCATTCTTTGGATGTTGCCGCCTGTGGCGAAGCCTTGCTCAAGCTTCCACGCTTCTCACTGGCACCGATGGCGAGTGAGCTGGGGTGGCCGTTGGCCGGTCTCGAACGCCTTTTCGTATATTTCCTAGGGTTGCATGATCTGGGTAAATTCGCCCGGGCTTTCCAAAACCTCGCCCCCGATCTTTCCTCCGCGCTGGTGCCGAGTGATCTGCGCAAGCGTTACACGCAGCGGCACGACACTTTGGGCTGGCTGGTATGGCGCGATCATTTGGCCGACAGCTCGCTTCACGAGTCGCTACCTCAGGCCGGGGATGAGTTTTGGGCCGATTGGATTCGCACGGTAGTAGGGCATCACGGCATGCCGCCACGCGAGGTGGCTGATGGCGGTTCCACATGTTTGCGGGCCAAGGACTACTTCTTGCCGGAGGATGTGCAGGCCGCCAAGGCATTTGCCATTGATCTTGCGGCGCTGTTGTTGCCGGAGTCACTGCCCCTTCCAGGTCGAGCGCAACAACAAT
This sequence comes from Gammaproteobacteria bacterium, assembly GCA_018826895.1. Taxonomy (GTDB): domain Bacteria; phylum Pseudomonadota; class Gammaproteobacteria; order Pseudomonadales; family Pseudomonadaceae; genus Aquipseudomonas. The sequence continues at coordinate 2,550 of JAHJYA010000085.1, forward strand.
GCTTGCGACGTTATGCTTGGCAGTTGGCGGGGTTGGCCGTATTGGCGGATTGGCTGGGGTCGAACCAGACGTTCTTCGACTACCAGGAGCAACCCCAGGCCTTGTCGGACTATTGGCATAGTGTGGCCCGGCTCAAGGCCGAACAGGCTGTGCGCAGTGCCGGCTTGAGCAGTCAATTGGCCATGCCATGGCAGAGTCCGCAAGCCCTGTTCGATTACCTGCAACAGCCAACACCCTTGCAGCGCTACGCGGCCGAGGTCGAGCTGGAAGAGGGTGCCCAGCTATTTCTGCTGGAGGATGTCACAGGGGCGGGCAAGACCGAGGCGGCGCTGATTCTGGTACAGCGGCTGATGTCGGCAGGGCTCGCCCAAGGTCTGTATTTTGCCTTGCCGAGCATGGCCACGACCAACCAGATGTACCGTCGGGTGGGTGAGGTCTATCGGCGTCTGTACCAAGCGTCTGCCTCACCTTCGCTGGTGCTGGCCCATGGCGCGCGGCAACTGGTCGAGGGCTTCCGGCAGAGTGTATTGCAGGCCGCCGAGCAAACGCAGGATTTCGATTACCGTCCCGATGAAGGCAGCGCCACCACGCAATGCAGCGCCTGGTTGGCGGATAGCCGCAAGAAGGCGCTGCTCGCCGATGTTGGCGTCGGCACCCTGGATCAGGCGCTACTGGCGGTATTGCCCGCCCGTCATCAATCGCTGCGGCTGCTCGGGTTGGCCGGCAAGGTCTTGCTGGTGGACGAAGTGCATGCCTACGACACCTATATGGGTGTGCTGCTCAAAACCCTGCTGACTGCTCATGCCCGTCAGGGCGGCAGTGTGATTCTGCTCTCGGCGACTCTGCCGGCGAATCAGCGTGCTGAGCTGGTGGCCGCTTTCCAGTTTGGCCTGGGCGCGCCGGTCGAAGAGTTACCCGCCGATAACCGCTATCCGCTGGCGACCCAGGTGGGTGCCCAGGTTCGCAGCCAGGCCTGCGCGACCCGCGTGCAGTTGGTGCGCAACGTAAGTGTGGTGCCGCTGCATAGCGAAGCCGAAGTGTTGGACCTGATCGCCACTCAGGCGGCAGCGGGACGTTGTGTCTGTTGGATTCGTAACACCGTAGAGGATGCGCGCCGGGCTCACGCTGCGCTGGAGTCTTCACAGCCGGATGGGGCTTTATTGTTTCATAGTCGTTACGCCATGGGCGATCGCCTGACCATCGAGAACTGCACCCTGGAGCGCTTCGGCAAAGAGTCGACAGCCGTCATGCGTCGGAGCCAGGTGCTGATTGCGACCCAGGTGGTGGAGCAATCCCTGGATCTGGATTTCGATGTACTGATCAGCGATCTCGCGCCTATCGATCTGCTGATCCAGCGTGCCGGGCGTCTGCAGCGCCACAGGCGTGATGCCAATGGCGAGCCGGCAGCGGATGCCGAGGGCCGTGCGGCACCGGTGCTGTACCTGCATTGTCCCGAGTCGGATGAGCAACCCAAGGCCGACTGGTATGCCGCGTCCTTTCCCAAGGCCTGCTACGTCTACCCCAATATTGGGCAGCTCTGGCTGACCCAGCGTGCTTTGCTGGCTGCCGGCTCTATCGTAAGCCCTGGCCAGCCGGGGCAAGTCGGCTCGGTGCGCAGCCTGGTCGAGGCCGTATACGGCGAAGAGGCTGAGTCGATGGTGCCCGAGGCCCTGCAGAAAGCCACCAACGATGAGCTGGGCAAGCAACTGGCCGATATTAGCCAGGCTCATTTCAATGCGCTGAAGCTGCATAAAGGCTATTGCCAAGACAGCAGCCACCATTGGTATGAAGACACCCGCGTGCCTACCCGATTGGGCGACGAAAGCCTGACCCTGTACCTGGCACGTGAGGGCTCTGCGGGCTTGCAACCCCTGATTGATGCCGAACAGTTCCCCTGGGAACAGTCCGCTGTGCGTATCGACGCGCGTGTATTGAAGGCCCTGGCCCCTGAGTGGCTGGTGCGATTTGGCAATGCCATCGATGCTTTGCGTCAGCGCTACCGGGTGCTGGCCGATCCGGCGTTCGTGTTGCCCCTGGTGGCGGACGGCGATGTTTGGGAGGCACTGGGTAGCGACGAGCGTGGGCGGGTGGTGCGACTAACCTACGACAGTCGCTCGGGGCTGCAATGGACGAACTGAGCACACGAGTCATCAAGGAGGTAAGGATATGAATCTACTCGAAGACCCCTGGATCGAAGTCGAACGCCTCCGCGGTCGGCGTGAGCACATCGCGCCTTGGCAGTTAACCACGCAGCTGGACGACCCCATCGCCGAGCTGCTGGCCCCGCGTGCCGACTTTCGCGGTGCGTTGTATCAATTTCTTATAGGCCTTCTGCAAACGGCTTTCGCGCCGCTTGACCTGGATGAGTGGAAAGACCGCTGGCAAACGCCACCCAGCACAGCGCAATTGCAGCAGGCATTTGCTGCTTATCTCGAATCTTTCGAGCTGGACAGCGATGGGCCGGCCTTTATGCAGGATTTCGATTTGCCGGAAGCGGAGCATAAGGGCGTGGCTGCACTGTTGGTCGAGTCGCCGGGGGAAAAGACCGTCCGCGACAACCTTGACCATTTCGTCCAGCGCGGTGCTGCCGAAGTACTTTGTGCGGGCTGCGCCGCCACGGCTTTGTTCACCTTGCAGATCAATGCACCCAGCGGCGGTGTCGGGCATCGTGTGTCGCTGCGTGGCGGTGGCCCGTTGACTACTCTCTTGCTGCCGGCGAGTGCCACGGCCACGCTTTGGCAGAAGCTCTGGCTGAATATTTTGCCGCAAGAGGCCCTGGACGCTCCGGTGCTTGGTCAGCGAGAGCATGCACTACCCTGGACGGCAGCGACCCGCACCAGCGACCCGAAAGGCGTCGGTGATACCACTCCGGAAACGGTGCACCCTCTGCAAGCCTACTGGAGCATGCCGCGTCGCATACGCTTGACGTTCGCCGATGTGCCCGACGGCAGTTGCGATCTCTGTGGGGCATGCAGCGAGCGTTTGGTGACCGGGCTTCGTGCTCGTAATTACGGCGTCAATTACACCGGTGCTTGGGTGCATCCGCTTACTCCCTACAGCCATGACCCCAAAGGCGAAAAACCGCCCTTGTCGCTTAAAGGACAGAAGGGTGGCATCGGCTATCGCGACTGGCTCGGGCTGGCGCTGGGCAGCGACGATCACCAGCCGGATGCGGCGAAAGTGGTGGCGCATTTCAACGCCAAGCTGCAGCCGAGAATGCGCAACCTGTCAGTGCGCTTGTGGTGCTTCGGCTATGACATGGACAACATGAAGGCCCGCTGTTGGTACGACAGCACCCTGCCGCTCTACAACGTGCCGGCCCAGGTGCAGCATGACTTCGCCGTAGCCGTCCGCCACCTGCTCCAGGTTGCGCGAGAAGCTTCCAAGCTGCTTCATCAACAGGTCAAGGCGGCGCGTTTCAACCGTCCTGGTGACGTTGGCAACGAACCGGCGATTGGTCAGAGCTTCTGGCAAGGCTCCGAAACCGAATTCTATGCCTTGCTCGAGCGCCTTGCGCGTGCCGATCTGGAAGACGAGGCCGCCTTGGCACCGCTCTACCGTGATTGGCTCAACCTGGTTCGTCGCCTTTCCTTGCGGCTGTTTGACGAGTGGGTGCTGGCAGCACCCATCGAGGACATGAAGATGCGGCGAGTGGTGCAGGCGCGTGCGGACCTGGGTAAATGGCTGTATGCCGGCAAAATCATGAAACCGCTCTGGAAACTCGTTAACAGCTATCAAAAGGAGTCCGCATGAAAGCGCAACGGCGTTATCTGGATGATGCCCAGCACTCCTGGCTGCGCCAGTGGTGGCAGGCCATGCAGCCGCGAGAAGATGGGGCGGCAATAAAGCTGCCTGGTGAGTTGCTGGGGCTGGGGCGCGGTGATCGTGCGCGATTAAAGCGATGCAGTAACCTCGATGAGTTGCTGCTGGAGTCGGCTACCCACCGCCTGGCCGGCCGCCTGATGACTCTAGAGGCTGGCAAGCAATGGCCACGTTTCAACCCTGCCGACTACACACCCTTGGCCTTGTTGGCGGGCGCTCTGGCCCATGTGCTGGAAGACTCGGGTGACGGTGCCAGCTTGGCGGCCCGGCTGGGCGATGCCAAACCTGGCGAACCCGCGCCCATGAGCGAGCTGCGTTTTCGTCGCTTGCAACAGACGCGCAGTTCAGACGACTTCTACCGCCAACTGGTGCGTGCGCTGCAGCAGGCCAAACGCAGGGTCGACCTGGCCGCCCTGGCCGAGGACGTACTGGCCTGGAGTCTGGAGCAAGGACATACCCGAGTTATGCCTAGTGACGGCTTGAAATTCCGCTGGGCCCGCGACTACTACCTCTCTGCCCCGGATCGGGCGACCAACTAATCACCACGGAGCTTTCCCATGACTCAGTTCATTCAATTGCATCTGCTGATTTCCTACCCGCCTGCCAACCTTAACCGTGACGACCTCGGCCAGCCGAAAACCGCCAAGCTCGGCGGCGTCGAGCGCCTGCGCGTATCCTCGCAAAGCCTTAAGCGTGCCTGGCGCACCAGCGAGCTGTTCCAGCAGGAGTTGGCCGGCACCATTGGTACGCGTACCAAGCGATTGGGTCGTGAGGCGTTCGAGGTTCTGAGCAAGGCGGGAGTTGCGGAAAAGCAGGCCCGTGAGTGGGCTTCGCAAATCGCGCAGGTATATGGAGCGGTGAAAAAAGAGGCACCGCTAGATATCGAACAGTTGGTGCATATCGCCCCGGAAGAGTGGGCCACTCTCGATGCACTGCTCGTCACTCTGGCCGAAGAAAAACGCGCACCTAGCCAGGAAGAACTGGATGCCCTGCTGCATGAGCAACATGCTGTGGATATCGCTATGTTCGGCCGTATGCTGGCGGCCAAGACCGAGCGCAACGCCGAAGCCGCGGTGCAGGTAGCACATGCCATCGGCGTTCATGCCTCGGCTATCGAGGACGATTATTTCACCGCTGTAGATGACCTCAATAAAGACGATTCCGGGGCCGGCCATGTGGGTGAAGCGGGTTTCGCAGCAGCAGTCTTCTACCAATACCTCTGCATCGACCGAGACCTGCTCAAACGCAATCTCGGCGACGACGAAGCACTGACCCAAAAAGCCTTGCGTGCCTTGACCGAAGCGGCACTTAAGGTCGGCCCCAGCGGCAAGCAAAACAGTTTCGGCAGTCGTGCCTACGCGCATTTCGCGTTAGTGGAAAAGGGCAGTCAGCAGCCCCGTTCGCTGACGTTGGCGTTCGTCAAGCCGGTTGCCGATGGCGACTATCTGCATGAGGCGGTGGCGGCGCTTAAACGCGTGCAGCTCAATATGGACAAGGTCTATGGTCCGTGCGCCGACACGCGCAGTGAGATCAATGTGCTGGACGGTGAGGGCAGTGTTGCCGAACTGCTCGATTTCGTCGCCGCGGAGTAACCCATGACTGACTATCTGCTATTGCGGCTTTATGGCCCTTTGGCCAGTTGGGGTGAGATCGCGGTGGGCGAGTCGCGGCATTCGGCGGTGCAGCCGTCGAAGTCGGCGTTGCTCGGCCTGCTCGGTGCCGCCTTGGGGGTGCGTCGCGACGATGATCAGGCGCAGCAGGCGCTTGCTCAGGGGTACCGCTTCGCCGTCAAGCTGATCTGCGCCGGTTCGCCTCTGCGCGACTATCACACGATTCAGGCACCGGCTCAGCGGCGCAAGGTTCAGTACCGCAGCCGCCGTGAGGAACTGGCCGATCCCTCCAGGCTCGGTACCCTGCTGTCCGCTCGCGAATACCGTTGCGACAGCCTGGCGCTGGTCGCCGTCGAAGCGCTGGATAGCGCACCGCATAGCCTGGAGGTCGTGGCCAGGGCGCTACGCGAGCCGTTCTTCACTCTTTACCTGGGGCGTAAGTCCTGTCCCTTGGCGTTGCCGCTACAACCGCAGGTAGTGACCAGTGAAAGCGTGCGCGGTGCCTTGGACGATACGCCGCTGACCTCGCTTCTGGCATTGCTTCAAGACAATCCCGAGCAGCCTTGGCCAAGCCGCGCCGACCGGGTCGCATTGCGCCCGTCAAAGGCCCGCTATTACTGGGAGGATGGCATGCACGCAGGAATGCAAGCGAGCCTGCAACTGGTTCGTCACGACCAACCCTTGTCGCGTCGGCGCTGGCAGTTTGCACCGCGCCGCGAATGGGTTTTTCTCGCGGGGGATGAGGTATGAGCCACTATTTTTCTCGCGTACAGCTGACGGCCAGTCCGCGCGATAGCGAATTGCTGATCCAACTCAGCCGGCACGGCGAGGCTTATCGCGACCATGCCTTGATCTGGCAACTGTTCCCCGGTGATGGCGTGCCTCGGGACTTTCTCTTCCGTAGCGAACGCAGCGCCTCCGGGGCAGTGGTTTATTACGTGATTTCACAACGTCCGCCCCAGCCCTCGCCGGGCTTGTTCTCGGTGCAATCCAAGCCCTATGCGCCGCAACTGACTGAAGGCGAGTGGTTGCACTTCGATCTGCGCGTTAACCCCACAGTCAGTCGCGGCGCAGCAGGCAAGAAGTCGCAGCGCCATGATGTGCTGATGGACGCAAAACGCCAGGCGGGCAGCGATGACGATGCCCATGCTCGGGTGGATGCTGCCGCACAGCAATGGTTGCTCAAGCGTGCAGCGGACTGGGGCTTGAGCATACGCGAGGATAGCCTGCTGACCAGTGGCTACACCCAGCATCGCTTGCGTCACAAAGGCCAGCGCATTGAGTTCTCCTCGCTGGATTATCAAGGCGTAGCGCAAGTACGTGATCCCCTACTGCTGGCTGCCGCACTTACGAGTGGTGTGGGCCGTGCGCGAGGCTTTGGTTGTGGATTACTGCTGATTAAGCGAGTGGGGTAAGCATGCTGCCGCCCCTCAACCCCCTGCCGATGAAAAACGGGCTGCGTAACCGCAGTGCCACCGAGTTTCTGGGGTTCTGGGAGCAGCTCAACAATCCGGTTTTTAAACCCGTCGAATTCGATGGGTTTAGAAAACAGGCCGGTCTCAACAGCTTCACCCTGACACCCAAGCAGAAGCGCGTATGCCCGCGCAGCAGTCTGCCAGTGTTCGGCAAGGAGATCTGACTATGGCTGGGACATTGCTGCCGCCGCTAAAACCCCTGCCGATGAAGGACCGGGTGTCGATGATCTTTGTCCAGTACGGGCAGATCGACGTGCAGGATGGTGCATTCGTGGTCATCGACAAGACCGGTGTGCGCATGCACATCCCGGTTGGTTCGGTGGCTTGCATCATGCTGGAGCCGGGCACGCGGGTGTCCCATGCCGCGGTGCATCTGGCTTCCACGGTCGGCACCTTGCTGGTGTGGGTCGGCGAATCGGGCGTGCGTCTGTATGCCAGTGGTCAGCCTGGCGGGGCGCGGGCGGATCGGTTGTTGTATCAGGCCAAGCTGGCACTGGACGACGAACTGCGCCTGAAGGTCGTGCGCAAAATGTACGAGCTGCGTTTTCAGGAGCCAGCGCCGGCCAGGCGCAGCGTCGAGCAACTGCGTGGCATCGAAGGTGCGCGGGTGCGCGAAACCTACAAGTTGCTGGCCAAGCAATACGGCGTCGACTGGCGCTCGCGCAATTACGACCGCAAGGAGTGGGACGCGGCGGACATTCCCAATCGCTGCTTGTCGGCAGCCACTTCCTGTTTGTATGGCATCACCGAGGCCGCTGTATTGGCGGCCGGATATGCGCCGGCGGTAGGTTTTATCCACACAGGTAAGCCGCTGTCCTTCGTTTACGATATTGCCGACCTGTTCAAGTTCGAGACCGTGGTGCCGCTGGCCTTCAGGATTGCCGCCAAGTCTCCGCAGCAACCCGAGCGTGAAGTACGCCTGGGCTGCCGCGATCTGTTTCGCTCCAGCAAGATCCTGGCAAAGATCATCCCCACCATCGAAGAAGTGCTGTCCGCGGGCGGCATCTCACCTCCCGAAGCGCCGCCGGAGTCCGTGCCGCCGGCCATTCCCAATCCCGAAAGCCTCGGCGACGCCGGGCACAGGGCGCAGTAATGAGCTTTCTCGTCGTGGTCACTGAAAACGTCCCGCCGCGTTTACGTGGGCGCATGGCGATCTGGCTGCTCGAGGTGCGTGCCGGTGTCTATATCGGCGATGTCTCCAAGCGCACCCGCGAAATGATCTGGGAGCAACTGAGTGTGGGTCATGAGGACGGTAACGTGGTGATGGCCTGGGCCAGCAATCATGAATCCGGCTACGAATTCCAGACCCTGGGGGCCAATCGTCGTATTCCGGTGGAGTTCGATGGCCTGCATTTGGTCGCCTTTCAGCCGCTGGAAAATCCCGATCTTTAACAACGAAAAGTTGGTAGGTTTTTAGCAGCCGATTTTCTCTTTGGAGAACAGTCGGTTACGCTAAGTGTGTTCCCCGCGCCAGCGGGGATGAGCCGCGAATCTCGTGAGCGTCCATCGGGCGATTCCTGTGTTCCCCGCGCCAGCGGGGATGAGCCGTCGCTGCAGGATCAGGTGACCAAGCTGGCCAAGTGTTCCCCGCGCCAGCGGGGATGAGCCGACGACCCGTTCGGCCCGCTATGGCTTGAGCACGTGTTCCCCGCGCCAGCGGGGATGAGCCGCCGTTTATGGCTGGCCTGCAGCAGCCCACTGAGTGTTCCCCGCGCCAGCGGGGATGAGCCGGCCTTAAGTACGCGCAGCACACGCAGGGCGCTGTGTTCCCCGCGCCAGCGGGGATGAGCCGCGAAATCACGGCAGCGCTGCTCCTTTGCCGGGGTGTTCCCCGCGCCAGCGGGGATGAGCCGGCCTCAACCAAACGCGAGGACGTACCGATGACGTGTTCCCCGCGCCAGCGGGGATGAGCCGCCATGAACATTCCAGGCCTGACGAACGCCTTCGTGTTCCCCGCGCCAGCGGGGATGAGCCGGCGTGGGCGTAAGCATCGTCCCGGTGAACAAGGTGTTCCCCGCGCCAGCGGGGATGAGCCGCATTCACATGGTCGCCGCGCACGGGGGCTGTGGTGTTCCCCGCGCCAGCGGGGATGAGCCGGCCGCCGTGATCGATGAGGGTCTGCAGAGGGCGTGTTCCCCGCGCCAGCGGGGATGAGCCGGCATGGTGCCGATGGCCTACCTGGCTGATCTGGTGTTCCCCGCGCCAGCGGGGATGAGCCGCCCTCATAGCCAGCACGGCCGAGCAGCTTCCAGTGTTCCCCGCGCCAGCGGGGATGAGCCGCTTGGTGCAGTTGGATAAAGGCAAGCGATTTCAGTGTTCCCCGCGCCAGCGGGGATGAGCCGTTGACGAACTCTGGCACGAGCTAGTGCTGTGCGGTGTTCCCCGCGCCAGCGGGGATGAGCCGCGGATCATGTACGCCAGGATCTCTTCCTTGCGGTGTTCCCCGCGCCAGCGGGGATGAGCCGCGCTTTACCAGCGACTCATTGTTGAGCGTGGCGTGTTCCCCGCGCCAGCGGGGATGAACCGGCGGTTGAGGCCGAGCAGCAGCTGCGCAACCAGTGTTCCCCGCGCCAGCGGGGATGAACCGCACGACTTTGGCCCGCGCCACGTTGAGTGCATGTGTTCCCCGCGCTAGCGGGGATGAACCGCAGTTCGATCAATTGCGCAGCAGCTCCAAGAAGTGTGCCCCGCGCCAGCGGGGATGAACCGTGCTCGCGGCCGTCTTCGCCATTCAGTACCAGGTGTTCCCCGCGCCAGCGGGGATGGACCGCGCTCGGGGCGGTCGATCAGCCGCTCCCAGTAGTGTTCCCCGCGTCAGCGGGGATGAACCCGGTGCATGATCTTGCCCACACAGCATCTGCTCGGTGTTCCCCGCGCTAGCGGGGATGAACCGAAAATCGAATAGTGAGCGTTGCCGTGCCCGCAGTGTTCCCTCACCACCAGAGCCACATCGGTGGCGAGGAGGGGATGGGCGGTAGTCATGCCCACCAGCCGCTTAGCTGGTGTACTACCGTCCATAACTGCTGGATGCAGGAGTCGTTTAGTCAGCGCTCTCCAGCACTTCTCGGCCGTAGAGGGGTTGCACCGGGCGGGCGTTCATTGCGTACAGGTGCTGGAAGTGGGCCAGTTGTGCGTGGGACAGCTCGACCGGGTGTTTCAGCACGCGCCATTGCACATGTTCGCTGCAGGGTGGGGTGGTCAACGAGCCGGCAAAGGCATAATAGCCCTGCTGTGCCGGGAGGATGGTTTGGGGGGCAAAGGTGCCGGCGAGCGCAGTCTTTTCCCCCGGCTTGTCCGGCATCGCATCGAACACTTTGGCAAGTGCCTGGTTTGTCTGCCCTTCTTTGAATAACACCGCTACCACCGCTAACTGTCCATCGGCAGCCTGGTGGACGAAGTGCGCAACCATCGGGAAAGCCCGGCCGGCGATGTGCTCTTCGCTCGGGGTATGGAAGTGGAATTGCACCAAATGGTAGGGCTTGCCTTCGATCTCGATGCCGCCTGCGTTGGCGAGGTTCACCTGGACGGTGTGACCGTTGTTTACGACCTCAGCCGGGCTGGTGTCGTAGTGAAAGGTTATCTTGGGCAGGGTCGCATGCTTGGCGCTGCGAATGTCGATCGGCGACTGGGCATGGCCAATCGCGCAGGTTTCATAACCTGGGTCCAGTTGGGCCCAGTGCTCGGGGCCTTCCTGGCCTTGGTAATTCCAGTGCGGAGACTGCTGCTCGGCGGCCAGGGCGCCGGTTGCGAACAGTGCACTTAACGCAACGATCAGAGTGTTTTTCATCTGCGCTCTCGTTACTTGATGGTAGGCCGGTGTCCCCGCGGACTTACAGCGGCGGGGAGGCTGGGATACTACGCCTGGTCTTGTAATATATGGTTACATCTGTCGCATGGAGGTGTGACGGCGTTCGCGTTTCTGTTTGTGCTGTGTCGCCCTCCAGGGATTCAGTCCGATAGCGCGGGGCGGGGCAATCGCCAAGCACTCAGCGCCGCCATCACGAACAGACTGACGGCCAGGCTTAGCGCCAGCGGCAGGCCCTGTGGGCCGAGGGTCATCATGGCGCCGCTGAGCAGCGGGCCGAGCAGGCTACCCACGCCCCAGAGCAAGCCCACGCAGGCATTGGCGGTCATCAGGTCCGGGCCGCGGAAGTTCTGGCCGATCAGTACCAGTGCCAAGGTGTAGATGCCGCCGGCAGCTGCGCCCAGCAGTACCAGTGCGGGCCATAGCAGATTTGGCCGGGGCATCAGCCAGGGCAGGCTTATGCCGAGCGCTAGGGTCAGTACGCCGCAGGCGAGGTGCAGGGCGCGGCGCTCGAGACGGTCGGCGAGCCAGCCGAGAGGCACCTGAAAAAGCATGTCGCCGGCCAGGATCACGCTGGCCATCAGCGCGGCGACACCCACGGCGTAACCATGACCGTTGGCGTAGACCGGAAACAGCGACAACACCACGGCGTCGAAGAAGGCGAAGAACAGCACGCCGAGGCACAGCGCGGGTGCCACCCGGACAAAGCCGGTCAGCGAGAAGCTGCGGGCTGTGTGCCCATCACTCAGTCCCCAGCTTCTCGGCAAGTAGCCGGCGACCAAGGCCAAAGCAAGCAGGTTGGCCAGGGTAACGAGTGCCACTGGCCAGGCACTGTGGGCGCCGAGCAGGCTGATCAGCGCTGGTCCGGCCATTTGCACGCCGGTAAAGCAGGCGGCGTAGAGCGCCACAATTCGACCGCGATAGCTTTCGCTGCACAGTTCGTTAACCCAGGACTCGCCGAGGATCACCACCACGCCCATGCCTAGGCCAAGGGTAAAGCGGCTCAGCGCCAACAGCGTCAGCGAGTCGCCGGGCCATTGCAGGGCGCCTGTGCTCAGGGTGCAGAGCGCGAAGCAGGCCAGGTACAGCGTGCGCCCGGCAAAGCGCCGCGCCAGCTGGCTGGCGAGCAGCGCGGCGATGATCATGCCGGCCGCCGGCAGGGCGCTGAGTATTCCTATGGTCAGGTTGGCCGTGCCGGCGTCGTGCAGGCGCAGCGCGACCAGCGGCAGGGTGGCGCCCATATTCAGGCCGATCACCGAAACGGTGAAGATCAGTACACACAGCAGGCAACGATGCATTGTTCTCGACTCCAGTCCAGGTCATGCCTTGGCGTACGCAAAGGCAAACGCGGGCGCACGCAGGATTGCGGCGGCACCCGGTAAACGCGGGGTGAGGTCGCCGGTTGGCGACTCAGGCGCGACGGGTGGGAGGCGAGAAGGTGAAGGCGAACAGCACGCTGCGGCGGCGTCGCAGTTGGGCATCACGCGGCCAGCCACGTGCCGGCAGCACGGGGGCGTGCTGGCTGGGGCGATAGGGGCTGGCGGATGGCAGCATTGAATGGGCCGGGAGAGGCAGAGGGCCCTTGAGTCTATGCGCTGGCCCTGTTGCGAGCAATCGGCGCCTGGGCCCATTCCAGACACTGTCTTTTAGCGATGTGGCCGAGTAAGGTAGGCGCCGATGGTTTCGGTTCGCATTACGCGACCGGATGAAAAGGGAACAGGGTGCGGCGCGTGTCGCCAATGCCCTGGCTGCCCCCGCAACTGTAAGCGGTTAGCGACGCCCTTATGCCACTGGCCTCAACAGCTGGGAAGGCGGACGACGTGTGATGCCGTGAGCCAGGAGACCTGCCATCGCGTTCGGGCCTCATGCCCGTTTCTCTATTACCGATTCGTCGCGCGGTGGGCGCGATCAAGGAACCTGCATGCATATCGAACCGGGCGTCGTCGAAGGCGCCAAACTGCTGCTCAGTTATACCACTGCTGTGGCCGCATTCGGCCTGACCGCCAAGCTTGCCCTGGACAGCGTGCGCACGAATGGCGGCGCCGCGGCGTTGGCTGTACGCAGCCTGCTGACTACCGTTCTGGTGTTCTGCTTCTTCGAGGTGTTGCCGCATCACCCGGTAGGCGTTTCCGAGGTGCACCTGATTTTGGGCTCGACCCTGCTGTTGCTGTTTGGTGCCGGCGCCACGGCTGTTGGTCTGGCTGTGGGGCTGTTGCTGCAGGGATTGTTCTTTGCCCAGTTCGACTTGCCGCAGTACGGCATGAATGTCACCACTTTGCTGGTGCCGCTGTGGGGTATCCACCTGCTGGCCAAGCGCATCATCCCGGCGCGTACCGCTTATGTGGACACCTCGTATAAGCAGGCGCTGGCGCTGTCGACTGCCTACCAGGGTGGCATTGTCGCCTGGGTCGCGTTCTGGGCGTTCTATGGCAATGGGTTCTCCAGTGACAACCTGGCGTCGGTCGGCAGCTTCGGTCTGGCCTATATGAGCGTGATCCTGATCGAGCCGCTGATCGATCTGGGCGTGCTGGCCGGTGCCAAGGCGCTGGCACGTTACAGCAAAGGGCCGTTGTTCAACGCACGCCTGCATCAGCCGGCCTGACAGCCTGTGGGCGCTCGGCATTGTCGGGCGCCTTCCGTGTACCAAGCCCCTATGCCTGACGGGCTTTAACGAGGCAAGATAGCTGCATCAAGTCCGCCAGGAAGATGCGCTGTGAAAGCCTGCTCCAATGAATTCGTCGTTGCCCATACTCCCGAAGAGGCGGTTGATCGCCTTGCCGCCCTGCATCAGCAGGCCACTGGCGCCCTGAGCCAGGCGCTCAAGCTGTACCTCAAGACGCGCACCAAACCCGATGCCGAGCAGCAGTGCCAGTTCCGCTACCCAGAGTTGCGCCTGGTGTATCTGTGCCAGGGCGAAGCGCCGACCACGGTGCGCGCCTATGCCAAGGTGCAGGTGCCCGGCACCTACAGCGTCACCGTGACCCACCCGGCTGCCTTCCGCAAATACCTGCTCGAGCAGTTGGGCCCGCTGATGAATGATTTCACCGTGCAGGTGGAAGTCGGCTTGAGCCAGCAGAACATTCCCTACCCTTATGTGGTGGAGCAGGGCGATGAACTGGCCGGCTCCGGCGTGACTGCGGCCGAACTGGCGCGGGTATTCCCCAGCACCGACCTGTCTGCAGCGACCGATGGTACGGCCGATGGTCTGTATGACTGGGAGAACACCGACCCGCTGCCGCTGGCGCTGTTCGATGCCGCACGAGTGGATTTCTCCCTGCGCCGTCTGGTGCATTACACCGGCAGTGACTGGCGCCATGTGCAGCCGTGGATTCTGCTGACCAACTACCACCGGTACGTCGACCAGTTCATCCGTCACGGTCTGGATATGCTGGTGGGCGAGTCGCGCTTTAAGCGCATGGTGTTGCCGGGCAATGTGGTGATCGAGCGCGGCATGGCCGAAGGTGAAATGCAGGCGATCATCGAGACGGTGGTCTGGCACCGTTATCAGATGCCGGCCTATCACCTGCAGAGTGATAAGGAGGGCGACGGCATTACCCTGGTGAATATCGGCGTGGGGCCGTCCAACGCCAAGAACATCACCGATCACCTGGCTGTGCTGCGCCCGCATTGCTGGCTGATGATCGGTCACTGCGGCGGCCTGCGCCAATCGCAGACCATCGGTGATTACGTGCTGGCCCACGCCTATATGCGCCGCGACGGCATTCTCGACCGTGTGCTGCCGCCGCATATTCCGCTGCCGGCCTTGGCTGAAGTGCAGCAGGCGCTGCAAGAGGCGGCCAAGCAGGTCACCGGCGAGCAGGGTGATGAGCTGAAGAAGCGCCTGCGCACCGGCACCGTGCTGACCTACGACGATCGCAACTGGGAGCTGCGCTGGGCGCAAGAACGGCCGCTGATCAACCTGTCGCGGGCTGTCGCGGTTGACATGGAAAGCGGCACCATCGCCGCCCAAGGCTATCGCCTGCGCGTACCTTACGGCACCTTGCTGTGCGTCTCGGACAAGCCGCTGCACAGCGAGATCAAGCTGCCAGGGGCGGCGGGGGCGTTCTACGAGCGCGCGGTGACGCAACACCTGCATATCGGCATCACCGCGTTGGACTTGCTGCGCAACCAGCTCAACTCGTTGCACTCGCGCAAACTGCGCAGCTTCGACGAGCCGCCGTTCCGCTGAGCTTCAGCCTGGCGCCGTGATCGACACGGCGCTGCCTTTCAGGGGCGCAGGGCGCGGGCGTAGCAGTAGAGGAACAGGTTGCGCACCAGCTCCTTGAGCACCAGGGGCTCGTTGGAGCCCAGTTCGTGCAGGTCGAGGTCGCCCTGGTCACGCAGCTCATCCAGGGCCTCTTCCTCGAGCACGGCGCAGACCTCGCCGGTGTCGCGGTGCAGGATGCGCAGGTACGGGTGTGGCCGGTCTAGCCAGGCGTCGATCATGTAAGTCATGGCTCATCTCCCTTCAAGTAGTTAGATGAGAATAATTCCTATTTCATTTATAGCAAGAATTAATCGCTACCCTTCGTCGCGCCGAATGCAAAAAGCCCGTCGTGGACGGGCTTTCGCTGCTGCCGAATAAGGGTTAGTGAGTACGCGCGACCGCGAAGCGGCTGAGCTCGATCAGGGCGTCGCGGTATTCGCTGGCCGGTAGGCTGTCGAGGCAAGCGATAGCGCGTTCGACATAGTCGCGGGCCATCTGCGCGGTGTAATCGAGTGCGCCGGATGCTTCCACGGCCTCGCGGATCTGCTCGAGGTCTTCGATACCACCTTTCTGGATCGCCTTGCGCACCAGTGCTGCCTGCTCGGGCGTGCCTTCGCGCATGGTGTAGATCAGCGGCAGGGTAGGTTTGCCTTCAGCCAGATCGTCGCCGACATTCTTGCCCAGTGCCTCGGCATCGCCGCGGTAATCGAGCAGGTCGTCAACCAGTTGGAAGGCTATGCCCAGGTGGTCGCCAAAGGTACGCAGCGCTTCGCTCTGTTCGGTATTCGCGCCAGCGAGGGCGGCGGCGCTGTGGGTCGAGGCCTCGAACAGCATGGCTGTCTTGCCACGGATCACCTCCATGTAGATGGCCTCCGTGGTGCTGGCGTCGCGTACCTTGGACAGTTGCAGCACTTCGCCTTCGGCGATCACCCGGGTGGCTTTGGAAAGGATCTTCATCACCGGCATGGAGCCGAGCTCGACCATCATTTCGAACGAGCGCGAATAGAGGAAGTCGCCGACCAGCACGCTGGGTGCATTGCCCCATTGCGCGTTGGCGGTGCTGCGGCCGCGGCGCATGTCGGACATATCGACCACGTCATCGTGCAGCAGGGTGGCGGTATGCAGGAACTCGATGGTCGCGGCCAGTAGGCGTAGCTTGTCGCCCTCCAGGCCCAGGGCTTTGCCACTGAGCAGCACCAGCAGCGGGCGCAGGCGTTTGCCACCGGCCGAGATAATGTAGTCGCCGATCTTTTCTACCAGCGGTACGCGCGATACCAGTTGTTGACGGATAATGCCGTCGACGGCGGTGAAGTCATCCGCCACGACGCGGTAGAAAGCCTGGGGTTGCATCAGCGGGACGTGCTCCTCGAAGGTTGCGCGGCATGCTAGGTGGGCCGCCTGCGCACTGTCAAGGCGAAGCACCTTGGCGCTTGCACGTTGTAGTGGGCTTGCGTACAATCGCGCACCCTGAACTTCCCCCTGGGTATTTCCCTGCCTTACGCAATTGCAAGGGTGTCCTTCCGGCCCCAAGCAGCCATGCCAGCCGACACTTATTCCTATAAAGC
>JAHJYA010000086.1 GCA_018826895.1 Gammaproteobacteria bacterium
CGACCAGCAACTGTGGAGCGTGCAACGCACCTATGACTGCCTGATCGAGGAGGGCATCAGCGTGGTGGCGTTGCCGCCGAGCTACCTGCGCCAGCTGGCCGAATGGGCCGAGCAGTGCGGCCAAGCGCCAGGGGTGAAAACCTACTGCTTCGCCGGTGAAGCCTTTAGCCGCGAACTGCTGCAGCAGGTGATCCGCAGCCTGCAACCGCAGTGGATCATCAACGGCTATGGCCCAACCGAAACCGTGGTCACCCCGACCATCTGGCGGGTGCCAGCCGCCACGGCTGACTTCAGCACGGCCTATGCACCGATTGGCGACCGCGTCGGCGCGCGCCAGGGCTATGTGCTGGACGCCGACCTCAACCTGCTGCCCCAGGGTGTAGCCGGGGAGCTGTATCTGGGCGGCCTGCTGGCCCGTGGTTACCTGGATCGTCCAGCGGCCACCGCCGAGCGTTTCGTACCTAACCCATATCGCGCTGGAGAGCGCCTGTACCGCACCGGCGACCGCGTGCGCCTGGGCCAGGACGGTCAGCTCGAATACCTCGGTCGCCTGGATCAGCAGGTCAAGCTGCGTGGCTTCCGTATCGAGATCGGTGAGGTGGAAGCGGCGCTGAAGGCCTGCCCAGGGGTGGGCGAGGCAGTGGTGGTGCTCAAGGACAGCGCCGCCGGCAAGCGCCTGGTCGGCTACGTCAGCGGCCAGGGTCTGAGCGAAAGTGCACTCAAGGCCCAGCTCAAGGCCAACCTGCCGGCGCATATGGTGCCCAGCCATATCCTGGCGCTGGAGCGTTTGCCGCTGCTGCCCAACGGCAAGCTGGATCGTCAGGGCCTGCCGGAACCGCAGGTCGAGGCGGGTGATTATCAGGCACCGCGCACGGCCCAGGAGCGACTGCTGGCTGAGCTGTGGGGCGAGTTGCTGGGTGTCGGCCAGGTCAGCCGTGAGGCGCAGTTCTTCGAGCTGGGCGGCGATTCTATCCTCTCCCTGAGTCTGGTGACCCGTGCACGCCGGGCCGGTTGGCAACTGACCCCTAAGGCGGTGTTCCAGCACCCGCGTCTGGCGGATCTGGCGGCTGCCATGGGGGCTGTTGCCCCTGCGCAACAGGTGGCTAAACGCGCCAGCGGCGCCTTGCCGTTGACGCCGATCCAGGCGCATTTCTTCTCCCTGCCCATGGCCAACCGCGCGCACTGGAACCAGGCGCTGCTGCTCAAGGTGCTGCGACCCTTGCAGGCCGATGTGCTGCAGACTGCCCTGCAAGGCCTGATCGAGCACCATGATGGCCTGCGCCTGGCATTCACCCAGGACGCCGCCGGTACCTGGCAGGCCTACTACCGTGACGAGGAGCGTGCCGAACGCCTGCTCTGGCAGCGCTCGGTGGCCAGCGTCGAGGCGCTGGAGGCGCTTTGTGACGAGGCCCAGCGTAGCCTTGATCTTGAACAGGGGCCGCTGTTGCGGGTGCTCCTGGCAAATATGGCGGACGGCAGCCAGCGCCTGTTGCTCAGCGGCCATCACCTGCTGATGGACGGCGTGTCCTGGCGCATCCTGCTGGACGATCTGGCCCGTGCCTATCAGCAGGCCGCGGTGGGTCAGCCGGTGGACCTGGGCGAGCGCTCCAGCAGCTACCAGGCCTGGGCCGAGCATGTGCAGGCCCATGGGCAAAGCCCGCAACTGGCCGGCGAGCTGGCCTACTGGCAAGACCTGAGCGCGACGCCTGGGCAAACGCTGCCGGTGGATAACCCCACAGGCGCGGCGACCCATGCCGAGGTGCAGAGCTGCACCTGGCAACTGAGCGAGGCGCAAACCCATCGTCTGCTGCGCGAAACCCTGGTGCAACAGGATGCGCGCATCGACGAGGTGCTGCTCACGGCCCTGGCCGAAGGCCTGCGCCAATGGGCCGGGGTGAGCGACACCTTGATTGCACTGGAAGGCCATGGCCGCGAAGTGCTCGACGAGCAGGCCAACCTGGATCTGGGCCGCACCCTGGGCTGGTTTACCAGCCTCTACCCGCTGCGTCTGCAGGCGCAGTCGAGCCTGACGCAGAGCCTGGCCGGCATCCGCCAGAACCTGCGCGAACTGCCCAGCCGCGGCCTGGGTTTTGGCCTGCTGCGCTACCTGGGCACGGCCGAGCAGCAACGCAGCCTGGCCGCCCTGGCCGAGCCGCAACTGGCCTTCAACTACTTGGGGCAGTTCGATGCGCAGCTGGGCGATGGCCATTTTGCTCCGGCGGATGAGTCGCCCGGCAGCCTGGTCGACCCGGCCACCCCCTTGAGCCGCGAGCTGGAAATCAACGGTCAGGTGTTCGCCGGCCGTTTGAGCCTGAGTTGCCGATTCAGCGGACAGCGCCATGCGCCTCAGCGTATCCAGGCGTTGCTGGCGACCATCGGTGAGGCGCTGGGCGAACTGATCGACAGCGCGCCGCTGGCATCAGCGCACAGCCTTGAGCCAGTAAAGAGCCCCGAGGCGGGCACGCCTAACCCGCTGTTGCGCCTGAATCAGGCCGCTGCCGAGCGCCCGCGGTTGTTCTGCGTGCACCCGGTGAGCGGCACCCTGGTGGGCTACTACCCGCTGGCCAGGGCGCTGTCCGCGGACTGGCAGGTGTTCGGCCTGCAGAACCGGCAACTGCTGCAGCCCAGCTGGCGTGACCAGAGCCTGGAACAGATGGCCCGCGACTACGTCAAGGCGATCCTCGAGGTGCAGCCCCAGGGGCCGTATCACCTGCTCGGCTGGTCCATGGGCGGAGCATTGGCGCTGGCCATGGCGCGGTTGTTCGAGCGCCTGGGCAAGGCCGTGGCGTTTGTCGGCCTGGTCGATGGCTACGTGCCCGGCGCCGGCCTGGTGCGTGCGCCCCAGGCGCCGGCGGCAGAGGCCGCCAGCGTGGCAGACGACGACTGGCAGCAACTGCTCGCCCTGGAGCGGCACATGCACAGCCTGGCGCGCCAGCACCAGCAGATCCAGCCGCTGCGCAGCCCGGTGCAGGCCTGGTGGGCGGCCCATTCACCGGAAAACAACCGCAATGGCGAGGCGTTGCTGCAGGCCGGCCTGGAGCAAGCGCTACAGCTGTCGAGCTGGGTGCAGGCCGACCACCTGGGCATTGTCCGCGACCCCCTGTTTATCGAACACCTGAGCCGGCAACTCGCCGCGCTCGCTTATCCCGCACAGCCTTTGAGCCTGGAGAATCACGATTATGCAGATTGAACAGCGCCATGAACCCCTGCTGCCGACCGCACTGGACCTCGGCCCACAGGCCTCGCTGCGCGATGCCGACTACCGCTTTAGCGGCACCGCGCGTTTGCGCCACCAGGCCGAAGTGGAGTCCAACGCCCGTAGCTACCCGCGGCGCATCCCCCTGGAGCTGCGCCGCGCCGAAGGCATCCATGTGCAGGACAGCGAGGGTCGCTGGTTTATCGACTGCCTGGCGGGTGCCGGCACCCTGGCCCTGGGGCATAACCACCCGGCGGTATTGCAGGCCATTCGCGGCCTGCTCGATGGCAAGCGGCCGTTGCATACCCTGGACCTGATGACCGAGGCCAAGGACGACTTTATCAACGAACTGTTCGCCAGCCTGCCGGCGGAGTTTGCCCGGGATGCACGCATCCAGTTCTGTGGGCCGGCCGGCACCGATGCGGTGGAAGCGGCGCTGAAACTGGTGCGCACGGCCACCGGGCGCAGCCAGATGCTGGCGTTCCATGGCGCTTACCACGGCATGACCCAGGGCGCCCTGAGCCTGATGGGCAGCCTGGGGCCCAAGCAGTACCTCGACGGCATGATCAGCG
The DNA here is from genome assembly GCA_018826895.1 of Gammaproteobacteria bacterium. Lineage (GTDB taxonomy): Bacteria > Pseudomonadota > Gammaproteobacteria > Pseudomonadales > Pseudomonadaceae > Aquipseudomonas. The sequence goes on from JAHJYA010000086.1 coordinate 3,769, forward strand.
GTGTGCAGATGCTGCCGTTCCCCTATAGCTACCGCTGCCCGTTCGGTTTGGGCGGTGCCGAGGGTGAGCGGGTCGGCTTGCATTACATCGAGAACCAATTGAACGACCCGGAAAGCGGCGTGCTGCTCGCCGCCGGCATGATTCTCGAAACCGTGCAAGGCGAGGGCGGGGTGATCGCCCCTTCGGCCGACTGGTTGCGCGGCATTCGCCGGATTACCCGCGAGGCCGGAGTGCCGCTGATTCTCGACGAGGTGCAGTGCGGCATTGGCCGTACCGGCAAGTTATTCGCCTTCGAGCATGCCGGCATCACCCCGGATGTACTGGTGCTGTCCAAGGCCATTGGCGGCAGCCTGCCATTGGCGGTGGTGGTCTACCACAAGGACCTAGACAGCTGGCAGCCGGGCGCTCACGCCGGCACTTTCCGCGGTAACCAGATGGCCATGGCCGCTGGTGCTGCGACCTTGAAAATCGTCCGCGAGGAACGCCTTGATCTGCACGCCGCCGCCATGGGCGAGCGCCTGGCTGGGCACTTCCTGAGCCTGCAGGCGCGCTACCCGCAGATAGGCGAGGTGCGCGGTAGGGGGCTGATGCTCGGGGTGGAGATGGTCGACCCGCAAGGCCCCCGCGATGGCCTCGGCCATGCGCCGCACAACCGCGCGCTGGCTTCGGCGATTCAGCAGCAGTGCCTGCGCCGCGGTTTGATTCTGGAGGTCGGTGGTCGGCATTCCAGTGTGCTGCGCTTTCTGCCGCCGCTGATCATCACCGCCGAGCAGGTCGATCAGGTGGCCGACATCTTCGCAGCCGCCCTGGGCGCTGCGGTGCTGGAGCAGGGGGCACGGCCGTCGGTGGCACGTAACGATGTGCGCTGAACCCGAGCGGTACAATGCAACCGTTTATCAAATGATAAAGATTGCTATTTAAATTCGTGTTTGGATTGGTTAGGCTAGCGAGCGATTTTTTGCGGGCCAGCGGATTGGCTGGCCCATAGGGTCCATGGGGAGAACATGATGTCAAAGGCAGTGCAAGGTGCTGGACGTTTTCAATTGAAGTGGCTGGCTGTGGTAGTGGCGGCTACCTGTCATGGTGTGGCATTCGCAGAGGAAGCCACCGCCGTGGACCCGCTGGCGCTGCCGACGCAGACCGTGACCGGCGCGCAGGATCAGCCCCAAGGCCCGGATTTTGGCTACAACGCAGCGAAAAGCCTGACCGCCAGCAAGACCAGCACACCGCTGTCCGAGACGCCGCGTTCGGTGTCCGTGGTCACCCGCAAGCGCATGGAAGACCAGAAGTCGCAATCGCTCACCGATGTGCTCGGCTATGTGCCGGGCATCTTCGCGCCACCTTTCGCAGCCGGTGATGGCCTGGCCGGTGACCTGTTCTTTATCCGCGGCTTCAACGCCACTGACTACGGCTACGGCCTACTGCGCGACGGCCTGCGCGTGCAGGGCAACCGCTACGACACCACCAGCGAGCCCTATGGCCTGGAGCGGGTAGAAGTGTTCCGTGGCCCGACCTCGATCCTCTATGGCGAGAACGCACCAGGTGGTCTGGTCAACCTGGTCAGCAAGCGCCCAACCGCGGTCGCCCAAAGGGAAGTACAACTCAGCTACGGCTCCAATGACCGCCGCCAGCTCAATATCGACGTGGGCGGCCCGCTCGATGAAAGCGGCAATATTCTCGGCCGGGTTGTAATGGTGGGTCGTGTCGCCGACACCCAGGTCGACCACGTGCAGGACGATCGCCTGTATATCGCGCCGTCGCTGACCTTCAATTTCGACGAGTTCAACACCCTGACCCTGCTGTCCACCTACCAGAAGGACCGCACCAAGCTCGAGCTGGGGCTGCCGGCGGCGGGTACGCTGCTGAGCAACCCCAATGGCAAGTTGGACAAGGACACCCTGACAGGTCACCCGGATTGGGACGACTTTGATCGTGAGGTATGGACCGCTGGGTACGAGTTTACTCATCTTATTAACGATGATTGGCAGTTCCGCCAGAACTCGCGCTATATGCAGTCGCGGATTCAACGTAATGAGATATGGCCTAACGCTGGTCTGTCTAGCAACTACCGAAACCCTGTAACTCAGTTCCTTCCAGGTGGGATTTCTTATCAGGGGCTTGCACGTGACCGTTACAACAAGTCAATCACGTACTCACTGGATAACCAGTTGGAAGGTAAGTTCAATACTGGTGCTTTCCAGAATACCCTGCTCTTGGGGGTGAGTTTTGATCGTACCTCTTTCAACCAAGATCAAGATGTCGGAGTGATTTCGACGATTGATTACTACAATCCAGCATGGGGTACAGTTGGCGAGCCTACTACGCCCTTCTCTCAAACGAATACACTGCTCGAGCAACAAATGACAGGGCTTTACAGTCAGTTGCAGAGCAAATATGAAAACTGGATCTTCCTGCTCGGCGGGCGTTTCGATTCGGTTGATAATAGTTACCGGGCTAAATCGACAGTGTTCTCCCCAACTGCGACTGAGCTTGATTACAGCGATCACAAAGGTACCTGGCAAACAGGGGTGATGTATCAGTTTGAGAATGGTCTTTCGCCTTATGTGAGCTACTCAACTGCGTTTGTTCCAGTGCAAGAGGTCTCAGCAACTTCGGGTCCTCTTGACCCTACTACCGCCGAGCAGTACGAGGTGGGGTTGAAGTATGAGCCCAAGGGTTGGAACACTATGTTCACTGCCGCGGTATTCGATCTGCGCAAAGAGAATGACGTTTACTTCGAGTCGGCGATCAATGATTACCGCCAGGTGGGTGAAAGCCGTTCCAAGGGTGTCGAGCTGGAGGTTAACAGCGATATCACTGCCAACCTCAATGTCACCGCTGCCTATACCTACACCGACGCACGTATCACCAAGGATGCGCCAGGTTCGCTGCTCGAAGACAACCAGATGACCGGTGTTCCGCGCAATCAGGCATCGGTCTGGGCCAACTACCGCTTCCTCGATGGCGCATTGCGTGGCTTGCGTCTGGGCGGCGGTGTGCGGCACTTCGACAGTACCTTTGCTTACACCGCTGAACCTGGCACCAACCCTGCTGTAGTTTCCTATGGTCGCCTCGACACCGGCGACGTAACTCTGGTCGATGCGGCCATCGGTTATGAGATCGACAAGAACTGGTCGGTGGACCTGAACGCCAAGAACGTCTTCGATCAGGAATACGTGGCCGGTTGCAACAACGCGGGCCGCTGCTATTGGGGTGACGAGCGTACCCTGCTGGGGACGGTATCGCTGCGCTGGTAATGCGAGACTGGGTTGAGTAAACCAAGGCGAGGGGGCAACCCTTCGCCTTTTTGCATATGTGGGGGAAAGCAATGACGACTGTAAGTAGCGCCGGGCCAGCCGTGCGTCAGCAGGGCCTTGGCCACCGCAGCCTGGCGCTGCTGGGCCTGGGTTTATTGGCGGGCCTGCTGCTGTGGCAGGGTGTGTTGCGCTATCCCTGGCCGAGCAGCGAGGCCTGGCTGGCACCCTTTGCCGCCGAACCGTCGCTGGACGGTCTGCTGCTCTGGTGGACCCAGTTGCCGCGGGCTGTGGCGGGGGTGCTGGTCGGCGCCTGTTTGGGTATGTCGGGCGCGATCATGCAGTTGATCACGCGTAACCCCCTGGTTTCCCCCGATCTGCTGGGCATTACCGCAGGCGCCCAGCTTGGGGTGATCCTCGGCATGCTGTTGCCCAGTGCCCTGGGCCTGCCGCTGATTTTTATCGGCGGGTTGCTGGCCGCACTGTTCACCTTTCTGATGGCCGGTGGCTGGAACACCTCACCCCTGCGCCTGACCCTGGCCGGGGTCGCGGTGGCGCAGACCTTCGCTGCGCTGATTGCGCTGTTTCTCAGCCTCAATGACCAGGCCGCCATGGTGGTGTCGTTGTGGAACACCGGCTCGCTGCAGCAGCTCGGCTGGGGCGCGCTGCAACCGGCGTTGTACCTGCTGCCGCTGGTGGCGCTGGTGCTGCTGGTGCTGTTGCGGCCGCTGAACCTGGCGCTGCTGGACGATAGCCAGATGCGCACCCTGGGGCTGTCACCGGCCTGGCTCAAGGGCTTGAGCATTCTGCTCGGCAGCCTGCTGGCGGCATTGGCGATTCACCTGGCCGGCCCCCTGGGCTTTATTGGCTTGATCACCCCGAACCTGCTGCGGTTCGCCTTCTCCGTGGTGCGCCCATCGCGTCTGGTACCGCTCTGCGCGATCTGGGGCGCGCTGCTCACGGTGTTTGCTGATGCGCTGGTAGCGGCCATCGAGCCCTGGTTTCACCTGCCGCTGGGGGTGCTGTCGGCGATTATCGGCTCCCTGGCCATTCTGCTGTTGCTGCGCTACGGGCGCAGCGCGCCGACGGCGGCGGTCAGCGCCAGCATGCCAGGCGAGAGCCAGCTGGCGCGCTTGCCCCTGGGGCTGTTTGCCGGGCTGATGGTGCTGCTCTGTGTGGCCTTGCTGCTGTTCGGTAGTGCCCTGGGCGAGCCAGGCGCCTGGTCGTTCTGGCAGCGGGTGTTGGCGGGTGAGCCGGCGGCGCTGACGCTGTTCGACTTGCGGCTGCCGCGCCTGCTGGTGGACATGGCGGCTGGTGCCTTGCTCGCCACAGGTGGCCTATTGCTGCAGGCCGTGACGCGCAACCCCCTGGCCGGCCCGGAGATTCTTGGGGTCAGCCAGATGGCGGCGCTGGCGGTGCTGCTGGCGCTGATCTTTATGCCGGAACTGGCCACGGCCTGGCGTTTCCCGCTGGCCTGGGCGGGTGCGGTGCTGGCTCTGCTGATCGTCATCGGCCTGAACCTGCGTCATGGTCTGGAGCCGCTGCGGGTCACCCTGACCGGCTTTGCCATCAGCGGCGTGGTGCTGGCCGTGGTCAGCCTGCTGGTGGCGCAATTCACCAGCAATATCGCCCAGGCGCTGATCTGGATGGTCGGCAGCAGTTACGGGCGCACCTGGGGTGATCTCACGGCCATGCTGCCCTGGCTAGTGATCGGCCTGGCGCTGTGCGCTGCGACGACGCGCTGGATGGACTTGCTGCAGTTGGGCGATGGTGTGGCCGGTAGCCTGGGGTTGTCGGTGGTCAGCCGGCGGGTCTTGCTGATTGCCCTGGCCAGCGCGCTGATTGCCGCCGCCGTGGCCGTGGTCGGTCCCGTTGCCTTCGTTGGCCTGCTGGTGCCCCATGGCGTGCGCCTGCTGGGCTTTCATCGCGCGCGCCAGCGCTTGTTGGCTGCGCCGCTGCTGGGCGCGGCTCTACTGGCTGCGGCCGATCTGCTCGGGCGCGTGTTGCTGGCGCCGCTGGATATTCCCCTGGGGATCGCCACGGCGGCCATTGGCGCACCGTGCTTCTTGCTGCTGCTCAGCCGTGTGTATTTCACCGCGAATCGGAGGTAACCCGGTGTTGATGAGTCGAATGAGCTGCGCTGTCCTGTTATTTGGCAGCCTGTTGTACGCCGCCTGGGCTGGGGCGGCCGAGCCGCTGGTGGCCAGGCAGTCCGCCGGCCTGGCAGCCCAGCCGCAGCGGATCGTCAGCCTGGACGAGTTAAGCACCGAGCTGCTGGTGTCTCTGGGGATCGAGCCGGTGGGGGTGGCCAACCTGGCGAACTATCGGCGTTATATCAATATCGGTAATGAGCAGCTTGAGCACAGCGTGGCCCTGGGATCGGCCCAGCAGCCGGATCTGGAGGCGATTGCGCGGCTGAAGCCGGACCTGATCGTTGGCGTGGCTTACCTGCATCTGTCGTTGTTCGAGCGCCTCGACGGTCTGGCACCGACCCTGATCTATCAGGTCTCACTGGCCTCGGACGGTTACGACGGTGTGGCCATCGGTGAAGCCATGCTCGAACACCTGGGCCGACTGACCGGGCGCGAGGCTCAGGCTCGCGAGGTCGTGGAGGAGGGCCGGGCGGCCCTGGCCGCGGCGCAACAGCAAGTGCGTGACCGCGACCTGGCGGGCGAGCCGGTGACGGTGCTTTATCCGCTAGTGCAGCAGGGCACCTTTATTGCGCTCAACCAGCAGACCTTGATCGGCAGCCTGATGAACCGCCTCGGCGTGCATGCACCCTGGCCCCTGCAGTCGGTGCACAGCCTGCATCGGCGGATCGACATGCGCACCTTCGCCCGTGAAGAGCGCTTGCGTGTGCTGTTTGTCGGCGGTCAGGGCGAAGCGCCGTTTTTCCGCAGCGCGCTCTGGCAGGCGTTGCCGGTGGCCAGGCAGCAGCATTACGCGTTTTTGCCGACGCCTTACTGGACTTTCGGTGGTCCACGCTCGGTCGCTGTCATCGCCAATCAGATCAGCGACGCGCTTGGGGCGATGAGCCGTTAAATTTTGCCGCGGCCCATTCGTCTTTATCTAAAGACAATGCAGCCACTTTCAGTGAGGTAACGCCCATGAGCTTCGACAATGAAAACGCGCGCTTTCAGGTCGTGGTCAACCAGGAGCAGCAGTACTCCATCTGGCCGGACTACAAGGCCATTCCTGATGGCTGGACGGCGGTCGGGGTGAGCGGCGACAAGGCGACTTGCCTGGCTCACATCGAGACGGTGTGGACCGATATGCGCCCGCTGAGCCTGCGCCAGGCGATGGCGTGAACCCCCAGCATAGGTGGAGCAAAGCAATGAACCAAGCGATCGACCTGGCGCCTATGTCGTTGCGTGTCGAGGCCGGGCTGCCGGTGCGGGTCAGCCCGTTGCAGGCAGGGCAGACGTTGCATGAGCACCTGCCTGCACTGCAGCAACTGACGCAGGCGCACCTGGAGAGCGCCGGCGGCATGCTGTTCAGCGGCTTTGCCGGTATTGATGTCGGCGGTTTTCAGGCCTTTGCTGGCTCGTTCGGCCACCCGCTGCTGAGCTACGAGTTCGGTTCTACGCCACGCAGCAAGGTGGGCGCAGGCGGGGTCTACACCTCCACGGAGTTCCCGGCGCATCGCGCCATCCCGCTGCACAATGAGCAGGCCTACACCAACGAGTGGCCGATGCGCATCTGGTTCTATTGCGCCCAGGCCGCCGAGCAGGGCGGCGAGACACCGATTGCCGACAGCCGCGAGGTCTACCGACGCATCGACCCGGCGATTCGTCAGCGCTTTGCCGAGAAGAAACTGCTGTACGTGCGCAACTACGGCAATGGCCTCGATTTGCCCTGGCAGCAGGTGTTCAACACCGAGGAGCGCCAACAGGTCGAGCGTTACTGCCGCGAGCGCGGTATCCAGTATGAATGGCTGGGCGATGACGAGCTGCGCACCCAGCAACGCTGCCAGGGCGTCGCCCAGCACCCGCGCACCGGTGACTGGGTGTGGTTCAACCAGGCGCACCTGTTTCACCTGTCGTCGCTGGATGCCGAGACCCAGGAGATTCTCATCGACTCGGTGGGACTCGAAGGCGTGCCGCGCAACGTCTATTACGGCGACGGCACACCCATCGAAGCCAGCCTGCTGGATGAGGTGCGCGGCGTGCTCGACGCCTGCGCCATCCGCTTCCCCTGGCAGACTGGCGACATCCTGATGCTCGACAACATGCTCACCGCCCACGCCCGCGACCCGTTCAAAGGGCCGCGCAAGGTGGTGGTGGCCATGGCCGAAGGCCGCAGCGGAGACCTGTTATGAATCACCCTGAGAGCAGTCGCCCTCTGCCATTACCGGATGGCCGCATCCTGTATGCCGAGCAGCGCGAACGGGACACCTGGCTCTCGCTTGACGGCCAACCGCTGCTGCACCTTTGCAGCCTCGCCGAGGGTGTGCTGCAACCCGTGGAGGTGGCTTCCGGCGATGGCGCCGCCGCGCTGTGGAGTGCCTGCTACTGGTGGTTTGCTCAGGCGCCAGAGGTGGCGTACCTGCTTTGGCAGGGGCTGGATGCAGACAGCGCGCGGCGTTGTCAGGACTGGCTGCGGCCTGGCAGCGAGCCGGGCACCTGGCGGGTTGAACGCAGCGTGTTCTGGCAGGTCGCCCAGCCCTGGTTGCAACAGGCGTGTGGCCCGTATCCGGAGCAGTTGGTCATGACGGACGGCAAGCGCCATCCGTTGCGGCGCGGCAAGCCCGTGGGTGAGCTGTACCGGCGCTATGACGCGCGTCTGGGTGCCTGGGTCTCCTTACGCAGCCTGGATATCGACACTGACCTGGAGCGCTTCAGTCGCTGGCAGAACACGCCGCGGGTGTTGCAGTTCTGGCAGGAGGGCGGCAGCCTGGAGCAGCATCGTCAATACCTGCAAGGCATTGCCGCCGACCCCCATGTGTACAGCCTGATCGGCTGTTTCGACGATCAGCCGTTTGCCTATTTCGAGCTGTACTGGGCGCGCGAAGACCGCATTGCACCCTTCTATGGGGTCGACGATTATGATCGCGGTATCCACATGCTGGTGGGCGAGCAGGCGCACCGCGGGCCGCACAAGGTGGCGAGCTGGCTGGCCGCGTTGACCCACTATGCGTTTCTCGATGACCCGCGCACGCGCAAGGTCGTCGCCGAGCCACGGGCGGACAATGCCAAGATGATCGCGTACATGCAGGCGCTCGGTTATTACCGGGAAAAGGACTTCGACTTCCCGCACAAGCGTGCTGCGCTGATGGCGATTGCCCGTGAGCGTTTCTTCGCCGGCAACGCCTTGTGTTGAGGCCGCCCGCCCGATGATCGAAGCGTTGGCGCCGCTGTTCGCCGGGCCTTTTGCGTCCTATCGTGACACCCTGGTGCTGGCCGACGACCCGCGGCCGTCGGTGCCGCTGGCCGAGCTGCTGAGCCCCGAGGGCTTGTCCGCGTTGCTCGCCGGCTTCGCCCCGGAGCATGCCGGCGGCGATCGGCGCGCGCTGGTCTCGCAGTGGTCCAAGTATTATTTCGTGCGCCTGATTCCGCCGGTGGTGGCTGCTGCGCTGGTGTTGAATCGACGCTTGCCCCTGGGTATCGAGCAGTTGCAGGTGGTGCTCGACGCGCAGTACATGCCCCAGGCCTTCAAACTGCCGGACGCGGGCCAGCTCTTCGCCCCCACTGAGCCCTTTGCGCGCTTCGCCCATTTGCAGGACGACAACCTGCTGCCCTTTATCCAGGCGCTGACCAGCCAGGTGAAGATTGCCCCCAAAGTGCTCTGGAGCAACGCCGGTAACTACTTCGAGTGGCTACTGACGGAGCTGGCCAAAGTCGTGCCGGGGCCTTTGCTGGCCGATGGCTTCGCCTTGCTACAGAGCGCTAAGCGCCCTGACGGCACGCGCAACCCGCTGTACCAACCGGTGCGTTATGTCGAACTCGAAGGGGCGGCCATGCCCTGGCGTCAGCGGCGGGTCTGCTGCATTCGCTACCTGCTGCCCGACCTCGAACTGTGCGAGAACTGCCCACTGCTCGATACACCGCCGGCATTGAGTAGCGGGGCGGCGGACTGAATGTTGCCCGGGGTGTGCACGGTCATGCTTACGCCAGGTAGCTGATCGGGGAGCCATTTTGCGGGTGCTGCATAACCTGCATGGGAATGCCGTAGATGGCTTCCAGCGCCTCGCTGTGCATCAACTCGCCCGGCGAACCCTGCATAAGGAGTTTGCCGCCGTGCAGGGCGAGCAGGTGGTCGCAATAGCGGGCCGCCATATTCACGTCATGCAAAACCACCAGCACGCCGAGGTCGAGTTTCTGGCTGAGGTTGTGGATCAGCGCCAGCACTTCGACCTGATGGGCGATATCTAGGGCCGAGGTCGGTTCATCGAGCAGCAGGTAGCGGCTATTCTGCGCCAGCAGCATGGCCAGCCAGACCCGTTGCCGCTCGCCACCGGAGAGGTGATCGACCAGGCGCTCGGCAAACGGCTCGATATGGGTGAGCTGCATGGCGCGCTCGATCTGCTCCTGGTCCGCCGGACCGATACGCCCCAGGGCGCCGTGCCAGGGGTAGCGACCGAAGCCGACCAACTCACGCACGCTAATGCCTTCGGCAGCGGGCAACTGCTGCGGCAGATAGGCGACCTGCCGGGCAAAGTCGCGGTTCTTCCAGTCCTGCAGGTGCTTGCCGTCGAGCGCCACCTGACCGCCGCTAGGTTGCAGCTGGCGCGCCAGGATCTTCAACAGGGTGGACTTACCTGAACCGTTATGGCCGATCAGCCCGACCATCTGGCCGCTGGGTATCTCCAGGGTCAGGGGGTGCAGCAAGGTGCGCGCATTGAGATCGAAGCGCACGGCATCCAATGTGAACATAGGTTTTCTGGGACGCGCCGACGGAAAAAGAAGGCGGGACTCTATTACAAATGAAAACTGTTATCAAACATGCGGCGTCACGTCGGCCGCCGGACGGCTTCGGGAGGCGTGTCGAGTGAGTCGAGCATGGCGCTTCCGTGATTGCTTGGCCCGCCCATGCGCTGGATGAATTTCGCTTGCCTGGATCTAGATGCGGGTATATACACGTACTTATGTTGCCGACCCAATGCCTCTGTACCAAGCTGCGCCGCGCCAGTCGTGGTGTCAGCAAGCTCTATGACGATGCCCTCGCAGGTGTCGGACTCACCGTTGCCCAGTATTCCCTACTGAAGAACCTGCAACGCCTTGAGCAACCGAGCATTACCTGTCTGGCGCAAGCTGTGGGGCTGGAGCGCAGTACTCTGGGCCGTAACCTGCGACTGCTCGAAAACAAGGGGCTAGTGGTGCTCGAAGGTGGGGAGGATCAGCGCAATCGGCTGGTGCTTTTGACTGCCGAGGGCGACAAGTGCCTCGAACGAGGATTGCAGGCCTGGCAACAGGCGCAGGAGCAACTGGCGTCACGTCTCGGTCCGGAACAGAAGGCCGCGCTGATGACGATGCTTGACCAACTCGAAACGCTCGACTGACTGGCGGGTGCCTGCCCGCACTAGGACTTTTTATGGCTGCCGTGTGGCGCAAGAGTGTTTGGATTCTTCTCGGGGGTTCGCTGATCCTCGCCTTGTCGTTGGGTATCCGGCACGGCTTCGGCCTGTTTTTGGCGCCGATGAGCGCCGACTTTGGCTGGGGGCGTGAGGTATTCGCCTTTGCCATTGCTTTGCAGAACCTTATCTGGGGTTTGGCGCAGCCCTTTGCGGGCGCCGTTGCCGACCGCTTCGGGGCGCGCCGCACGGTGATTGTCGGCGGTGTGCTCTATGCCCTCGGCTTGCTGTGCATGGCCCTGGCTGACTCGCCCTGGTCGTTGTCGCTGAGTGCGGGGCTGCTGATTGGCATTGGTTTGTCCGGCACCTCGTTCTCGGTGATTCTCGGTGTGGTGGGGCGCGCCGTCCCTGCGCAGAACCGCAGCATGGCCATGGGCATTGCCGCTGCTGCAGGCTCATTTGGCCAGTTCATCATGCTGCCTGGCTCCCTTGGCCTGATTGCCTGGCTGGGTTGGTCGGCTGCGCTGCTGGCCCTGGGGCTTTTGGTGGCGCTGATCGTGCCGTTGGCAAGCATGATCAAAGATGTGCCGTTGCCTGCCCTGGCAGGCGAGCAGACCCTGGCTGAGGCCCTGCGCGAGGCCTGTGCGCATCGCGGTTTCTGGTTGCTGGCCCTGGGTTTTTTCGTCTGCGGTTTTCAGGTGGTGTTTATTGGCGTGCACCTGCCGGCCTACCTGGTTGATCAGCACCTGCCGGCGCTGGTCGGCACCACGGTCTTGGCGCTGGTTGGGCTATTCAATATTTTTGGCACCTACATCGCCGGCTGGCTGGGTGGGCGCATGTCCAAGCCGCGCCTGCTCACAGCGCTGTACCTGGCACGGGCGGTGGTGATCACGCTGTTTATCATGGCGCCGCTGACGGTCTGGAGCGCTTATGCATTCGGTATCAGCATGGGGCTGTTGTGGCTGTCTACCGTGCCGCTGACCAATGGCACGGTGGCGACGCTGTTTGGCGTGCGCAACCTGTCGATGCTGGGCGGCATCGTCTTTCTGTTTCACCAGCTCGGGGCGTTTCTCGGTGGCTGGCTGGGTGGTTATGTGTATGACCACACCGGCAACTACGACCTGGTATGGCAGATCTCGATTCTGCTCAGCCTGCTGGCCGCGGCCCTTAACTGGCCGGTGCGCGAGCAGCCGGTCGCGCGTTTGCGCACGGCCGGCGTATGAGTGCTCGGTTTGCTGGGGGATTGTTGTTGGGCGCTGGTGCCTGCGCGCTCCTGGTGCTGGCCTGGTGGGGCTGGCGCCAGGGCGGCTTGGCCCTGCTGCAACTGGGTATGAGCCTGTGCTGACGCATCGGGTTACCGTTGTCGATTGCTGAGCCGTTGGCCTGGGCGTAGCGTGTCTCTGTCTCTGTGAGCGAGGTCTCGATCATGTTGTCGCGTGTTCTGGCAGTACCCCTGTTGCTCGCTGCGTTGAGCAGTACCACGCTGGCGGCCGAGTGCCCGGCGTTGCTTGAAGGCGAATTGCCCAAGCTGCGCGCGAAAACCTCTATCGACCTGTGCGAGCAGTTCGCCGGCAAGCCCATGGTGGTGGTCAATACGGCGAGCTTTTGTGGGTTTACCCCGCAGTTCAAGGGGCTGGAGGCGCTGTACCAGCGCTACAAGGGCGAGGGACTGGAGATTCTCGGGGTGCCCTCGGACGACTTCAAGCAGGAGTCCAATGACGCCGCCGAGACCGCCACGGTGTGCTACGTCAATTACGGCGTGACCTTCGCCATGACCGAGCCCCAGCACGTCACCGGGGCCAACGCCATCCCACTGTTCAAGGGCCTGGCCGCGCAGAGCGAGGCGCCGGGCTGGAACTTCTCCAAGTACGTGGTAGACCGCAAAGGCCAGGTGGTCGCGGCGTTCTCTAGCCGTACCGCGCCGGATGATCCCAAGCTGCTGGCCGCGGTGGAGCAGGCCATCGCCAGCCAACCCTGATGCCGTCGCGACCCTCACCCATCTGGGCGATGGGAGGGTCGCCAGGCCTCCTTTAGAGTGGTGCTACGCCGGACGCAGTTTCCCGGCGTGCCCACAATAAAAACAAGGAGGCACCCATGCGTCGCGTCATTACCACTGCCCTGGCTGCAGCAGCCCTGCTTGGTGCCGTCGAGGCCCAGGCCAACTACACCCAGACCCGCTATCCGATTGTGCTGGTGCATGGCGTGACCGGTTTCAACACCATCGGTGGGTTGATCAACTATTTCCACACCATCCCCTGGAACCTCGAGCGCGATGGCGCCAAGGTCTTCGTCGCCAGTGTTGCGGCATTTAACGACAGCGAGCAGCGCGGTGCCGAACTGGCGCGGCAGATCGTGCCCTGGGCCGGCGCCAACGGCGGCAAGGTCAACCTTATTGGTCATAGTCAGGGTTCGCCGACTTCGCGGGTCGCCGCGTCTTTACGGCCCGACCTGGTGGCCTCGGTGACCTCGATCAACGGCGTCAACAAAGGCTCCAAGGTGGCCGATGTGCTACGTGGGGCGATCCCGGCCAACGGCGCCATCGAAGGCGGTGCCAATGCGCTGGCCAATGCCTTGGGTTCGGTGATCAACCTGTTGTCGGGCAGCAACAATCCGCAAAACGGCCTGGCGGCGCTGCAGACCCTGACCAGCTCCGGTACCGCTGCGCTCAATAGCCGCCACCCCTGGGGCGTCAACAGCAGCAGCTACTGCGCCAAATCCACGGAGGTGCACAACGTACGCGGCCACAGCATTCGCTACTTCTCCTGGACCGGCAATGTGGCTTACACCAACGTCTTCGATGCGGTCGATCCGTTCCTGGCGATCACCGGCCTGGCATTCGGCAGCGAGAAAAACGATGGCCTGGTCGGGGTCTGCTCGACCTACCTGGGCCAGGTGCTCGGCGACGGTTACAACATGAACCACGTCGATGCGATCAACCACCTGTTTGGCGTGCGTGGCTGGACCGAGCCAGTGTCGTTGTACCGCCAGCATGCCAACCGCCTGAAAAACAAAGGTGTCTGAGGGATGCCTCGACTGCTGATCGTCACCCTGGCACTGCTGGCCGCCGGGGTCACGCTGCTGCTTAACTGGCCAAGCCCTGCGGCTGTGGTTTCGCCTCCCTTGGTGCAGGCGCGTCCGGTTGTGCCATCTGTGCCTGCAGTCGTGCCAGTCGCGGCGCCACACGTGATGGCGCCGTCCTCTGCAGCCGCAGCGCTGGCGCCGCTGGCAGGCACCGAGGTGGATGGTCGGTTGAGCACCGATGCGGCGGGTAACCTGCTAGTCGACCTGGGTGTACGTGACTATTTCGATTACTTCCTCAGTGCGGCTGATCAGGCGGGGCTGGATGCCAGCCTGGGCGCCTTGCTAGCGGATGTTCGCGGCCGCCTGGCCGAGCCGGCACGCAGCCAGTTGCTCGATCTGCTGGGTGACTACCTGGACTACAAGCGCGCTAGCCTGGCTCTGATGCAGCAACCCTTGGCGCCTTCGCAGCAACAGCCGCAAGGGCAGTTGGCGGCGCTGCAGGACGCTTTCGAGCGCCTGGCGCAGCTGCGCCGTGCGCATTTCTCCCTTGCAGCCGTGGAGGGTTTGTTTGGCGCTGAAGAGGCCTATGCACGTTACACCCTCGACATCCTTGGTCTGAATGCGCGCACCGACCTGAGCGAGGCTGACAAGGCGCTCGCCCAGGCGCATGCCCGCGAGCAACTACCCGCGGCCTTGCAAGCCAGTGAGTTACGTCAGCAGCAGGCACTGGTACAGCAGGCCGAACAGGCGCGTCTGTGGCGTGAGGGCGCGGATGAACAGCAGGTGCGTGCGTTCCTCGCCTTGACCTATGATCCGCCGACGGTCGAACGCCTGCTCGCCGAGCAGCGCCGCGAACGCCTCTGGCAGCAGCGCTACAACGCCTACCGCGAGGCGCTGGCGGAGCAGCGCAGTGCGGGGCTGAGTGCGCTCGACCAGCAGCGCGAGCAGGTGCGTTTACGCCAGCGTCTGTTTGCCGCCGAGGATTACCACCGGGTCGAGACTTACGATGCCATTGCCAGCCATCTTGAACAGCCAAGCCCCTGACCGCCAGCAGGTGAAGGGGTGACGAACACCAGCCTGACCCTGGAGCAGGAGGAGCAGCAACTGCTGACTCAACAGCGCCGTGGCTACGCGTGGCTGCGCTTTGCCGGGGAACTCGAAGAGGGCTTTGTCGAGCATCGCCGCCAGCGTATCCAGCGGCGCCTGCTGCTGATCGGCGGCACGGCGATCCTGTTCCAGCTGATCTATGTTGTCCTCGACCTGATGCTGCTACCCCTGGCTGTCAGCCTGATGAGTCTGCCGCTGCGCAGCCTGGCGATCCTCGGGGTGATTCTAGCGGTGCTCTACTGCAGACTGCCGGATCGCCCACCACGCGCCGTGTTGCGCGTGTACAGCGGTGCTTTCGCGTTGAATGGCATCTGTGTGGTGCTGATTATTCACCTGTCCTGGGCCCAGGGCTTGGCCATGCCCTACGACGGGTTGTTTCTGATTTTGCTGTTTGGCTATGTGCTGCTTGGTATCTCCTTTCGCGCGGTGAGCCTGGTGTGTTGGGGCTTTTGCGTGCTGTTTCTCGGCATCGGGGTGTGGTTCGGCGATGCTCGCGCGATTCTCTCGTACCAGGGGCTGTTCCTGCTGTGCGCCAACCTGATCGGCAGCGGTGGCGCCTACCTGCAGGAGCACGGTCAGCGTGGTGCCTGGCTCAACTTGCGCTTGCTCGACCTGGCGCGCCAGCGTGCCGAGCGCGATGACGCACGTAAGCTGCAGTTGCTGGCGGCGGCCAGCCACGATCTGCGGCAGCCGCTCAATGCCATGGGCCTGTACGCCCAGCACCTGGTTGAGCGCAGTGAGACGCCCGAGGTTCGGCAAGTCAGCAGCCGCTTGGCGGTATCGGTGGAGCAGCTCAGCCGGTTACTGCAGTCATTGCTCGACTACACCCGTCTGACATTGCCGGGCGGTGTGCCGGTCAAGCCCCAGGCCTTCGCCTTGCGACCGTTGCTTGAGCGCCTGGTCGCTGAAACACGCGGCGAGGTGCAGGCTGAGGGGCCGCTTATTAGCCTGCACAGTGACGCAGATGTCTGGGTCTGCAGTGATCCGCTGTTGCTTGAGCGCATGGTGCGCAACCTGCTGAGCAACGCCCTGCGTCACGCCGACGCGCGGGCGATACGGGTCAGCGTGCGGCGCCAGGACGAGCAGGTGCTGCTGGCTGTCGAAGATGACGGCCGGGGCCTGGACGTCGCCGAACAGGCGCAGGTGTTCGAGGAGTTTCGTCAGTTGCACAACCCTGGGCGCAATGCCGAGCGCGGCCTGGGCTTGGGGCTGGCCATCGTGCGGCAACTGGCGGCGCGTCTGGAACATCCGCTGCAGCTCAGGTCGCAGCGTGGGCAGGGCGCCTGTTTCAGCCTGCTGCTGCCGGCGGCTATGGCCGAGGTGGCATCCAGCCCGACCATCGCCGCTCGAATGCACGGGCGCATTCTGCTGCTCGAAGACGATGCAGCCAGCCGCGAGGCACTGCGCGGCCTGCTCGAGCGTTGGGGCTGTGACGTAGCGGCCTGTGCAACCCTCGGCGAGGCACTGCTGGCTGTAGCTGAGGCGCCACCCCACTTGTTAATCAGTGATTATCGCCTGGGCACCGAAGAAGATGGCCTGCGCGCCCTGGAGCGCCTGCGTGAGGAGGCCGGGCGTATGCTGCCGGCTTTGTTGATCACGGCTGATGTAACGCCGGAACTGCAAGAGCGTTGCATGCCGGCCCACGTCACTTTGCTGGGTAAGCCGCTGCTGCCGGCACGCCTGCGCCAGGCCCTGGCAGTAATGCTGCCGGCAGGCTAGGTTCGGCGCGGCCGCGAACGAAACGGCGAACAGCCCCTAAAGCCAGCCGCGTTGGCGGGCGACTTGTACGCAGGCTGTGCGGGTATGCACATCAAGTTCCTGATAAAGCGTTTTGAGATGGGTCTTGATGGTGTCTTCGGACAGGCTCAGCTCGCGGCTGATCAACTTGTTCGGCAGCCCTTCGGCCAGCAGGCGGAGGATCTGTTGCTGGCGCGGGGTCAGAGGCAGGCGCTCGATTGCGGGGACTGGCAGGGTTTCGCCCAGCAGTACGCGGGTCACGGCCTGGCGCAGGGTGTTGCCATCAGCACTCTTGGGAATAAACCCCAGGGCGCCGGCGTGCAGTGCGGCCTGGGCGTCGAGCGGCGAGTCGCTGGCGCTGAGGATGGCCACAGGTGTCAGGTGGCCCTGCTGTTGCCAGCGTTGCAGCAGGTCAAGGCCTGGCATGTCGGGCAGGTTCAGGTCCAGGAGAATCAGGTCGAAGGCGGTTTGACGCAGACAGGCTTCAGCCGTAGCGGCGTTATGCGCGGTGCTGATGTGCAGGTCGGGGCAGAGCGGGGCGAGGGCCAGGCTGAGGCCATCGAGGAAGATGCGGTGGTCATCTACCAGTAACAGACGCAGCTGTTCGGGTAAGGCAGTGCAGAGTGCATTCATGGCTGTCTCACGCGGCTATTTCTTATTGTTGTGCCGCGCGAGTGTAGCGCAAAGCTTAGAAGCGGTAGGTCACTTGCGCACCCAGGCCATGGGCCGAGTTTTTGTAGGTCGAGCTGTAGGCGCCGCGGCTGGCGCTGACGTGATTGATCTCGGTGTCTTCTTCCATCAGGTAGGAGTAGGCGAGGTCGATGGTCATGTCGTCATCCGGGCTCCAGGCCGCGCCGAAGCTGACGATGGTGCGGTCGCCGGTGGGGATGCGCGGCGAGCGGTCGACGTTGTTGGTCGGTGACTGATCCACCGCCAGACCGGCGCGCAGTACCCACTGCTTGTTCAACTGGTAGGCCGCGCCCACGGCATGGGCCCAGGTATCGTGCCAGTTCTGCTCTTCGACGATAGCGCCCAGGCTCGGGGCCAGTGGACCTGGTACGCCGCTGTTGTTGACGCGGATTTCTTCCAGGCGGCTCCAGCGGGTCCAGGTACTACCGGCGTAGACCGTCCAGTCTTCGTTCAGCGCGTGGGTCACGGAGAAGTCCACCGATTCCGGGGTCTTGAGTGCCAGCGAAGCATCGTAAGAACTGCCGGAGAACGGGCCGAAGCCGGCGCCTTCGATCTTGGTATCGCCCTCAAGCTTGTAGTCGACCATGGAGTGATAGGTCAGGCCGAAGCGGGTTTGCGGAGTGAGCTCGAAGAGCACACCTACGTTGTAGCCCAGGGCTGTGTCATCCCCCTTGATCTTCACCTTGCCATCGTTGCTGCCAGGAGTGGCGGCGTTCAGGGTGGACGAGGTGAGTTCGCCATCGATACGGTTGATGGTCGGCCCGAAACCAATCGACAACTGGTCGTTGAAGCGGTAACTGATGGTCGGCTGCAGGGTGATCACCCGTACTTCGCTGCGGTCGCCGTAGTAACGCCCGGCAAAGCCGCGCTCGTAATCGGTAACCAGACCAAAGGGAACGTACATGCCGAAACCGACGGCCCAGTTGTCGTCCAGCGGTTTGACGTAGTAGCCCATGGGGGCGGCGATGAACGGCACCATATCGCCGTCGTTGCTGCCGCCGAAGGTGCTGCTGGCGTCGTCGATATCGGTGCGCGCGTAAATGGCTGCTGCGCCGAGGCTGACTTGTTCGCGCTTGAGGCGTGCCATGCCGGCTGGGTTGCCGAATACGGTGGTGGCATCGTCGGCAGACGATGAGCGACCGGCGAAGGCGGTGCCCATATTGCTGACGCTTTGTTCGTTGATGGCGAAACCGCTGGCCATCAGCTGGCTGGAGGCAGTGGCAATGGCGATGGCGAGGCTGGTCTTGAGGACTCTTGTGCTCACGGTGAACTCCTGGGGAGTGGACGGGGGGCGGAAACTAGCAAGTTTCCTGACGCCTGCCAAACACTTAAAGTTCACGAAAAATTATGGATTGTCCTACAAAAGATGGCTTTATGCTGGCAAAGCCGCTGATCGTGCTCTGGCTTCAAGCCGCTTTTTCGAGATGGCCAATACAGCGCTTCCAGGCCTCGATGAACTCCTCGGGCCGACCTTTGGGGGAGAACACTCGACACCAGAGCGTGGCCAGTGAGCCGAGATCATCGCTGGCCGGCAAGGGTAGCTGCGTGGTTTCGACCATAAACCAGGCAATCGCGGTGGCATAGCGCAGGTTGACGGTCAGCTCCAGATGGGGCGCACCGAGAAACGCATGTTGGCTGGCCAGGCCGCGAACCCGGCTGGCCAGGTCCGGGTCATGGGCCAGGTGTTCGTCCCATAGCTGTTGATGGCGCGCATCACTGATGCGGTACAAACCATGGCCGAGCGGGTCATCCAGCGCTGCGCCGAGCGCCGATTGGCAAGCAGCGGCGCCTAACAGCAGGGCTTCAGCGGTGGCGCAGTGACGATCCAGGTAGACAAGGGTCGGGCGGATTACATGTTCGGACAACTGGCAGGCGGCGATACCCATGACAGCCTCTTTAGACGATGTCGCAGCGGGCTCGTGTTGTTGTTGAAAAAGGCCGTGCTGCGAGCGGCTTAGCCGCCTACGTTGAAGTGTAGTGCGACTATTGCGCTGCAACGGCCTGTTTTAAATCGTTTTACGCCGACAGCGCGGCTTGATAGTGCTATTCGCGATCAGCAGCGTTGAGGCGCTGGTTTTTGCCTGCATATACCCGCTCAGCCGCCTGTGGCAACCGGCCGCTCAGGGTCGGTGATCCACTCGCTCCAGGAACCGGCATACAGCGGCGACAAAGGGTAGCCGGCGAGGCTCAAGGCAAACAGGTTGTGGCAGGCCGTCACCCCTGAGCCGCAGTAGGCCACCAGGGCATCGGCGGGGCGAGTGCCGCGGAGGGCGTCGAAGCGTTCGCGCAATTGAGCGGCGGGCAGGAAGCAGCCGTCAGCGTCCAGGTTGTCGGTGAATACCGCGCACTGCGCGCCGGGGATATGCCCGGCTACCGGATCGAGAGGCTCGACCTCGCCACGAAAACGCGGCAATGCGCGGGCATCGAGCAGGGTCAGCTGTGGGTCATGCAGGCGTTGCTGCAGCTGTTCTGCACTGAGCAGCAGCTGTGGGTCTGGCTGGCCGTCGAAGGTGCCAGGCGCGGGCTTTGCCGGTTGCTCGTCGAGGGGCAGACCTGCGGCCTGCCAGGCACGTAGACCGCCGTCGAGCAGGTAAACCCCTTCGCGTTTACCGAGCCAGGCCAGCAACCACCAGGCACGGGCGGCGAAGGCACCGGGACCGTCGTCATACAGCACCACCTGGCTGTCAGCGTTGATGCTCCAATGGCGCAGGCGCTGATTCAGCGCAGCTGGGTCGGGCAGGGGGTGGCGCCCGGTGATGCCGCTGTGAATGGGGCCGGAGAGGTCCTGTTCGAGATCGGCAAAGCAGGCGCCGGGGATATGGCCGGTGCTGTAGACCCGTTGGCCGTAGGCGGGGTCGTCGAGGGCGAAGCGGCAATCGAGCAGCACCAGATCGGCGCTGCCCAGGCGTGCGTGCAGTTCCGGGGCGGTCATCAGCTGGGCGAGAGGCATGTGGGCATCCTGTTGGGCGTGATGACGCATCATAGCGCGGCGTACAGTGGCGCCAACATGCAGGCTTTGCATTCGGTGCGGCTTGCGCCACCATGCGCCGCCCGCCGTTGATGGCCATTGCCCGAGGTCCTGATGAAACGCTTCGTTCTGCTCGATACCGCCCCCATTCCCGGTACGGACAGCGCTTTGTGCCTGTTCGAGTACGGCGAGGATTTTGTCATCAAGATCGCCGGGGGCGACGGTGGCCAGTTGATGAACACGCGCATGCACGGCTCTGAGGACGCCCTGGCGGCGCTGCCTTGCCAGAAGGTTGCCGGGCGCCGCGAAGCACGGGTGCTGATCGGCGGCCTGGGCATGGGCTTCACCCTGGCGGCAGCGTTGCAGCACCTGGGGCGAGATGCCGAGGTGACGGTGGCCGAGTTAGTGCCTGGGGTGATCGCCTGGAACCAGGGCGCGCTGGGTGCCAAGGCGGGCAACCCGCTGAGCGACCCGCGCACGCGCATCGTTCAGGATGATGTGGCCAATCTGCTGAAGACTGCGCAAGGCGACTATGACGCCATCATGCTGGACGTGGATAACGGCCCCGAGGGCCTGACCCAACGCGGCAATGACTGGCTGTACAGCGGTGCAGGGCTGCAACGCTGCCGCCGCGCGTTGCGCCCCAAGGGATTACTGGCTGTGTGGTCGGCGAGCGCCGATGCACGCTTTGCCGAGCGCATGGGCAAGGCTGGTTTCAGCGTCGAGCAGCACCAGGTTTATGCCCATGGCAACCGGGGTACGCGGCATACCATCTGGGTGGGTGCCGCGAAACCCTGAGGCGCCTGAGGTTTAGTCGAGAAGCGCGGCGAAGGCTTTATCCGCCTCCAGATTGGTGGCCAGCTCATCCTGCAATGCGCCTACGTCCATCCCATCGAACAGTGGACCCTGCAGGCTATCGAGCGCGGCTGCATTTGCCCCGCCGTGCAGGCGCAAGGCCTCGGCGATCAACACCGCCTGGGCGAGCAGGCGTGGCAGCGGCAAATCGGCCGGAGCCTGCAGCGGGCGGGCCTGGTAGGCAATGGCCTGTTGAATCAGCTCAGGCAGTTGCCAGCGTTTGGCCAATTCGGCGCCTACTTCCGGGAAGCCGAAGCCTAACTGCAGGGTTTCCAGGGCCGTACGCTGCGCCGCGTTGCCCTGGTTGCAGGCGTTCAGGCGCTCGGCCAGTTCCGGCGCGCCGGTCTGGATCAGCAGTTCGCCGATGTTGTGCATCATGCCGCAGGTAAAGGCGGTCTCCATCGCCACGCCACGCTGTTTGGCCAGCACACGGCTGATGCTGGCGACCTGAAAGCTGTGAGTCCAGAACCCCTTGAGGTCGAAACCGGCTGGTGCCTTGAACGCGCCTGTGACTGCCGAAGCCAGCACCAGGGTGCGCAGCGTGTTGAAGCCCAGGCGCATGGCCGCGTCTTCCACGCTGGCTGACTCGCGATTACCGCGAAAGCGCGCCGAGTTGGCCAGGCGCAGGACTTTGGCGGCAATCACTGGGTCCATGGCGATGTTGCGTGCCACGGCGTCGAGGCTGGTGTGCGGGTTGTCGAACTGGCGAATCAGGTCCTGGGCGATCTTGGGGATGCTGGGCAGGCTGTGGACCTGGTTGAACAGGGTGCTGATATCCATCGAGTGGTCCTTGAAGGTAAGCCGGTATGGGTGCGTCAGCGACCGCAAAATGCCAAGACACTTAAGCAAACATAGCAGCTATTTCTGACCTTCAAGGTTTCGCTCATGGTATTCGCCTGGACACCGCCAGGCGCCTGTTCAGAGGCGCCGACGCATCTCCATGAACACCTTAGGGCAGTGGTAGGCGACCGATGCGATCGTTGTCCAGGCTGCCGAAATACAGCATGTCACCGACGGGTTTGACCGAGGTGATCATGCGCAGATGGGTGCCGCTGGTGTCATGCAGGCTGCGTACGATCTGCCCCTGCTCGTTGAGGGCGATGGCAAAGCCGTAGGGCACGGCTTTGGGCCAGAACGCGCGAGGCAGCTTGGCCAGTTGAGTCTTGAGCCAAGGGTGGCGATGGAGGAAGTCGGCATCGGCCTTGCGCGGGGTCGGCAACGCGACCCAGAAGGTACCCTTGCCATCGCCCTGCAGGTTGTCCGGCAGGCCCGGCAGGTTGTCGATAAACACGTCATGGCTGCCGGCTTTGTCGCCCGTGAGCCAGTATCGGGTGATGCGGTAGCGGTAGGTTTCGTTGACCAGCACGAAATCCTGCTTGGCCGACAGGGCCACGCCGTTGGCGAAGTACAGGTCCTTGAGCAGCACGCGGGTCTGCCCAGTAGCTGGGTCGTAGGCCAGCAAGCGGCCGTGGGGGCGGGCTTCGAGCAGGTCGAGCAGGTAGTCGGGCTGCTGGAAGCGCGAGGAGGCGTCGCTGAAATAGATGGTGCCGTCGCGGGCGATGTCCAGGTCGTCGGTGAAAGCGAACGGCAGGCCGTCTGCCTCGGTGGTCAGCACCTTGATCGCGCCCTGCGGGTCCAGGCTCAACAGGCCTTTGTAGGCGTCGGCGACGATCAGGTTGCCGCTGGCGTCGAAGTCCATTCCCAGCGGTCGGCCGCCGGTGTTGGCGAAGGTGTCGACTGCGCCATCGGCACCGATACGCACGATGCGCCCGTCATGCAGGCCTGCGTAGACCCGGCCCTGGGCATCGACGGCGGTGTCTTCGGGGCCATGCACCTGGCCACGGCCCAGTAGCTCGGCCTTCATCAGGGTGTCGTTGGGTTCCAGCACGTCGGTCATGGCTGGAGCCTTGGGCGCCTCCCAGGCCAGTGGGTCGATTGGGCTGGGCGTGATGACCAGGTACAGCGCCAATACAGCGAGGAGGGCGGCGAACAGGCCGAAGACGATTTTCATTATGCTGAGTCCTAATGGCAGTGCGAACGAGCGGCGCCAGATTACACAGGCCTGTTCGGCAAGGCGAGGATGCCCGGCGCATCGGTATATACTGCGCGGCAGTGTTCAAGGGAGAGCCGTGTGGCTATCGATATTCAGTGGATCGTAAATGACGCCGACCTGGCCGAGCAGTGCGCGCAATGGCGCAGCCGGCCGTTCGTGGCGTTGGATACCGAGTTTATGCGGGTCGACACCTTTTACCCGATTGCCGGGTTGTTGCAGGTCAGCGAGGGCGAGCGTGCCTACTTGATCGACCCGTTGCAGATTGGCGATTGGCAACCCTTCGCCGCGCTGTTGCAGGATCGCGCTGTGGTCAAGGTGGTGCACGCCTGCAGCGAGGACCTGGAAGTGTTGTTGCGCCTGACCGGCAGCCTGCCGGCGCCGTTGTTCGACACGCAACTGGCTGCCGGCTACCTCAACCTGGGTTTCTCCATGGGCTATTCGCGCCTGGTGCAGGCCGTGCTGGGAATCGAGCTGCCCAAGGGCGAGACGCGCTCGGACTGGCTGCAGCGGCCCTTGTCGCCCACCCAGGTCAGCTACGCTGCCGAAGATGTGGTGCACCTGGCAGCCGTCTACCGGGCTTTGCAGGCACGCCTGAGCGAAGAGAAAACCGCCTGGATTCTGGACGACGGTGCCGAGCTGGTCGCTGGGCTGGGCCGTGAAGTGGCGCCGGAAGACGCCTATCGCGATGCCAAGCTGGCCTGGAAACTCTCCCGCGCCCAGCTCGCCGTGCTGCGTGCGCTGTGCGCCTGGCGCGAGCGTGAAGCCCGCGCGCGCAACCAGCCACGCAATCGCATCCTGCGTGAGCACTCGTTGTGGCCCCTGGCGCGTACTCAGCCAGATAACCTGGTGAGCCTGGCGCGGATCGAGGACATGCACCCCAAGACGGTGCGTCAGGATGGCGAGTTCCTGCTCGAGCTGATTCGCCAGGCTGCTGCTACGCCGCCGGCCGAATGGCCTGAGGCACTGCCCGAGCCGCTGCCGCTGGAGGCTGCCAGCCTGCTGAAAAAGCTGCGCGCCGTGGGGCAGCAGGAGGGCCAGAAGCTGGATATCGCGCCTGAGCTGATGCTGCGCAAGAAGACCCTCGAGGCGCTGCTCAAAAGCGGTTACCCCAACGGCCCTTATCAACTGCCCGATTCGCTGCGCGGCTGGCGCCGTGAGCGTATGGGCCAGGCGCTGCTCGACTGCCTCGCCACCGACGGAGACACGGCGTGAAACGCATCTGTTCGATCTACAAGAGCCCGCGCAAGAACGAAATGTACCTCTACGTGCTCAAGGGCGAGGAACTCAGCCGCGTGCCTGAGCAACTACTGGCGGCCTTCGGCCCACCGGCCCTGGCCTTTAGCATGGTCCTGACGCCCGAGCGCAGCCTGGCCCGTGAAGACATTCACAAAGTATTGGCCAACCTCGACAGCCAGGGCTACCACCTGCAGATGCCGCCGCCGGAAGACGACTATATCGAGCACCTGCCTGAAGAGCTGCTACGGCGTAACGACCCGGTATGACGCCGCAGACAGTCGCACCGCTGCAGGTGCTGGTGATTGACGCCGACCACGCGCGTTACCGGGCCCTGCTCGCCGAGCAGGCACCTGACTTGCGTGTGTTGCCAGGCAGTTGCGCCGACACCTTGGTTGCCGACGCCGCAGCCTGCCCAGTGTGGTTGGGCCAGCCTGATCGTGTCGCCACGCTGCTGCGCCGTGGCATCGCGCCACGCTGGCTGCAATCGACCTGGGCCGGCATCACGCCCTTGTTGGCGGCTGACTTGCCGCGCGATTACCGGCTTAGCCGGGCGGTCGGCATCTTCGGTCCGGTGATGAGTGAATTCGTGCTCTGCCACCTGTTGGCCCACACCCAGCAGTTGCAGGCGCGCCAGTTAGCCCATCAGGCCGGCCATTGGCAGGGCCCGGCGGTTGCCAGCCTGAATGGCCAGTGCGCCTTGATTGTCGGCACCGGCGATATCGGCCAGCACCTGGCCGGCGTACTCAGCAGCCTGGGCATGCGGGTGCTGGGTGTGGCCAGTACGGCACGCAGCCAGGCGCCGTTCATTGAGGTCGGTGGCCTGGATGCGCTGCCACAGCTGGCCGGCGAGGCCGATTACCTGATCAACCTGTTGCCCGATACCCCGGCCACCCGCGACCTTTACGATGCTCAGCTGTTCGCTTGCTGCAAGCCCGGTGCGCTGTTTATCAACGCCGGGCGGGGCAGTGCGGTGGTCGATGTCGACCTGGTGCAGGCGCTCGAAACCGACCGGCTTGGCGGCGCGGTCATCGATGTCTGTCGTGAGGAACCGCCAGCGCCTGATCATCCTTTCTGGCAGGCGCCGCGTTTATTGCTGACCGGGCACACCGCCGCGCCGACGGATCCGCGCCTGCTGGTGCAGGTCTTTCTCGACAACCTGGCACGTTGGCAGGCAGGAGAGTCACTGCGTGGCGAGGTCGATTTCGCCCGTGGTTACTAGTGTCGCAACACGACTCATCTGTTGCTTTCTGTAGGCGCGAAGGGGGCACCTAGCCTTTATTCGCGATGCCTCCAGCGCATTCAAAACTTATCGCGAATAAATTCGCTCCTACACCCAGCGTTAACGCCTGCGCGAAGTCTGTCGCGGTTGCAAGGCATCGAGCGCCGGGGCGTTCAGGCGGGCCCAGTCGTAGATCAGCTCGATGGGCTCCACCAGCCGCTGTCCCAGTTCGGTCAGCGAGTAATCGACAGCCGGTGGCACGCTGTCGTACACCTGCCGTTTCACCAGCCCGCTGGTCTCCAGCTCACGTAGCGTCTGCACCAGCATTTTCTTGGAGATGCCCGGCAAGCTGCGGTGCAGCACACCTGCGCGGGCGCAGCCGCCGTGGCGTGCGTGTAAGGTGTGCAGGATCATGCTGGTCCACTTGGTGGCAAACAGCTCCAGCACACGTCGCGGTGCGCAGTCTTCGCGCCATTGTTCTTCGGATGTTCCGGTTTGCATCGGGGTGGTTACCTTTTGGTGCCGTCTTGGTTTGAGGTCGCGGCATCGCTATGGTGCCAACGCTCTATCTCTGAAGGAATATCTAATGACACATCACGCACTGGTCGTTGGCGCGAGCGGCATCGTCGGCAGCGCGACTTCCCGTCTGCTGGCTGATCAGGGTTGGCAGGTCACAGGCCTAGCCCGTAACCCCAAGGCCGGCGAAAATATCACGCCGCTGGCCGCCGATCTGCTCGACCCTGCCTCCTTGGCAAGCGCGCTCGAAGGGCTGAAACCCAGCCATGTCTACCTGACCACCTGGGCACGCCAGGCCACTGAAGCGGAAAATATTCGCGTCAACGCGGCGATGATCCGTAACCTGCTCGACGCCCTGCGCGCCGCCGGCAGCGTCAAGCATGTCGCCCTGGTCACCGGGCTCAAGCATTACCTTGGCCCGTTCGAGGCCTACGGTAAAGGCAGCCTGCCGCAGACACCGTTCCGTGAGGAACAGGGCCGTCTGGACGTGGAAAACTTCTACTACGCCCAGGAAGACGAAGTGTTCGCCGCCGCCAAGCGCGATGGCTTTACCTGGAGCGTACACCGCCCGCACACCATTACCGGTGTCGCCGTCGGCAATGCCATGAACATGGCGACCACGCTTGCCGTCTACGCCTCGGTCTGCCGCGAAACCGGCCGCCCGTTCCGCTTCCCCGGCTCGGCCGTGCAGTGGAACAGCCTCACCGACATGACCGATGCTCGTCAGTTGGCCAAGCAACTGCTCTGGGCCTCGACCACGCCGGCTGCTGCCAATCAGGCCTTTAACGTGGTCAATGGAGATGTTTTCCGCTGGAGCTGGATGTGGCAACGCATCGCCAACTGGTTTGGCCTCGACGCCGCTGATTTTGACGGCCAGCCTGCGCCGCTGGAACAGCAGATGGCCGATGACGCCGAGGTCTGGCTCAAACTGGCCGCCGAGCACGGTCTTGCCGAAGCGGACATCACGCGCCTGATCTCGCCGTGGCACACCGACGCCGACCTAGGTCGCCCCATTGAGGTGGTCACCGACATGTCGAAAAGCCGCAAGCTGGGCTTCCTCGACTACCAGGCTAGCGACGACGCCTTCTTCGCCGTGTTTGAACACCTGCGCGCTGCCAGGCTGATTCCCTGAGCCCAGTAAGTAGGGTGCGCGCGGCGCACCGGCGTCTTATGCAGATGTCCGGTGCGCACGGCGCATCCTACGGCTCGTACCGCAGCGCCTCCCAGATCAGCCTGTGATGTCGGCTGCCAAGGAGACGCCCGGGCCTTGGCCGCCACCTGCGCAGCCGCTAGACTGCCGGCCTTTACGCACCTGATCCGAACCCACCATGGCCGCCAAAGTCGAACCCTTCTGGAAACGCAAAACCCTCGCTCAGCTTGATCAGGAGGAGTGGGAGTCGTTGTGCGACGGCTGCGGCCTGTGCTGCCTGCAAAAACTTGAAGATGAAGACGACGGCGCGGTCTATTACACGCGCATCGCCTGCAAGTTGCTGGACCTGAAAAGCTGCCAGTGCAGCGATTACAGCAACCGCGTGCAGCATGTGCCCGACTGCATCCAGCTCACCCCGGACCAGGCTGATCAGTTTCGTTGGCTGCCGCCCACCTGTGGCTACCGTTTGGTCAGCGAAGGCAAGGACCTGCCGCTGTGGCACCACCTGGTTTGTGGTGACCCGGAAGCGGTGCACATCGAACGTATTTCCCAGTCCGGGCGCATGCTCAGCGAGAACAGCGTGGCCGAAGACGATTGGGAAGAACACTTGATTTTTCGTGCTGGCTAAGGCTGCACACCCGCCCCGGCAGTGTGCCGGTCAGCGCCGATCTTGAGCTGGTTTGCCAAGGAGTTGCCGCATGTCGATTCGCCATACGCTACTGTCTGCCGTGCTGATGTCGTTGGCTGTGCCCGCCTGGTCGGCCACCCGAGTCGACCTGGACTACCACGTCACCTTCCTACCCGAGAGTGACCAGGCCGAAGTGCGTGTCACGGTGGCCAAGGGCGAGCGTATCAACAGCCTGGATTTCAACTTGGGCGACGAGGGCGCCTACAGTGATTTCAAGGCCGATGGCCAATGGCGCCAGGAGGGTGAAAGCCGCGGTATCTGGCAGCCCGGTAAGGGCGCCTCGACCCTCAGTTATCGAGTCAAGGTCAGCCACCCCCGGGGTGAGCGCTACGATGCGCGGATGACGCCGGAGTGGGCGCTGATGCGCGGCGATGACCTGATCCCCAGCGCACGGCTCGATCAGCAGGACAAGACCGAGCTGGTCGCCCGCCTGCAGTTCGAGCTGCCCAAGGGCTGGGGCGGTGTGGAGACCGGTTGGCCGCGCATTGGCAAGAACAAGTTTCGCATCGACAACCCGCAGCGTAAGTTCGATCGCCCGACCGGCTGGATTCTCGCCGGCAAGATCGGCACCCGCCGGGCCACGCTGGGTGAGACCGACGTGACCATCGCCGCGCCTATTGGCGAAGGTATGCGCCGCATGGACGTGCTGACGCTGCTGACTTTCATCTGGCCGGAGGCGCAGGCGGTGTTTCCGCGTGATCCGGCCAAGCTGTTGATCGTCGGCGCGGGCGATCCTATGTGGCGCGGTGGCCTGTCGGCACCCAACTCCTACTACATGCACAGTGATCGGCCGTTGGTCAGTGAAAACGGCACCAGCTCCCTGGTCCACGAACTGGTACACGTATTCACCCGCATCAGCGCCAGCGATGACAGCGACTGGATCACCGAGGGGCTGGCCGAGTATTACGCTATTGAGCTGATGCGCCGCGCCGGCGGCCTCAGTGAGGATCGCTACCAGAAGATCCGCGAGCATCTGGTGCGTTGGAGCAAGCCGGTTAAGTCGCTGCGCACCAAGCGCTCCAGCGGCCCGGTGACTGCCCGTGCGGTACTGCTGTTGCAGGAACTGGACCGCGAGATACGCCAAACCACCAAAGGCGAGCATCAGCGTTCGCTGGATGACGTCACTCGCGGGCTGATGCGCCTGGACAAAGTCACCACGCGCGACTTCGTCGAGATCGTCGAGAACGTGATGGGTGGGCGCTCGCCCAAGGCATTGGACACTGACCTGCTCAAGCGTTGAGGGTTACTTGAACAGCGGCCCGGATTTGGTGTTGTCGCCCTTGGCCATGCGGTCATAAAGTACCACATTGACCGTGGCCGCGAGGTTCATGCAGCCCTCGGTGGGGATGTACACCACATCCTCGCACCAGGCGCGAATCTCGGCGTTGAGTGAGCCGTCTTCGGGGCCGAAGATATAGATTGCTCGGTCCGGGTGGGTGTATTCAGGCAGGGGGCGGGCGCCTTCGATCAGCTCCACGGCCACCGGCGTGCAGCCCAGGGGGATGATCTGGCGCAGGTCTTCCACGCCGATCAGCGGGATGCTCTGGTGGATCTTCTTAGTGTCGGTGACGAACTCGCGGGCGTATTCGTAGCGCTTGCCGGTGTAGAACACCGAGTTGACCCCATAACAGCCGGCGGCGCGCATCACCGCGCCGACATTCTCCGGTGACTTGGGGTTGAACAAACCTATGCAACTGAAACGTCTATTGGCCACGACTCACTGCGCCCTTGGCAAAAGCGCGAGTATACGGCGATTGGCAGCAGCTCGCTTAGCTGCGCAGTAGGGCGCTGATCAGGTGTCGTCGCCCTTTTTCATCAAGCCGGCGAGGGCGGCGAAGGGGTTGTGGGTGGCCTGGGTGGTCTTTGGGGTGCTCAGCGAGCCTTCGCTGAAGTACTGCTGGTCGGTGTAACGCGAGTGTTCGTTATCGTGGCAGTACAGGCACAGCAGCTCCCAGTTGGAGCCGTCCTGGGGGTTGTTGTCGTGGTTGTGGTCGCGGTGGTGTACGGTCAGCTCGCTCAGACGCTTGCCGGAAAACTCCCGGGCGCAACGGCCGCAGACGTGCGGGTACATTTTCAGCGCCTTGGCGCGGTAGCCTTCTTCACGCGAGCGCTGGGCCTCGGCGAGGATGCGGTCGAGCTTGGCGGTAGGTGCGGTGTCGGTGCTCATGGCAACGTTCTCATAGGTAAGCAGGGTGCTAGGGTCTGTTGACGTTTCGTTCGCGGTCGCGCCGGAGCCAGTTTTAGCGCGAGGCAAGGCACGAGATGCGAAGTTTAGCC
>JAHJYA010000087.1 GCA_018826895.1 Gammaproteobacteria bacterium
CAGCGAAACCCGGATGTCGGGGTGCCCTTCTCTGGCACACCTTTCTTGGGCAAGCAAGAAAGGTGTGGCGCCCGTGAGGGGGCGCAACCCAAGCGTTCAGTACACGCGGGAATGGGCCATGCCAAGCCTTCTGTCGATACGCACATAAACTTGCCAGTCCGGTGTCTACCAGCATTGCCCCCAAATGACGCGAAGATCCCTTTTTTTGGGGTTTCGGGGCTACTTGCGCAGGTGCCGGGCGCGTTTTTCCAGGATCAGGTAAACGATGCAGGCCAGCGCCAGGGGCAGCAGAAAGTAGATCGCGCGGTAGCCGATCAGGGCCGCGAGAATGGTGCTCTGGGGCATTTGATGCTGTAGCAGGGCGATAAATACTGCCTCCAGCACGCCCAGCCCGGCCGGGATATGGGTGACCACACCAGCGATACTACTAATCAGCAAGATACCCAGGATCGACGGGTAAAACGCCTCGCTCGGTAACAGCACATAGATCAGTGCTGCCATCAACGACCAGTTCAACGCACCCAGGCACGCCTGGATCACCGCCATACGCAGCGATGGCAGGGTCAGTTCGACCTTGCGAAAGTGCCAGGTACGTCGCCGCGAGAACTGGCACGCCAGCAGGTAGGCTGATGCTGCCAGCAGCAAACCTACGCCGATAATCCGCAGCCCGGTGCTGCCGACCTCCCAGCTGCCGGGCAATTTGACAAAGCCCAGGGCGAATACCGCACCGGCCAGCAGCATATAGCCCAGCCAGTTGGTGATCAGGCTGATGCTGAGGATCTTGGTGATGGTCGGCACATCCAGCCCGAGCCGTGAATACAGGCGGTAGCGCAGGGCGATGCCGCCGACCCAGGAGCTGAGGTTGAGGTTGAAGGCATAGCAGACGAAGGTCACCGGCAGCGTCTGCAGGGCCGGCAGTTTGTGCCGGGTGTAGTGCCGGCCGATCAGGTCGAAACAGCAGTACGCCAGGTAACTCAGGGCGCAGATACCCACTGCCAGCAGCAGGGTGCTGGCCTTGTAGGAGAGCAGGGCGCTGCGCACTTCCTGCCAGTCGAGGTTTTTGATCAGCATGAACAACAGCACCGGCACCAGGATAAACAGGCACAGGGTCAGAATCCGCTTGGCCCAGCGCCATTTCGGGTTACCGGATTGTGCCTCGGGGGCGCCGTCCAGTGTGCTGTCGGCGGCGCTCATAGCGGGCTCTCCTGTTCCAGGCGTGCTTCCTGAGCCGGGGTGTTGTTCATCTGCGGTGCCAGCAGCTTGAGCTTGGGCGAGTGGACGGGGAACCAGCCGGCAATCGCCGGGAAATGGCGCAGGAAGTGAAAGCTCAGAAAGATCAGCGGCATGCGCCACCAGTAGCCGCGCTTGGCTTTTTCCAGGCTGACGCTGCGACAGGTGCGGCTGGCCAGCTGTTGCAGATGCTCGTAGAGCTGCTGGTTGAAGGCGGCATCGCGGATCATCACGTTGGCCTCCAGATTCAGTGACAGGCTCAGCGGGTCCAGGTTGCTCGAACCGACCGTGGCCCACTCATGGTCCACCAGGGCGACCTTGCCGTGCAGCGGCCGCTCGCAGTACTCGTGGATCTGCACGCCATCTCGCAGCAGGTAGGCATACAGCAGCTTCGAGCAGATACGCACCATCGGCATGTCGGGCTGGCCCTGGAGAATCAGCGTCACCTGCACACCACGGCGGGCGGCATTGCGCAGTTCACGCAACAGTCGGTAGCCAGGGAAGAAATAGGCATTGGCGATAACCAAGCGAAAACTCGCCGAGCGCACGGCCTCCAGGTAGTGGGCCTCGATATCGGTGCGGTGCTGATCGTTATCGCGAATCGCCAGGCGCATGCGCGCGGTGCCGGCATAACGGTTGCTCGCCGGCGGCGTGTGGCTGGGCGTGCGCTGCTGGTTGGCGGCGGACGGGTGCAGGGCGAACAGGTCGAGGCTGGCCTGGTGCAGGTCGGCCACGATTGGCCCGCGCACCTTGACCGCGTAATCCTGCTTAGCCATGTCGCCGAAGTCGGCCAGGTGGTCGGCACTGAAGTTGATGCCGCCGATATAGCCCAGCTCGCCATCGATCACCACGATCTTGCGGTGCAGACGGCGAAACAGATTGGTGCGCATGCCGAGGATCTTCGGCTGCGGGTCGAACACATGGACCTGCACGCCAACGCGGGCCATGTCGGCAACAAATTGCTGGGTCAGGTCGGCGGTGCCGTAGCCATCGACCAGCACCTTGACCACGGCCCCGCGTTCGGCCGCTTCGATCAGGACCTGCTGCAGCTCGTCGCCGACCTTGTCCTGAAAGATGATGAAGGTTTCCAGCAGCACCTCTTCACGGGCATTGCGGATGGCCTCGAAGACACTCGGGTAAAAGGCTTCGCCGTTGATCAGCAACTCGACCTCGTTGCCGTCTCTCCAGTTGAAACTCATAAACGCACCTCAACAGCCAACGGGGCATGATCGGATAAATGGGACCAGGGCCGCCGGTTGAGCACCTGGGGGACATGGGTGGTGGCGTTGCGCACATAGATGCGATCCAGGCGCAGCAGCGGCCAGCGCGCCGGAAAACTGCGTGCCGGGGCGCCGAACGCCTGGGCGAAGGCCTCGTGCAGGCCGTGCTCGGCGAGCACCGCATCGGCGCGCTGGCGCCAGTCGTTGAAGTCGCCGGCGACAATCACCGGCGCATCGGCGGGCAGCTCCTGCAGCAGGCGCCCGAGCAGGCCGAGCTGCTCCTGACGCTGCGACTCGTAGAGGCCCAAATGGACGCAGATCGCATGCAGCTCGCGCTGCTCGCCCAGCTGCAATACCGAGTGCAGCAGGCCGCGCTCTTCGTGGTCGCCCACGGAAATATCGAGGTTACGGTGCGTGCTGATGGGAAACTTCGACAGCAGGGCATTGCCGTGATCGCCTTCGGGATACACCGCATTGCGCCCGTAGGAGAACTCCGGCCAGATGCTGTCGGCGAGAAACTCGTACTGCGGCATGCT
This sequence comes from Gammaproteobacteria bacterium, assembly GCA_018826895.1. Taxonomy (GTDB): domain Bacteria; phylum Pseudomonadota; class Gammaproteobacteria; order Pseudomonadales; family Pseudomonadaceae; genus Aquipseudomonas. The sequence continues at coordinate 2,987 of JAHJYA010000087.1, forward strand.
TGGCCAGTCGCGGTAGCGCTGCGGATGGCCGACATGGGTGCCGTGTACCTCTTGCAGAAAGACGATATCGGCGGCGGCGGCGCGCACCGCTTCACGCAGCTCCGGCAGGATGAAGCGCCGGTTGAAGAAGGAAAACCCCTTGTGCGTGTTGAGGGTGAGCACCCGCAGGCGCAGCTCGGCGGGAGCTGGGGCCGGGTTGCTCGCAGCGGTAGGTTCCTCGGGCAGTGCGGGGGCGGTGGTGAGGCGGCTCATGGCAACGCTCCTTGTGCGCCACCTGGGGCGGACAGTGCGCCCGGGGCCAGGTGGCGGATGTCCAGTAAACGCCGTGCGGGGTAAGGCGCGGCGTCTCGATCATGCAGAGGATTAGGTGTAAGGGATCGCATCGAATCAGGCAGGCTCAGTGACCTTTGGCCACACCCTGCAGCACGGTGCTGCTGGCATCGGGGTTGTGGCTGCTGGCGATATTGCCGAGTGACACCACGCCCACCAGTCGCTCGTCGCGGCTCATCACCGGCAGGCGGCGCACTTGGCTTTGCGCCATGCTGCGGGCCACATCCTCGACCGTTTCGTCTTCGTAGCAGTAGCGCACATCCGGGGTCATCACCTCACCCACCAGGGTGTCCGCGGTACGCCCTTCGGCCACCGCGCGCACGGCGATGTCGCGATCGGTGATCATGCCGATCAGGCGCTTCTGGTCGTTGACCATCAACGCGCCACAGTCGATGCGCGCCATCATCGCCGCGGCTTCATGGATGCTTTGCTGGGCAGTGATGGTCTGTACGCCACGGGTCATTACGTCACTGACTTTCATGGGGCCTCCTGGGTCGGCGGGGTGCGTGGGCTACCTTGTTATTCCGACTGGAGGCGGGGAGTGGGGTTCAGTGTTTTTTGAGCATGGGGGCAGGGGGGATATAGCGGCCATTTACATGGATCAAGGTCGCTTGGGATATCAGCCATGCAAAGGGAAGGGTGTTGGCTTTTCCGGCCCTCAATGGCTCTAACTTTGCTTAAAAAAACGGAAGTGGTACTTAAGGCGCTGAATTGCGTGCCGATACCTTAAGGACACCTCTAAAGCACAATCCAGCGACGAGCATTGCTGCTTGTGGCTCACTGCAAACTCTCGAGAGTACGTTCAATGAATATTAAGCAGAAGCTGACTTGGGCCTTTGCGGTAATTGCCTGCGTGCCCATTCTCTTGGTCGCAGTGGTGGTCATCTACAATTTACGTGCTCAGGCAGAGGCAGATTTTGTAGACGGTAGTGCGAGAGAAATTCGCCAAGTCGATAATGCTATGAGTATGTTTTTCAAAGGTATCAGCGAGAATGTTGAGTACCTTGCGGGTCTTCCCCAGGTAGTCGCTGCGCCATCACTGAAGAACTACTCGTCAGCGGATGCGCCCAGTATCCCACTGCCAGCCGCTAATCAGGAGTTGGAGAGTCTCTTTGATCGCTTCGCGAAAGCGCATCCAACCACCGCCTATCTTTCTTATGGCCGTGTCGATGGCGGCTATGCCATCTGGCCAGGCGATCCCGGTCTCAAGAGTTACGATCCCCGAGTACGCCCCTGGTACAAAGCTGCCCTGGCAAACCCGGGTAAAACCCTGCATACGGCAGCCTATTACTGGGCGCCCGATGATGCGGTGTTGATCGGTACGGTCCGTACGGTTAATGACTCCCAGGGCAACTTGGCCGGTGTAGTAGGCCTGGATGTCTCGCTCAAGCAACTCACGGATCTGGTTAAGCAGATCAAAATTGGCGAAACCGGCTATCTCATGCTGGTGGAGGACGGCGGTAATGTCCTGGTTGATCCAAGCAATGCCGAGCATAACTTCAAGTCCCTCGCTGATCTGGGCGGCGACTACGCCAAGATGGTCGGCGCCAAGGGGCTTGTCGACGTGGAGCTGAACGGCACGCGCTATATGGCCAATATCTGGCCCTCGCCTGGGCTGGGCTGGCGTTTCATTGGTTTGATCGAACATAAAGAAGTAGTGGCCAAGGCCAACGCCCTAGCCTGGCAGATTGCGGTCATTGTTCTGCTGCTGGCAATTGTCTTTGCCCTTGTTGGTGCGGTATTCGCAAAGCTCATCGTTAATCCCATTCGTAGCGTTGCCAATGGGCTTGAGGGCATCGCCCAAGGCGAGGGTGACCTTACCCGCAGCCTCGCGGTGCAAGGCAAAGATGAAACCGCGATGCTGGCGCAATGGTTCAACCAGTTCCTTGGAACTATCCGTCAGCTTGTACAGCGCATTATTGATGCTTCGGCGGCATTGCGGCAGACATCCGAAGGCTCAACCCGCGTAGCCCAAGACATGACCGATGTAGCGGAGCGCCAGCGTGAAGCCGTGGAAATGGTGTCCACGGCATTCAACGAAATGGTCGCTACTGCCAACGAAGTGGCGCGATCCTGTAGTGAAGCCGCAACGTCCGCCGATGAAGGCCATCGCCAGGTATACGCCGGGCAGGCGCAGATCGTGGATGCCAGCAGCAGTGTCGCAAGCTTGAGCGACAACCTGCAGCAGTCTGCGCAAGCCCTGCAGGTATTGGAGCAGGACAGCCAGAACATCTACGCGATCCTGGGTACCATCCGCGCCATCGCTGAACAGACCAACCTGTTGGCGCTGAATGCGGCGATCGAGGCTGCCCGTGCTGGCGACCAGGGGCGTGGCTTTGCGGTAGTGGCTGACGAAGTACGGGCCCTCGCTCAGCGTACATCCCAGTCCACCGGTGAGATCGACACCCTTCTAGGTGGCCTTGCTCGGCGTACCCAAGAGGTCACCAAACAGATGCAGAGCAGCCTTGAGATGTCTCAAACCAGTGTCGAACGCATCGAGTTGGCGAGCCAGAGTTTCGAACAGATTCGTGGGGCAGTGGATCATATCCGCGACCAGAACACGCAGATCGCCACTGCTGCCGAGGAGCAGCACCATGTTGCCGAAGACATCAATAGGCACATCGTGCAGATCCAGAGCGACGCGCTAGCGGTCGAAAATCTCGCGCAATCGGCGCATCGCGACTCGCAGGAACTGGCTCAGTTGTCCGATCAACTGCACGGGCTGGTTGGGCGTTTCAAGGCTTAGCTGGCCTGAGCCCCGTCGCTATCAGGGGGAGTAGCGGCGGGTGCGCTTAGAGAAAAACCAGCTCGAACGGCTGCTGCAAGCGGGCCAATGCTGGCGCTGAGAACGCCGGTGAGCCGCCGTGCAGTTGGCTGGCAAACGCCTGCACGGCATGCCGTTTGCGCGCCTGGGCCCAGCGATCCAGGTGCAGCTTGCGCGCCCGCTCCCAGGGCAGACGTGGGTCTTCCGGGCTGGCCCAGCGCCAGGCATCCAGCGGTACTTCATGAAAGCGCGCGCCAACCGTGGCGCAGGCTGCTGCGGTACTGCGCCCGCAGGCCTCATGGTCGGCATCGCCATCTTCGCGCCAGGTGCTGAAGACCACGTCATCGGCATGCAGGTAGGTGCCGAGAAACGTCTGCAGCGCATCGTCCTGGAGGTTCAGGTTGCCTGCGCTGAAACCACCATGCACCCACTGCAGGTCGGCCGCCGGTACACCCAGGCGCTGCAGGGCTTCGGCGGTTTCCAGGGGACGGATGATCGCCAACTGCTCCGGCGTCCAGCGCGAGCGCAGCGCTTGGCCATGGGGAATGCCATTGCTCAGGGAGATCAGCAACAGCGCGCGCTGCTCACGGTGCAGCAGTTGCAGCAAGCCGCCCCAGGCCAGCACCTCGGCGCCGGGGTGCGGCGCGACCAGCACCGCGCGCCCCCCGGCCGGGACCAGATGACGGACCAGCATGCTCTGCACCCGCGCCAGGTGCCGTGAGGCATTCCAGGCGCGTACGGCGGTACCGCAGCCTTCCACTGGCGTGGCGTTCACTGCGGATCCTTCTGCAACTCGAACAGCAGCAGCGAGCGGCCGGTGACGATGAACTCATGGCCAAACTCCAGGCGTTCGATGTGGGCGACGTCGGGCAGGTTGGTGTCGATCAGGCACCGCCAGTGATTGCCCTCGGCCACCTCGGGCAGGGTGAAGTTGACCACGTCATGGTGCGCATTGAGGATCAGTAGCAAGGTTGCATCGGCACCGCTGCGGCGGATGCCGGTGGGCTGAGCGCGACCGTCCATCAGCATGCCCAGGCAGCGGGCGTTGCCGTCGGTCCACTGCTCCTCGGTCATCTCGTTGCCGCACGGCGACAACCAGGCGACATCCTTGACCCCCAGTTCTTCGTTGTACTTGCCGACCAGAAAACGCCCGCGGCGCAGGATCGGGTAGCGGTGGCGCAGGGCGATCAGGCGTTGGGTGAAGGCCAGCAGGCTGACGCCTTCGTCATCCAGTTCCCAGTCGACCCAGGCCAGCTCGCTGTCCTGGCAATAAACGTTGTTGTTGCCTTGCTGGGTGCGGCCGAATTCATCACCAGCCACCAGCATGGGCGTGCCCTGGGCGAGCAGCAGGGTGCTCATCAGGTTACGCATCTGACGCAGGCGCAGGCTGCGGATCTCCGGGTCATCGGTGGGACCTTCGCAGCCGTGGTTCCAGGACAGGTTGTTATCGGTGCCGTCGCGGTTGTCTTCGCCGTTGGCCATGTTGTGCTTGTGGTCGTAGGACACCACATCGCGCAGGGTGAAGCCGTCGTGGGCGGTGATGAAGTTGACCGACGAGAACGGCCGCCGACCGCGCTGGTTGAAGTAGTCGCCCGAGGCGGTCAGGCGGCTGGCCAGCTCGGCCACCTGGCCCTCGTCACCGCGCCAGAAGGCGCGGGTGTTGTCGCGGAACTTGTCGTTCCACTCGACCCAGCCTGGTGGGAAGCCGCCGACCTGGTAGCCGCCGGGGCCACAGTCCCAGGGCTCGGCGATCAGCTTGACCTTGCTCAGCACCGGGTCCTGGCGACAGGCGACGAGAAACGCATGGCGCTCTTCATAGCCGTGGGCATGCCGGGCAAGGATGGTCGCCAGGTCGAAACGGAAGCCGTCCACGCGCATTTCCGTGGCCCAGTAGCGCAGCGAGTCGGTGACCATCTGCAGCACGCAGGGGTGGCTCAAGTCGAGGGTGTTGCCGGTGCCCGAGTCGTTGATGTAGTAGCGCTTGTCGTCAGGCATCAGGCGGTAGTAGGAGGCGTTGTCGATGCCGCGCATCGACAGGGTTGGGCCTAACTCGTTGCCTTCGGCGGTGTGGTTGTAGACCACGTCGAGGATCACCTCGAGGCCGGCATCGTGCAGGTGCGCGACCATTTCCTTGAATTCGTTGATCTTGCCGCTGGCCAGGTACTCGGCGTGGGGCGCGAAGAAGGCGATGCTGTTATAGCCCCAGTAGTTCTTCATGCCCTTTTCCAGCAGGTGCTTGTCGTCGACGAAGCCGTGCATCGGCAGCAGCTCGACGCTGGTCACGCCGAGCTTGCGCAGGTGCTGCAACACCTCGCTGTTCATAAAGCCGGCGCAGGTGCCGCGCAGGTGCTCGGGCACCGCCGGGTGGCGCATGGTGGTGCCGCGCAGGTGCGCTTCGTAGATCACCGTGTTGTCCCAGGGCGTGCGCTTGAACGACTGCGAGCCCCAGGTGAAGGCCGGGTCGATGACCTTGGCCTTGGGCACGAAGGCGGCGCTGTCGCGGGTATCGAAGCTGAGGTCGGCGTCGTGGTGGCCGATGGTGTAGCCAAACAGCGCCTCGGACCATTTCAGGGTGCCGATCAACTGCTTGGCATAGGGTTCGATCAATAGCTTGTTGGGGTTGAAGCGGTGGCCGGCATCGGGTTCGTAGGGGCCGTACACGCGGTAGCCATAAACCTGGCCGGGGTGCGCATCGGGCAGGTAGCCGTGCCAGATTTCATTGGTGTATTCGGGCAGCTCGATGCGTTCGAGTTCGGTTTCGCCCTTGCTGTCGAACAGGCACAGCTCAACCTTGGTGGCGTGGGCGGAGAACACGGCGAAGTTCACGCCAAGCCCGTCCCAGGTGGCGCCCAAGGGGAAGGGTTGGCCTTCGGTGATGCGCGAGCGCTGCATGATCTCGGGCGCACGGAAGGTGCTGCTGGTCGGTGCGCTGGTGGTGCGGCTCATGGGTGTTTCTCCTGGTCAAGGCGAGCGGGGCTCAGGCCTTGGGTTTAGCGGGTTTGGCGGCAGCTTTTGGGCTGCTCGCGGGCGTCGTGCTGCTGGCGGTCTTGCTGGGCCGGGGTTTCTTCACGGCAGCGGCCGGCTCCATTGGTGCGGCGGCTTTCTTGGCCGCGGGTTTGCGTGGCGCCGGGGCTTTCACCGGTTGCCCGGCGGCTTCGGCGGCAGCGAGTTTTTCCGCCATTTCCCAGTGCCGGGCGTGTTGGTTGTCTGGGCGGCCTTCGGACTCCCAGATCTGGTAAGCGAATTCGCGGATACGGCTGTCGTCGCGTGCAGCGGTTTTGGCGGTGGCGGGCTTCTTGGCGGTTGGGCTCATGGCAGCGGCTCCTGGGTGGTAGTGGTGACGCGCAAAACTGTGACGGGCAGGTGGGCGAGCACCTGGCTGAGTGGCAGGGTCTTATCGGTTAGCGGCTGCCAGTCGGCGTCGATACCGCCCTGGTAGCGGTTCGCCTGCCAATCCGGCGGCAGCAATACGGCGGTGTCGCCCCAGCGTTCGGCGGGGATGTGTGGCTGGCCATCGACCAGCGCGCTGGCGCGGCACGGCAGGATCACCACCAGGCGCTCCTCGCCGTGGCAACGGGCGAAGGCCAGCACCTGATCGGCCTGGGCACCGCGCACCTGCAGCGGGATGTAGCTGCCCGCCGCGAACAGCGTCGGCATCTCGGCGCGCAGGGCGAGTACGGCGGTGATCAAGCGTTGTTTGATACGCCCATCGCGCCAGTGAGTGAGCAACTGGGCCGTTGGTTCGGCCGAGGCCAAGCTGGCCGCACGGGCGGGGTAGTCCACGGGGCGACGGTTGTCGGGGTCGACCAGGCTGAAATCCCAGTAATCGCAGCCCTGATACAAATCCGGGATACCGGGCGCGGTCAGGCGCTGCAGGGTCTGGGCCAGGCTGTTAAGGGCGCCGGGAGCGGCGATCACCTCCACGGCCGCAGCCAAGGCCTCACGCAGGGGCGCGGCTTCGGGTGACATCAGCAGGCCGTCGAGAAAGTCATGGCAGGCCTGCTCGTAGCGCTCGTTCGGCGCATTCCAGGTGCTGCGCAGCTTGGCTTCGCGCAGGGCCTTTTGTTGCCACTGGCGCAGGCGTTCGGCATAGGCGGCGATACCGGACTGATCGTCTACCGCCAGGTCCAGCGGCCAACTGCCGAGCAGGGCCTGGAAGGTGATCAGGCAATCGCCAGCCGAGGGTGCAACGCCGTCATCCAGCTCGACCCTTAGCGGTGCGGCCAGGTCATACCAGCTCCGCGCCTGTTCGGCGAACCAGTCGCCGCGCTCGCTGAGCACGGCCAGGCGGGCGCGGGTATCTTCGCCGCGTTTGTGGTCGTGGGTCGCGGTGGTCAGCAGGTTGCCCGGCCAGTGCTGCGCACGGGCCTGGTTGAAGGCATGAAACTCGGCCACGGGCGCACTGAATAGCTGCGGGTCGAAGCCCACATCGTTACGCGCCAGGGCCACAGCGGAGCGGTAGCAGGCGGTGTCTTCCACGGCTTTGGCGGCGGCCGGTGAGGTCAGTTGCTGGAAGCGCGTGAGCACGGTTTGCCGCAGATGGCGCGCCTTGCCGGCCGGCACATCACGCAGCGGCTCGCCACCCAGCCAGCGGTCTAGGTGCTGCAACAAGGGCCAGTCGGCTTCGGCCAGGTCGCTGCGTGCGCCATACAGGGCCTGGGTGAACACTGTCTGGTCAGCCGGGCTGCGGCCGCAAGCGCCGGCATAGGTGCGGTACACCGGAAAATGCACGATCAGCGCCTGCAGCGCCCGGCGGATAGCGCCCAGGGTCAGGTCGCGGGTGGCCAGGTCGGCGCGGGCGATCAGCAGCAGGCCCTGGGCGACGGCCTCCAGGTCGCCGGCCAGGGAAGTGCTGAGCACCCACTGGCGCGCGTCGCGCACTTCCACCATAAAGTCGGCCGGGCGCTCGCTGAGCGCGGTCCAGAGCTCAGCCATGGGCGCTTCACCCTCAGGGGCATGTTGCAGCAGCGACACCTGGTTCATAAATTCGTAACCGGTGGTGCCGTCCACCTGCCAATCGGCGGGCAGTTGCTCCCCGGCACCAAGAATCTTCTCGACCACGATCAGAAAGTCGTCAGTCGGCCGACCATTGGCGGTCAGCAGGCTGTTGACCCGGCGGCGCAGCTTGCGGCAATAGGCGCGGGGGTTGGCCAGGCCGTCGATATGGTCGATACGCAGGCCGTCGATCAGACCGCGCTCGATCAGCTCGAAGATTTTTACGTGGGTGGCCTCGAACACATCGCTGCGCTCGACGCGCAGGCCGCCCAGCTCATTGATGTCGAAAAAGCGCCGCCAGTTGATGTCATCGGCCGCCGTGTGCCAGCTCGCCAGGCGGTAATGCTGGCGTTCGAGCAACTGGTGCAGGCGCTGCAAGCCCTCTGGGCTAACCGGCCGGTAACTGGCCATGGCCACCAATACGGCGTCGGCCATGGGCGACTGGCGCAGCAGCTCGGCAAACTCGCCACGCAGTAGGCGCGCGGCGTGCCAGGCGTCCGCGGTGCCGTCCAGCGCGGCAAAGCGCACGGCCAACCCCTGCAGTTCAGGTTGTGCGCAGTGGCGTAGCAATTCGGCGTAGGTCGGCGGGGAGAGCGGAAAACGGTGTTCGTAGTGGGCGCAGTAGAAAGCACCGCCTGGTTTATCCAGGTGCAGGACGATTTCCCCGGCCTGCAGCACCTCGTAATAGTCGGTACGCAGGAAGGGCAGCAGCAACTGGCCACGCATCAGCGGGTCGTGGGATTGCCACTGGATATCGAAGAAGGCCGCGTAGGGGCTGGCAACGCCCCATTCGAGCACGTCCAGCCACCAGGGGTTGCCGTCGCCGCCGACCGCCATGTGGTTGGACACGATGTCAATGATCAGCCCCATGTTGCGGGCGCGCAGGGCACTGACCAGACGCTCAAGCGCCGCTTCACCGCCCAGTTCGGGGTTGATGCAGGTGGGATCGAGCACATCGTAGCCATGCATCGAGCCCGGCCGCGCCTTGAACAACGGTGAGGCATACAGGTGGCTGACACCCAAGCCGGCGAAGTAATCGACCCACTCGACGGCGTCGTCGAGGGTGAAACCCTTGTGGAATTGCAAGCGCGCGGTAGCGCGTACTTCAGTCATGGGAGCTGTCCTGGGCGCTGCGGCGTGCCTGTGCAAGGCCGTAGAGACGGTGATTGATGCGGGGTATGTCGAGCATCGCGCCGGCGTCCACGGCCCAGCGTCGCCGCCAGTTGGGGTGCAGGTCGCCGGGGCCCGGCAAATTGGGTTGCTGGTCGCTGGCCATGGCATCTTCGAGGGGCAGCAATACCAGCGGCGCAGGGGTCTGGCCGACATAGCCCATGGCGGCATCGAGTAGCGCCTCGGGCTCATCCAGCGCGCGCCCGCTGTGGGCTTCAAGGGCCTCGCGCAGGGCGTGGGCCTCGCGGCGGCGCAGGCTCAGGTCGCCGGCGGTATGCTCGGCATCGCGGTGGCCGGCGCGCTCACGCCAGTGAATGTCTTCGCCTGTATACCAGCCGCTGATGCTCGGCAAATCGTGGGTGGTGGTCGTGGCCAGGGCATCGCGGGGCCAGTCGGCCGGAGCGATGAAATGGCCGTGCTGCTGCTCGAACAGCAGCACGCGCATGCCCAGAATACCGCGTTGTGCCAGGCGCTGGCGCAGGCCCTCGGGCACGGTGCCGAGGTCTTCGCCGATGACCAGGGCGTTGTGCCGGCTGGCTTCCAGGCTGACCAGCCGCAACAAGTCGTCCAGCGGGTAATTGAGGTAGCCGCCGTCTTGCGAACCGGCGCCGCGCGGGATCACCCACAGGCGTTGCAGGCCCATGATGTGGTCGATGCGGATACCGCCGGCATGGGCCATATTGGCCCGCAGCATTTCAATAAAGGCCCGGTAGCCGTGGCGCACCAAGCCTTCGGGGGAGAAGGCCGAGACACCCCAGCTTTGCCCGGAACGGTTGAGAATATCCGGCGGCGCACCCACGGTGACACCGCTCAAGAATTCTTCCTGGCGCGACCAGGCCTGGCTGCCGGCTGGGTCAGCGCCCACGGCCAGATCAGCGATCAGGCCGATGTGCATGCCGGCCTGGCGCGCAGTCGCCTGTACCTGGTCCATGCAGCGCGCCATGAGCCACTGGCCGAACGCCTGCAACTCGACCTGTTCGCTCAGCGGTGCCAACAGCTGCGCCAAGGCCGCGTGGTCTGGCGCCTGGTACAGCGTCGGCCAGGCTTGCCAATCCCCGGGCAGGCCCTGGCTCAGCAGGGCGGTGCGCAGGGTCTCGAAGCGGCAATGCAGCAATAAAGCCTCGCCGCCCTCGGCGCAGAAGGCCGCGAAGTCGTCGCGTAATGGCGCCGCAACCTGGGCGAAATCCAGGTGCAGCTGGCGCAGCAGCGCCTGACGCGCTGCGCTCACGCCGCGCCAGTCGACCAGATCGAGGTCGCTCAGGCGCTGCCACTCGTCCTCCAACCCGGCGCGCACCAGGGCTGCATCGACGGCTGCCTGGCCAAGCACTTGTGCCGGTGCGGCATACAGCACATTGCTGAACAACCGGCTGGAGGGCGAGTAGGGGCTGAAAATCTGGTTGTCGCTGCCATACATGGCATGGGTCGGGCTGATGGCCAGGGCATCGGCACCCTTGCTCGCGGCGCTGCGCACCAGTTCGGCCAGAGCGGCGGTATCGCCCAGGCCGCCGTCGCCCGGGCGGCGCAGCCCGTACAGTTGCGCCGATAGGCCCCAGGCCAGGCGTCGCGTAGGCGCACACAGCTCGGCCACCGAGGGGCAGGCAGGCGGTGCCACGGCGAGGGTCACCACTTGGTCGGCAATCTCCAGGCGCTGGTAGCCGCAACTGTGGCAGGCCGGTAACTGCGCCAGGGGACTCAGTGTGCCGTTGTGGGTTTCGCCATTCTCGTAGGTCAGGGTAAAGGCGCTGTCGGGCGCCAGCCAGCGGGACAGATCCAGGGGCTGGCCCTGATCCACTGTAAGCAGCGGCGGCATACCTGCCTCACGGCGCTGCGCAAGTAATATGGCAAGGCTCTCGGCGGCCAGATCGTCACTGTCAGCCGGGTGACCCAGGGCGCCGAGCAGCGGCCGTAGGGTGACCTCCTGCAGGCGTTGCGGGTTGCCATCGGCATCCACCCAGTCCAGGCTCAGACCCGCTTCCTGTGCCAGGCGATAGAGCGCATCACTCATGACGGCAACCTCAGGGTGGCGACCAGACTGCGCGGTGGCAGGGTGCCGCTCTGCAGGTAGCTGTCGAGCTCTAGCCCCGTGGCAAACAGCAAGTCTGCACCCTCGGCCGGTGGCGCCGCAGCGGCGTCGGCATCGCCCAGATTGAGGTCGATGCGCAGCTCACTGCCATCGCCCAGCAGCCAGGCCGAGGTCAGTGCTCCGTCGGCCAACACGGTGACCTGCGCCAGTTGTGCGCCGGGCAGGCGCGGGGTGATCCAGCGTTGGCGCAACGCCAGCAGTTGTTGGTACAGCGCAGGCCAACCGTGGCTTTGCGCCATGTCAGACGGGCGCTGCGGCACCGACGCGTGGAAGGTACTCAGGGCATTGGGGTCGGGAATCGTGTTGCGGCGCTCGGCATCGGCAAAGGCGGCAAAGTCGGCGAACTCGCTGCGCCGGCCTTCGCGCACGGCGTCACCCAGGGCGTCGTGGTGATCGGTGAAAAACAAAAACGGCTGCTCGCAGCCCCATTCCTCGCCCATAAATAGCAGCGGCACCATGGGGCAGAGCAGGTGCAAGGCCACGGCGGCGCGCAGGGCCTCGGGGTCGGCTAGGCTGACCAGGCGTTCGCCGAAAGCGCGGTTGCCGGTCTGGTCGTGGTTCTGCAAAAACAGCACGAAGGCGGTCGGTGGCAGGTGCCCACTGGGCTGGCCACGTGCTGTACCGCGGCGTGAGGTTTCACCTTGGTAGATGAAGCCCTCACCCAGGCAGCGGGCCAGCTTGCGTGTGGCGTCCTGGGAGAAGTCGGCGTAGTAGCCTTCCTGCTCGCCGGTCAACAGGCAGTGCAGGACGTTGTGGCCGTCGTCGTTCCATTGCGCATCGAAGCCGTCCTGCAGCAGCGCCGCATTGTTGTCTTCGTTCTCCAGCACCAGGTGCACCTGGCGTTCGCTGCCGGTGGCCTGGCGTACCCGTTGGGCCAGCTCACGGAGAAAATCGTCGTCCTCGATGGCGTGCACCGCGTCCAGGCGCAGGCCGTCGACACGGTAGTCGAGCAGCCACATCAGGGCGTTCTCGATAAAGAAGTCGCGCACTTCGCGGCGGCGAAAGTCGATGGCATCGCCCCAGGGCGTCTGCCGGTCGTGGCGAAAGAAGTCGCGGGCGTAAAGGCCGAGGTAGTTACCGTCCGGGCCGAAGTGGTTATAGATGACGTCGACGAAGACCATCAGACCAAGGCCGTGGGCCTGGTCGATCAGCGCGCGCAGCTCATCCGGGCTGCCGTACTCACGCTGCGGGGCAAAGGTCAGCACGCCGTCATAGCCCCAGTTGCGCTGCCCGGCAAAACTGCCCAGAGGCATCAGCTCGATGGCGGTAATGCCCAGCTCGGCCAAGCGCGGCAGCTCGCGGGCCACGCCGGCATAGCCGCCAAGGGCGCCAACGTGTACTTCATAGAGCACCGTCTCGTGCCAGGGCCGGCCTTGCCAGTCGTTATGCATCCACGGGTAGGCGCGCGGATCGACCACCACACTGGGGCCGTGCACATCATGGGCCTGGGCGCGCGAGGCTGGGTCCGGCACCTGGTGCTGGCCGTCGATCAAAAACTGATAACGGGTGCCGGCCGGGCAGGCCACATCGGTGGCGAACCAGCCATGCTCACCGGCCTGCATGGCATAACGGTCGCCGCTGCCGAGGACCAGCGCCACCTCGTGGGCACTGGGTGCCCAGAGCGCGAAGTTGGTATTGCCGTGCGAGTCGAGGTGGGCACCGTGGGTCGACAACGTCATCACAGGCTGGCCCTGCGCATGGACAACTGCACGGGCTTGCTGACCCCAATCAGGTCGCGGTACAGCTGGTCGTAGGGGCGTGCCGACTGGCGCCAGTACAGCGGGGCGGACATCGCCTGGCAGCGCATGGCACTGAGCAGCGCAGGGTGACGGAACACCTTGAGCGCACGACTGATGGCCTCCAGGTAGCTGTCTGCGTTGGCCTCGTCGAACAAGAAGCCGCTGACGCCATCTTCGATGGTATCGGCCAGGCCGCCGGTGCGTCGGGCGATCGGCAGGGAGCCAAAACGCTGGGCGTACATCTGGCTCAAACCGCAGGGCTCGAAGCGCGACGGCATCAGCAGGAAATCACTGCCGGCGTACATGCGCCGGGCATCGGTTTCGTTGAAGCCAATCTGCACACCGATCCGTCCCGGGTGGCGCTCAGCCAGCTCGCGCATGGCCTGCTCCAGTTCCGCTTCGCCACGGCCGATGACCGCCAGGCGGCCGCCACCGGCGACGATGCGCTCGGCGACTTGCAGGGTCAGGTCGATGCCTTTTTGTTGCACCAGGCGCGAGACCACGGCGAACAGCGGGCCGTCATCGGCATCCAGGGCAAACAGCTGCTCGACATAGCGGGCATTGGCGCGCTTGCCAGCGAGGTCGCGCGGGCTGAAGCCAGCGACCAGGTGGGCATCCTGCTGCGGGTCCCAGCTTTCGTCGATGCCGTTGGTAATGCCGCTGAGCTGGCCGCGAATCGCCTTGTGTTTGAGCAGGCCTTCGAGGCCACAGCCGAAGGTTTCGCTGGTGATCTCGCGGGCATAGGTGCGGCTAACCGTGGTGATGTGGTTGGCATGGGCCAGGCCGGCTTTCATAAACGACAGCTTGCCGTAGAACTCCATGCTCTCGGGGCTGCTGGCGCTGGCCGGCAGGCCGAGTTCCGGGCTGCAATGCAGGTCGCACAGGCCCTGGTAGGCGAGGTTATGCACGGTAAACACGCTCGGCGTCTTCAGCCCGCGCCAGGCCATATAGGCCGGCGCCAGGCCCGCTGGCCAGTCGTTGGCGTGCACCAGGTCGGGATGCCAGGCCATGCCGGCGTTGGTCGCGGCGATCTCGGCAGCCGCCAGGCCCAGGCGGGCGAAACGGATGTGGTTATCCGGCCAGTCGCGCAGTTGCGTGTCACCGTAGGGACCGCCTTCGCGCTCGTACAACTCCGGGCTGAGCAGCACATAGACAATCAGCCCGTCAGGCAGATCCATGCGGCCAATGCGGCAAGCGGGCAGGGCGGCGTGACCGCCGACTTCACCGACCACGCGAATCGGGTGGCCGCTGTCGAGCACCTGACGGTAGCCGGGGATCAGCACCCGCACATCGTGGTGCTGGGCCAGGGCTCGGGGTAGGGCTGCCGAGACGTCGCCCAGACCACCGACCTTTACCAGATCGGCAATTTCCGAGGTGACGAAGAGAATTCGTTGTGTGTCCGCTTGCCGCGTTTCGACGTGCAGGACAGGGCGCGCCTGCTGCAGGTTGACGTCCGTGATCCGCGCTGATGCCACTGCATTACCCATACCCGCCTCCAGACTTCCTTCGTCGCAGGTTCTGCCTGCCATCTCCCACATCCCCTGCAGTTGCAGGACCGTGTGTGCTTGAATCGCCCGCGGGACATGGCCCGCCCTATTGATGACTGAGCGGGAGCAACGAAAGTTTCAGCTATTTTTGCGGCCGGCCAAGGGCCATCAGCGGCATTTTTCTGGGCCGCCGCGCCCCTTGGGCGCAGCGTTTACAGGGGTCAAACAGGTGGCTGGTGTTCGGGTGGCGTGGTGGCTTGCTGCGCATCGGTGGCATCGTTATTCGTGGCCATGTGCAGGGATGCACGAACCCGGGGCAGGGCGTCCGGATACTGGTTGCCAATAAAGTTGATCAGGTTCTCGCGCAGGTAGCAGCGCAGGTCCCAGTTGCGCGATGAGTCTGGCGAGCTGGCCAGCACCCGCAACTGGATTGCACGCTCACCGGCCTCGGTCACCTGCAACACGCAGACGCGGCCGTCCCACAACTGCGGCACGCTCTCGCACAGGCGTTGCAGCTCGGCGCGCAGTGGGTCGAGCGGCAGGCCGTAATCGACCCAGAAGAACACCGAGCCGAGGATCGACGCACTCGAGCGTGTCCAGTTCTGGAACGGGTTCTCGATAAACCACTGCAGTGGCACCACCAGACGTCGTTCGTCCCAGATGCGGATGACTACATAAGCCCCGGTGATTTCCTCGATACGCCCCCATTCGCCCTCGACGATCACTACATCGTCCAGGCGGATCGGCTGGGTGAGGGCGATCTGCAGCCCGGCGATCAGGTTGCCCAACACCGGTTTGGCGGCAAAACCCACGGCCAGGCCGGCGACCCCGGCCGAGGCCAGCAGGCTGGCGCCGACCTGGCGTGCGGCCGGAAAGGTCATCAGCATGGCGGCAAAGCCGAACAGCACCACGAACACACCCAGTGTGCGGACTAACACCCGGGTTTGCGTCTGGATGCGCCGCGCGCGCAGGTTGTCGCTGATATCGATGGGGTTGCGCAGCAAGATGATGCGCTCCACCGAGTTGGCGGCCTGCAGGCCCAGCCAGGTCATGGTGGCGATCAACGCCAACCCCAGCAGGTGGCGGATGATGCCAATAAACGGCAGATCATCCGGTGCGCCGGCGCCGACGCCCTGCAAACCGATCAATGGGACCAGCACATACAGCGGCGACTTGATCCGCGAAAGCACTTCGCGGCTCATCGGTGCCTTGCGCGTCACGCGCTCGAGCAGGCGGATCAACGAACGCGCCGCGATACTCAGCAGCAAAGCGGTGATCAGGGCCGAGAGCAGTGTCTTCAGTGCAGGCGTGTCGAGATAGGCGAGCCAGTCCAAAAACATCAGGGCCTCCAGTGAGATAAATAGAGAGAGGACAGGGCGTGAGGCAGGAACAGCCCCGACAATTAAGGGGACTGACGAGCGAGCGATTGATTCAATCGAATGCACCTGTGGCGGCCTCAGGGGCAAAAAAGCTGAACGATTGCGCCACTGAAAAATCCTAATTTGCAGCTCCAGGCCGCTAACAGGCCGTTAAAGCGTTAATTAGGAACCAGGTCGGCGACCCTAAAAGATGGGCGCGAAAGACCGCACATGAGGCACAGGAATCCCATGATCAAGAAGTGTTTGTTTCCCGCCGCCGGTTACGGCACCCGCTTTCTGCCGGCCACCAAGGCAATGCCCAAAGAGATGCTGCCGGTGGTTAATACACCGCTGATCCAGTACGGCGTCGAAGAGGCGCTGGACGCCGGGCTGACCGAAATTGCCATGGTGACGGGCCGCGGCAAGCGCTCGCTGGAAGACCACTTTGACATCAGTTATGAGCTCGAACACCAGATTCGCGACACCGACAAAGAGAAATACCTGGTCGGCATCCGTCGCCTGATCGACGAGTGCACCTTCTCGTACACCCGCCAAGTGGAAATGAAAGGTCTGGGCCATGCGATTCTCTGTGGCCGCCCGCTGATCGGCGACGAACCCTTCGCCGTGGTTTTGGCCGATGACCTGTGCCTTAACATCGACGGTGACGGTGTGCTGAGCCAGATGGTCAAGCTCTACAACCAGTTCCGCTGCTCGATCGTCGCGGTTCAGGACGTGCCGATGAACGAAATCCACAAATACGGTGTGATCGCCGGCGAGATGATCCGCGATGACATCTACCGCGTCAGCCATATGGTCGAAAAGCCGAAGGCTGAAGATGCACCGTCGAATCTGGCGATCATCGGTCGTTACATCCTCACCCCGGATATCTTCGACCTGATCGAGAAGACCGAGCCGGGCAAGGGTGGCGAGATTCAGATCACCGACGCCCTGATGAAGCAGGCCCAGGACGGGTGTGTGCTGGCCTATAAATTCAAAGGCCAGCGCTTCGACTGCGGCGGCGCGGAAGGCTATATCGACGCGACCAACTTCTGCTTCGAGAATCTCTACAAGCGCGGCAAGCTCGGCGAATAACTACCGGCTTTAGCAGTACACAACAAAGAGCCTGCCCCGTGAATGCGGCGCAGGCTTTTTTGTTGTGTGCTGCGTAACTGACCCCGCCCACTATCAATAATTCATCCGCAAACATAATGTAAATATGTATAGTGTTGGCCTGAGCGACCGTCACAGGACCACCATGGACATCCAGACATTACGCGCCAATGCCGACGCTGCCGGGCAACTGCTCAAGGCCCTGGGCAACCCGGATCGCCTGCTGCTGCTTTGCCAACTGAGCCAGGGCGAGCGCAGCGTCGGCGAACTGGAACAGCTCCTTGGCATCCAGCAACCCACCTTGTCCCAGCAATTGGGCGTGCTGCGCCGCGAAGGGCTGGTCGCCACCCGCCGTGAGGGCAAGCAGATCGTCTACCGCATAGACAGCCCGGAAGCGCTCGCGGTGATCAACACGCTCTACGAACTGTTCTGCGCGAAATCATCATGATCAGCATCGACTGGGTTCACTTCACTCCGTACTCGGCCTTGCTCGGCGGCGCCCTGATCGGCCTGGGGGCGAGCCTGTTCGCCGTACTCAATGGCCGCATCGCTGGCATCAGCGGCTTGCTAGGCAGCCTGTTACAGCGGGGCGGGGAAGGGCGTGCGGAAAAGATGTTATTCCTCGCGGGCTTACTGGTAGCGCCGCTGCTCTGGTGGCTGCTAAGCGAGCCACCCGCGGTGCAGTTCGACACCGGCTGGCTGGGGCTGCTGATTGCCGGCGCACTGGTAGGCATCGGCAGCCGCTATGGTGCCGGCTGCACCAGCGGGCATGGCGTTTGCGGCTTATCACGGCTCTCACCACGCTCGGCGGTTGCAACCCTGAGCTTTATGGCCAGCGGCTTTGCCATGGTCTACCTCATTCGCCACGTACTGGGGGCTTGAGCATGCGCGCCGTTGCAGCATTTATCGCCGGCCTGGTATTCGGCATCGGCCTGCTAGTGGCCGGTATGGCAAACCCGGCCAAGGTGCTGGCGTTTCTCGATATCGCCGGTTTGTGGGACCCGTCATTGGCCCTAGTCATGGCCAGCGCCATCGGCGTAGCGCTGCTACCGCTGCAATGGAGCCGCCGGCAGCAGCGCGCGCTGCTGGGCGGCGTCATGCAGATGCCCACGGCACGCAACTTGGATAAACGCCTGATCTTCGGCAGCCTGACCTTCGGCGCCGGCTGGGGCATTGCCGGCATTTGCCCAGGGCCGGCACTGGTGCTGTTGCCACTGGGCTACTGGCAGATCAGCCTATTCGTGTTGGCGATGCTGGCGGGAATGGGCGTTTTTACTGTGCTGGAAAGGCGGCGGGGGTAGGGGCTAAATCAGGTGAGTTTCGCCGTATCGCGCGGTTTTTCCTTGAAAAAGACCAGGGCTTCTTGTCTGCAGTTGGCCATCACGCCTGAATACCTCTATTAGCTTGACTAATGAATTGTCAGCGATTTTTTTCTGTAGAGTTTCTAGACTCATTCCGATAGCCGTTCCCCGCGTTTGCAGGTATTGCACCCAGCGGTTGCCTCTGACAGGAGTTCTTCTATGACACAACTTCAAATCAACGGACAAACCAAGGACGTTGAAGGCTCCGACGACATACCCTTGCTGTGGGCATTGCGCGACGAGCTTGGCATGACCGGAACCAAATTCGGCTGCGGCATGGCGATGTGCGGTGCCTGTACTGTGCATATGGATGGCTCGGCTATTCGTTCGTGCGTCACGCCCATTTCGGCGGTGGTGGGCCGTGCCATCTCCACCATTGAAGGGATGGAAACCGACCGCGTCGGGCAGGTGGTGCAGCAGGTCTGGATCGAGAACAACGTTGCTCAATGCGGTTATTGCCAGGCGGGGCAGATTATGACGGCGGTGAGCCTGCTCAAGACCACACCCAAACCCAGCGAAGAGCAAATTGATCAAGCCATGAGCGGCAATATCTGCCGCTGCGGCACCTATCCGCGTATCCGCGCTGCCATCCAGCAGGCTGCCGGCCAACTGGCACAGGGAGGCCAGCTATGACCATTACCTCGGGACTCTCTCGGCGCGTCTTTCTGCAAGGCAGCCTCGCTGCGTTAACCCTGGCCGTGACGGCCAAGGGGCTAGTTACGGCCGCCTGGGCCGACGACGCCGCTCAGAAGTACGGTGCCGATAGCATGCCCGGCGGCACGGTGGACGATCCGCTGGTCTTCGTCTCCATCGCTGAAGACGGCACCGTCACCATTGTTGCTCACCGTGCCGAGATGGGCACGGGCGTACGCACCAGCCTGCCGATGGTGGTAGCCGATGAAATGGAAGCACGCTGGGAGCAGGTCAAGGTCGTCCAGGCCGATGCTAACGAAACGCGCTACGGCAACCAGAACGTGGATGGTTCGCGCAGCGTACGTCACTTCTTGATGCCCATGCGGCGTGTTGGTGCGGCGGCGCGACAGATGCTGGAAGCGGCCGCTGCAGCGCGTTGGTCGGTGCCGGTGTCTGAGGTCAAGGCCGTGCAACACGAGGTAATCCACGAACGCACCGGGCGCCGCTTCGGTTACGGTGAGCTGGCCGTTGATGCAGCCAAGCAACCTGTGCCCATGGCAGACGCGCTCAAGCTCAAGGCTCGGGAAGATTTTCGTTACATCGGCAAGGATCGGGTACGCCTGGTCGACCTGGAAGCCATCGGCAAGGGCCAGGCCACCTATGGCATGGACAAGCGTCTACCCGGCATGGTCTACGCCGTGGTAGCACGCCCGCCTGTGGTCGGCGGCAAGGTGCGCCGATTCGATGCCAGCAAGGCGCTTGCCGTGCCTGGCGTTATCAAGGTGATGGAGATACCCGCCATGAGCGGCGCACCTGCCTTCCAGCCACTCGGTGGCATCGCCGTGGTCGCCCGCAACACTTGGGCCGCGCGGCAGGGCCGTAGCGCGCTGCAGATCGAATGGGACGATGGCGCCAACGCCAGCTATGACTCCAACGCCTATCGCCAGACATTGCAGGCTGCTGCGCGCAAGGCCGGCAAGGTCGTGCGTAACCAGGGCGATGTCGCGCAGGCCTGGAGCAAGGCGCCCGAGGCCGAACGCCTGGTTGCGGAGTACCACGTGCCACACCTGGCGCATGCCTCGATGGAGCCGCCCGTGGCCACCGTGCAGATCAAAGGCGACAAGGTCGAGGTCTGGACCTCGATCCAGAACCCGATTGCGGCGCGCGATGCGGTGGCGGCGCGGCTGCAGCTCAAGCCGGAGAACGTCAAGGTCAATGTGCTGTTGCTGGGCGGCGGGTTTGGTCGCAAGTCCAAGCCCGACTTCGTGGACGAAGCCGCCATAGTTGCCCGGGCCATGCCCGAGGCGACGCCAGTCAAACTGGTGTGGACGCGCGAAGACGATATCCAGCACGACTACCTGCATACCGTCTCGGTCGAGCGATTGGAGGCGGCCATCGATAGCCGGGGCCAGGTCAGTTCCTGGTTGCACCGCAGTGCCGCTCCGACCATTGCCTCGCTGTTCACCGAGGGCGCCATGGGCGAGCAGCTCTTCGAATCGGCGATGTCGGCGATCAATATGCCTTACCGCATCCCGAATGTGCGCGTGGAAACCGCCGAGGTGCCCGCCCATGCCCGCATCGGCTGGTTCCGCTCGGTGGCCAACATTCCCCACGCCTTCGCGGCGCAGTGCTTTATCGCCGAACTGGCGCACCGCGCGAGCAAGGATCACCGGCAGTTCGCCCTTGAGCTGATCGGCCCTGCGCGCCAGATCGACCCCGGTGCGATGGGCGATACCTGGAACTACACCGAGTCGCCCGAACGCTACCCTTACGACACTGGACGCCTGCGTGGCGTGATTGATGCGGCGTGCAAGGGAGCAGGGTGGGGGCGTACGCTGCCAGAGGGGCATGGTCTGGGGCTGGCGTTCTGCTACAGCTTCCTCAGCTACACCGCCGCTGTGGTCGAGGTGGCGGTGGACGATCAGGGGGCGGTTCGCGTCCTGAGCGTGGACATGGCGATCGACTGCGGCCCGCAGATCAACCCCGAACGTATCCGCGCACAGCTCGAAGGCGGCGCCATCATGGGCCTGAGCCTGGCCATGAGCAGCGAGATCACGTTCGCCAATGGGCGGGTGGTTCAGAGCAATTTCCACGACTACGAAGTGCTGCGCCATAACGCCTCGCCGCGCACAATCCGCACCCACCTGGTCAACGACGACCACAACCTGCCGCCCGGCGGCGTCGGTGAACCGCCAGTTCCCCCAGTGGCTCCGGCGCTGTGCAACGCCATCTTCGCCGCGACCGGCAAGCGCGTACGCAGCCTGCCGGTGCGCACGGTGGTGTAAGCCTGCGCCTGCCAGCCCCGAGGTTGCCTGGCTGATCGTATGGGGCAGCCAGGCACAAGCGGGCTTTTCATTTCACATGGCTTAGCGACACCCAGTTCGCACACTGGGTCGTTGCATGGTTCATCCAGCTGTATCGCTGCAGGCTAACCAATAGCATCAACGCTCACGTCCACTCTCCCGCCAGGGCGCTATCGAGGTATGCGGATTGTTCAACCTCCGGCGTCCAGCGTACGAAGAGGCGTCTCTGGCCGGCAGTTGCGATGCGCTTGAATGGGTTGTGAGATCCTGAAGCGGCGGGCATGACGGGTGTCATCTGGACGTCTGCCCAGCGAGGATCGTACTTGCGTAAGTGGCCGCCGCGCACACGGACACAGTTAAGAGGGCGTCGCCGACAGGGCCAGTAGACCCATTAACGGAAAGCGCCCGCTTTATATGCGAGAGGCTTACCGGCCGGCGACGAAGGTGTCACCTGTGCAGTACTTATTTGAGGTGCTTGCCGAAGAAGTCGGTCATCTTGTCGAAAGGAATCTTGTCTACCTGATCGTACAAGTCGACGTGATTGGCACCCTTGACGATCACCAGTTCCTTGGGCTGTTCGGCGGCCGCATAGGCCGTCTCGGCGAAGTAACGCGAGTGAGCGTTTTCACCGTGAATGAACAGGATGGGACGCGGCGAAATCTCCTTGATATAGGTCAGGATCGGCATGTTCATGAACGACAGCGGCATGGTGACCGTCCAGGCATTGCCCGAGTTGACCGCGCGCGGGTGGTAGCCGCGCGGCGTCATGTAGTAGTCGGCGTAGTCGACCAGGAACTGCGGTTCGCCGCCTTTCAGCTTGTTGTAGTCCGGCTGGTAGGCCGGCGTGCCAGTTGCCGCATCGTCCCAGCGCTGCCGGCTCAGTTGCTCCAGTGTCTGCGCGCGTTGCTCGGCGGTCATGCTGTCGTTGTAGCCCTTGGACATCACACGGGTCATGTCGTACATGGTGCTGGCGACAACGGCCTTGACGCGCTTGTCCGCCGCCACGGCGTTCAGTGCCATGCCGCCCCAACCGCAGATACCGATGACGCCGATGCGCTCACGATCAACGTAGGGTTGCAGGCCGATGAAATCCACCGCCGCCATGAAATCCTCGGTATTGATGTCTGGTGAGGCGACGTTACGTGGCTCGCCGCCGCTTTCCCCGGTATAGGAACCGTCGAAGGCCAGGGTGACGAAGCCACGCTCGGCCATGATCTGCGCGTACAGGCCCGAGGATTGTTCCTTCACTGCACCGAAGGGGCCACCGACGACGATAGCTGCCAGACGCTGGTTATCCCGGTTCTTGGGCAGATAAAGGTCGGCCGCAAGGGTGATGCCGTAGCGGTTCTTGAAGGTGACCTTCTGGTGATCGATCTTGCCGCTCTTGGGGAAGACCTTGTCCCATTCCTGCGTCAACTGCAGGCCACCCATCTCGATGGTTGCCGAAGACGTTTGCGCCAGCGCGGCCTGGCCGCCGAAAACCAAGGCCAAACCGATAAGGGCCGAGCCGTGAACGACGCTTTTGAGGGCCGTCCGCCGTTTGAAAGTTGTGATGTGTCGGGTAGCTTCGTTCATGGTGTTTTCCTTGATGTAGGTGATGGTTGGGGCGCAGCTCGGGTCCGTTCGCTTTCATGATCGAAACTCAGCGGTGCCTTGCTGGATACGCCTGCTGCAAGAGAGCAAGCGCTAGGGCGATACTTTTAATGGCTATGTCGCAATAGGCTGTTGCATACCTGTAGGAGCGAATTTATTCGCGAAATTCGCGGCACAATCGCGAATAAAGGCTAGGCGCCCCCTTCGCGCCTACAAGCCGATTTGAGGGTGCAACACGGTTTTGCGACATAGCCTTTTTCATGGGGTGCGCCCCGTGAATTGGGAGTCCCTGGGTTAGTCCCTGGAAAACCTGATCCGCGCGGTGCCGCTCCCGAGAGCCCGCGCCAGGTCAGTGGGGGCGTCCACTTGGCCAAGGGGTGTGTACGTGTAGACCGAGTCGAACGTCAGGTAGAAAACGACCAAGGTCTGCGACCCGTAAAGCATCAGATCACCGTTGCGGATCGTGCCGGGTCGGATACTGCTGGTCGGTAGGGCCCTCGGCAGCTTTGCGTGCTTCTCGTTACCGTTGAGATCCGGCATATCGATTGTGAGCGGCAGCATGGCGGCAAAGGCGCGTGCTGCTTCGGTGTCGGCCAAGGTGATGGCGAAGCGATGTTCGCCGACAGTCATCCACATGCGAGATTCCTCCGGCTGGGCGGTGGCCGCCGCAGCAGTCGTTGAGATGGCAGTCGGCGCAAGCGACGTGCCCGCCTGGGCAAGGTCAAAGCCGCCGAGGGCGAATAGGCCCGCTAGTAGGCCTAGCACACGTAGTACCCGCTGGCTGGGTGCGGAACAGTGCTCAATCGAGTCGCTGCGGGAGGTAATAAGGTTCATGGGTATAGGTCTCCCCAGGCGGCTCAGGCCGCGAACCGTTCGTGCGAACGCGCGGTGAGAAAAGCCAGGAAGGCCGAAAGCAGCAACATGGCGGCACTGGCAAAGAAGGTGGCCTGATAGCCACTGTGGTCGAACAGCAGGCCGCCGAGAGTAGAACCCAGGGCAATGGAGAGCTGCACCACGGCGACGAACAGGCCGCCACCCGCTTCGGCATCCTGGGGGAACACCATGGCAATCCAGGACCACCAGCCGACAGGGGCCGAAGTGCCGGTCAGCCCCCACAGCCCGAGCAGGGCGACAACGATGGCGGTCCAACCGCCGAAAGCTGTCAGGGCCACAGCAATCACAGCCATCAACAATGGGATGAGGATCAGCGTCTGAAAGAAGCGCCGTTGCAGGACTCGCCCAATCAGCAGGGTGCCGATGAAACCAGCCGCGCCGATCACCAGCAACACGAGTGAAATACGGCTGCCGTGCACCCCGGTGACCGTCTCCAGGAACGGGCGCACATAGGTGAACAAGGCAAACTGCCCCATAAACAGCAAGCTGCTGGCCAGCATGCCGAGCTTGACGCCGGGGCGCTTGAGCAAGGCGAACACCTTGAAGGCATTGCCCAGGCTAGGAGTGCGCGCAGCGGCCTGCATGGACGGCAGCGCTTTCCATTGCCAGGCCAGCGCGATCAGGGCGATAGGCACCAGGCAGAGAAAGGCGCCGCGCCACCCGATAAATGTTCCGAGCCAGGCGCCCAACGGTGCGGCAACCACGGTTGCCAATGCGTTACCGCCATTGACCAGCGCCAGGGCGCGGGGCACGTCGCGGCTTGGCACCAGGCGCATGGCCGTGGCTGCCGACATCGACCAGAAACCGCCGACCACCACACCGATCAGTGCCCGACCCAGCATGTAGGTGAAATAGTCGGGCGCCAACGCGACTATGGCACCGGATATCCCCATGGCTGCCGTTAGGCCCAGCAGCAGCGTCTTACGGTTAAGGCTGCCGGCAAGCGTGGAAATGAACAGGCTGGTGAACACGGCGAAGGCGCCAGAGATGGCGATGCCTTGGCCTGCCAGACCCTCGCTAATCCCCAGGTCGTTGGCAATTGGGGTCAGCAGGCTGACCGGCAGAAACTCCGAGGCGACCAGTGCAAAGGCGCACACCGAAATGGCCAGGACCCCGCTCCAACTGCCTGACTGTTCAGAGATTTCATTGGCGGTATTAAGTGTGCTGGTTGTCATACAAAACCTGGTGATCTGGGGACTGAAAAGAAAAATGAAATCCGTCAATGGCGACGAATGCATGCACAGGCAAGGCGGGTGGCAGAGGCGAGGGCGCCTTCCCGAAAGATGGACGGTGAGTATTCCGGGCAAATCTTCAGGCAAGTGGTTAGCTGTTACTAGCTAATCAATTCTTAAAAAGGCTATAAGCTCCACTAATCAGTTATTCATGGGAAACTGGGCCATGATCAAACGAAATCTCAACGATCTCCTGTCCTTCGTCACCGTCGCACGCGCCGGCACCTTCACCCGCGCCGCCGCTCAGCTGGGTGTCACGCAGTCGGCATTGAGTCAGGCAATAAGCGGCCTGGAGGCGCGGTTGCAGATTCGCTTGCTTACCCGCACCACGCGCAGCGTTTCGCCGACAGTGGCGGGGGAGCGTCTGCTGAATGCCATTGGCAATCGCTTCGACGAGATCGAGGCGGAACTGGACGAGTTGTCGGCCCTGCGCGACAAGCCAAGCGGCACGGTTCGCATTACCTGTGGCGATCACATCCAGCGCACGCTGCTGCTGCCCAAACTCAGCCCCTTGTTGCTGGAGTGCCCAGACATCAAGGTCGAGTTCGATATCAACTACGGCTTCCGGGATATCGTCGCCGATCGCTTCGATGCTGGAGTGCGTCTGGGCGACACCATCGACAAGGACATGATCGCGATCCCCATCGGGCCGCAGTTGCGCATGGCGGTCGTGGCGTCTCCTGCGTACTTTGCGACGCACCCGAAACCCAAGAACCCTCGCGATCTGATCAACCACAATTGCATCAATATCCGCATGCAGTCCGGAGGTGGGCTCCACGTCTGGGATTTTCAGCGCAAGGACAAGCAGTTGAACGTCCG
The DNA here is from genome assembly GCA_018826895.1 of Gammaproteobacteria bacterium. Lineage (GTDB taxonomy): Bacteria > Pseudomonadota > Gammaproteobacteria > Pseudomonadales > Pseudomonadaceae > Aquipseudomonas. Next base: position 28,858 of record JAHJYA010000087.1, read on the forward strand.
CGTGGATGGCCAACTGGTCCTGAATGCTTCGCCCAACATCGTGGATGCCGCACTGGCAGGGTTAGGCGTTGCCTGGCTACCTGAAGAAGAATTCGCCCCGCATATCGAGGAGGGCAGGTTGCTGCAAGTGCTGGAGGATTGGTGCCCGCCATTCCCCGGTTACTACCTGTACTACCCAAGCCGTCGGCAGCCGTCACCAGCCTTTAGCTTGGTGGTGGATGCGCTGCGCGCAGCACGATGATAGATCGTCGGCAACAGGTACAACGCGATGCAACAGCATGGCTTATGAGCGCATCCAAGGCTCAAGGCGCGCCCGGTTTATAGGGTGTTATCAGCAACAAACCGGCGGCAAACGAACAATCGCCCGTTGGACAGAGATGAGCGTTTGACTATGCAGCATCTGGACTTACAGGTTATTGAGCAGGCTCTGGGCTGGTCACGGGCGGGGGAGGCAGTGTGGTTGTGCACGGTGCTCGGCACGTTCGGCTCCTCGCCGCGCGAACCCGGTTCGCTGCTGGCGGCGCGGTGCGACGGCAGCCATGTTGGTTCGCTGTCAGGGGGCTGCGTCGAGGAAGATTTTCTCGAGCGCCTGCAAGCAGGTGAGTTTGAACGTACTGTCACCGTTCTGCGCTATGGCGACCCGGACGGACCACAGGGCGCTCGTATCGCGCTGCCATGCGGCGGCATTCTCAAGGTCCTGATCGAGCGCTTGCCGGCGGATGCGGCGACCTGGGACCAACTGGAGCGCCTGCATGCAACCTTGCGCGGCCAGCAGCATCTGCTGCGTAGCGTCGACCTGCGCGATGGCCAGACAACCTTGAGCGAGGACGATGGCCTGGGCCCGCGCGTGGTCGAGGCGGCAGATGGTCTTTCGCTGCAGATTCGCGTTGGCCCGGCGGCCCGGCTGATCGTCGCCGGCATCTCGCCGGTTGCGGTGATCTGTGCGCAGTTCGCGCATACCCTGGGGTTCGAGGTCATCGTGTGCGACCCACGCGAGGAAGCTTATGCTGGTTTTGACGTGCCCGGCGTCGAACTGCGCAAGGAGCTGCCGTCGCAGTTCATCGCCGCCGATGGTTGCCACAGCGCCACTGCGGTGGTGGCGCTGACTCACGACCCGCGCATTGATGACCTGGCCATGATCGAAGCCGTGCGCACCCAGGCTTTTTACATCGGCGTGATGGGTTCGCAGCGTACCTCGGCGGCGCGTGCCGAACGGCTGCGCCGTGTCGGTGGTTTGAGCGAGGCGGATATCGCACGCCTGCACATGCCCGTGGGGCTGGCTCTGGGAAGCAAGACGCCGGCTGAAATCGCTCTGGCAGCCATTGCCGATATCGTCCGCGTCTACCGGGGCCGGCCACGCGATGCACTGTGAAACTGTGTCCTCGCGCCTGCCATCCAGCCTGATCGTCGATGCTCAGGGCCGGCGCCTGCGTAACCTACGCGTGAGCCTGACCAGTGCCTGCAACTATGCCTGTGTCTACTGTGTGCCTGACGGCAAGCGCCTGCATCCGGATAAGAACGCTTTGCCGCTGGCCAAGCTGCTGCTGGCAGTGGAGTACCTCAAGCAAGTCAACGATCTGCGTACCTTGCGTATCACCGGTGGCGAGCCGCTGATCAGCCCAGTGTTCGACGACTTTATGGCGGCGCTGGGGCGCTTTGCGTTCGAGGATGTCTCGCTGACCAGTAACGGCCAGCTGCTGTCGCGCAAGCTGCCGGTACTGCTGGCGGCTGGTATCAAACGCATCAATGTCTCGCTCGATTCGCTGGATGCTCAGGCATTCCGCCGTATCGCCCGTGGCGGCGAACTGACCGAAGTGTTGGCGGGTATCGACCAGGCGCTCGCTGCTGGCCTGCAGGTCAAGATCAACATGGTGCCTTTGCGTGGCGAGAACCATGAACAGATCCTGCCGATGCTCGATTACTGTCTGGACAGGGGCGTGGAGCTACGCTTTATCGAGCTGATGCGCATGGGCCATCTGGCCCGCGATCGCCAGGCGTTTGAACGGCAATTCTTCGGCATGGGCGAGATTCTCGCGAGCATCGCCGCACGCTACGCGTGGACGCCAGCGGCCAATGCTTCTGACGCCACGGCACAGCGTTTCACCATCCCCAGCCGCGGCAGCTTCGGCATTATCGCCAACGAGAGTGCGCCGTTCTGCGCGGGGTGCAGCCGTGCGCGGCTAAGCTCGACGGGATGGCTGCACGGCTGCCTGTCGTCCAGCCGCAGCCATTACCTGGGCGATGTACTCGAACTGCCCAGGGCCGAAGCGCTGCTGCGAATTCGCGAGTTGTCCCAACGCGCGCTGGCGGACAAGCAGGTGGAGCGTTTTTCAGGCGATGTCATGGTCATGAAGATGATAGGCGGATGAACACTATGCCCATAGATACTGAACAACCAAGCCAGGCAGTTGCCGGCTTGGTGCTCGCTGCAGGTTTTTCACGCCGTTTTGGCGCAGACAAGCGTTACGCCCGGCTCAACTCAGGACAAACCCTGCTCGCCGCTAGTTTGGCGTTACCCTGCACGCAGCTGCAGGACGTCTGGGTGGTGCTGCGTCCCGAGGACGACAGCATCGCGCTAGGCATTCCAGCGCAGGTGCAGGTAATACGTAGCCCAGGCTCCGAGCTGGGCATGGGGCACAGCCTGGCCAGTGGGGTTCAGCATATAAGCCAGATGACGGTGGCGGACACTATCGCTGTTTTTCTGGGGGACATGCCATGGATAGGCGCTGACAGCCTGGCCTCTGTGCTGGCTCTGGCCTCACCGGAGCATATCGTCGTGCCAACCTTCCAAGAGCAGCCAGGGCACCCGGTGCTGTTTGGCCGCAGATTCTGGCCTGCACTGCAGGGCCTGACTGGGGATGCGGGTGCCAAGTCTGTGCTCAGTATGAACCAGGGCAGGGTGCGTTATTTGCCCGTAAATGATCCAGGCATTCTGCGGGATATCGACGTTCCACACGCGCTGGCATGATGCCGAGGCGTGCTATTTGAGGGTGTAGGTATCAGGCAATTGCCAACGAGCCGCCTCAATCAACTGCATCCTCGCGCCACCGCAAAGTCTCGATAACCAAGGCCAAAACCGGCGGAACATGTTTACGGCTCGCGTAGTACAAGTGATAACCCGCAAACACCGGTGACCAATTAGCTGTGCTGGGTGAGATCGTGCGGGTTGATGGGCAATGGCTTGTCTGCCAGAGCGGGCGCATCGGATGAATCACCAAAGGCGAGGATGACTATTAGCAAATAGCAAAGTAGCTTAATAAGCTATTTAACATAATATACATTATGCGAAGTATCCTATACTTCGGTGCCGGTCCTTCTCACCAGCATTTCAGCGTCCGCTAGCCCCTCAGGAACGATTGTTGCCACTGCCGACCATCGTGCAATGGTAAAACCTTCACAGCCTGCTGCATGCTGATCCTTTGAGCGCTTGCCACCGGAACACGCCATGACCACTCAGCCCAATCTGCACAGACTGCGCAGCTTCATCAACGAGTTGGCCATTTTGCTGGATCAACAACCTGACGAGCCGGTGGTCCTGGCACGCGGCGCTGAGCTGTTGCGGCAACTGGTCAGCCATGACGATTGGCTACCGAATGAATTCGCTCAGCCCGACCCACAGCGTTATCAGCAATACCTGCTGCACGTTGACTCACGCCAGCGATTCTCCGTTGTCAGCTTTGTCTGGGGCCCAGGCCAGCAAACGCCCGTGCACGATCACCGTGTGTGGGGCTTGATCGGCATGCTGCGTGGCGCCGAGTTATCGCAAGTTTTCGTCCGAGATGCCGACGGCCTGCGAGCCGATGGCTCTGTTATCCGACTAGAACCTGGCCAGGTAGAAGCCGTCTCTCCACGTATCGGCGATATTCACCAGGTTAGAAATGCCTTTACCGACCGTACCTCAGTCAGCATCCATGTTTACGGTGCCAATATCGGTGCGGTACGGCGTGCTGTTTATCTCGAAGATGGCGGCGAAAAAGCGTTTATTTCCGGCTATAGCAACAGTTTTCTGCCTAATTTGTGGGACTTGTCCCAAGAGGGCGCGGCACAAGCGAAATAACGATGACTCCCCTACTCCCCTGCCCGACTTTTGTTGGTCGAGGATCGTGTATGGCCTTTCACTTTAAGAGTTTTATCGAAGGCAGCAATCGGCCAAAAGCGGACGGTTATGTCTCTAAGCTAGCGATTATCCATTCATGGGGGGGGATAGCGTTCCCGATCGTGAATAGTCTCAGAGCGAAGTGGGGTGCTATGCGACCAATGGGTACTACGAATCGAATTCGCTCATATCAAGATTCATTCCATATCGTATGTCATCCAACAATCGATTCAAGGTTTTCTTAAGGCTGATACCTACATCGACATAGCTCGCATCACGGGTCTTCGCAATCAGCACGTTGTCGATGAAGAAATAAAGCGTATTCTTGTCTTGGCTTAGATAACCATTTCTTTTGTCAACGCGAAGTATATCACTCATACCCCAGGACCGCTCCAAGTCACTACGATGCTTTGTTGCACCATGGTACACCTGCTTTAACCCTTCTTGCATCGCATCAAAGTCGTAATCGACCAGAGTCTTGAGCAGGCCTGGCTTTAAGAAAATAGCAGCATCTTTTTTAAATTCTACATATGAATATGCTCTCGCCTCACCTTCGAAGTCTTCGAGCTTGGGCGTCACATAAGGCACGATATTATGCTTTAAGCAGTTATTGATATCAATGAAGAGATTGTATTTTACGCCATAGGAAAAAAATTCATTGCAGTAAAATCGATACATGTATTCATGGAACTTCCGAACCGTACTATCGATTAAAAAACCATTTTCACCATGGCTAAACTCACTGCACGCAGCAATTCCTGCGACCGAAATTGCTGAGGTAATTGCTTCACTAAAAAGAGCTGGCCAATAGTCATTGGGTGAGATTTCGGATAAAGTCTTATTGCTTATATCAGTTATCTTCTCATCAAACTTCTTTCTAAAAATATCCAGCGAGGCTGGCTTTCCAGCAGCCGCACTTAATAAAGCCTGATTATTCAGTTGTCGATACTGCACCTTCGTAATTTTTTCTGCTTTAACCCCCAACTTCAAAAAGCAGTACATACAGTAATAATCAACCAAAGATGCCATGGCACCCAGAAGAGAGTCGGTGAGCGCCTGGTTTATTGCCGTATTTTCCGGGTCTAAAGTATGATTAGCCGATTGCTCGAGAAAAAGCAGATTGGTTTTGCCTCTTGCCTTCCACAAATGCGCCAACTTTTGCTCTTGATAGTCTATGTTTTCTTTGATTTGCAAGATAAATGCTTCCATATTTACTCCCATCTCAAAACATTAACTATTAATTTATGCCAAGGTAAACTTACAAGGCACCGGCATATTCTGCTGGGCAATCAGGCGACGAATATCGTGCCACCGCTGTACCGCTCTAGCGATTAGATCACAGGGACTGCAAGAAAACTGATCTTTTCAGACTGGGCACCTACTGATAATATTTGGCTTACAGCTACCACCTAAGGGCTCTCCTTCCTGCCGGCACTTATCTGCTTGCATTGCACTGAGTGTGTAACGGCTATCAGCAGTCCGCTGAGATCAGATGGAGGATACGCCATGACTAATAATCATGGGAAAGTTGTACTTGTTCGCCAGTACAACCGTTTCCGGCTTGGGCAATGGGAAATCGTGTGTATGCACATGCGCTCCCTACCGCGCCGGTAACTGAACGCACCTGGGTGGTAGCTGTACTTCTTCATTCCCACTTACAGCAAGACCTTTTCTGCTATCCCTGTCGAGTTGATTCTGGCGTTCCAACGGTAGAAAAGCATTCCTAGATCGAACGACCTCTTCTGGCCGATAGCGGCCTTTCATCACTGCCGTAATGAATGATCCCTTCAGCAATTCCCGCCTTACCCATCACCCACGCCCTACCACCGGCGCATGCTCAGCCATCAACTCCACCACCCAATCGATAAATACCCGCAGCTTGGCGCTGACATGTCGGTTTGGCGGGAAGGCCAGGTACATCGGCATGGGTGTCATGTGCCAGTCCTCGAACAGTGGCAGCAACTCGCCGGTAGCCAGGTGCGGTTTGGCCATGTAGTGCGGTAGCCAGAGCATGCCCAGGCCAGCCAGGCCGGCAGCGAGGTAGGCGTTGCCGTCGTCGACTGTCAGCAGCGGGCGGCCTTGGGCCTCAATACGTTCTTCCCCTCGCTGCATGGCGTAGGGCAGTGCCCTGCCCGTGCGCGACCAGAGAAAGCCGACGGTACTGTGCGCGCCCTCCTCCAGTTCCCGCGGGTGCGTTGGCATGCCGGCGCGTTGCAGGTAACTCGGCGCGGCGTAGATGGCGAGTTGTAGATCGGCAACATGTCGCGCTACCAGGGATTGATCGGTGATTTCGCCGCCACGTACGACGCAATCGACGTTCTCACCAATGATGTCGACGATGCGATCGCTGACGCCCATGGTCAGCTGGATTTCCGGGTAGCGAGCATAGAACGCCGGCAACGCCGGGATCAGCAACATGCGCGCCAGTGGGCTGGGCACATCCACACGCAGGCGGCCGCGCGGCGCCATCGAGGCGCTGGAGAGACTGGTCTCGGCGTCGTCCATATCGGCCAGCAGGCGCACCACGCGCTCATAGTAGGCCGCCCCATCGGCGGTGACGTTGACCTTGCGTGTGGTGCGGTTGAGCAGGCGCACGCGCAGCCGTGCTTCCAGTTGCTGGACGAGCTGCGTCACGCTGGTCTTGCTCATGTGCAGGGTGCCTGCCGCCTTGGTGAAACTGCCGGTTTCCACCACTCGGGCAAAGGCCTGCATTGCATCGAAACGGTCCATTTCACGGCTCTCTCATGGCTGATTGTTTGGATTCTACAAACAGTCATGACCAGTGTTGCTGGTTTATCCAGGCCGGTCGTCTTTTTACAGTGACTCCATCGTAAACAGCGGGCCGCAGCGGCCCTGATGGAGGCAGATAATGACAAACAAACGTGATGTGGTTTTCCCGGCTGATCGCCATGCGCTGTACGAGCTCCACCGCTACTCGCCAGCGATTCGCTCGAATGGCTTTCTGTTCGTCTCCGGCCAGGTCGGCAGCCGCAAGGATGGCTCGGCCGAACCTGATCTCAAAGAGCAGGTTCGCCTGGCCTTCGCCAACCTCAATGCGATCCTGGCCGAAGCTGGTAGCAGCTTTGATGATGTGGTCGACACAACCATCTTTATGGTCGACCCCGACGCGAAATTCGAGACCATCTGGGAGGTAGCAGCCGATTACTGGGGTCAAGCACCCTACCCGACTGTAACCGCCATTGGCGTAACCTGGCTGTCTGGTTTCGATTTCGAGATCAAGGTGATCGCCAAACTGCCGGAATAAGCAGCAGAAGGAAACCGTAGCGGCGTCGGTCGTGGCGACATACCAGCGTTATTAGCTGGTCTTGCCTAGGTTGCTCAACGACCAACGCCAAGAGCAACGAACTATCAACCTCGAAGAAGCCGCTAGGGTGCACTTAGGCGGAAAAGCCACCATCTATGGTGAATGCTGCCCCTGTCACCATGGCTGCTTCTGAGCCGGTAAGCCAGGCGACCATGGCCGCGACTTCGTCATCTTTGGCGTGACGCTTGATGGCCATAAAGCCGTGCATGGCGTCTTTAAGCGGTCCGTCGGCAGGGTTCATGTCAGTATCTGTGGGGCCTGGCTGTACGACATTCACCGTGATGCCCCTATCGCCAAAGTCTCTGGCCAAACCCTTGGCCATTCCCTTCAAGGCAGCCTTGCTCGCGCCATAAGCAGCAAGCCCTGCCATTGGTGTTCTGTCGGCGTTCGTCGAACCTATAAAGACAATCCTGCCCCCTTCCTGCATGTGTCGCGCTGCTGCAACTGCAGCATGGTAGGGAGCATTGATGTTGATTCGGAACAGGTTGTCGATTTCCTCGGGATCCATGGTCAATGGGTCACCTGCGCCTAAAACCCCTGCATTGACGACCAGCACATCCAATGGCCCCACTCCCTCGACGGTCGAGATCAGCGCAGTACGATCAGCACTGTCCAAGCAGAGCGCGTTGCCACCGACTTCAGCTGCAAGCTGCGAAGCCTGTTCCTGCGAGCGAACATAGGTAAAGGTAACCGTTGCACCGTCCTGTGCCAGTCGTCGCACGATGGCAGCGCCGATACCACGGCTGCCACCTATTACCAGAGCATTCCTGGTGCGCGGATTTGATGTTTTCATCGTGAATATCCTCTTGGTCGAAATCTATCAATGGCCCACTACAGGAAACGAGGTAGAGCGCGCTCCGCCTGGAAAGCCGTGGCGGTGAGCGAGAGAAGCGACCGCTAGCGCAAGCAAAAGCAGCATGAGTACCGCCCAGGGAAGCGAGCCTGCGCCCTGGGTATCGAGCAAAATGCCGCCGGCAATTCCGCCACCAGCGATTGCGCCATTCCAGGTCACGACGTTCATCGACAGCGCTGCATCGGCACCCACACCTGCTGTGTCTGCCAAAGCGGTCTGAAGCAATGTCGCAGCACCACCGAAGGTCAATCCCCAGACGAAAATGCTGGCGAATTGTATTGCTGCAGAATGACTGCCCAGGCCCATGAAGACGGAAACCAGCGCGAACACCGCAAGGCTTGCCAGAACGGCGTGGCGCAGACTCTGATCCACCATTCGGCCGGTAACCCATATGCCTATCAGAGAGGCAGAACCGAAGACCAGCAGTATCAGGTCGACTCTGTCAGCCAGCCCTGCTTGCGCCACAAACGGTGCGATGTAGGTGTAGAGGATGTTGTGCGCCAGCATCCAGGCGAAGACGACAGCCAGAATCGGGCGAATGCCCGGCATACAGAACACGTGGCGGATCGGCAGTCGCTGCCCTTTGGCCTGGCCCGGATAGTCCGGCACCTTCACCAGCACCCAGACGATCAACAGCAGTGTCAGTCCTGACATCAAACCAAAAGCCAGCCGCCACCCCATCAGGTTGCCCAACCATGTACCCAACGGCACACCCAGTGAGAGTGCGATGGGTGTACCAATCATGGCGACAGCCATCGCCCGTCCTTGCTGGGCCGGACTGACCATACGCCGGGCATAGCCTGCCAACAGGCTCCAGGCCAGACCCGCCGCTGCGCCTGCGGCAAACCGGGCGAACAGGGTCAGCGTGTAGTTGGGCGATAGCGCCGTTAGCGAGTTGAAGAAGAGAAAGCCCAGAATCGTCGCCAGCAACACGCGCCGCCGGCGCCACCCCTGGGTTGCCACTGTCAGGGGTATTGCTGCTATCAGCGAACCTATCGCATAGGCGGTTATCGTCTGCCCCGCCAGGGCTGGCGAAACATCAAGGCCGGTACTGATTTCAGGTAGCAGCCCCGCAGGCAGCGTCTCCGTCATGATGCAGATGAACCCGGTCATCGCTAGCGCCAGTAGCGCTGCCAACGGCAGCTTTTCAGTCGTTTCAGTCGTTGTTGTCACATCTGTCTCTCTTACTTATATATCGATCGGTATATAAGTAGCGCACAAACCGATTCGTGGTCAATTACTTTTGTATCGAATAGTATGGAAGTCGATTTTCAGCGGAGATTATCGCCATGACACAGATGGGACGTCCGCGCTCGTTTGATCGGGCGCAAGCGATTGATGATGCGATGCGGCTGTTCTGGAAGTACGGCTACGACGCGACGTCGCTCAGCCAACTCAAAGCGCACATCGGCGCAGGCATAACAGCCCCCAGCTTCTATGCTGCCTTCGGCTCCAAGGAGGCGCTGTTCAAGGAAGTGGTCGAGCGTTACATGGCAACCCATGGCCGGGTGAACGACCCACTTTTCGACCAGGCGCTGACGCCGCGCGAGGCGATCTGCTCAGCGCTGAAACGCTCGGCGCGGATGCAATGCGACGAGAACAATCCGAAAGGCTGCCTGGTTGCGCTCGGCACTCAGGCATCTTGCGCATCAACCGACGCCAATGTGCTGAAACCGCTCTCCGATGCGCGCGCTCGCACACGAGCAGGCTTTCTCTCGTGCGTCGAGCGCGGCCTGAGTAGCGGTGAACTGCGAGCAAACACGGACGCTCAGGCGCTCGCTGCAGCCTTCGAGAGTTTTCTGTTGGGTATCTCGCCGATGGCGCGCGATGGCGTCCCGCTGCTCGTAATCGAGAGGGCTATCGATCATCTGATGATGCTGTGGGATGCGAACTCAGGTTCGTAGCTGCCCTGCTACTTGTTGCATGACGCAGCAAGCACTCCTGCACTCTGCAAACATTCGATGAACCCTGCCACAGCAGCCGAATGGGTGAGTTTGGGATACAGGGCGCCGATTTCGCGGTGGATCGGTGTCGGGCCGAGGCTGATGGCGCGGACGCTTGCCGGTAGCGGCAGGATCGTCTCGGTCAAGGGCACCAGTGCTACGCCAAGGCCACTTTCGACCATCGACAACATCGCCTGGATATCGTCGACCTCTATCCATTCCTGCAGTGCGACGGCGTTATCGCGCAGAAAACGCTCCACCTGCCTCCCGCCGAACGAAGAGCGGTTGTAGCGAATGAAGGGTTGCTCGCGCAGCACGCCGCGCCAGTCATCGCCCTGCACATTGCGCGCTGCCAGCAGTACGTAGTTCTCGTATGCCAGCGGCGTCCACTCCAGCTCCCGAGGCGGCTCGAAGGCCGGGCGTATGAGGATGGCCAGATCGAGCTCGCCGGTCTCGACCTTATCCATCAACTGCAGCGAAACGCCTGGCGACAGGTTCACTCTGCAGTTGGGATAGCGCTGACGGAAAGGTACCAACGCCCGCGTCAGGATGGTCGCCTGCACCGAAGCGATTGCGCCAATCTCCAGGGGTTTGGCCCACTCATCGTCCTGGATCGGCGCGCCAAGCGCATCGAACCCGGCGACCAGCGCCTCGGCACGGGCCAGCGTGCGTAGGCCTGCGGGGTTCAGCGTTGCTGAGCGACCAGTGCGGTCGAACAGGGTAAAGCCGAGCGTTTCCTCCAGCCGGCGTATATGACCGCTGACCGCAGCCTGGGTCAGGCCGACCCGGTCGCCAGCAGCGCTGAAGGTGCCATAGCGGGCGACGGCGATCAGGGTACGGAGTTCAGTGATCATGACGATTGATAAGATTCTGTTTTGCTCATTATCAGAACATATAGTTTTTTTATGAGTCTTGTCGCTGGATAGGATGATTCCACTCACCAACGAGGGAACTCCCAATGACTGCACTATGCCCCTTTCACCTGGCTTTTCCGGTTGACGACCTGGCCGCCGCTCGCGACTTTTACGGCAACCTGCTCGGTTGCAGCGAAGGTCGCAGCTCGGCAGAGTGGATCGACTTCAATTTCTATGGTCACCAGATCGTCGCCCACCTCGCCCCCTATGAAGCCGGCGCCGTACCCGCGAATGCAGTCGATGGCCATGGCGTCCCGGTACGACACTTTGGCGTCGTCCTGTCGATGCAGGATTGGCAGGCGGCAGCCGAGAAACTTACCGAAGCAGGCCTGAATTTCATCATCAAGCCCTATATTCGCTTCAAGGGCGAACCGGGTGAGCAGGCTACGATGTTTTTCAAAGACCCGAGCGGCAACGCCGTCGAGATGAAGGCCTTTGCCGACATCAACAACCTGTTTGCCCGATAACACCCCAGGATCTAACCCATGCAGACGATCAAGGTTGCAATCGCCGGTTTTGGCGGCGTCGGACGCACCACGGCCACCCTGTTGCTGCAGCGCCGCGAGCGCTATCGCCAGGTCTACGGCGTGGATGTGCGACTGGTTGCAGTGTGCGGTTCACGCGCCGGTCTGGCTGACGCCAATGGCCTGGAGCTGAGCCAGCTGGACGAGCTGCAACCCACTCTGTCAGGGCCGGAGTTCATCAGCTCAAGCGGCGCTGAGGTTCTCATCGAGGCAGGCCCCAGCGATTTCCGGACTGGCGGACCGGGCCTTGCCTACCTTCGTGCGGCGCTGTCGGCGGGACAAGACTGCATCGTTATCTCCAAGGGGGCGCTGGTACACAGCGGGCCGCAACTGCGCGAACTCGCGCAGGCCTCGGGGGCGATACTCAAGCTCAGCGGTGCAGCCGCTGCCGCCTTGCCCACCCTCGATCTGCTCGAGCACAGCCTGGCCGGCTGCCAGGTGCTCGCCGTCGAAGGCATTCTCAACGCCACCACCAACTACCTGCTTGATGCCATGCGCACCCAGGGGCTCGACTTCGCGGCGGCGCTACGTGAAGCGCGGGGCGGCGGTTTCGCCGAAGCGGATACGCGCAACGACACCGAAGGCTGGGATACCGCCTGCAAGCTCCTGCTGCTGGCCAACTTCGGCCTCGGTGCCGATTTGACGATGGATGACCTAGAAGTCGAGGGCATTCACTCGATCACAGCGCAACGTATTGACGCCTGGAAGTCGCAGGGCCTGGTTCCCAGGCTGATCGGCAGCCTCACCCGCGTGGACGGCACGATCCGCGCCAGTGTCGGCATCAAGACCTATCCGCTGTCCGACCCGTTCGCCCAGGTGAATGGCAAGAACAAGGCGATCCGTATCAGCAGCGACGCTATGGGCGAAACGATCGCCATCGGCTGTGGGGAAGAGCCGCTCGCAACTGCCGCCGCCGCGCTGAAGGACTTTGAACACATTCTCCTGGCCAGGGCCACTCGGCCTGCCTTCATGGTGGAGCATTCAGCATGACCCAACGCATCTTGCAGGCCATCCGCCATATCGGCTTTGAAGACCTCGGCAGCTTCGAGGCGCCGTTACGCGCCGCTGGCTACCAGATCGAATACATCGAAGCTGCGGAACGTGATCTCAGCCAGCTCGCCCCACTGGCGGCCGACCTTCTGGTGGTGCTCGGCGGCCCTATCGGCGTTTATGACCACGAGAGCTACCCGCTCCTGGCTGACGAACTGGAACTGTTGCGTACACGCCTGGCGGCTGATCGCCCGACGCTGGGAATTTGCCTCGGCGCGCAGTTGATGGCCGCCGCCCTTGGCGCGCGTGTTTATCCGGGGCCAACCAAGGAAATCGGCTGGTCAACCCTCGACCTGGCAGCCTCTGTCGAGTACCAGCCTCTCGCCGCGCTGCACGATGTGCCTGTGCTGCACTGGCATGGCGACACCTTCGACCTGCCACAAGGCTGCGCCCTCCTCGCTTCAACCCCGCTGTGTCGCCATCAGGCCTTCGCCCGTGGTCAGAATGTGCTGGGCTTGCAGTTCCATCCGGAGGTTCGAGGCGATCGCTTCGAGCACTGGTTACTGGGGCATGCCAGCGAGCTGGCCACCTCCGGAATCGACCCGGTTGCCTTGCGCCGCGATGCCAGGCGCTATGCGCAAGGCCTAGAGAAGGCTGGCGCCAAACTGCTGGGTGAATGGCTGACTGGGCTTGTTTGATTGTGATCGGTCGCCCTGGATGGTTGTGCGGTGCATGCGTCGGCGCAGATGGCTCGGACATCCAGCAGCCAGGTGGATCAGCGCGCGGTTGTCCCAGAACAGCATGTCGTGGGGCTGCCACTGGTGGCGGTAGATGAACTCGGGTTTGACGCTGTGGGCGTAGAGCTCGGCAAGGATCTGCCGGCTCTCGTTCTCGGGAATATCGAAAATGTGGGTGGTGAAGTTCTCGTTGACGAACAGCCCCGTGTCACCGCTTTCTTCCGGCAGTTCCTTAGCCAGCAGCATGGATCCCAGGCTGGGCAACTCTTTAATAGGACAGGTCCGAGTGCCAGAACTTGCCGGCGTCACCGAGTCCGATTGGCTGACCGTTCTCGATGATGTTGGAGATGATAAAAATCTCCGGGTGACCAGCAAGCAGGAACTGTTTGAGCACATGGATCTGTAACGGACCGAAGCGCCGGCTAAAGGCGATCTGCTGCTCGGGCTTATTAGTTATATACATATGACTAATCAACGACGCCCCCCCTGTGACCTATCACCGGTGGATACGGCCTGATCTTGCTAGAGTCGTCTCTGCTTTCCATTGTCCTGCCTGATATGAGCGCCTTATGAGCTTTGATTTCGATACGATCCATTCCCGCCTTGGCACCGGCAGCACCAAGTGGAGCCGTTACCCGGACGATGTCCTGCCGATGTGGATCGCCGATATGGACTTCGCGGCGCCCCCCGCCGTGCTGCACGCGCTGCGTGAGCGTCTCGACCAGCAGATTCTCGGCTACAGCGTGGCAGGCCCGCAGGTACGTGAGGCCATCGTTGCCGACCTGTGGGCCAAATACGCCTGGCGTGTGCAGCCTGACGAGCTGTTGTTTCTGCCCGGCGTCGAGCCGGGTTTCAACATGGCCCTGCACGCCTTCGTACAGCCCGGCCAGCCAGTGGTGCTGCAAACCCCCAACTATCGCCCTATTCGCCTGGCGCCCGGCCACTGGAATCTGCCGCGTGTTGAGGTGCCGTTCGAGTTGCGCAACGGTGAATACCTCACCCCGCTACCAGCCCTGCGGACGGCGCTGAGCGGTGCCGGTGCCCTGCTGCTGAGCAACCCGCACAACCCCATCGGCAAAGTCTTCCCGCACGAAGAACTGCTGGCCGTGGCCAATGCCTGCCTGGACAGCGGTGCATTGATCATCAGCGACGAAATCCATGCCCAGCTGTGCTTCGACGGCCGCCGTCATATCCCTACCGCCAGCCTCAGCCCCGAGATTGCCCAGCGCACCATCACCCTGATGTCGGCGAGCAAGGCCTACAACGTCGCCGGCTTGAAGACCTGCTTTGCTGTGGTGCAGAACGCCGAGGTGCGCAAGCGCTTCAATGCGGCGCGTTGTGGCATGGTCGACAGCGTCAGCCCCCTGGGGCTGGAAGCTACCCGTGCAGCCTACAGCCAATGCGGCGAGTGGCTGGCGGCGCTGCTTCAGTACCTGCAAGCGAACCGCGACTACCTGTTCGATGCCGTGCACAGCCGGTTGCCCGGCGTGGTCATGCATGCGCCGCAAGGCACCTTCCTGGCCTGGCTGGATTGCAGCGCCTTGGGCCTGAACGACCCCCATGCATTCTTCCTGGAGCAGGCCAAGGTCGGGTTGAGCGCGGGGATCGAGTTTTGTGATGACAGCCAGCAGTTCGTCCGCCTGAACTTCGGCTGCCCACGGGCAATGCTGGAAGAGGGCGTGCAGCGCATGGAGCGGGCACTGAGCCAGCGCTGAACCGCGCCTGGGCGCTGCAGGATGAGGGAGCAGCGCCCTGCATCGGGGCGGGCTTACCGCTTGGTGATGGATACTTCCGTGGACTTCACAAAGGCAATCACCTCGCTGCCCCACTGCAATTCCAGGTCTCGTACCGAGCGGGTGGTGATCACCGAGGTATCAATGCCGGATGCAGTTTGCACGTCGATCTCAGACACCACCTCCTCCAGGACGATTTCTTTGACCACGCCCTTGAACTGATTACGTACTTGTTGCCGTCGCCCCCACAGACCTAAAGTGATGAGCTTTCGACTTACCAGAGGCTTCCATGCTCACGACCGCCCTCGCCCGTTTTCCCCGCCTGGAGCTGGTTTCCCAGCCC
Source organism: Gammaproteobacteria bacterium (assembly GCA_018826895.1). Taxonomy (GTDB): domain Bacteria; phylum Pseudomonadota; class Gammaproteobacteria; order Pseudomonadales; family Pseudomonadaceae; genus Aquipseudomonas. The sequence goes on from JAHJYA010000087.1 coordinate 44,316, forward strand.
ACGCCGCTGCATCGCCTGCCACGCCTCTCGCAGCAACTGGGCCGGGATATATGGATCAAGCGTGATGACCTTACGCCGCTGGCGCTCGGTGGCAACAAGGCGCGCAAGCTGGAGTATCTCGCCGCCGATTCGCAGGCCAGAGGCGCTGACGTGCTGGTCACGGCAGGCGCCATTCAATCCAACCATGTGCGGCAAACCGCAGCGGTCGCAGCGCAACTGGGCATGGGTTGTCTCGCCCTGCTGGAAAATCCCATCGACAGCCAGAGCGACGACTACCTGGGCAATGGCAATCGCCTGCTGCTGGATCTATTTGGCGGCGAGGTGGAAAACGTCGCCAACCTGGACAATGCCGACCAGCTGCTGGAAGCCGCCTGCCAGCGGCTCAGCGCAACCGGGCGTCGCCCCTACCTGGTGCCAATCGGCGGCTCCAATGCCCTGGGCGCGCTCGGCTACGTGCGTGGCGGGCTGGAGCTGGCCGAGCAGATCGCCGCCAGCGGCCAGGATTTCGCCGCCGTGGTACTGGCCTCCGGCAGCGCCGGCACTCATGCCGGGCTGGCCCTGGCGCTGGAAAGTGCACGCCCCGGCACACGCGTGATCGGCGTCACCGTTTCGCGCAGCGAGGCGGCACAAAAACCCAAGGTTGAAGGTCTACTCCAGCGCACAACTGAACTACTGGGCGTGGAGATGCCGCAAGGGCTGAACCTGGAGCTGTGGGACGCCTATTTCTCACCGCGCTACGGCGAAGCCAACGCCGCCGGACTCGAGGCCATCTGCCTGCTGGCGCGCCTGGAAGCGATCCTGCTCGACCCGGTCTACACTGGCAAAGCCTTCGCCGGGCTGCTCGATGGCCTGAAGCGTGGTGCCTTCCCAGGCGACGGACCGCTGCTGTTCCTGCACACAGGCGGCTCGCCAGCCCTCTTCGCCTACAAGCAAAAATGAATATACAAATAATTTTTAATTATTTAGTAGCATAAGAATTTCCACCTAAAGTGGCGCCATATTTCCACTTGCACGAGGTCACCATGACATTCTCCACCCTGCGTCGCCATTTCCTCTTCGCTAGCCTGGCCCTCATGTTGGGCGCCAGCCTCAGCGCACCGAGCTTCGCCGCCGACCTGCTCGATGACATCAAGGCCCGTGGTGCGATCAAGGTCGGCCTTGAAGGGACCTACCCGCCCTTCAACTACCAGGACGAGAGCGGTAAGTTGACCGGCTTCGAAGTCGAGCTGGCCGAAGCGTTGGCCAAGGAATTGGGGGTCAAGGCCGAGTTCCAGCCGAGCAAATGGGACGGCATCCTTGCCGCGCTGGAATCCAAGCGCCTGGACGTGGTGATCAACCAGGTGACCATCTCCGACGAGCGCAAGAAGAAATACGACTTTTCCACCCCCTACACCGTCTCCGGTATCCAGGCACTGACCCGCAAGGCCGATGGCGAGAGCATCAAGAACGCCCAGGACCTGGCCGGCAAGAAAGTCGGCGTGGGCCTGGGCACCAACTACGAACAGTGGCTGAAGGACAATGTGCCGCAGGCCGATATTCGCACCTACGACGATGACCCCACCAAACTTCAGGACCTCAATGTCGGTCGCATCGACGTGATCCTGGTGGATCGCCTGGCGGCCTTCGAGATGGTCGAGAAAACCGGTGGCCGCCTGGCCGTGGCCGGCGAAGCCTTCTCCCGCCAGGAAGCCGGCATCACCCTGCGCAAGGGCAACCCGGCGCTACTGGCTGCCATTGACCAGGCGTTGGCCAAGCTGAGTGCCGACGGCACCCTCAAGCAACTGTCCGAGAAATGGTTCAAGGCTGACGTCACCCGATGATCGAGTCCGCCCTTCAGCTGGCTCTGGAGTCCGCGCCCTTTTTACTCAAGGGTGCGTACTACACGGTCGTACTCAGCCTGGGTGGCATGTTCTTCGGCCTGCTGCTGGGCTTCGCCCTGGCGGTTGGGCGGTTGTATGGCCCGGCGCCCGTGCGCTGGCTCACCCGTCTCTATGTATCGTTCTTCCGTGGCACACCGCTGTTGGTGCAGTTGTTCCTGATCTATTACGGCCTGCCGCAATTGGGCATACAGCTCGACCCGTTGCCGGCTGCGTTGATCGGTTTCTCGCTGAACATGGCGGCCTACACCTCGGAGATTCTCCGCGCCGCCATCGCCTCCATCGACCGCGGCCAATGGGAAGCAGCCGCCAGCATCGGCATGAGCAAGGCGCAGACGCTGTACCGCGCGATCCTGCCGCAGGCTGCGCGCACGGCTCTGCCGCCGTTGGGCAACAGCTTTATTTCGCTGGTCAAGGACTCCGCCCTGGCCGCCACCATCCAGGTACCGGAACTGTTCCGTCAGGCGCAGTTGATCACCGCGCGCACCTTCGAGATTTTCACCATGTACCTGGCGGCCGCGCTGATCTACTGGGCGCTGGCCAGCATCCTTGCGCACTTCCAGGCGCGCCTTGAGGCCAGGGTCAACCGGCACGAGCAGGACAACTGATGATTTCCGTGCGCAATCTGCGAAAAGCCTTCGGCAGCAACGAAGTACTCAAGGGCATCGATCTGGACGTGGCCGCCGGCGAAGTCGTGGCCATCATCGGCCCCAGCGGCTCGGGCAAGACCACCCTGCTGCGCTGTCTCAACCTGCTGGAGCAACCCAGCAGCGGGCAGATCACCGTGGGCGATATCCATATCGATGCGGATAAGCCGCTGAAGAACCAGCAAAAGCTGATCCGGGAACTACGTCAGCATGCTGGTTTCGTGTTCCAGAACTTCAACCTGTTTCCCCATCGCACAGCGCTGGAGAACGTCATCGAAGGTCCGGTGCAGGTGAAGAAGCAAGCGCATGAGCAGGCACTTGCCCAAGGCCGCGCGCTGCTGGCCAAGGTGGGCCTGAGCGGCAAGGAGGACGCGTACCCCAAGCGCCTCTCCGGCGGCCAGCAGCAGCGTGTGGCCATCGCCCGCGCCCTGGCGATGCAGCCAGAAGTCATTCTCTTCGACGAACCCACCTCGGCCCTTGACCCGGAACTGGTCGGCGAGGTGCTGACCACCATCCGCGATCTTGCCGAGGAAAAACGCACCATGGTCATTGTCACCCACGAGATGGCGTTTGCTCGCGATGTGGCGAACCGGGTGATCTTCATCGACAGCGGCGTGATCGTTGAGCAAGGCGAGGCCAAAAGCCTGTTCTCTGCGCCGCAGCACGAGCGCACGCGTCAGTTTCTCAGCAAATTCCTGCTCGACCACTCGCTCTGAACCGACACAAGGCGTGACCTTGAAGGTCCCTATGGCCGAAAACTTGAGCGCCCCGAATGCGCCGCGGGTTTGCCGTCGATGGTCTGGCGCAGCTCGGCCGGCAGGGTGTCACCGCCCTCTTCCGGCAGCTCCTAAGCCAACAACATAGAGCCCAGGCTGGTTGAGCACATGGATCTGCAGCGGGCCGAAGCGGCGGCTGAAGGCGCTCTGTTGCTCGGGGGTGAAGCGCTGATCACGGAACACCAGCAGGGCGTGATCGAGAAGCGCCAATCGGCGCATCACTGCAGACGAACCGATACACCGGCCCGGAATCAAGTGCGGCGCGCCGATCAGTCGTCGCGCGTCAGCACCTCAAGCAGCTCGATCTCGAAAATCAGGTTGCTGTGGGGTTTGATGTGCGCGCCCATCTGGCGCTCGCCATAGCCCAAATGCGCAGGGACGAACAGGCGGCGCTTGCCACCGACTTTCATACCCATTAGGCCCTGGTCCCAGCCTTTAATCACCCGCCCTGTGCCGATCACGCATTGGAAGGGGCGGCCTTTCTCCACGGACGAGTCGAAGACCGTACCGTCTTCCAGAGTGCCGTGATAGTGGGTGGTGATGAGCGCACCCTTGACCACGGCTTTGCCGTCGCCCAGCTGCAGGTCGGTGATGTCGAGGGAGTCGGTCATGACGAGGGGCCTGTGGCAGATAAGGCCCCTATTGTCGCGCGGCCAGGCAAGGCTGCCCAGCCGTGTGTGGTTTATGCGCTGGGCAATTCCAGCGCCACCCGACCGCGGCTCGGGCAGGTTTCCATGTACTCGTGGGCTGCCACGAAGTCATCGAAGGCAAACACCTTGTCTACCATTGGGGTCAGCAGGTGATCGCGGGTCAGTTGGTTGATGTGCTCAAGCGCACGCCGCACCGCCTCGTAGTTCTGCTCGATGCCCAGCTCACAGTGCCCAGTGAAGTCCAGCACGCAATGACGGAAGAACTGCAGGTGCTTCTTGAAGGCAGCGCATGCGGGAAACGCAGCGTCATTGCCGCCATTGATGCCATACAGGATCAGCTTGCCACGAGTAGCGGCCACATCACCGAGCAGCTTCATCTGCGGGCCGGCGCACTGGTCGAGGATGACCTCAACGCCCTTACCATCGGTGTAGCGCTCGATCTCCAGCACCAGGTCCTGCTCCTCGGTGACGATGACCTTGTCGGCACCCAGCTCGCGCAGAAAATCACGGTCAGCTGGGTAGGACGTCGAGACAATCACCTTGGCCCCCAGCGCCTTGGCCAGTTGCACGGTTTGTGGCGCCAGGCAGCGGCTGGCTTCAGTAATCAGCACATGTTGACCAGGCTTGAGCTGCGCCAAGTCCATCAGGGCGAAATAGCCGAACAGCAGCCCACTGTAGTGCACTGCAGCTTGCACGGGCGTGAGCAATTCTGGGTAGCGCGTCAGCGCATAGCGAGGCATCAGCACCAGGTCGCCCCAGGCCGGATAGCGGTTCGGCGTGCTGGCCGGAAAGGCGGCAATCGCAGTGCCCACTGGCAGGTCATCGACACCCTCGCCCAGCACTTCGACCGTGCCAGCCAGCTCAAAACCCATACCAGCGGGCAACTGCGCCTGCTCGTTGGCCAGGTTCTGGCGCCACAATACGTCGTTCCAGCCGAGGCCCAGGGCCTGCACACGCACCAGCACCTCGCCGGGGCCAGGGGTGGGCGTAGCCACCTCTTCACATTGCAGTACGCTGGTTTCGCCAAACTTATGAAAACGGATCATGCGGGACATCGTTAACCTCTGTCTGATCGCGGATTAACACTTCGATGGGTGTGGACTCTATCTGCTGAGCGTCACGAGCACCACCCGCCCCTATTGATAGTCGACATGCCTGACAGTGATCCGCTGCCCAACACCGAGGCTGTGGCTTTCCTTTCCTCGCCCGCTACTCGTACTATGTCGCGGTTCAGACCTGCCGCTTCAGGTCGCTCCATCGCAAGGGTACCGGATGAACCGCAACGACCTGCGCCGCCTCGACCTCAACCTGCTGATTGTCTTCGAAACGCTGATGCACGAGCGCAGCGTGACGCGCGCGGCCGAGAAACTGTTTCTCGGCCAACCGGCGATCAGTGCTGCACTGTCGCGGCTGCGTAGCCTGTTCGATGACCCGCTGTTCGTGCGTACTGGCCGCAGCATGGAGCCCACCGCACGGGCCCAGGAAATCTTCGCCCTGCTTTCCCCGGCGCTGGACTCGATTTCCACGGCGGTAAGCCGCGCCGCTGAATTTGACCCCGCCACCAGCACAGCGGTGTTTCGTATCGGCCTGTCGGATGACGTCGAATTTGCCTTGTTGCCTGCCTTGCTGCGCCGCTTACGCGCGGAAGCGCCCGGAGTGGTGCTGGTGATCCGCCGGGCCAATTACCTGCTGATGCCCAACCTGCTGGCCTCTGGCGAGATTTCCGTGGGCGTCAGCTACACCGAGGAACTGCCCGCCAACGCCAAGCGTAAAACCCTGCGTCGCAGCCGCCCCCGCTTGTTGCGTGCCGATGCGGTGCCCGGCGCCATGAGCCTGGACACCTACTGCGCGCGCCCCCACGTGTTGGTCTCGTTTGCCGGCGACCTCAACGGTTTTATCGACGATCAACTGCAGGGGATGGGCCGCTCACGCAAGGTGGTGCTGGCGGTGCCGCAATTCAACGGCCTGGGCACCCTGCTCGCCGGCACCGACCTGGTGGCAGTCGTCCCCGACTACACCGCCGCGGCCCTTACCGCCGCAGGCGGCCTGCGTGCCGAGGACCTGCCACTGGATGCGCAAAGCTTCGAGCTGTCGATGGCCTGGCGCGGCGCCCAGGACAATGACCCTGCAGAACGCTGGCTGCGTGCGCGTATTCAGATGTTTTTTGGCGACCCTGAGAGTCTTTAGGTTTCGTCGGGCAGGCTGTTTAACTGATCATTTCTGCCTTTCCACAAACCATGGAGCTCCACTCACTTCCAGTGGATTGCTACATTGGGGGCACATCTGAGGGCATGCTTTGGATGGTTTGAAAAGGATGCCCCCAGCCTAAGGTCCAACAGTCTCCTTCATCGAAAACTCACCCGTTGTCAATGAGATCAGCAATGTTCACAGCGAGGTTCCCTATCATTTGCGATCCGGAGGATAGCGAAACAATGGCTGAGGTCGAGTCTCGGATTCCCCGTCCTAGAACCTTCATTACGTTATTTCCAGCGTTACGCGTTGGCGTTGAGTATCAGCTTTCCATCAGTTGTTCCAGCCCTACACCTTCTTGAGGTAACCAGTACCCCTCCTCCCAGAGCTCAGTGATCTGCCCAGAGAAATCCGGCAACCAAGATTTCACTAAATGTCGGTGTTCAGCGTTCAGTGACACAGAATCCCGGCGCCGCCCCACTTCTAGCAATAGGCGGTAAAAGCCAATGCTCGGCGTCAATTGAAGTCGATGCAAACGATTGAATTTCAAGGGAATATTCAGACCTTCAGGATCGATGTCACCGAAGTATTCTGCACTTTGGGCATCTCGCTCTCTCATGACCTCCAGCAAAGCCAGACCGGACGCGCAAATCGTATTTCCACCACCATAGACGATGGCGCTGTAGCGCTTGGCCTGCTCGTTCCACTCTCCCAGGCTCCAGAACGTGTGGTGGTTTTCGACCACGAGCACAGGTGCTCCAACGGCGTCTGAAGGTCGGTAAGCAAGCGGGTGCTCAACCCGCATCGCTCCGATGACACTTAAGGGCATGCGACCACCAAAGAGCGCTCCATTGCGCACCCGGGCGTCGAGAAATTTCTCATCCCCGAAAATTTCCAGCGACCGCTCACGCAACGGCACCTGCAGGAATCGACCGCGGCGCTTGATCAGCCACTCGTTGACCATAAAAGCTGTTGCTTGCTCGCTCAGTGACAGGCTAGGCCAGAACCCAATCTCCGGCAGCCATGAAACGCTGTTGTAGTCGAATGTCGACTTCTGCTTTTCTTCTCGCAACAAGGTAATGGCCTTGGGCATTGGAGGGTGGCCAAGCTTTTCGAAGCCCCCCGCGCCGGGTAATTTCAGCAAACCCTCAGACTCTCCTAGCCGCAACGCTTCGAGCAACTGAGCATCCCGGTTCGGCGTCTCGACCTGCTCCGGATAAGCTGCAAGCCAGAGGGTTCTGAGCGTCGGTAGCGTCACGCGCTTCCCTGCTTCCAGCCCAAGCGTTTTCAAAAATGCAGCGCTCATGGTTATACCGCCGCCTCAGCAAAGGTCGCCCTGGCCATCTCGATATGCGTGCGTTTTGTCTTGCTATTAACGCCGGCCTTACGAAGCCGGATGATCCGCCTAAACCCTTCGAGGATGTTGGCATCCGCATTGGCGGTAAAGCAGATCAGCTGGATACCGAGGCTGGTTGCCAGCTTTCTCTGCGCATCGATGAGGGCTCTGGTCTGGACGTTTGCGAAGGGGTTGTCCAGAAGCAAGGGCCCGCCACCGCCGCGTTTTGCTTGTGTCTGTGTGCTCACACGCATATGACTGACCAGCATGTAGAGGAACGTCGCGATGACAGTCCCTTGGCCACCTGACTTCTTCATGGCATTCACAGGCTGATACTGAAAATCGATGTTCTGCTCCATTTTCAGCATGTGCAGCCCAAACGACTTCTCGTTCGTAAAGCGCAACAGGCACTGCGTGATGATGTCCGCCCCACTGCTTGGGACGACGCCATCCTCGATCTGACTGTTCAGATAGTGGCGGATTTCGAGCTTGCGCTGCTCCGAGCTCTTCGCAGAAAGGTTGGCCGACATCTTCAGGATTTCTTTGCCACCCACATAAGGCGTTCCGGTGGGCATGGTGATTCCTGAGGCATATTTGACCAAAGAGCTCGCCGACGTCGCCTGGTTGTAGACCTCATTCACGCAGCTCTCGAAGTCAGGAATCATTTCGTTCAGCTGATCCATGACCGAAGCAATCCGGTCATGGATCATTTCAGCCAAGCGATCATGGTCGGTACATGCTTTGTCAAAATCGTCCTGACTGATGTGCATCGAGACCTCAGGCTCTACGGCAATGAAATCGCTGTGCGTGGCGACCCTGACCAAGTCTCGATGCGCCCTGCTTGTCTCGATACTGCAGTTTTTCACTGCTGCATCTCGCGCGGTTCGCATTTCTACCAAAGCGGTTACGCGCCGTTGGATATCTCCGTCCAGCGGGATCAGTTTGGGTTCGGCATTGGTAGCAGGGAATGCCGACGCTACAAAATTGACCTGGACGACCAGGGCATCCTTGCGCTTCTCATCGGCGGCGCTGTCGATACGTTGTTGAGTGATTTGCCGGCGAAGAGTTTCGGCCTCAGCGCCTCGCGCCACCGCAGCAGCCAACTCACGCTCCAAGGCATTGGAGACTTCCTCATCACTGAGTCTGCGCATGTCTTCTGAAGGCTCTTCAGGGGCGTGCTCGCGGATGAAACTGTTCAACACTGAGCCCGTTACAGCTGCGTCATGAACCGCTCTCTCCTTCTCGCCATCAAACCGTGTGTTCAGCTTTTTCTGCGAGTCGATTTCTGCTCCGATGTCGATCTCACTCAGGGCGAGCTCCGTGATGAACGCGTCGTCAAGACGGCCATACTCCTTGAGGAATAGCGCTGCCAATTGAGTAGATCGGTCGCGCTGGTCTCTCAGTTGGTAACTGACGACGCCGAGCTTATGGTTTTCCTCCGCGGTCAGCATCCTCATGGCGTTTGAATACAGCGTCCGAATGACGCTGAGGTCATATCCCGTTTCTTGTAGACAGCCCTCGGCGTCGAAATCGGCGTCATACCGCGTAACTTGCCCAAACTCACGCTGTAGCTCGGAGACAGTAGCGGCAACGTCAACCAGATCCAGGCGAACCTCTTCCAATCTCAGTGAGTGAACGCCTTCATCCTCCCGAAGCTCATCCAGCAACGCGGTGATTTGATTCACCTCTCGGTTGATTTCTAGCAGTTCTCGACGCCCCGCTTCAACCTGGGGTTCCCAGCTGGCCGCGTAATCAGACAGACGCTTGAGGCCGTTCTCGTGGGCCTGAATCTGAGCCGGGAGCGCTTCGATACGCGCACTCAGCGCTTCAAGCTCATGAGTCAAGCGGTCAGTGAGCTCAATCAGCGCAGTCCGCTTCGCCGTCGCAGACTCGGTTTCTTCTTGGCGTTGCTCAACTTCCAATTCGATCTGTTGAATAGCCTCGCGCGTGTAATCGCGCTGAAAGCGTTGAAGGGAGGCAAGCGCCGACTGAGCTTGCCTCTCCCGGGCAGAGAAAGCGTCATGCTCGACGTGGGTCTGCTCGATCAGGGCCTGGCAATCTACCAACAACTGGGCGGCAGCGGCCTTATTGAAAAGCGAGTCCTTTTCTGGCCCGAAGACGTAACGATCTTCAGAAGCAGGTTCGGCATCCAGGCTCGCCACTGCCAGCGTCACAGGCAGGGAGAGGGGCAGCTGCAGGGACTGTCCGACTTGAATCGCTTTGTTCCACTCTTCCTTCGCGACATTGACACCGAGAAACCGCGCCGGATCTGACAAGACGAGCGCCCTCGCCTCCTCAGCGTCGGTTCGCAGATCAGCGACATAGGTGTTGGTTGCCCTGGCAGAGCGTATGCCAGCCGAGTTGAGCGCACACACTACCCTATCAACGTCATCACTGCGCCCGGCCAAGCCGGTCTGTTCGATCGACTCCTGCTGTTCGTGCAGCTGTTTGAGGCGGATGGCGCAGTTAGAGAGTTCGCTTCGGGTCGACTCGATAAACTGCTGAACATGAGTGACCAGTGCGGACGAGTGAGGATCACATTGACCGTCGACCAACAAGGTCAAAACAGGGTCATTGTGCAAGTTCTCAACGTTACGATCATATTCGTTCAGGCGCTGCTTCAACGTAGTCAATGCATGTTGCGCATGAGTGATGTCTTGCTGGGCCGAAGAGGTTTGCGCTTGCGCATCATCTAAACATGCTTTTTTCACCAGCCGCTGCTCACGCAACTCATCGAGCGTGGATTCAAGCTCGGTGATGACTGTCCTCAGACGCGTAATCGCTGAGCTCACGTCGATATCGGTTGGCAGCAGCCAGCCATTTTCGATCAACCCGTCCAGTATCTGGTTCGCTGCCCGAATACGCTCTTCAATCTTCCCCTTCGTGCCACTGAGCTCAGCCACCCTGCTGCTGCACTGGTTTCGCTGTTGAGCGATGCGCAAGAGGCCCGCTTTCAGTTCTGTCTCCTGCGCAAGCATTGAAGAGCGTGTTTGCTGGTACCTGTCAGTGTGCTGTTGAATCAGGAAACGAAGCATGGCGCCGTTCTGAGAGGCCTCGTTCTCAAAAGGCCTCAGTTCTTCCTTGAGCGCAGCTGTTTGACTTTCCAGCTCGGCAATCACCTTCTCCACGTTGAAGATGTCTCGCTTGACCAGCGCACCGTTGAGGCAGTCAAGCCGCACCAATCCAGCTTTGAATGTCTGCTGCAATTCATCGGTACGCTGCTTGGCGGCCTGATCTTCACGAGACAGCTTGAGCCTCTGCAGCGAGAAGTGATTACGCTTGGCAAAAGCCGCCTCGTCATCTGCTTTGCTTGCGAGTTGCTCAAGCTGGTCGACTGCATTGTTCGCCTTCGTCAACCGCACATCCAGGGCACTTATCTGATCACGCATCGTGAATACGATGTCAGCCGCATCCTGCTCCACGGCCAACAGAGCGGCCTTGGCTCCAAGGAAGGCAGCTGCGCTTTCTCCGAAGGGTGTCATGGCCTGCTGAAGGCGCTGCAGTTCGTACAAGCGGGCTTCATACTTTGGCTTTGACTTAAGCCTATCCATCGTCTGGACGACCATGTCTCTGAGCGCGCTGGTGTGCTCTTGATTCATCGACAAATTCAACAGTTTCGTAACGAGGTCGCTTTCGGAGCTGAAAGACAGAAAACCCTCTTCGCTTCCCCCTTCACGGCTGTTAAAGGACAGCTGCATGCTCAGCAGTTCAACGTCGATCAGTCGGCGCTGCTCCAGGTGCGAAACCCACTCTCCCTGGTTGTGGGTGAGGTAGAAGTCGCCCTGGCTCTCCAACCGAGCGTTTTGATGTGCCCAATTCAAGAAGGCCTGCATCGACTGAACCGGCGCGAGGGAAAGGCCCGGAACCGGCAAGTCTTCCCATGCCAGGCCAGAGCTGGCTTCAAAAGCAAAAAAACGGCGATCAACCTCTGACGCCCGGTCTGCGGCCTCCTTCACTTGAACTGCCTGACCGATGACCACTCGGTAAGACTGCCCGTTAGCGCTACGTGGAGGCATCACCCATTCAATGGCGATGAAGGATGGCCTGACATCGCGGGAGAAGTAATCCCTGAAACTGTGGGATTTGGACTGCAGATGCTGCAACCAGCGCTCCTGCTTGGGCTCAAAGCAGCTGAAAATGTAAGAGAGCAGTGAGGTTTTGCCCCCAGCATTCTCAAGGTTCATGCAACTGTCGATCGGCTCGCCTGTTGCAGGGTCACACAGGTCGAACGTCATCTCCTCATACCAGCTGGTGGGGGATCCGAACCGGTCTACGTAGATCCTTGAAATGCGCATAGGTCATCCTTGATTGGAGGGAGCGGCAGCTGCGGCGACAGCTTTAAAGAGGTTCGGTAGGGTCAATTCGCGCAACTGCACGCGTAGCTGGTGTGTGGGCGTAAAGATGGTCTTGTCGCGCATTTCCTCATTGCCCTCCTTTCTGACCAACCCATAGTCATGCAGCCGAAGCAGGCAAACCCTCACGATCCCATCCACAGACTTCATTGACGCCCGCTCAGCACCAGGTATGAACACTGGAAGATCCAGAAGGAAGCTCCAGCCCGGGCGAAGCTGTTCCGCGGCGTAACTATCGCCTTCAGCGGATGAACGCAGGGAATTCGCGATGGCAAGAACCTTGTCTCTTATCTCGGCCAAGGTGCTCGGAAATGGGGCTCGCCCCTCGTCTTCTATGTGGTCTGTAGTGGGATAGAACACTGCAGCAATCGCGAGATGGATCAGTACCATGGCTACCTTGTCCTGCTCTGACATGGATCGCCGCAAGTCAGACGGGCGCAGTGAAAAGCGGCTGTTTCTGCCCGTAGGAGCAATCACCAACCCTCGCTCACTCACGTCGAGAATGACCAACTCCATGCCGGCAGCGACTCCGTTGACCACCTCCGCGAACAGGCGTTCACCGCGAAACCTTGCCACCAAATGCCGGTAGTCTGCGTCGTTTGCAGGATTGGCCGCGACCGCCATTGCCTTGTAGAGCAGCGTGGCTGCATCCTGGCTATCACTGCTGCTCATTACTGCTCTCCTGCTTGATGACATATTTCAGGTCGTCGCCTGATACCACGGAAGTTTCGAACTCACCGCTCACGTGGGCATGAAGATGGGGGTAGCGTGACTCGCTGTCGGCGTAGGCTCGATAGAGCTCGTAGGCAACAGCTTTACGCTCCACGAACGACAGGCCTTCACGCTCAGCGAGTTCGATCAGTTGCCCAAGGTGCCAGGTCTGCCCGGAATGCATCTTCACGTCGAGCCATGCAAGGGCCGTTGCAATAACCTCATTCGAGAAGGGATTGGGGATCTGCACAAACTCTGCAATTTCCCCATCGACTTCCTCTTCGTCGCCCTCGTACACGTAAGCGTCCCGTCGCTCCAAAAGCGCATCCAATAAGGTCGACAAATCAAAAATCTTGGGGGGGACTGCAGGGTAGAAGCTGAGTAAAAGGTCTTCTGTGACGCTGGAGATTGCACTCAGAGGCTTTTCCATGAGCGCTGGCAGCAGCTGAAGGTCTATGTCGGGCAAGCCAGAGCGGCGCCGAGCCCGAAAGCCCAACGCCTGCCCCTGAAGAAAACGATCACCCGCCCCTCCAATGTCATTCAGCAGGTTCAAACGCTGCAGGTTGGCGCGTTGCAGTTGAAGGTTGAGCTTGGCCAGTGGGGCGATGGCGTTCGGGTTGTCCATGCCGCGAATTTTGGTGGCAAGCGACTCCATCATGTGATGATCGACCGATTGGCGCTCTGAGACGTGATGGCGTGCTTCACTCAACCGCGGGCTGATGTCTTTGCGCCAATTTACAGTGCCCGGTGAACGATTGGCCTGGCGAATCATCTCTCGGATCATTTGTCGGTGCTCAATTGACAGCAAACGTGCGCGATTCGCGAGCTCCAGTGCTTGCTCAAAACGTCCGTTTTCGATGAGGTGAACCAGCATCTTTTCGATGAGAACCTGATAATCCTCAATTTCAAGATCTAGCATCCCCATGAGCACTACATAGCCCTGCTCGGTCGGGGTGAAGCGCACGGTACCTTCATGATCCTGCTCCAAGCGAACCAGCTTGAAGGTGAACTCTTTGGTCTCACCGGAGGGCGCGTGAAAATACGATTCACGGTGTGCTGCGTATTTATTGGTGGCGTTACTCAACGTATCCAGCACGACTTCCGCCACACGCAATCTGGCGGGCTCGCTGAGCTCGGCGCGCATACTGCCGGCGGTGACCATCAAGTGATCACGTACCTCGGTGAGGGTGTACCCCTGATTAATTGCAGCACCTTCCATCATGTAGAAAAGCGAGGCAAGGCAGAGGTAATTGGTATCCAGCCCCTCCAACACCTTGGAATCATCGTCACCGCGGTGCATCGACTTATTGATGTCAAGGCGCAAAATCGGGCGCAAGAGCAGCAAGTTGCGTTGGTGGGCTGTCAGATCGACCAGGTCACCATTCCTCGTGTTAGGAGGCTCTGCCATGTTAGAAAGGTCGTTCATATTCAGCCCACGAATTCCTTGTCGAGCCGTTGGCACCGGCCAAGCCAGAACCGAATCATTATGAGGTGGTGTGACGGATACTAGCTTTATGCCTCTAAGCATCGCAACCAGAAAATAGAACGTAGACGATTTGATGACCAAAGACATTGCAGATCACTCGCAGGCGCAGCAGGAGCGCCTTGCCTACATCGAGCTGAACCTGTGGTTTCTAGGGGAAGTGCGACGGCAGATGCTGGTGAGGCGTTTCCAGATAAAGGCTGCGTCAGCGACCCGGGATCTGGCCCTGTATACCAGCTTGAATCCAGGCAACTTGAGCTACGACGTCAGAGCCAAGACCTTTTTCATAACCCCGAGCTTCAAGCCCATGTACAGCTTCAGCTCGCAACGGGTAATGACTTGGCTGTCTCAGGGGTTTGCGGACGGTTTTCCTGGTGTGTGGGCCGCAGGGGTGCCTGCTCTGCAGCCCGCACGCCTGGGTAATCCAAGCCTTGAAACGCTGGGCGTAGTGACGCGGGCCATCTTTCAACGGCAGCCCCTACTCATCCGCTACGAGTCTTTAAGCGGTGCAAGCGAGCGCGTAATTGTGCCGCATGTGCTGGTAGACAACGGGCTGCGATGGCATGTACGTGGCTTTGATCGAAAAACGCAAGAGTTCCGAGACTTTGTTGTCACCCGGATCATCGAGCCGCGGATTCTCGATAACGACGTGCCACTGGATTATGAAACGCGGGAATCCGATAACCAATGGAACCATCAGGTGACGCTGGAAATGGTGCATCATCCTGACCAACCTCGGCCTGAAGTAACTCACTTGGACTACGAGATGCAGGAGGGCGTGCTGAGGATGACTGTTCAAGCGCTGACTGCCGGCTACACCCTGCGCCAGTGGAGTGTTGACTGCTCACCTGATCACAGCCTCAGAGGCCCAGAGTACCGACTGTGGCTCAGGAATCATGAGGTGCTTGTAGGCGTGGATAACGCACTGCTTGCCCCTGGATTTTCAGAGTCAACTGCGGTCTAGTATCGCCCGCAGGTTGACATACAGA
>JAHJYA010000088.1 GCA_018826895.1 Gammaproteobacteria bacterium
ACTACAGAATGGCCAGGGCGAAGCGCCCATCACAGGCCGGATATACGAATGCAACCGCGCTGACGACAGGTGCAGAAGAGAAGCTTTGCTCACTACTTGTGGGGAGAGTCCATATACCACTTGTTAGATGCAAGGCATGATTAGTTTCTTGGAGAGACAATGCCTCTTAATCTGTTTAATTTAAACGGCAAGAGGTCTATTAAGTACACGATGTAAGCTCTGATGTAGGCTGCCATGGATGAAATCTTACTTTCCCTAGATATCATGAAATCAGGGCTAAATATTTCTGGAGCAGTACTGAAGAATTTCACTTTCTTGCAATTTGTTGATAAATGCCCGTGGGTGGTGTCGAGCATAAAGATTAGTGACTTTGTTGGTGGGGCGTTTGTTGTTACGTTTGCCTCTATACGATTTTCGCCTAACTCTGGAATCAGTATTTCATTTTGGATCGTGAAAAGCCTATCGCGGCTATCAAGGACGGTCATGGTCTTTGGCCGCTCATTGATTTTTTTCTCGACTCTGTGAGTTTCTTTTTTGTAACAGACTAGGCTTTTTACGGTTACGGGATAAGGTTTCGTGTTCTTGATCTTAACGAAAAGTCGAAATGTGTCACTGCCAGATCTTGTGGAAATAATCTCAGATATTGAGATCGGATGTTTTCTGTTTGCGTGCCACGAATATAATACGGTTAAAATTGCAATGAGCGAGGCGATGGAGCTGAGTATTTCTACTGCTAATTTGAACTCTTCCAAGATTGTGCTCCTTGCATCTAACGCCGAGCTAAGCGGCAGTTTGTAAGTTGTAGTTTTTTGCGGACAATGAGCGCAGCGAATGCAAAAATAACTGCGACTTACAAACTGTCCAGCGCACGAAGTGCGCGGTGCTTCAGCGATTTTTTAGGCGTTTTTCTCTGGTAGTTTTTGAACTTCAGTAGCTAGCTCTGAAAGAGAGCCCGCCAGAGCACTAGCCCATATTTCAAACATATGACGATAACCAGCATATTTGATCATGTCTTTTAGTAAATCAGTGTATTCCGGAGGATTTTTTATTCCTGCGATAGAAAATATTTCTTTCCGAACACCGCCCCATATTAATTCCACAAAAGCACGATTAAGTTCTAGAAGATTTTCAGTGCGACTTTTTACTGTTTCGGTATCAAAGTCTATTTCTTGAGATAAATGTGCAAAATCATTTCTTAATTTTCTTACAATATGTAATCCACTCCTCACTTTTTCACTGATGCATCCCGTTCTGTAAGCCAAGTCGATTTTAGCGGACATTGTCCCCAAAGGTGCATTCCCACCAGAAAAAAGGTAATCAGATTTTTCATTGCAGTCTGTTAATCTGTTTTTTAGGACAGACTCAAGCTTGTCTTCAAGAATTGCGCACGCAACAATAACACTGCCCCTTACGCTTTCTTTTTTTAGAACACCCCAAACAACGTCAAATGTTTCAGTTAGTAAATCCATACTTTTTCCTAACAGTGATTAGACGGAATTCCGCATTAATCCAATAATAGAGCGTTCCACATAACTCAGCACCTACTCACCTAGCCAAATCATAAAAACTCAAACTCTCCAGTGGGTTAAGCAAACACCACAGCCCACACTATGTATTCGCGTGGCTTCCACATTCTGCTCTGCCATTGCTGCTGTACAAGCACAACAGTTGCGCTACCCGAAGCCGGCATGGGCCGTTTAACCGTCAGACCTCGCCTGTACGAGCCAGATCGTGAGGTGAGGCGCCTACGTTATTCCAGCAAGCGACCCAGCTCCTCTCATGCCACTCGCTGACATAATGGCGGCGAACAGCAAAAACAAAGCATCGCGGATAAATCCGCTCCTACGGGTGGGCGGTGGTGGCTGATAAATTCGGCCCATAAAAAGCATGCCCGCAGGCCTAGCCAAGGCTTTTAAGCTCGGTACAGCCTGTTCGCTTTATGCGAAAACGGCTGTACTGGGCTGCCTCTGCATGCTTCGCCTTGGTTTCAGCTATGTACGTGAGACACGCCAATGGGTCATCAAAAGGCATAGATCTGAGCTGATCGAACGGCATATCCCACCATGCACTGTCTTGAAGCGCATCCCGTAGTCCACCATCCTCAAATCGCCAGCGAATGGGCTTCGCTGGGTTGCCACCGACGATTTGGTAAGGCGCAACGTCCTTGGTGACAACCGCGCCGGTTGCGATAACAGCACCGTCGCCCACCGTTACGCCGCTGAGGATTTTGACCCCTGCGCCGATCCACACGTCGTTACCTATGCGCGCTTCTGGTTTGCTTGCGTTGTACTGGAGCCCAGCTGCCAGATCATGCACAGGATGCGTAGTTAGCCAGTTGATGGGATGACCATCCGCGACCAGACCAATCTGGACCTCCTGGCCGATCGAGCAGAACCGACCTATTTCCGATACGGACTGCAGCAAGCCACTCCTGATATAGCTGTGAGCCCCTATCTGCAGGCGCCTGGATTTGATCATGACCTCGCCCAAGCGCACCCCCTCTTCAACGTCGACTGTAGCGGAGGATGTTAGGGCACCGAGTCCCATCGACATTTTTACGTCGTGCGTTCTAAGCCAACGCTTCCAGTAATACTCACGAACGAAATTGAACATTGACGACCTGTTCTACTGTCAGGTGGGGATGAGTTGCCGAAGCCAACGGCCGTTAGGTGGCGCAGATTATAGGCGGCAATGGTCTATCTACCGGAAGTAGACCACGCCGGACAATGCCGGTACACGCGCTGACATGCAGCCCCCACCCTGTGGATAAACAGTAAAAGCATCGCGGATAAATCCGCTCCTACAGGTGGGAGTTGGCCGATAACTTCGGCCCATAAAAAAGCGCGCCCGAAGGCGCGCTTTTGAAGGCCGCGAGGTCAGCGCTTAGCGCGGTTCGCTCATCAGGCCTTTGACGATGGCGATACAGCCCACCAGCAGCACCAGGGTAAACGGCAACCCCGTGGACACCGCCATGGCCTGCAGGGCGCCCAGCCCGCCGCCGAGCAGCAGGGCGATGGCGATCACGCCTTCGATCACCACCCAGAACACCCGCTGCGGCACAGGTGCGTTGACCTTGCCACCGGCGGTAATGGTGTCGATCACCAGCGAGCCGGAGTCCGACGAGGTGATGAAGAACACCACCACCAGGACGATGCCGATAAACGAGCTGATCGCGGTCAGCGGCAGCTCGCCGAGCATGGCGAACAGCTTGAGTTCCAGCGCCGCATCCTGCACGCCGGTAAAGCCTTCGCTGACCACCTGGCCGATACCGGTGCCGCCGAACGCGGTCATCCACAGCACCGAGACCAGCGAAGGCACCAGCAGCACGGCAATCAGGAATTCACGCACGGTACGGCCACGGCTGACCCGTGCGATAAACATGCCCACGAACGGCGACCAGCTGATCCACCAGGCCCAGTAAAACGCGGTCCAGCCCTGGCTGAAGTTGACGTCTTCACGGCCGACCGGGTTAGCCAGGGCTGGCAGGTAGCTCAGGTAAGCGCCGAGGTTATCGAAGAAGCCGGTGATAATCGCCAGGGTCGGGCCGGCGATGATGATAAACAGCAGCAGCAGAATGGCCAGGCCCATGTTCAGCTCGGAGAGGCGCTTGACGCCCTTCTCTAGCCCGGAGAGTACCGACACCAGGGCGATGGCGGTGATGCCGACGATCAGCAGTACCTTGGACAGGTCGCTGGACTCGATACCAAACAGGTACTGAATGCCCGCAGCTGCCTGCTCGGCACCCAGGCCCAGGGAGGTGGCCAGGCCGAATAGGGTGGCAAACACCGCGAGGATGTCGATGATGTGCCCCGGCCAGCCCCACACGCGCTCACCGAGCAACGGGTAGAAGATCGAGCGGATGCTCAGCGGCAAGCCCTTGTTGAAGGAGAACAGCGCCAGCGCCAACGCAACGATGGCGTAGATCGCCCAAGGGTGCAGGCCCCAGTGAAAAATGGTCGCGGCCATGCCCAGGCGGGCAGCGGCTTCGGCATCACCGGCAGCGCCACCCAACGGCGCCCAGTCGGTGCGCACACCATCGGCGCCTACTTCGACACCGCCCAGGGCAGCAGAGAAGTGCCCCATGGGTTCGGCCACGCCGTAGAACATCAAGCCAATGCCCATACCGGCGGCAAACAGCATGGAGAACCAGCCGACATAGCCATAATCCGGCTTGGCATCCATGCCGCCCAGGCGCACTTTGCCCAAGGGTGAGACGATCAGGCCCAGACACAGCAGGACGAAAATGTTGGCAGCACCGAGGAAAAACCACGCCATGTGATGGGTAAGCCAGTCACGGGTGGCGGTGAACAGCGGTTCGACATGGTTCTGCAACGCCAGGGTCAGCACCACGAACAACACCACCGTGAGGGCGGAGATGGTGAAGACCTTGCCGTGAATATCGAGGGAGAAGGAGAACTGTCCCTTGATGTTGTCCTGACCGATGACATAGTCGGTATCGATCAAATTGGACTCCCCACTCGGTGCAGGGATACTGTCTAGCCGTTCTGTTTCTGGCTGCGGGGTCGTGTCATGCGAAGGGTCTTTTCCCATACGAAATACTCCTTGATGCTTCTGACTCGCGGACAAGCGTAAAGCGTGAATAGGGGCAGCAATGCCCTGCGGTTACCGCCCGAGCTGCGGACGTAACCGACAAGGGTAACAGCCTGAGCCCGATCCTGCAGGCGCAATGCCATCGGTGGGCTCCCGACGACGGCCCGTTATGCACCTTTAAGCAACCCTGAAGCCCCCGCACTGTCTGTATCAGAGCCACCATGAGCGCTAGGGTCTGTTCCCGTTTCGTCGCAAGCCGCGTTGCTGCGAAAAATCTCGCCAGGCTAGGCGGAGGACGCAGGGAATGGACTCGCCGTCCACGTTGTTCCCTTGCCAAGTCCTCCAACAACGCATGGCGAGATTTTGCGCGCAACCTAGGCGGCCCCACCCGAAGGGCCGGGCCAGTTTTAGCGCGATGCTGCGTTTCTCGATGGCTCATTTAGCACGCTAAACTTCGCATCTCGTGCCTTGCCTCGCGCTAAAACTGGCTCCGGCGCGGCCGCGAACGAAACGGCAACAGACCCTAGGAGTTCGGATGTTTTCAGGTCTACCCTATGAGTACCTGCTGGGTTGGCTGATCGCCCTGATCCATGGTCTGGGCATCGTCGCCGCCGTGCATGCTGTGCTTACCGTGCGCACCGCCCAGGGCGCTATTGCCTGGGCGCTGTCACTGTTCTTCATGCCCTACCTGACCTTGCTGCCGTACCTGGTCTTCGGCCGCAGCCGCTTCGATGCCTACATCGCCGCGCGCCGCGACATCGACCGGCAGATGCACAGTGCCGTCGCCGACCTCGACTGGCGGCCCTGGGTCGACGCCACGGTGCAGCCTGGCGATGCACCGGCCTACGATCGCCTCGCAGCGTTGCCGCGGCTGGGTCGCCTGCCCTGCCTGGGGCAGAACCGCGTACAGCTGCTGATCGATGGCGAAGCCACCTTCGCCGCCCTGTTCGAGGCACTGGAGCAGGCCCGCGAGGTGATCCTCATACAGTTCTTTATCGTCCACGACGACGCCCTCGGCAGGCGTCTGCAGGCCCTGCTGCTGGCGCGGGCAGCGGCCGGGGTGCAGGTGTTTTTCCTCTACGACGGGATTGGCAGCCATGCGCTGCCGCGGGCCTACCTGCAGGGCTTGCGCAACGGTGGTGTGCAGGTGCACGCCTTTCCTACCCGCGGTGGCTGGTTTAATCGTTTCCAACTGAATTTCCGTAACCACCGCAAGGTGGTGGTGGTCGATGGCGAGGTGGGTTTTCTCGGCGGGCTGAACGTTGGCGATGAATACCTCGGCCTCAAGCCGCCCCTGGCGCCCTGGCGCGATACCCATCTGGCGGTACACGGCCCGGTGGTGGCGGCGCTGCAAGAGTCCTTCGCCGAGGACTGGTACTGGGCGGCGCGCACGCTGCCACCATTGCTGCTGCCCTCGGTCTATCCCGAGGAGTCGATGCGCTGCCAGTTGATCGCCAGCGGGCCGGCCGATGCCCAGGAAACCTGCTCGCTGCTGTTCGTCGAGGCAATCAACTCGGCCCGCGAGCGGCTTTGGCTGACCAGCCCGTACTTTATCCCCGACGAAGCCTTGTTCAGCGCCCTGCGTCTGGCAGTACTGCGCGGCGTGGATGTGCGCTTGCTGCTGCCATCACGCCCGGACCACAAGGTGGTCTATGCCGCCTCCAGCCTGTATGCGCTAGAGGCGCTGCGCGCCGGGGTGCGAGTGTTTCGCTACCGGCCGGGGTTCCTCCACCAAAAGGTGGTGCTGATCGATGACGAGGCGTGCCTGATCGGCAGCGCCAACCTGGACAACCGCTCGCTGCGGCTGAATTTTGAAGTCAGCCTGCTGACGGTCGACCGGGTGTTCGCCGGCGAAGTTGCGCAGATGCTCGAGCGCGACTTCAGCCATAGCCGCGAACTGGTCGGCGCCGACCGCAAGCACGCCCATCGCCTGCAGCAACTGGGCATGCGTGTGGCGCGCTTGATCTCGCCGATTCTCTGATCCATGGCTATGGTTAGAGCGCAGGCACTGGCACATACCTCGTCCCGGTCTGAGACCTTCAAGTACTTATGAAAACCCTGCTCACTCTGCTTTTCTGCCTTAGCCTGCACGCGGCATCTGTTCTGGCTCAGGAGCACTTTCGCGTCGGCGTGGAGCTACAGTCCTATCCGCCCTATTCGGCGGTGCAGGACGGTCATTATCAGGGCTATGCCCGCGACCTGCTCGATGCCTTCGCCGCCGATCGCGGCTACCAGTTCACCTATGTGCCGCTGCCCGTGCGCCGCCTGCTAAGCGACTTCCTCTCTGGCCGGGTGGACCTCAAATACCCCGACCACCCGCAATGGAATACGACCCAAAAGGCTGGCCAAATCATCCATTACAGCCAGCCCACGGTGCCTTATATCGACGGCGTCCTGGTCAAGCCCGAACGCCTCGGCCGCAGCGCGGCTACCCTGCAACTGCTGGGTACCCACAATGGCTTTACCCCCTGGCCCTATCTGAAGGAAATCCGCGCCGGACGCATCAAACTGATTCAGGCCAACCAGGTCGACTCGCTGCTGCAAATGGTCATGAACGACAGAATCGACGGGGCCTACCTCAACCCCAAGGTGGTCGCCTACCGCCTGCGCCAGCTAAACCTGCCGGCTGATACCCTGGTCTTCGACCCGCAGCTCGACCACATGGAAGACCATTACTACCTGTCGGGCATCCGCCATCCGCAACTGATCGCCGAGTTCAACCGCTTCCTCAGCGAGCAGGCTGAGCAGATCGGCCAGATCCGCGCGCGCCACGGTCTCTGAGACGGAGCCGCGCGACAACACCTATGCCAGCGCCTCTGAAACAGTGCGTACGCGCCGCTCGGCGAGCAATCGCGAGCGCCGCTTCTTCGCCCAGATCACCAGCCCGGTCAGCGATAACGCCGCCACTGCCACGCCCAGCAAGGACACCAGAATCCGCCCCGGCAGGCCGATGATGCGTCCCGAGTGCAGCGGGAACTGCGCCTGCAGGAAAATATCCCCTGCGCTGCCTGTACCAGGCACATGGGCGCCGGCTAACTCGCCGCTGCGGCTGTCGACGTAGAGCCAGGGATTGCCGAGACCGGCATCGCCATGGTCTTCGCCCAACTCGTAGAAGCCGACGCCATAAACGCCGAACTCGGCCGAATGGAACACCGCCGCTGCCGGCGCTTGCCAACCAAGCCGCCGCGCTTCAGCATCGGCAACCGCAATGGCTTGCCGGCGGTCGAGCAGCGGTACGATCTGCTCGTCCAGCGTCACCGGGGTGCGGCTGGCAAAGGGGCTCGGCGTCAGTGGCGAGAACAGCTCCACCAGCGGCCTTACCACCTGGCGCTCAAGGTTCATCGACACCGAGGTGACCGCCAGCGTCAGCAACAACAGCCACAGCCAGACGCCGCCGGAGCGATGCAGGTCGAAGTTGAGTTTGTAGCCGCCCTGGCGCCAACGAAAGGCGAACGACTTGCGCCAGCCACGGGTACTGGGGAACGACAACCACAGCGCCACCAGGCAATCCAGGCACCAGACGATGGCGACAATGCCAAACAGCCAAACGCCCAGCTCCATACCGAAGCCGTCCGGAATATGCAGGCTGTAGTGCAGTTTGTAGAGAAACGGCAGCAGGTTCTCGCGGCTCAGGGAGATAGCACCCCACATGCGCTGGCCCTGTACTCCTCCCGTGACCGGGTCGAGGCCGAGCTGGTTGAAGCCCAGTTCGAAGGCCTTGCCGGTAGCCGGATCGACCCGAGGATCGACGAAAACGCCTACCGCATGCCCCGGCTCCAGGGCCAGTGGCATAAAGCTCACCTGCACCCGTGGATCGCGCGCTTCCAACGCATCGGCGAGCAGCAGTGGATCCTGCCCTTGCCCCTCGGTTTGCGCATCGAACAACTGCGGGTTAAGCCATTCGTCGAGCTCGTGATCCCAGGAAATGATCGCGCCGGTCAAACCGGCAACAAACAGAAACAGGGCGATAAACAGGCCGCACCAGCGGTGCAGCAGAACCAGGGAGGCGCGCATGACAACATCTCTTGGGTAAAACACGGCCGCCCATGGGCGGCCCTGGTTATCAGTACTTCCAGCTCACGCTCATGCTGGCGTTACGTGGGGCACCGTAATAGGCCTGGGTCCAGTAGAGGCTGCTCAGGTACTTCTCGTCGGTGAGGTTGTTGAGATTGGCCGAAACACTCCAGTTGGCATCGATCTCATAGCTGGCCATGAGATCAACTACCGCGTAGGCCTTCTGCTTCGCATCGGCAGTACCAATCGACGTGAAGCCATCATCGGCAGTCAATGGCACGGCGATTTTGATATCGTCCTGCCAGCGCACTGCGCCGCCCACCTTAAGCTTTTCCATTCCTGGTACACGGTAAGTAGCTGCAGTCTTGATCATGTGCTTCGGCGCATAGGTCACGCCATGCGAACCGTCCGCCTTGGTGATATCGACGAAGGTGTAACCAGCGCTGAGCTGCAGACCATCCAGCGGCTCGCCGGCAAACTCCAGCTCATAGCCTTCGCTGGTCAGGCCTTCGACGGCGCGGTAGTAGGCAACCGCTCCGTTTACACCGGCCTGCTCGGCAAAGTTGTCCTGCTCGGTGCGAAATACTGCAAGGGAGACATCAACCTTGTCATCGAACAGCTCACCCTTGATCCCGGCTTCGTAGTTCACCCCTTCTACCGGTGCCAGACGACTGCCGCCTCGGTCGGTCTTGGTCTGCGCATCGAAGATCTCGGTGTAGCTGGCATACAGCGAATATTGCTCGGTAAGGTCGTAGACCACCCCGGCATAGGGCACGACCTTGCCGCTGGTCTTTGTCGATTTGGCCAAACCATAGTTGGTGCCGTCGCTCTTCACATCGACCACGCGGGCGCCGGTGATCAGGCTCAGGTCATCGCTCAGGCTCCAACGCGCAGCGCCGTAGACGCTTTTCATGCGGTCGGTGAAATCGCTGCCATTGCTGCCGTTGTCATTGAGCGGCGCGCCAATGTGACCATTCCAGTCCTCCAGCGGCGGCAGCATGGTGCCGGTAGTCGAGTCGTACCAGGACAGATCCTCAAGCTCGGAGCGCGACCAACTGGCGCCTAGGGTCGCCTGGTGTTCGCGCCCGGCCAGGCTGAACGGGCCGCTGGCCTGCAGATCGACGATCAGTTGGGTGTTCTTTTCCGTGTACTCGGACGGGTAGGAATACAGGCCTGCGCCCGTTTCGCGGTTCGGCGTGCCATAGACGTAGAACATCGACCCGTCACTTTTCTTCTCCACACGCGTCAACACCGCCTTGGCCTGCCAGTCGTTGTCGAAGAGACGCGCCACCTCGGCGAAGCTGCGGTTCTCCTGGTTGTCCCAGTAGGCCCAGTCGGCAGCGGTGCTGGTAGAACGCGAATAATCGGTCTCACCACCGTCCTGGTAGACCAGCGGCAGCGCACCCCACATAGACCCGTTGGCATCGCTGGTCTGCAGGGTATGGCCGAGGGTGAATAGAGTGCGCTCGTCCAGATCGAACTCCAGCACACCGTGGAATAGGTTCTTCTCGCGCGAGTAGCGGTCGAGGTAAGAGTTTTTGTTTTCGTTGGCATAGACCGCACGCCCACGCACCGTACCGGCGTCATTGAGTGGACCGGATACATCGGTATCGATGCGACGCTTATCCCAGGAGCCGGCGGTCAGGTCGACGCGGGCCTCGGGGGTGGCGGTCGGGCGCTTGCGCACGAAGTTAATGGTCGCCGACGGGTTGCCAGTACCTGTCATCAGACCATTGGCGCCACGGACCACCTCAACGCGTTCGTACATGGCAGTGTCGAGATCACCCTCGACGTTGCCATAGACGAAGGGAACGGAGATGCCGTCGTACTGGAAGTTGGTGATGTCGAAACCACGCGAGGTGTAGTAGGTGCGATCCGTCTCAACTTCCTGCACCTGAATCCCGGGCGCGGCCTTGAGCGCATCGTTGACGCTGGTGAGCTTGAAGTCGCGCAGTTGAGCACCGGTAAGGGTAGACATCGCCTGCGGGGTCTGCCGTGGCGTCAGGTCCAGCTTGATAGCAGCACTGCTGGGCTGAGATTGGTAGCTGTCGGCTCCGGCAGCGCTGCTGCTGACGACGGTTTGCGCATCCAGCTCGAGCTGCTCCTGCTCGGCAGCCACTGCATTGTTGAAACTGCAGGCAGCAGCTATCGCCACAGCCAGGTGGGTTTTTCTATTGAGCAAGGGACGGTCTCCTGAAGCGCTATCGATCGCTGCTGGCAGTCCCTTTTGCAGCTATTTGCCTCCCTGGCAGCACTCGCAAAATGCAAACGCTAATAATTATCGATAAATTCTCGCAACCAACCGCCACCCCGTCAACGCAAAATATTCTTATTTAGATCTTTAGGTCAGTTTTTTCCGAGATTGCCGCAATCCGCCGCCACCCAGCGCGCACGGGTTTGCAGGCTGCCTTCGCGCGCCTGGCCGTTGTGGGTGAAGGTGCCGTTGAGGCGAGTGAGGAACTCACGATCGCTGAGAAACTGGGTTTCGCCCTGCCCCTGGCCTTGGGGGCAGCTGAAGGTAAAGGCCCAACGGTCGGCGCTGCGCTCGGTAATGCGCTGGCTGCAGCCGGTCTTGGGATCTTGCAGGGGGATCTGCCCAGAGTCGATTTGCGCCTGGGTCATGCACACCTGCACGCCCTGGCCGCCAAACTGCACGCCCTGCTCGGCCATGGCGCCTTCGAGCATCTGCCTTTGCGCGGCGGGCAGGCCTTCGAGCAAGCGGTTGACGTCGGGCAGCGCCTGGCCGTCGACCTGCATGTCGCTGGAGCTCAGCTCCCACAAGCCCGGTTGCAGAGGTTGTGGCTGAGCGACAGCGAGCAGCGGCGTCAGGCCAAAGGCGAGCAGCAGGGAGGAGCGCAAGGCGGTGGTCATGGCAGGTATCTCGCAGTGAAGGGCTTGCTGGATAGACCACAATCGCTCGTTATCGTCCCGCTGTTTTATTCCTCGACCTGCTGATACAGCTGCAATCCGCGCGCCTGGTAATTGCCCAGGGCGCTGGGGTGATCGAGGCTGCAGGTGTGTACCCAGACGCGTTCTGTGCCCGCCCAGGCCCAGGCGGATGCCAGCGCGTGGCTGAGCAGCGGGCCACCGAAACCGCGGCCGAAAAACGCCTCGACCAGGCCAAAGTAGAGAATTTCCACGTCATTGCCGACCCGCTGCAACTCGTAGTAACCGGCAATCGCGCCCTGATGGTAGGCCACCCAGGTGCGGTGCCCGGGGTGCTCGACCAGGTCGCGCCATTGGGCGTCGCTCAAGCTCAGCTTCTCCGTCCACTGCCAGGGGCCGCCGACCAGTTGGTAGAGGAAGCGGTTGAACGGGAATTGCTTGATCTGGCACTCGACTACCGTCAGCTCAGGCGGCAAAGGCTTGCTGCGCAGCGCGGCGGGGTCGCGCATCTCCAGGTAATAGGTGATACAGGCAGGTGCTGACACAAGGGCTCCAAGAGGCAGGTGAATGACGAAACCCTAACGAACAAAACCCCCACCGACAACGTCGCATGGGGGTTTTCCTCAGGGTCGCCCGCGCTTGTGGCGCAGGGAGCGGACGCACGCCGAACGTGGTCCTGGCCGGTACGCGCCTAGGCGGGTGCCGGGGAGCTTTGCTCACAGCTCCAGAGTTCCAACGCGGGCTGGGCTGCTTGTGGCGGGCCGAGCCATTCACTCATCAAGTGGCAACGCTGGTTGAAACACAGTTGGTAATCCCCTGCTTCGGGGGTTCGCCCCACACGCAGCGGTTGCAAGGGGGGTAGCTGGCGCTGGTAATGCCAACTGCCCTCGCGCAGTTCGGCGCCGTCCGGAATCTCCATCCCGGCGCCAGAACCCTTGACCCGCGCCTCGCCGAGCAGCAAACCCTCGACGGTGACGCGGTAATCTTCTTCCCAGCGGATCTTCTCGATCGTATGGGTCCAGGCCAGGGTAAAGGCCGGGGTGGGCACCTGTGCCCAGACAGCCCCCGCCAACCCCAGACACAGGCCTATCACGCCGCTGCCACCTGGGCACGACGCGCGCGCCAGAAGTGCTGGGCGATAAACAACGCCGCCAGGGCGAAGCCGATTTCATCACTCGCCGGCGTAGCCAGGATCAGGCTGGCGCCTGCGGCAAAGCCCAGGGCGCGCTCCCACCAGCTCAGCTTGGCCTGCAGGTAGCCGGTGAACACCGCACCCCAGATACCGATAGCGACAAACGCCTTGAGCACCACATAGAGCGTGGCCAGCCAGCTATCGCCCTGCAGCATCAGCGCCGGCTCGTACACCGCCATAAACGGCACGATAAAGCCGGCCATGGCGATACGAATGGCCCACAGGCTGATCTTCAGTCCGGTTTCCTTGGCGATCGGCGCGGCCGCGAAACAGGCCAGGGCCACCGGCGGTGTCAGGTCGGCCATGATGCCGAAATAGAAGACGAACATGTGCGAGACGATCAGCGGCACACCCAGGTCCAGCAGCGCCGGCGCGGCAATCGAGCTGGTGATGATGTAGTTGGGGATAGTCGGGATGCCCATGCCCAGTACCAGACAGGTGAGCATGGTCAGCAGCAGCGAGAGGAACAGGTTGTCCTGGCCCACGGCCAGAATGTAGCCGGCGAAGGTGGAGGCCACCCCGGTCAGCGACACCACGCCGATAATCACCCCGACCAGCGCACAGGCGATGCCCACCGGCACCGCATGGCGCGCGCCTTCAACCAACGCATGCAGGCAGATGGTCAGGGTCTCGCGGCCGCCATTGATAAAGAAGCAGATCGCCACCAGCAACGCGACCACGCCAAACACCACGCCGATACCGAGCTGGAAGAAGCCCGCGCAGAGCAGGCCCAGCGCCACCCAGAAGGCGATGCGCAAGGCGAACGAGGACACCCGCAAAATGATCACCGAGCCGAGGATAACGATGGCAGTCAGGGCCAGGCCGACCATGCCGGAGAACAGCGGCGTGCGCCCGGAGAACAGCAGGTAGATCAGGATGAACAGCGGGATCAGCAGGTACCAGCGCTCACGCACGGCAGCCCAGGGGTTCGGGCACTGATCTTTCGGCAGGCCACGCAGGTTGGCGCGCTTGGCTTCCAGGTGAACCATCCAGAAGGTCGAGCCGAAATACAGCAGCGCCGGGATCAGCGCGGCCTTGGCCACTTCGATAAAGGGCACGTTGATCGTCTCGGCCATGATAAACGCCACAGCGCCCATGATCGGCGGCATGATCTGGCTGCCCATCGACGAGGTCGCCTCAACACCACCGGCAAATGCCGGGCGATAGCCGAAACGCTTCATCAGCGGGATGGTGAACTGGCCAGTGGTGACCACGTTGGCCACGCCGGAGCCGGTGATGGTGCCCATCAGCGCCGACGAAACCACCGAGACCTTGGCCGGACCGCCAAGCTTGTGGCCGAACAGACCCATGGCAAAGTCGGTGAACAGCTTGATCATCCCGGCCTGCTCGAGGAAGGCGCCAAACAGGATGAACAGGAAGATATAGGTAGCCGAGACATAGGTCGGCGTGCCGTAGAACCCTTCGGTGCCGAATGCCAGCTGGTTGACCAGTTGGTCGATGCCGTAACCGCGGTGCATCAGATCGCCGGGCAGGTACTGGCCGAACAGGCCATAGGCCAGGAACAGTGCACAAATCAGCGGTAGGGCAATGCCCATGACCCGCCGCGCCGCCTCGAAAACCAGCACGGTGAGCACCAGGCCTACGGCCATGTCCATGCTGGTGAGATCGCCCGAGCGCTGGATCAGGTCGGCCTCGAAGTACCACTGGTAGAAGGCGGTGCCCATACCGGCCAGGCCGATCAGCCAGGCCAGCGGTTGCCAGGGCTGGCCCTTGCCGGCCCCAGGAAAGCTGATGAATACCACCAGCAGCAGGAAACCGACGTGTACGGCACGCAGCACCTGACTGGAAACGGGGTGGAACGCGGCCGTGACGATCTGGAAGATCGAGAACAGCAGCGCAACGGCGAACAGCGCCTTGGGCCACTCGCCGGGGTTGGCCGCCAGGCCTTGGTTGGAATCACTCATGGAGCGCGAACCTCGTGACTGCTTCGATACGTCAGAGTCGCCAACAAAACCTACCGTCCATGAACGCCGGTTTTATTCGCAACTCTACCTACGGGATGACGCATGGTGGCGGTCTGAAAAGGACGTGCCGCCTGGCGCGTCCTCTCAGCCGAGCCTGGGCGTTCGCCTTTCGGCTGCCCAGGCTACACGCCTAACCCTGCAACAGGCTTACAGAACGCCAGCTTCCTTGTAGAAGCGCTCGGCACCCGGGTGCAGCGGAATCGGCAGGTCCTTGGCCGCATTTTCCAGCTTGATGTCCTTGGCCGCCGAGTGGGCGTTGCCCAGGCGCTCGAGGTTGTCGAACATCAGCTTGGTCATCTGGTAGGCCACCTCGTCGGAGACGCCGTCATGGCTGACCAGAATGTTGGTGATGGCCACGGTGGCGACATCGCTGTCCTGGCCATCGTAGGTGCCGGCCGGGATGGTCGCGGCCTGGTAGGCGGCGTTGTTGATCTTCGCGGTGGTCTCGGCCGGGATGGCGACGAAGTTGATCGGCAGGGTCGCGGCCAAGTCGCGGATGGCCGCCATGCCCAGGCCCGAGGACTGCAGGGTGGCATCCAGCTGACGGTTCTTGATCAGCTCGACCGACTCGGCGTACGGCAGGAACTCCACCTTGCCCATGTCTTCATAGCTAAGGCCAGCCGCAGCGAAGATGGCGCGAGCATTCAGCTCGGTGCCGGACTTCGGCGCGCCCACGGAGATACGCTTGCCCTTGAGGTCGGCCAGGGTGGTGATGCCCGACTCTTTGTTGGCGACGATCTGGATGTAGTTCGGGTAGGTCCCGGCAATCGCGCGCAGTTTTTTCAGCGGGGCCTTGAAGCCAGCTTCCTCGACACCTTCCCAGGCATCGGCGACCGAGTCACCCAGGGCGAAGGCCAGTTCGCCACGCCCTGCTTCCAGCAGGTTGAGGTTTTCTACCGAGGCCTTGGTGGCCTGCACGGAAGTTTTCGAGCCTTCGATGCCGTTGCCGTAGAGCTGCGACAGGGCCACACCGATGGGGTAATAGACCCCGCTGGTGCCGCCGGTGAGGACGTTGATAAAGGTCGGGGCCGCGAGCACGGCGGTGCTGGCAGTCAGGGCCGCTGCAGCGGCAAACAGGCTGAAACGCTTAGTCAGGTGCATGGATGAGTCTCCGTCATTGTTATGGCTTTATGCAGACTGTGACCGTGAACACGCCGACAGGCAGTGCTCATCGGTGTCGTTCAGGAAAGCGGGAAAACCCCACACCCGGCGTACGCGCGGATGTGCAAGAGGGCGAGGCGAACTCGCGCAGGCAGAGCGGCAAATGGTGCTGACCTCTTGTCTTTCTTATCAGTCGCCTGCGCGTCGGGCGCGCATGGCTGTACTGGGTATAGCAGAAGACGTGCCAGCTGTTAAAACGCCCACCCATGGGCGTTTGAGGCGTCTAGCAAGAAATAAATAGGCGGATTTTCGCTCAAGGCCCGGCCAAACATAGGCGGCCAGCCGCCTATTCTTCGTCCGCGCTGCCAACTGGCCGGTAGCTGCTGCGCTGCAAGCCATGGCGCTGCATCTTCTCGTTGAGCGTACGCCTAGGCAGCTGCAACACCTCCATGACCTGGGCAATACTGCCCTGACAACGCACCAGGGCGTGATGCAGGCATTGCGCCTCGAAGGCTTCCATCTGCTCGGCCAGGGACTGATTGGCCACCGTGTCACTCGGTGTACTCAGGCCCAGGGCATGGCGTTCGGCGGCATTGATCAGCTCACGCACGTTACCCGGCCAGTCGTGCCCGAGTAATCGCGCCAGCTCGCTCGGCGCCAACGGTGGCGAGACGCGGCCATGGCGTTTGGCGGCCTCCTGGGCGAAGTGCTCGAACAGCAGGGGAATGTCCTCACGCCGGTCACGCAGCGGCGGGATACGCACCGTGGCGACATTGAGGCGGTACAGCAAGTCTTCGCGAAAGCGCCCGCCACGCACTTCGTCGAGCAGGTCAGGCTTGGCCGCGCTGATCACCCGCAGGTCGACCTGAATACTGCGGTTGGAGCCCAGGCGCTCCAGGGTCTTTTCCTGCAGCACGCGCAGCAACTTGACCTGCTGCGCCAGCGGCAGGCTTTCCACCTCGTCGAGAAACAGCGTGCCGCCGTCGGCGTGTTCGATACGGCCGATGCGCCGGCCCTGGGCGCCGGTGAATGCACCGCTTTCATGGCCGAACAGCTCACTCTCGAAAATGCTCTCCGGGATGGCCGCGCAATTCAGCGCAACGAAAGGCTTGCCAGCCCGCGCGCTGAAGTCATGCAGGCAGCGCGCGACGCGTTCCTTGCCGCTGCCGGTCTCCCCGCGAATAAGGATATTCACCGAGGTGCCGGCCAGCTCGAGGATCTGCCGGCGCAGGTTTTCCATGGCCCGGGACACGCCGAGCAGTTGCGATTCGATGTGATCCTTGAAGGCGAACTGTTGGCGCAGTTGGCGGTTCTCACACACCAGGCGGCGCTTGTCGAGGGCGCGGCGTACGCTGTCGAGCAGGCGCTCGGGGGTGAAGGGCTTCTCGATAAAGTCGTAAGCACCCTGGCGCAGCGCCTGCACCGCCATGGGCACGTCGCCATGGCCGGTGACCATGATCACCGGCAGGTCGCGGTCCAGCTCCAGCAAGGTATCGAGCAGTTGCAGGCCGTCAGTACCGGGCATGCGCACATCGCTGATGATCACCCCCGGAAAATCGCGATCAACCAGCGCCAACGCCTGGGCCGCAGTGGCACAGCTCTGCACGCTGAAACCGGACAGCTCCAGCCACTGCTGCACCGCTTCGCGAATCGCCGCCTCGTCGTCGACCACTATCACCTGACCGCTCATGGCATCTCCCCCTCTTTAAATCGGCGGGCAGTGTAGCCCGGAAGGAATCTGGGAAAACAACACCCATGTGGCGATCATCATCTGACGACAGCACACCGCCTAGTGGGAGGGGCTGGGCGGCATTCCGCTTTAGCCGCGACAAAGACACCCGGGTTTCGCGGCTAAAGCCCCTCCCACATGATTTACGGTGCTGCGGGCAAGCGCAGGGTAAACACCGCCCCATCCTCGCCATTGGCGACCTCCAGGCTACCGCCCAGTTCACGGACGATGCCATAGGACACCGCCAGGCCCAGGCCCAGCCCCTGGCCCACCGGCTTGGTGGTGTAGAACGGCTCGAAGACCTGGGCCAGGTGCTCGGCGGCAATCCCACCGCCACTGTCGCAGACCTGTAAGACACACTGACCGTCCTCGCGGGCGATACGCACCTGCAGATGGCGCACCGGCGCATCGCTCATCGCATCCAGGGCGTTGTGCAGCAGATTGACCAGCACCTGCTCCAGGCGGATCGCATCACCGGCCACCAGCGCCTCGGCGTCGATCTCGCAGCTGAGCAGCACCTCGTCGCGGCGGATGCGCGCGTCGAGTAACAACAACGCCTGCTCCAGCACATCGGCCAAACGCACACGCTCGCTCAGACCGGCTGGGCTCTTGCGGGCGAAGGTCTTGAGGTGCCGGGTAAGCACGGCAATGCGCTGCAGCAGGCTGTCGATGCGCTCCAGGCCGTTGCGCGCCTCTTCCGGGCGCGCCGTATCGAGCAACAGACGCACACTGCCCAACTGCATCTGCATGGCCGTCAGCGGCTGGTTGATCTCATGGGCCATGGCCGCCGACATCTGCCCCAACGCCGCCATCTTGGCCGCGTGCACCAGGCCCTCCTGAGCTTCACGCAGCTCGGCGGTGCGGGCGCTCACCTCCTGCTCCAGGCGCTCGCGGATGCCGGCCTGCAAGCGCTGGGTCTTGCGCCGCTGGGCGAGAAACAGCAGCAGAAAAGCCAGGGTCATCCACACCCCGGCGGCGGCCAGGCGATAGGTGCGCACGTTGTCGGCCAGGCTCGTGGGCTCAAGCAACAGGTGCAGGGTCCAGCCTTCCTCGGGCATATCCAGGCGCTGCCAGAGGTAGTCGCGCCGGCCATCGGGGCCGTCCACCCGGCGCCAATCGGCGTCCACGTCGATCTGCCGACGAACCTCGCTAGGCAGCGGCTGGAGGGCCTGTTCGGCATACTTGCGCACCTCGATCAGCTCGGCCCGCGCCGCCTCGCCGAGGTCTTCCAGGGCGCGAAAACGCCAAGCCGGACGGTTGCTGAGGATCACCACCGAGTAACCATCGGCCACCAGTAATACCCCGGCCTGGCCGGCCCACTCGCGTTGCAGCTCTTCCAGTTCGAGCTTGACCACCAGCACGCCGAGCACGCTGCCATCGAGGTCGCGCACCACGTGGGAGAGAAAATATCCGGGAATACCGGTGGTCACGCCCACCGCAAAGTAGCGCCCCGCTGACTGCCTGAGGGCGTCCTGGAAATACGGGCGGAAGGCGTAGTTGTTGCCGACGAAACTGCTCCAGTCGCGCCAGTTGCTGGCCACCAGGGTATGACCGCGACCGTCGAGCAGGTAGAGCACGTTGGAGCCAGCGGCGGCATTGAGCTGCTCCAGACGGCGGTTGAGCAGGTCGCGCAGCTGTTGGTCGTCGGGGCTGCGCAGCAGGCGCTTGATATCACTGTCCAGCGCCAGCACCTCGGGCACCGAACGAAAGCGCTCGACCAGCGTGTGGATCGATTGCGCATACAGCTGCAGCTGGCCACGCGCCTCGCCACTGCGCTCTTCCCAGGCGCGGCTTTCGGCATAGCGCCCGGCCAGCCAGATGCTTGCCAGCAGCCCGAGGCCGATCAGCAACGCCGTGAGGACGACGCGATATCGCTGGAAGAACTCAGGCATGTGCAACTCGCAATCAGACAGTCGCGCCATGGTAGCAAAGCCGACGCCTCACCTCGCCTCGCGAAAACAGCTGAGGCTCATTCTGCGGCTGTGGATAAGTCGCTCAGCCGGCGCTGACGAAACGCCCGCGGCTCAATGCCAAAGCGCTCCAGGCGTGAGCGCAGGGTAGTCGGCTTGACGCCGAGCAGGCTGGCCGCGCCGGCACGACCGAAGACCTTGCCGTTGCAAGCGCGCAGGGCTGCCAGCAGATTGTTGCGTTCGCGCTGGCGGCGCTCGTCATCGGTGAGGATGCCGCCGCCCTCTTCCGGTACATCGCGGGTACTCGCTAGCGACGTGCCGGGCTGCGGGTCAGGCAGGTCGATACGCAGCCGTCCCCCGGCAGAAATGATCACCGCGCGCTCGATGACGTTTTCCAGCTCGCGGATATTACCCGGCCAGGCGTAGGCCTGCAGGCGCTGTATATCGGCCACCCGCAGGCTCGGTTCGGCACGGTTGAGGGTGCGGCACACGCGGCCGATAAAATGCTGCGCCAGCAGCGGCACATCATCCAGGCGCTGGCGCAGCGGGACCGACTCCAGCGGGAAGACGTTCAGGCGGAAATACAGATCCTCGCGGAAACTGCCGTCACGCACCGCCTGGCGCAGATCGCGGTTGGTCGCGGCAATTACCCGCACGCTGACCTGGCGCGTGTGGTTCTCGCCAACCCGCTCGAACTGCTGCTCCTGCAACACGCGCAGCAGCTTGCTCTGTAGCTCCAGGGGGATTTCCGCGACTTCATCGAGGAACAGGGTACCGCCGTCGGCCAGCTCGAAACGCCCGACCCGTTCGGCCAGGGCGCCGGTAAAAGCCCCCTTGGCGTGACCAAAGAACTCGCTCTCGAACAACTCGCGTGGCACCGCCGCACAGTTGACGCGGATCAGCGGGCGCTGGCGGCGCGCGCTGCTGTCGTGAATGGCGCGGGCGATCAGCTCCTTGCCGGTGCCCGACTCGCCGGTAATCAGCACGTTGGCGCCAGTGGGGGCGACCAGCTCGATCTGCCGGACGATTTGCTGGATTGCCGCGCTGCGCCCGACCAGGCTGTGATGGGCGAATTCACCGCGAATCTCCTCCTGCAGGTAAGCGTTTTCCAGCTCCAGACGCTGCTGCAGCGCCTGCACCTCGGCCAGGGCCTGGCGCAGGCGCAGCTCGGCCTCCTTGCGGTCGCTGATATCGCGGAACACCACCACCGCGCCAATCAGCTCACCGTTATCGCGCAACGGCGTGCTGGTGTAGGCCACCGGAATCGAGCGGCCGTCCTTGCACCAGAACACCTCGTCGTCGACCTGGTGCACTTCGCCATCGCGAAAGGCGGCGTAGATCGGGCAATGACGGCCGTGGTATTCGCTGCCGTCGGCATGGTGATGGTGAATCAGGTCGTGGATCTTGTGGCCGATCAGGTCTTCCGCCTGCCAGCCAAGCAGGCGCTCCGCCGCCGGGTTGACGAAGGTGGTTACGCCCTCGTGATTGACCCCGTAAATGCCCTCACCCGCCGCGCCGAGAATCAGCTGGTTTTCCCGCTCGATCTCGCGAAACACGCGCTCGACGCCCTGCCATTTGACGAACCCCTGGCGCTGGTAGCGCTGCGCCTCCGCCAGCCCGCGCAGGCCGTCGAGCTGCTTGCGCGCGTGCAACAGCATGCCCAGCAACGGACCGCTGTCCCCCTCGATGCGGCTGACGCTCAGTTCCAGAGCTAGCACACCGTCCTCGGCGCCACTGACACCCAACTCATCGCTCCAGGCACTGCCGTGCTGCAGGACTTCCTCACTGAGCACCAGCAGCTCACCCAGGGCGTGCCGCCAGAGCCGACTGGCGCGTTGTTGCAGCAACGCATCCAGCGGCCAGCCGAGCAGCGTCGCGGCGGCGAGATTGGCAAACACCAGGCGGTCGGCAAAGGGGTCGATCAGCAGGCAGGCGTTGTGCAGGTCGCGCAGCATGCGGTGGGCCAGGGCGGATTCGGACATGGCGACGGCTCGTCAGCGAAGGGGGCTGCCCACCTGCATCAAGTGCTGTGCCAATTACGATTTTTCGGATTAAAGAATTACGAAATAGCGTTAAAAACGATTTTTCGTAGTTATTCCAGCGCCACTAAGAATCTATAAATTCCATTAAAAACATAAGGTTAGTTTTATAGACCGAACCTGGCACAGCTTCTGCTCTAGCACCTGACAAGAGCCGCTGCGTATCAGCGCAGGGCATTTTCAGCGCGGGCGACCCAGCAGGGTGCGTCCGCCATGCCTGACCGAGAAGGAGTGCCGTGATGAGCAATAGCCTGGGCGATCCGTTCAGCCCCGACAGCAACCTGAGCCACAGCGGCGCCTGCAGTTGTGCAACCTGTCAGCCCAAGCCCCATACAGCCGT
Organism: Gammaproteobacteria bacterium; assembly: GCA_018826895.1. GTDB lineage: Bacteria > Pseudomonadota > Gammaproteobacteria > Pseudomonadales > Pseudomonadaceae > Aquipseudomonas. Next base: position 21,748 of record JAHJYA010000088.1, read on the forward strand.
GCCCGGTGCACCGCTCGATCAGGAAGCGATGCTCGACCGCGCCATCGAAAGCGCCATCGTGCGCGGCATGTTCGGCCACAGTGAGGTCTCGCGGCGCAGCTTTATGGGCATGCTCGGCGGCGGCACCCTGGCGGCGATTTTGGCCAGCATCGTGCCGATGGAGGCGATCAAGGCGGCGGTCAAAGACAACCTCGGCCCGCTGGAAAAGACCAAGCTGAACATCGGCTTCGTGCCCATCACCTGCGCCACGCCGATCATCATGGCCGAGCCCATGGGCTTCTATAAAAAGTACGGCCTCGACGTGACCACGGTGAAAACCGCCGGCTGGGCCGTGGCCCGTGACAAGTCACTAGCCGGGGAATACGACGCCTCGCACATGCTCACCCCCATGCCGCTGGCCATGAGCCTGGGCCTGGGCTCGACGCAGTCGCCGTTCATCATGCCGGCCATCGAGAACATCAACGGCCAGGCCATCGTCCTGGCCAACCAGCACCTCGATAAGCGCGACCCCAAGCAGTGGAAAGGCATGCGCTTTGGCGTGCCGTTCGACTACTCGATGCACAACTTCCTGCTGCGCTACTACGTCGCCGAGCACGGCCTGGACCCGGATCAGGACATCCAGATCCGGGTGATTCCACCACCGGAAATGGTCGCCAACCTGCGTGCCGGTAACATCGACGGTTTCCTCTCCCCCGACCCGTTCAACCAGCGCGCCGTGTGGGAAAAGGTCGGCTTTATCCACGTACTGACCAAGGACCTGTGGCCCGGCCACCCGTGCTGCGCCTTTGCCTGCAGCCAGGCGTTCGCCACGCAAAACCCGAACACCTACGGCGCGTTGCTGCGCGCCCTGATCGACGCCACCCACTACAGCTCGCAGGCGGAAAACCGTGTGGCGATTGCCGAGGCCATCGCCCCGCGCAACTACCTCAACCAGCCGGTGCAAGTGATCCAGCAGGTGCTCAGCGGGCGCTTCGCCGATGGCCTGGGCAATGTGCGCAACGAGCCAGACCGCATCGACTTCGACCCCTTCCCCTGGCACTCCATGGCGGTGTGGATCCTCACCCAGATGAAGCGTTGGGGCTACCTCAAGGGTGACGTCGATTACCGCGCCATCGCCGAGCAGGTCTACCTCGCCGCCGACGCCGGCAAGGTCATGCGCGAGCTGGGCATGGAGGTGCCGACGGACACCTACAAGAGCTTCAGCGTGATGGGCAAGCCGTTCACCCCGGCCGACCCGGAAGGTTATCTGAACAGCTTCAGCATTCGGAGAACCTGACGATGGCTTCAACCAAACTGCGGGCCGGCCTGCTGTCGGCGCTGATCCTGCTGGTGCTGCTGGGTGTCTGGGAGATTCTCTGCCAGGCCCCGGCCAGCAGCGCCGCAGCAGCGAATGACGAGTACGCGCAGCTGATGGGCGCGACCAGCCAGGAAGCGCGGGTACCGCCGCCCTCGGCGGTGTTCATGCACGCGGTCAGCGAGCTGAGCCAGCCGTTCTACGACGCCGGGCCGAACGACAAGGGCATCGGCATCCAGCTCGCCCACTCGCTGTACCGGGTGCTGACCGGCTACTTCCTGGCGGCGCTGGTGGCGATTCCAGTGGGTTTCGTGATCGGCATGTCGCCCTTGATGTACCGCGCGCTCAACCCGTTTATCCAGATCCTGCGGCCGATCTCGCCGCTGGCCTGGATGCCTCTGGCGCTGTTCATCATTCAGGACTCGGAAGCCTCGGCGATCTTCGTGATCTTTATCTGCTCGATCTGGCCGATGCTGCTCAACACCGCCTTTGGCGTGGCCGGGGTGCGCCGCGACTGGATCAACGTCGCCCGCACCCATGAGCTGAGCCCGCTGCGCACGGCCCTGACGGTGATCCTGCCGGCCGCCCTGCCGACCATTCTCACCGGCATGCGCATCTCCGTGGGCATCGCCTGGCTGGTCATTGTCGCCGCCGAAATGCTCGTTGGCGGCACCGGCATTGGCTACTACGTGTGGAACGAGTGGAACAACCTCGACCTGGCCAGCGTGATCTTCTCCATCGTCATGATCGGTGTGGTCGGCATGCTCCTCGACCTCATGCTCGGCGCCGTGGCGCGCCTCGTCAGCTACCAGGAGTAGGCCCATGTCCCGTTACTTCGTAGAAGCCCGCAACCTCGCCAAACGTTTTGCGCAACCCGGCAGCGAACCGCTGACGGTGTTCGAGCACGTCAATTTCGGCATCCAGAAAGGCGAGTTCGTCTGCATCATCGGCCACTCCGGTTGCGGCAAGTCGACCATCCTCAACGCCCTCGCCGGGCTCGACCAGGTCAGTGACGGCGCGCTGATCATGGCCGGCAAGGAGATCGCCGGGCCGAGCCTGGAGCGCGGCGTGGTGTTCCAGAACTACAGCCTGATGCCCTGGCTCAGCGCCCTGGATAACGTGATCTTCGGCGTGCGTGCGCGCTTCCCGCAGTGGAGCAAGGAGAAGATCCGCCAGCACAGCCTCGACTACCTGCACATGGTCGGCCTGAAGGGCTCGGAGGCGCGCAAGCCCTCGCAGCTGTCGGGCGGCATGCGCCAGCGCGTGAGTATCGCCCGCGCCTTCGCCACCCAGCCGCAACTGCTGCTGCTCGACGAACCCTTCGGCGCCCTGGATGCCCTGACCCGCGGGGTCATTCAGGACGAGCTGATCAAGGTCTGGGGCGAGACCCAGCAGACCGTGTTCATGATCACCCACGATGTCGACGAAGCGATCCTGCTCGCCGACCGCATCCTGCTGATGACCAACGGCCCCCAGGCGCGCATCGCTGAAGCCGTGCACATCGACCTGCCGCGCCCGCGCAGGCGCGACCAGATTATCCATCACCCGGCGTTCTACAAGATCCGCAATCACCTGGTGGACTTTCTCGTCAACCGCTCCAAGGCCCTGCAAGGCACCGCACCGGAGGCCGATGGCTTCCCCACCGAAATCAACCCCGCCCTGGACCTGGCGCTCGACGCGCTGCACCCAGGCAAACCCTCAATGTCCCCCTCGAAGGAGTCCAGTCATGGATAAAGCCAGCATGCAAACCACCATCCTCGCCGCCAAGGGCCGCCTCGACCTGAGCTGGGCCGCCATTGCCGAGCGCATCGGCATGTCACCGGTGTGGACCACCTCGGCCTGCATGGGCATGAACAGCATGCCGGCCGAGGTCGCCGACAAACTCTGCGACGTACTGGAGCTGCCCGCCGAGGTCAGCAAGGCGCTGCAGGCCTTCCCGCACAAACACTGGGACAAGGCCATCCCCACCGACCCACTGATCTACCGCTTCTACGAGATGATCAACGTCTACGGCGGCACCATCAAAGAACTGATCCACGAGGAATTTGGTGACGGCATCATGAGCGCCATCGACTTCAGCATGGACATCAGCCGTGTCGCTGACCCAAAAGGCGACCGCGTACAAATCATCCTCAACGGCAAGTTCCTGCCCTACCGCAGCTGGTAGCGCTGTGGATAAGTCGCTCGGCACCTGCCGGGCGACGGTCTGCCAGTCCTCAGTGCCGGCGCAACAGCGCGACGAAAAACACCCCGCCGATGGCCGCCGTGGCAATGCCGATGGGCAGGTCCTGCGGCGCCAGCAGGGTGCGCGCGGCGACGTCGACCCAGACCAGAAACAGCGCGCCGAGCAACGCGCTGACCGGCAGCAGACGGCGGTGCTCGGCACCCACCAGAAAACGCGCCACATGCGGCAGCATCAGGCCGACGAAACCGATGGCACCGCTCAGTGACACCAGCACACCGGTCAGCAAGGACGCCACCACAAACACCAGCAAGCGCACCCGCCGTGGCTCCAGGCCCAGGCTGACGGCGCTGTGCTCGCCGGCCATCAACGCATTCAGCGCCCGGCCCAGGCCGAGCAGCACCAGCAGCGCCAAAGCCAGGCACAGCGCCGGCAGCCAGAGCAGCTCCCAGCGCGCCAGGCCGAGGCCGCCGAGCATCCAGAACAGCACCGAGCTGGCGGCATGGTGATCGCCAAGAAACAGCAACAGGTTGCTCGCCGCCATCATCACGAACGACACCGCCACCCCGGCCAGCAGCAGACGGTCGCTCTCCAGCCGGCCACTGCGGCTGGCGATAGCCAGCACCAGCAGCATGCTCGCCAGGGCGCCGACAAAGGCCGCCAGGGGCAAGCTGAGCAGGCCGGCGAATTCGCCCAGATACAGCACCACAATCACTGCCCCCAGCGCCGCGCCCGAACTGACGCCGAGCAGGTGTGGGTCGGCCAACGGGTTACGCGTGACCGCCTGCAGCGCCGTTCCGACCAGCGCCAGGCCGGCGCCGACCAAGGCACCGAGCAACACCCTGGGCGCGCGCAACTGCCAGACGATGCTGTCCTGGCCGAGGCTCACCGCCTGCTCCGGGGCGAAGCCGAACAGGCGCTGGGCAAGAATCGCCAGCACCCGCTCCAGCGGCACCTGCGCCGAGCCAAAGGCCAGCGACAGCGCGCAAGACAGCAGCAGCGCACCGCCCAACACCAGCAGCAACAGGCGATAGCGGCGCGGGCTGCGCATCATGGTGTGAACACCTCGGGGTGCAGCGCGGCGGCCAGGGTCTCGATGGCGGCGGCGTTGTCCAGGCTCGGCGTTACCGCCAGGTACGGCAACACCACAAAGCGCTGCTCGCGGATTGCGGTGACGCCCTGCAGCGCCGGGTGGTGCAGCAGAAAGTCGCGCTTCTGCGCCGCCGTGCGCTCACCGTAATCGACGATCAGGATCAGCTCCGGGTCCTGCTCCACCAACGCTTCCCAACCGACCCGCAGCCAACTGGCGGCCAGGCCGTCCATCACGTTGCGCCCACCGGCGGCCTCGATCAGCGCCTGGGGCATGGCCAGGCGGCCGGCGGTAAAGGGGGTGTCTTCGCCGCTGTCGTAGAGAAACACCCGTGGCCGCGTCGACACGCCCGCCAGGCGCTGCTCGACCGCCGCCACCCGCGTTTGCAAGGCGCCGACCAAGGCGTCGGCGCGGGCCTCGACGGCGAATATCTGGCCGAGGTTATGTAGATCGTTGTAGAGGTCGTCCAGCCTGGCGACCCGGTTGGGCAGGATATGCGCGCAGGACTCGCTCAACTCGTACACCGGGATGGCAAATGGCGCCAGGCTGGCCGGGGTGACCTCACCGCCAATGCGCATGCCGTAATTCCAGCCGGCAAAGAACAAGTCCGCCTCGGCATCCAGCAGGTTTTCCAGCGATGGGTAGCGCGCGGCCAGCTCAGGCAAGTCGGCCAGCTGCGCCTGCATCACGGGATCGAGGGTCTTCCAGGCGCTGATACCGCTGTAGCCGACCATGCGCTCCTTGAGGCCCAGGGCCAGGAGCATGGCGGTCATATTGACATCATGGCTGACCGCCCGCTGGGGCGGCTTGTCGATGGTGAGCGAGCGGTCGCAGCTGGTGACGGTGACGGCCCAGGCGGGGGTGCTCAACGCCAGCAGCAGAAGCGCAAGCAAGCGTGACCGGACGGTGCTCTGCCTTAGCGGCGAGCGATGTGGAGTCGTCGCGGCTGAAGCCCCTCCCACGGCGTAGCGCGGCTCTTGCGGGCGGCGGCAGCGCGCTATCGCGGCCAAAGCGGAACGCAGCCAGGCCCCTCCCACAACGGCAACGCAAATCTGTGGGAGGGGCTTTAGCCGCGATATGAACAGAGTCATCAAACAATCCAGGTAATGCGCGGGTGTCCCGCCAGTGGATGGGTATCGACCAGCGCCTGCACGCCAAACACCTGCAACAGCAGCTCGGCGCTGAGCACCTCGGCTGGCGTGCCGGCGGCCACCAGGCGACCCTGGTCGAGCACATAGAGGCGCTCGCAAAAGGCTGCCGCCAGGTTGAGGTCGTGGAAGCTGGCCAGAGTCGCCAGGCGCAACGCCTTGATCTGCTTCAGCAGCTCAAGCTGGTAGCGCGGGTCGAGGTGGTTGGTCGGTTCATCGAGGATCAGCAGGTGCGGCTGTTGCACCAGCGCACGGGCCAGCAGCGCACGCTGCTTCTCGCCGCCGGAGAGGCGGGCGAAGGCCTGCTGCGCCAGCGCGCTGAGGCCCAGACGGGCCAGGGCCTGATCCACCAGGCGGCGGTCCTCGTTATCGTCGCCATCAAACAGGCCCTTGTGCGGCGTGCG
>JAHJYA010000089.1 GCA_018826895.1 Gammaproteobacteria bacterium
CGAGCACCGCCTGGGCCAGGGGGTGCTCGCTGCCACGCTGCAGGGCGCCGGCCAGGTACAGCAGGCGCGCGTCGTCGCCGTCCACGGCTTGCTGATGGACCACGCTCGGTGTACCAGCGGTGAGGGTGCCGGTCTTGTCGAACGCCACCTGGGTCACGCTGTGGGCGGTTTCCAGGGCGCTGGCATCCTTGATCAGGATGCCATAGCGCGCCGCCACGCCGGTGCCGGCCATGATCGCGGTCGGCGTGGCCAGGCCAAGGGCGCAGGGGCAGGCGATGACCAGCACCGCCACGGCATTGAGCAGCGCCACCTGCATCGGCGCGCCGAGCATCAGCCAAGCGACCAGGGTGGCCAACGCAACCAGCAGGACCACGGGCACGAACACCTGGCTGACCCGGTCGACCAGCTTCTGGATTGGCGCCTTGGCTGCCTGGGCATCCTCGACCAGGCGAATGATCCGCGCCAATACGGTTTCCGCGCCGAGGGCGGTGGCTTCGATTAGCAGGCGGCCCTCGCCATTGATCGCCCCGGCGGTGACGCTGTCGCCGGGTTGCTTGGGTTGCGGCAGGCTTTCGCCGCTGATCAGTGCTTCATCGGCGTGACTGTGGCCGTCGCGTACCCGGCCGTCGACCGGAAAACGCTCGCCGGGGCGCACGATCAGGCTGTCGCCAAGGGCCAGTTTGTCCAGCGTCACCTGTTCTTCCTGGCCGTCACGCAGGCGCACGGCCTGGTCTGGGCGTAGCGCCTGCAGGGCACGGATGGCGCTGGTGGTCTGGCGTTTGGCGCGGCTTTCCAGGTATTTGCCAAGCAGGATCAGCGCGATGATCACGCTGGAGGCCTCGAAATACAGGTGCGGCGCGTGGCCAGCGTGGGCGGTGGCCCACTGATACAGGCTCAGCCCATAGGCCGCGCTGGTGCCGATGACCACCAGTTGGTCCATATTCCCGGCCCCCGCCCGCAACGCGCGCCAGGCAGCCAGATAAAAGCGCGCGCCGAGGATGAACTGCACCGGAGTCGCCAGGGCGAACTGCGCCCAGGCCGGCAGCATCCAGTGGATGCCCAGGGGCGCAAGCAGCATGGGCAGCACCAGGGGTAGGGCGAGCAGCAGGGCCAGGCCGACGTGCAGGCGCTCGCGGTTCAGCTGGCGTGCCGCGTTACTGGGCGGCGCCGTTGCATCTTCGACGCTGCGCGCTTGGTAGCCAGCGCGCTGTACGGCCTGGCGTGCCAGTTGCGGGTCGAAGCCATCGACAACGCTCAACTGGGCGCGCTCGCTGGCCAGGTTGACGCTGACCCGTTGTACCCCCGGCAAGTGTTCCAGCGCGCGCTCGATACGCCCCGCGCAGCTGGCGCAGGTCATGCCGTCGATGGCCAGTTCCAGGCGCTGTAGCGGCACCTGGTAACCGGCGCCCGTGACGGCGGCAAGCAGCGCCGGCCCGGCGTCGCTAGCTGCCTCGATACGGGCACGTTCGCTGGCCAGGTTGACCGTGGCGCTGTGGACCCCGGCGACTTGGCGCAGTGCCCGCTCGACACGGCCGGCACAGCCGGCGCAGGTCATGCCCTGGATGGGCAGGTCGAAGGTCGTGAGTTCGCTCATGGGGCACCTCGGGGTAATGAGGCGCCTAGGATCAACCTTGACCCAGGGGCAAGGTCAAGCGCTGCAGGCTGTTGAAAAACTACCTGCGTTGGCAATACGGCGTTAAAAACGGCCTAAAAATGCTCATTTACAACACGTAAACTCCGCTTTTTCGGCCGTTTTTGCTTTGTCTTGCCTGCCTCGCCTACGTTTTTCAACGGCCTGCTAGTGGCTGGATGGTGCCGCAAGCAGATACAAGCCTGCGGTGCTCAGGGCAATTCGGTAGCGCCGCACTTCGCCGGCGGTGAGGGTAATGCGTTGGCTGTCCGGGGTGCTGATGCCAGGCTGGCAGCGGTCGCTGCCTAAGGTGCTCATGCGCAGCGACACCTCGCCAGGTGGCAGATTGAAGGATACCGATTGGCCCTGGTGCAGGCGGCCGGCCAGTTGATCCTGCAGGTACAGGCCGATCTCGCAGGGCGTTGCTACCTCCAGTCGCTCGCGGGAAATGATCAGTACGGCATAGCCATCGCCCTGAGGCGTGGCGGGTGGCAGGGCCTGGGCCGGCAATGCCAGCAGGCCAATGAGCAGAGCGAGGTAAGGGCGCATGGGGTTGCTCCTCTGGTAGTTGCCCTGAGCGTGGACGACTGGACCCGTTGGGGCAAGCGGTCAGGGTTGGCAATGCTGCCACTGTACGCCTTGACCTTGCCCCGATGGCAGGGTTCAGACTGGCCTGGTGATGCCAGTCATCCCACTTATCAGGAGGTTCCTATGCCCGTATTCACTGTTACTGGCCTGTCGTGCGGTCACTGTGTGCGCTCCGTGACTCAGGCCGTTCAGGGCCTGGACGCTACTGCCCAGGTGCAGGTCGAGCTGGCCAGCGGCGAGGTCCGCATCGACAGCACCCAGCCTGCCGAGGCACTTGCTGCGGCCATCAAGGCCGCAGGCTATTCAGTCGTCGCCGTGAGGTAGCGGCGCCTTGGCGCAGGGCGTGCTGGCGGCCCAGTCGCGGATCAGGCCGCGGAAACAGGCGTCGATCAGCACGCGGGCCTCGCTTAGCGGATCAAACAAGGTCGGGTCGCGCAGCCAGTCACTGAACAGGCCGACGATCATGGCGTGCAGGCTGCGGGCCGCCAGACGTGGGGTCATCCCCGGTTGCAGGCGGGCCATGGATTGCGGCTGGGCGAATTGCTGGGTGCACAGCTCGATGAATTGATTGATGAAGGTTTCATGCCGGGTTTCCGCTTCGCGCAGCTCTTCGGTGAACTCGCAGCGGTGCAGCAGGATGGTGAAGATGCGCCGCGTCTGGGCGTCGCGGGCGAGGTTTTCCAGGGCTTCTACCACGAGAGCGTGGAGCACGCGCAAAGGGTCACAGGCGTCGCTGCATTGCAGACGCTCGGCCAGTTCTTCCGGCGGCAGGCGTACCTGATTGAGCATGTCGTGGAACAGGTGCGCCTTGTCCTTGAAGTGCCAGTACACCGCGCCCCGGGTAACGCCTGCCTGACGAGCAATCTGTTCGAGGCTGGTGTGGGCCACACCTTTTTCCAGGAACAGAAGTTCCGCTGCAATGAGGATGGCATGGCGGGTTTTTTCGGCTTCTTCTTTGGTTCGGCGCATGCGATTCGGGCGTACAAGTCAGGGAAAGTGCGGCCAGTGTAATGAAAATGGATCGGTGGGTCTTTTTTACAAGCGCTGTTGTATGTAAATTCCTTGGCCTATGCCTGCTTGTCCGATTTTATCTCCGGTCGAGCGTCAGGCCTGCTCCCTTGTGCTGCTCCTCTGCGGATCCACCCCATGCCGTTACGCATTTTGCTGATTCTGGGCGCACTCAGTGCGTTCGGTCCCTTGGCCATTGATTTCTATCTGCCTAGCTTCCCGACCCTGGCGCGGGTGTTCGATACCGATGTCGAGCACGTGCAGCTGTCGCTGGCAGCCTATTTCGTCGGTCTGGCCCTGGGGCAACTGGTGTATGGCCCGCTGGCCGATCGCTTTGGGCGGCGCCTGCCGCTGCTAGTGGGGGTGTTGCTATTCTGCCTGGCCTCGTTGGCCTGTGCCCTGGCGCAGAGCCTGGAGTGGCTAATTGCGGCGCGCTTTGTTCAGGCCCTGGGGGGCTGCGCGGGCATGGTGGTGTCCCGTGCTGTGGTACGGGACCTGTGCGACCCGATCAGTTCGGCCAAGGTGTTTTCCCAGTTGATGCTGGTCATGGGCCTGGCGCCGATACTTGCACCGCTGGGTGGCGGGCTGCTGCTCAACAGTTTTGGCTGGCCGTCGATCTTTATCTGCCTGACCCTGTTTAGCGCCTTGTGCTGGCTGGGTGTGGCGTTGTGGCTGCCGGAAACCCTGTCGCCCACGGCGCCGGTCGCGCCATTGCGTGGGGCTTTGGGTGAGTACATGCGGTTGTTCGGCGACGGTCCCTTTATTGGCCATGCATTGACCGGTGGTTTGGCGATCGCCGGGATGTTTGCCTACATTGCCGGCTCGCCGTTCGTCTTTATCGAGTTGTATGGGGTGCCCGCCGAGCATTACGGCTGGGTGTTCGGTAGCAATGCCGCCGGCTTCATTCTGGTGGCGCAGCTCAATGCCTGGCTGGTGGCGCGGCATGGGCCGGGCTATTGGTTGCGGCGCACGGTCTGGTTCTACTTGGCCTGTGCGCTGCTATTGGTCGCTATTGCCAGCAGCCAGCCTGCAGCCCTGTGGCCGCTGCTGGTACCGCTGTTTGGCTGTATTGCCTGCCTGGGTATCCTGCTGCCCAATGCCACGGCCAGCGCCATGGCTGGCCAAGGTCGGCATGCCGGCAGTGCTTCGGCGCTGCTCGGCAGCCTACAGTTTGCGATTGCCGCCAGCGCCGCCGCACTGGTCGGCGCGCTGCACGATGGCAGCGCACTGCCCATGGCGTTGGTCATTTGTGGCTGCGCCGCGTTGGCGGTGCTGATGTCACGCCTGACCCGCTGGGCCGAGCGCCGTGCAGGGCACCCGAGTATCTAGCTAGCCTGCCTGCCGTTGCGGTATGGCGCTAGGCAGGACGTGGGGCGCGCGCAGGCGGGCCTCAAGGGTGGTGACGAACGTACGTGCTTCCATCTCGCTGCGGAAAGACACGCGGTTCTTGGCAAAGCTGACGCACCAGCGTGGTTCGCCGTTCTGGGTGAGCGGTCGTATCTGGATGTTCATGGCCTGCACCTCCTATGGTGGGAGGCTTGATTCTAGTCCTGCTTAATGACAATCGGTTGACCCTGATCAATCCATTGGTCGCGGCGTACTTCGCGTTTGTTGTACCGCCAACCCCGCCAGGCGAGTGAACTCGGTGACCAGGGCGATATCCGCACTGCTGGGCCGGGAGGGGCTGTCGTAATAGATGCCAAAGGTACCCAGCACCTCGCCATGGTCATCCTTGAAGGGCAGCGACCAGCAGGCGCGCAGGCCACAGGAGCTGGCCAGTTCGTGGTAGTCAGCCCAATAGGGATGGGTGCTCAGGTCTTCGGCGATAACCAGCTCGCCGCTGTGGGCCGCATGCCCGCATGAGCCGACACCCTCGGCTACGGGCACGCCCTCGATGGCCTCGCGGTAGCGCTCGTCCATGCTCGGGGACGCGGCCACATGTAAGGTCTGCTCAGGGGTCACCAGCATGATCGACACGCGCATACGTGGGCTCAGGTCCTGCAGCCGGCGGCTGATGCCATCGAGAATCCGGTCGACCGGCCGACGTGCCAGCAACTCGTCGAGTACGGCGTTGCGCGCGTGCTGCAATTGCTGAAGCTGGTAGCGCTCCTGGATATCACAGAGGCTGCCACGCATGCTGCCATTTAGCGGGTTGCGATGCAGGTGCAGCTCTACCCGACGCTGCAAGCCATTGCGGCTGAGCAGGCGGTACTCACCGCGAATGCTACCCGTACAGCCAGGTAGTTCTGCGAGTTGAGCGCGCAAGCGCGCAGCGTCTTCGTCGACGAGGAACTGCGGCAACTGCTTGCCGAGGCTTTCGTGCATGCGGTAACCACTGATCGCTTCCCAGGCAGGGTTGAGGAACAGCAAGTGAGCCTCGGCATCGGTCAGCACGATGACGTCGCTGAGGGTGTCCACCAGCTCGCGGTAACGCGTTTCACTGTCTTGCAGCTCGCCGTGAATGGTCTTCTGCTCGCTGAGGTCGATGTCCACGCAATACAGCTCCAGCTGGTTGCGACTGTTACGCAGCATGGTATGGCTGGAGTAGACCCAGACCTTGCGCCCATCCTTGCGTTGCAGCTGGATTTCGCCGGCGCTAATGGCCGGACCACCGAGCAGCCAGGTGTTGATGGCATTGATCACCTGGCCGCGCTGGGGTGGTGGCACGATCAGCTCTTCCAGGCGTTTGCCCATGGCGTCCTGCAGGCTGTAGCCATACAGCTGGGTACTGGCCTGGTTCCAGTAGATCACCCGGCGTTCGCGGTCATAGCCTTGCACGGCGATGCGTGGGGTGCGCTCGAATAGCTGGCGAAAGCGCTGTTCGCTGTCGCGCAGGGCCTGTTCATCGCGCTTTTGTGCGCTGATGTCCTGCACCGTGCCTAGCACCTGTCCCGAGCTGTCGACCTCGCCGCGTAGCATCAGCCAGCTGTCCTCACTGGCTTGCGGGCGGTACAGCCGTGCGCTGATCGACAGCGGCGTACAACTGTCCAGCAGGTTGCGGAAGGCGCGCTGCACTGCAGGGCGCTCGGCTGGATGCAGCCAGGTGAGCAGGGTGTCGAGGCTGGTATGGCTGTTAGCCGTGTCCTGGCCGAACAGGCGCAGCGCCTCCTGGCTCAGGTGCAAGCTGCCCACGTACTCCCAGCTGCCGAGGGCAGCGTTGCGCTGGGCCTGCTGCAGCAGGCGACTGTTGCGTGAGAGTGCGTCGAGCAAGTCACGCTGGGAATGGCGGTCACGGTGGATGATCACGAAGATCAACGCCGTGCTGAGCACCACGAACAACAGGTCTTCGAGCTGATGCAGGGTGCCGTCCCCGTAAGTCTTGTCGACCAGTGGGGCAAGCAGGTACTCGCCGCCAAGCATCCATAACAGGCTAAACAGGATGTAGGCACCAGCCAGGCGCAATGGTACTGCGAGATCGGAACGCATCCGGACCCACTCCACTGACGATATGAGGGTTAGTTAGCTTGGAGCATGGCCCCGCAGGGCTCTCTTAGCAGCGTAGCTGAAGGCGATGAGCGTGTAGGGCTACTTGCCCCGCCTTCAGCTGTTCAGCGCTTCCGGCGGGGTTGGAAGCGCTGCTGCTCAGAAACCTTCGAGCACCAGTTTGCCGCGTGCCGTACCGCTTTCCAGGCGCTGATGCGCTCGGCGCAGATTGGCTGCGTTGATGACACCGTAGTGCTCGCCCAGGGTGGTTTTCAGGGTGCCGGCATCCACCAGTTCGGCGACGCGTTCTAGCAGGTGGTGTTGCTCGATCATGTCCGCAGTCTCGAACAGCGAACGGGTGAACATCAGCTCCCAATGCAGCGACAGGCACTTGCGCTTGAGTTTCATCACATCCAGCGGCGTGGCTGGGTCATCGATCAACGCCAGGCGACCTTGGGGCTCGAGCGCTTCGATCAGTTGGTCGAAGTGCTGATCGGTCTGGGTCAGGCTGGCGACGTGGGTGACTTGGTCGATGCCGATGCGCTTGAGTTCCTCGGCGAGGGGCTGGCTATGATCAATGACATGGTGCGCGCCGAGTTCGCGGACCCAGGCTTGGGTTTCCGGGCGCGAGGCGGTGGCGATCACGGTCAGCCCGGTGAGCTGACGCGCCAACTGGATCAGGATCGAGCCCACACCGCCGGCGCCGCCGACGATCAGCAGGCGCTGGCCCAGGTCGGCCTCGCCCTGGGGCACTTGCAGGCGATCGAAGAGCATTTCCCAGGCGGTGATCGCGGTCAGTGGCAGAGCGGCAGCTTCGGCGAACGGCAGGCTGGTCGGCATGTGCCCGACGATGCGCTCGTCCACCACGTGCAGCTCGCTGTTGGCACCCGCACGGTGGATGGCGCCGGCGTAGTACACGCGGTCGCCGGGTTGGAACAGGCTGACTTCACTGCCCACCGCTTTGACGATGCCGGCGGCATCCCAACCGAGTACTTTGGCTTCGCCATTTTCGGGGGCGACGTTGCGGCGAATCTTGGTGTCCACCGGGTTGACCGAGATGGCCTTGACCTCGACCAGCAGGTCGCGGGGGCCAGGTGTTGGGGCCGGCAGTTCGACATCCTGCAGGGCATCAGTGTGATCGGCGGGCAGGCTGTTGTAGTAGGCGATGGCTTTCATGGCGGGCTCCTTAGAGGCGATGCATGAGTTGATGGTCGACGGCCTGCAGGTGCTCGCCGCAGGTTTGGCCGAAATGCAAAAAGTGTGGAGTTTGCTGGTGTGCTGCCAAGGTCTGCTCGTCGCGCCACTGCTCGATCATCACGAACACATGGGCGTGTTGTTGGTGGCGGTGCAGGTCGTATTGCAGGCAGCCGTCCTCGCGGCGGCTGGCTTCGACCAGCACACGCAGGCCGGCTTCCACGGCTGCCTGCTGCGCCGGGTCGGCGGTGATGGTGGCAATCAGGGTCAGCGGGGTGGTCATGGTCAGGCTCCAGGGGGCACGGCTGAACGGGTGACCATGCTCGTTTATTTGGCTGGCAAGAAAAACAGCGCCTGAGTAAAGTCTCTTTCAACTTTTTATTGAAAGTGAGCTGCGCATGTTGCGCCTCGATGACCTGCAATTGTTCGTACGTACCGCAGAGTTGGGCAGCCTCTCGGCGGCGGCGCGGCACCTGGATATCTCGCCCGCAGTAGCCAGCGCCGCGCTCAAGCGCCTGGAGCAACAGCTCGCCACGCGGCTAATCGCACGCTCCACCCGCAGCCTACGGCTGACCCCGGAAGGCGAGGCCTACCTGGCCCATGCCCGGCAGGCCCTGCAAAGCCTGGAAGCCGGCCAGCAACAGCTTGATGGCAGCCGCGAAGGCATCAGTGGCGTGCTGCAGTTGTCGGCACCCTCGGACTTTGGCCGCAACACCCTGCTGACCTGGCTGGACGATTTTCAGGCCCTGCACCCCTTGCTGCACCTGCGCCTGCTGCTTGGCGACCGGATTACCGACCTGTTCCGCGAGCCGGTGGACGTGGCCCTGCGCTATGGCGCGCCGGAAGACTCCAGCCTGGTCGCGCTACCGGTCGCCACCAGTAATCGACGCGTACTGTGCGCCGCGCCAAGTTACCTGGCGCGCCGTGGTGTGCCACAGAGCGTGGAGGCGCTGGCGGAGCACAATTGTTTGCTGTACATGCTCGGTGGACGGGTGCACGAGCGCTGGCGTTTCCAAGCCGGTAAGCGCGAGCAGAGCCTGGTGGTGAAGGGCGATCGGGTCAGTGACGATGCCGATGTGGTGCGGCGCTGGGCCGTGGCTGGCCATGGCTTGGTGTACAAGTCCTGGCTGGATGTGGCCGGTGACGTGCAGGCCGGTCACCTGCAGGTGCTGCTCAGCCACAGCCTGGGTGAGGCGACGCCGTTGTACCTGGTATGCGCGCACCGCGCCCAGTTGAGCAAGCCGGTGCACCTGCTGCGTGACTTCGTTCAGGCGCGTTGCGCCGGGTTGCTGGCGCAGGCGCCCTGGGCGAACTAAGATTGCCGCGGAACGCCTGCGGTGATTCACCGCAGTGTCGTTACGGTCTTCTGCATTTAGAGTCGCGCTCCATGAAACTGGCCCGCACCAACCGCTCACTGATTGCCTGGATGCTGTATTTCAGCGTCCTGTTCAGTGCGTTCGTCTGTGCGATCAGCCACGGCCAGATGGCCGGGCTGCAGCTGGCCGGGCTGGACGGTCAGTACTGCTCCTTCGAGGGCAATTTTGGCGCCGGTGCCGACCTCGACGGCTCCGGTATTGTCGCGCCAAGCCCTGCCACCGGCTCCGGCTGTTCGCTCAGCAGCACCTTCAGCGCGATCATCCTGGCGGCCTTCTTCGGTCTGCTGGGTATGCTCGCGGCCAGCCGTTCGCCGCTGCGCAGCCTGCTGTTCAGCCCGCGTCCGGTCCGCTACCTCTGGCCCTCGGCCAACCCCCGCGCTTCTCCGTTTTTCGCCTGATAACTGCGCCTGTTCTGGGCGTTTCCTTCATGCGAATCGAGCGCGTGCCCCTGGGCATGGCTCTGGAGAAGTTTTATGTCGTCGTCCCCCGACTCCACTGCTGCGCGCCCGCGCGGGCAGGTGTCCTTCTACAACCTGGCCTGGCGCTGGCATTTCTATGCCGGGCTGTTTGTTATCCCCTTTATGATCATGCTGTCGCTCACCGGGCTGATCTACCTGTTCAAGCCGCAGCTCGATGAGCTGATGTATGCCGACCTGCTGCTGGTGCCGGTGGCTGAACAACGCCTGAGTGCTGACCAGCAACTGACCCTGGTGCGCGAGGCCTACCCGCAGGCCAGGGTGAGCCAGTACTTCCCGCCGACTGCTGCCGGGCGCAGTGCACAGTTTGTGCTCAGCGATGCGGGGCAGGATCTCAATCTGTTTCTCGACCCCTACAGCGGCCATGTGCTCGGCACCCAGGATGCGCTGTGGAACCTGCAAGCAGCGGCGCGCAAGCTGCACGGCGATCTGCTGATCGGCACTGTGGGTGACCGTTTGATCGAGCTGGCGGCAGGCTGGGGCATCGTATTGGTGGTGTCCGGCCTGTACCTGTGGTGGCCGCGTGGCAGTAGCGGGGCGGGTGTGCTCTGGCCACGCCTGAGTGCCCGGGGGCGTCTGTGGTGGCGCGATCTGCATGCGGTGACCGGCTTCTGGGGCAGCGCGCTGTTACTCTTTATGCTGCTCACCGGCATGACCTGGACCGGCTATTGGGGCGCGCAATTTGCCGGCGCCTGGAACCACTTTCCCGCCGCCATGTGGGATGACGTACCCAAGTCCGGCGAGCTGACCGGCAGCCTTAACAACAGCCGTCAGCAGACTGTGGCCTGGGCGGTGGAAGTCACCCCACTGCCGGCCTCCGATCCCCATGCGGCGCACCAGGGCCATGCCGGTCACAGCGCCCCGGCAAGTACCGCGAGCCTGCTGCAGCATGTCGTCGATACCGCCGCCGAGCGCGGTGTGCAGCCGGGCTACAGCATTACGCTGCCCAAGGGTGAACAGGGCGTTTACACCATCGCGCTGTTTGCCGACGACCCACGTAACGACGCCACCCTGCACCTGGATCAATACAGCGGCGCGGTGCTCGCCGATGTGCGCTGGCAGGACTACGGCCTGGTCGCCAAGACCGTGGAAACCGGGGTGATGCTGCACGAGGGCAAGCTGTTCGGCCTGGTCAACCAGTTGCTTATGGCGCTGGTCTGCCTGCTGATTCTGCTCAGCTCGGTCAGCGGCCTGGTGCTCTGGTGGAAACGCCGCCCAGCCGGCAGCCTCGGCGTGCCGCCGCTGCGCCACGACCTGCCGCGCTGGAAGACCGCTATCGGCGTGATGCTGGCGCTCGGCGTGCTCTTCCCGCTGGTTGGCGCCTCGCTGGTGCTGGTGTGGGCCTTGGACCGCTTACTGGGCCTGTTGCGTCGGCAGCTGGCGGTAAACACCAGCGAAGCCTGAGCCACTCTCGAATGCCTACCGGCCTCTGTGCGCCGGTAGATGACCCGCGCGTCTTGCGCGTGAAACTGGATTTCAAGACATGCCATTTACTCTAAGACCATTACCTTTGTGCATCCAGCTGGCCATCCTTGCCCTTGGCTGGCAGGCCCTGCCAGCGCTGGCCGACAGCACCCTGGCGCTCGGCAGCGTGACCGTTACCCCTGAGCAACAGGGCAAGTTGTCGAGCCACAACATTCTCAGCTCGGTGGATTACGTCGGCCATGACGTGCTGGAAAAGCAGCCCGTGCAATACAGCTGGGAGCTGTTCCAGCAGGTACCAGGTGTGATGCTGACCCAGTTCAACCAGGGCACCACCTCCGGCAAATTGTCGTTTCGCGGCTTTAACGGGGAAGGCGAGGTCAATGCGGTCAAGCTGCTGATCGACGGCATCCCGAGCAACACCAACGACGGCAACATGCCCTTTATCGACATGGTCTACCCGCTGGATATCGAAGAGATCGAAGTAGTGCGCGGCACCAACGACCCGCGCTACGGCCTGCACAACATTGCCGGCAACGCCAGCATCAACACCCTGCAGGGCGGCAACGACGGCAAGCTGCGCCTGCGCACCGGCAGTTTCGATACCCAGGAGCTGCAACTGGTCAAAGGCATCGAGACGGGCAACTGGTCGCAGAACTACTTCGTCGCTTACCAGAAGAGCGGCGGCTACCGTGACCATGCCGACACTGAGCGGCAGAGCTTCGCCGGCAAGTGGTTCTATACCGCTGACGCCGGCTGGCGAGTGGGGCTGATCGCACGGTATTACGAAGCCGATGCGCTGGAGGCCGGTTACCTGACCCGAGCCGACGCGCATGATGACCCCCGCCAGTCCTACGCCAATAATGCCTTTGATGAAGGCGAGCGCAGCATGGACCAGCTCAGCCTGCACCTGGACACCGATGTTGCCGAGGACCTGGCCTGGTCGAGCAAGGTCTACTACAACCGCTTTGAAGACCGCCGCTGGACCAAATACTGGATCACTTCGGCGCAGCAGGAGCGCTTCAACGACGAAGACCAGTACGGCGCCATCAGCAGCCTGACCTGGCGCCCCGAGGTGCAGGGCCTGTACGACTTCGCCCTGGAAGGTGGTGCGGATATTCAGCGTCAGGAGGTAGTCAGCGAGCGTTATCGCACCGTGAATCAGGTGCGTGCTGCGCAGACCCGTAATCAGGTATTCGACCTGACCACCACCGGTGTTTATGTGCAGACGGTGATCCAGCCCTGGGAAAGCCTCAAGCTGATCCCAGCGTATCGTGTAGACCGTGTCGAGGGTGACTACCGCAACGAGCTGAGTGGCGAGCGCGCCAGCGTCAACGACTACGGCACGATCAAGCAGCCTAAATTCAGCCTGGTCTATTCACCGTGGAAAGAGGCCAGCTTCTACGCCAACTGGGGGCGTACCTTCCAGATTGGAGTGGGCTCCGGCGCTTACCGCCTGGCCAGCCAGAGCGATGACCTTAAACCCTCGATCAACGAGGGCTGGGAAACCGGGATCAAGTTCAACCCGACGAGCTGGCTCGACGGTCGGGTGGCCTACTGGGAGCAGCACGCCACCGACGAGGTGCAGCGCAAGCTCAACGACCCGGTCGGCGACTCGGAAAACGTCGGGGAAACCTTGCGCCGCGGTTACGACATCCAGCTCAACCTGTACCCGAACGACCTGGCGCGGGTCTGGCTGTCCTACTCGCGGCAGTTCTCCGAAATTCTCGAGCCCAACCCCAACCTGCCGAGCAGCAAGGGCAAGGAAATCGACCATGTGCCGCATCACCTGTACGCGCTGGGCGCCGACATGCAGGCCAGTGAGAAGCTAAAGCTCAGCGCCTGGGTCAATGGCCAGAGCGACTATTACCTGGAGCGTACCAACGCACGAGGTCAGTACGGTGGCTACACCCTGCTCAACCTCGGGGCCGAGTACCGCCTGAGTGAGACGGTGAGTGTGGACATGCAGCTGAAGAACGTCACCAACCGCTACTACGAGTACGTGTGGTATGACCCTGATGGTGCTCTGGATTCCCTGCATGCGCCTGGCGATGGTCGTGCGCTCTATGCGGGTTTGACCCTGGATTTCTGAGTTTTAGTCGGCTGTGTTGCAGGGGGTGGTGGATACCCAGAGAGGCGTTCACCGCTTACCCAGACACAGCCTTACATGTCCCCCAAGGAGGTAACATCCATGACCCTGAAGAAAACCCTGCTCGGCCTCTCCCTGCTGTTGCCGGCCCTGCTGGCCCAGGCCCACGAGTACAGCGCCGGCCAGTTGCATATCGAGCACCCCTGGTCGCGCGAGATGCCGCCAGTGGCGCCGACGGCTGCCGCCTACTTCGTGATTCACAACAAGGGCAGCGACGCCGATCGCCTGATCAGCGTCAGCACTCCGAACGCCGGCAAGGCTGAGCTGCACGAGCATGTGCATGCCGGTGGCGTAATGAAAATGCAGCAGGTACAGGATGTGCTCGTCCCCGCCGGTGGCGAAGTGAAATTCGAGCCCATGGGCTATCACGTCATGTTGTTCAACCTGAAGCAGCAGGCCAAAGACGGCGAGCGCTTCCCGCTGACCCTGACCTTCGAAAAGGCCGGCGCGGTCGAGGTTGAAGTGGCGGTGCAGAAGGACACACCGGCCAGCGACAAGGGCCATGGCGAAGGGCACGCCCACTGATCTGCAGCCTCCCCGCTGCATTGGTGTTGGCCTATGCGCCCGGCCCAGGCCTCCGGTAGCCTGGGTTTCGCGCAGCGAAACCCAGGAACGGTGTCACAGCGTACACACCCTGTAACCCCAAGCCCTATCATTCGTTGCGGCTTGGGGCGTTCCCTAATACAGCCTTAAGGTTGTGGCCCGAGAGTAGTTCTTGCAGACACACATTCCCCCCTGCATTGAGAGGACTACCCATGCGTAAGTTACTTCTGCTGTCCCTGGCTCTGGCCAGCCCGCTGACCTTTGCTGCCACAGAATGCACCACTGCCGACAAGGCGCAGTGGCAGGATCAGGATAAGTTCCAGGCTGACCTCAAGGCCCAGGGCTACCAGATCAACAAGTTCAAGGTTACCAGCGGCAACTGCTACGAAATCTACGGCTTCAACAAGGAAGGCCAGAAGGTCGAAATCTACTTCGATCCGGTCGATGGCAAGGTCGTCAAAAGCGAAGTTGAAGACTGATGAGCAGCACCACCCTGCGCCTGTGGGATCCGCTGATCAGGCTGTTCCACTGGTCGTTGGCGGGCGCTTTCCTGGCCAATTACTTCTTCACCGAAGAGGGCGAGAACTGGCATCGCTGGTTCGGTTACTACGCCGTGGCCTGGTTGGCGATCCGCCTGGTGTGGGGTTTTATCGGCACGCCGGCCGCGCGCTGGGCGGACTTCTGGCCGACCCGCGCGCGCCTTGCCGAGCACCTGCGAGCATTGACTGCCGGGCGTGATTACCACCGTTTGGGGCACTCCCCACTCGGTGCTCTGGTGATGCTCGGCATGATGCTGTTGATGCTCGGCCTGGGTGTGACCGGCTTTCTGATGGAGGAGGTCGATTACTTCTGGGGCGCTGATTTGCCGCTGGAAATCCATGAGTTCTGCGCTAACGCGCTGATGGCGCTGGTGGGTTTGCATATCGCCGCTGCGCTGTTTGAAAGCTACCGGCTGAAGGAAAACCTGCCGCTGTCGATGGTCACCGGCAAGCGGCGCAAACTAGGCGACTGAGGGGCGCGCATCTGCATCATGGGTTGTTTTCCATCAGTCGTGCCACCTCGCCCGCACTGCGCAACTGCTCGAAGGCGTTGCGGGTCCGCTCGACGATGGCGTCGTCGGTGCTATTGCTGTAGGCCAGATAAAGGCCGGTGGTCAGGTCGGCAAGGGGCATGACCTGCTCCAGGCTGGCGAAGTCGCCGCCGGCTTCCTTGCTCAGGCGCATGGCATCCCCTTCAATCAATGGCAACAAGTCGATCTGGCCATTGAGCAGCTGCTTCATGGTGTCGCGATTCTGCGACGCGACGAAGAGTTTGCTGAAGCCCTGGGCCTTGAAGTACGCATGGCGTACGTCGTCGCGGACCACGCCGATTGGGTAGCGCTTGGCGTCTTCCAGGCTGTTGATCTGGATGTCCTGGCGCTGCTTGAGTTTGTACAGGTAAGGCTCATAACGCTTCACTTCTCCCACCCACTTGAACAGGGACTCGCGCTCCGGCGTGCGCAGGATCAGGTAGATGAGCACATTGGGCTGTTGCAAGGCCATGTCATAGGCGCGTGCCCAGGGGTAGAGCGCCAGGTGGTAATCCAGACCTGCAGTCTTGAGTGTGCTTTCAACCACCGCAGTGGCCGGGCCGGAAACCTTATCGCCGTCCAGGAAGGCATGCAGGCTGTCCTCGGTGACTGCCTGGATCGTCTCGGCACGCACTGCGCCACAGAACATCAGAAGCACGGCTGTTAGCCAGGCACCACGGTGGGCAAACGTCATGATGAGCCTCGTCAATCAGGTGTGGATCGTACGGTTTCGGCCCTGATGCTTGGCGCGATACAGCGCCGCGTCTGCACGTTGCAGCAAAGCCTCGAAATCATCGGGTGCAGCGCCCAGTTGGGCGACGCCAATACTCAGCGTCACGTAGGGCGCTACGGGGGAATAGGCGTGGGCAATCGGATGCTGTTCCAGCAGGCGGTGTAGGCGCTGGGTGGAGTGCTGCGCTTGCTCGGCATCGAGCCCAGGGAGCAGCACAGCAAACTCCTCGCCGCCGAGTCGGGCGACCAGTTCGCCGGCCCGGCAGAACACCTGGGTCAGCAATTGGGCGATCTGTTGCAGACACTGGTCGCCTGCACTGTGGCCGTAGTTGTCGTTGTAGAGCTTGAAATGATCGACATCGCACATCAGTACCGAAAGCGGTTGATCCCGGCGCTGGGCGCGGCGCAGCTCGATGTCCTTGACCTCGTCGAAGTGCCGGCGGTTGGCGATGCCGGTCAAGGGATCGCGCCGGTTCAGTTCGCGCAACAACTCGTTGGCCGCGCGCAGTTCCGTGGTGCGTTCTTCCACCAGTTCGGCCAGGCGATCGCGGTGGGCGGCCAGGTTCTGTTCGGCCATGTGCTGACGTTCAAGATAACCGGACAACTTATCCTGCAGGCCGTTGACGCCCCTTTCCAGCAGGCTCAGTTCGTCCTGATGACGCCCGCTGCGTTGCAATTGCAGTGCGCGATGCAGGTTGAGCGGCGACAGCTGGCTCAGGTGGTTGGCGATATGCCGCACGTGCACCGTGACCGAGCGATTGAACGTCCACATGATCAGCCCAGCCAGCAGCAATGACTGCAGCACCTGGGTGAAGACAATGCTGGTGACGTCGCTGATCAGTTGCCGCCAGAGCAGGCTTTCGTTGCCGACCAAGCGTAGCTCGCCGACTGTCTCTTCTCCGCCCGGGTAGGGGGTGTACGTCAACACGCGTTGCAGAGTGGGTGCTTTGCCCGAGCTTGTCGGGATGTCAGGGCGGGCCCGCTGAAAGACTTCGGGGGCGCGCCCAGGCTTAAGAATATGCAGCTCGACCAGGCCGACAATGGCCACCTGGGAAACGCTATCGAGCTGGGTGTGCAACGCATCGCGGTCCATTTCCCAGATCGCCTTGGAAAGCGTGCCACGAAACACCTGATCGATCAGTTGCAGTTGGTTGGTCATGTCCTCCTGGTTGCTATTCCAGGCCGAGAACGTGCGTACCGTGGCGCTAAGCAGAATGAACAGCACGCAAAAGACCAGCGTTGTCAGCACCAGGCGACGGCCCAGTGACTGGCCCACGTGCGGCGTCACTGGTGGTGTTTCAGGGCTGTCGTGAGGTGTCTCGGGCATTGGCAGGGATCCTATCGCCACGTGCGCGTGATGGCTTCGTAGCGGCCGCTGTCGCGCAGGCGTTGCAGGCCCGCGCGAAAGCGTTCGACGGTCGCGTCGGGCGTCTTCAGGCTGAAGGCCATGCCCAGACCGTGGGTTCCCAGGTCGGGCAGCGCTAAGGCGCGATGCAGCACCTGAGTCGGGTCCTGGCCTGCATGGCGGACCAGGTACAGGGCGTTCATCTCATTGGCGATCCACAGGTCGACCCGGCCCAGCACCAGCTTTTCGTAATTGTGCTCGTACTTGTTGCTCGACTGCAGGTTGCGTCCCACGGCGAAGCCTTGGGCGGTCAAGTATTGTTCGCCGGCATCGTCCTTGACCGTGGCGATCTGGTGGCTGCGCGCATTGTCCAGGCTGTTCAGACGCAGGTTCGGATCGAGGGAGAACAGGTACCAGTCGGTCTGGGCGATGGTGCCGACCCATTTGAACTGCTGCTCACGCGCCGCCGTGCGGGCCATGCAATAGATCAGCACGTTCTCGCTATTCATGGCGATATCGTAGGCCCGCGCCCAGGGCATGGACTGGATCTGGGCCGTTTCGCCGACGTCATCCAGAACGGCCTGGACGATCTCGGTGCAGAGCCCGGTGAGCTTGCCATCGAGGGTCATGTTGAAGGGCGGCAGCTCTTCGGTGACGATGCGCAGCTTCTCCGTGGCGATTGCCGGCAGTGACAGGCCAAGGAGTAATGCGAGCCATGCGCAGCGCAGGGGCCTCATCATAATGCAACCTCAACAATGCAATGTTGGCGATAAGCGAAGCCTGATCGTTTCATTGCTATCATCGTGCCATCTCTCCTGCCTGTACATGCCGCGGCGGCAAATCATGCCAGTTTTTTACCGGCATTCGCGGCATGCCATGCGTCTGATCGCCGTCTTTCAGACCAAGCGTGCATCCAGGCTGTTCTGCGCCAGGCGTTGTGCCTGCTCCTGGGTCATGCCCAGGCTGTCGTGCAGGGCGGCGAAGTTTTCCGTGACGTAGCCGCCGAAGTAGGCCGGGTCGTCGGAGTTCACCGTCACCTTCACGCCGCGTTCGAGCATTTGCAGGATGTTGTGCTGGCGCATGTCGTCGAACACGCAAAGCTTGGTGTTCGATAGCGGACAGACGGTCAGCGGGATCTGCTCGTCGATAATCCGTTGCATCAGCCGCTCGTCTTCGATGGCGCGTACGCCGTGGTCGATACGCTCGATCTTCAGCAGGTCCAGCGCTTCCCAGATGTATTCGGGCGGGCCTTCCTCGCCGGCGTGGGCGACGGTCAGATAGCCCTCACTGCGCGCTTTGTCGAACACCCGCTGGAACTTGCTCGGCGGGTGGCCCATCTCCGAGCTGTCCAGGCCGACGGCGATAAACGCATCGCGAAACGGCTTGGCTTGCTCAAGGGTTTTGAAGGCTTCTTCTTCGGACAGATGGCGCAGAAAACTCAGGATCAAGCCGTGGCTGATGCCCAGTTGTTTTCCGCCATCGACCAGCGCCTGCTTGATGCCGCGCAGCACCACTTCAAAGGGAATACCGCGGTCGGTGTGCGTCTGCGGGTCGAAGAACGGCTCGGTGTGGATAACGTTCTGCGCTTTGCACTTTTGTAGGTAGGCCCAGGTCAGGTCGTAGAAATCCTGTTCGGTGCGCAGCACGTCGGCTCCGGCGTAATACAGGTCGAGAAACTCCTGCAGGTTGTTGAACGCGTAAGCGCTGCGCAGCGCTTCAACGTCGTTCCAGGGCAGGGCGATCTTGTTGCGCTCGGCCAGGGCAAACAGCAGCTCGGGTTCCAGCGACCCCTCAATGTGCAGGTGCAGTTCGGCCTTGGGCAGGGCGTTGAGCCAGTCGTACATGGTCGGATCTCGTTATCAGGCGTGGTTGCGCGAAAGTCTAACCGTTAGGGCAGGGTTTCGCCGAATCGGTACGGAACTCGCGAGGTCGGAGGGGGGGTGGGAGGGGCCGGGCGGCGATCCGCTTTAGCCGCGACTGACTACAATGCAAAAGCTGTCGCGGCTAAAGCCCCTCCCACCAGACCCCAGCTAAACCTGAGCCTGCTCCTCCCGCCGATAAGCATAGGTATCAGCAAAGCGCGACAGCAGATAGGCGGCGCTGGTTACCGGGCTGAACTTGGGCGGGTTGTCGGCGCTGGAGCAGTTCGGCAGGCAGTCGATCAGGGTATCCGGGTGCGGTTCGGCGAAGAACGGCATGGAGTAGCGATCCACCCCCAACGGGCTGATCACCCGGTGCGGAGTCGAGGTGTAACGGTCGTTGCTCCAGCGTGCGAGCATGTCGCCGATATTGACCACGAAGCTGCCGGCAATTGGCGGCGCGTCTATCCACTCGCCGTCGCGGGCACGCACTTGCAAGCCGCCGGCGTCGTCCTGGTAGAGCAGGGTGACACAGCCGTAGTCGGTGTGTGCGCCGGCGCCTTGTTGCTCGGCGCTGGTGGCGGTATGGCGCGGCGGGTAGTGGATCATGCGCAGCACGCTGATCGGCTCATGGAAGCGCGTATCGAAAAAATCGCGGTCGATCTTCAGCGCCAGGGCCATGGCGCGCAGCAGGGTCTTGGCTAGCGCCTGCATATCACCGTAATGCTGTTCCATCAGTTCGGTCCAGCCAGCTATATCAGGGTGGCGGTTGGGCCCGCGCAATGGCTTGCCGGCCAGCACCTCAGGATGCTCCAGGGCCATGTGGAAACCCATGTCGAAGGTTTCCTTGAGGTCGCTCGGTTTGTTCGGGTCGAGCTGCTCGGTGGCAATCGCGCCGTAACCCCGATGATGAGTGGTCTGGGTGATATCGATCTTGAGCTTTTCGGCAGCCGGCAGGGCGAAGAAGGTCTTGGCGGCGTTGAGCAGCTCGGCAATCCGCACCGGGCTGATCGGGTGGCCGGTGATATAGAAAAAGCCCCACTCGCAGCAGGCGCGGTCAATTTGCTCGGCCACGGCCGGCCAGGCGTCTTGGTTGTCGCTGTAGAGCGGGGCGATGTCGATAATCGGTAGGGTATTCATAGGGGCTCCGGGTGGGGGCATGCTGCGAGTCTTCTCGTACCCAGGGCAGCGAAAAAGGACGATGCCGGTTAAGGCACCGTCCTTTTGATGCGGTTCTGCTGAGGGCCAGCAGGGACGGCATCGGTCATTGTGGGAGGGGCCGGACGGCGACCCGTTTTAGCTGCAACAATTAAACAGCTCGCGGCTAAAGCCCCTCCTACACAAGCTAGCCAGCCGCTTACTTCGGCAGTTCAGCCTTTACGTTTTCCACGTAGTAGTTCATCGAGGCCAATTCGGCGTTGGTCGCTGCGACGCCAGCCGGGATCTTCTCGACGCCGCTCTGGTCCTTGATCGGACCGGTGAACGGGTGGAAGGCGCCGCTTTTGATGTCGGCGATGATCTGCTCGGCTTCGGCTTTGACCTCAGCCGGTACCAGGTCGCTGATCGGCAGCTTGATGGTGTCTTCTGTCAGGCCACCCCAGAAGTCTTCGGATTTCCAGGTGCCGTCAATCACCGCCTGGGTGGATTTGACGTAGTGCGGGCCCCAGTCGTTGATGATCGAGGTGAGTACGGCCTTCGGCCCGAAGTGCGCCATGTCCGAGGCATAGCCCACGGAGTAAACGCCACGACGTTCGGCGGTCTGGATCGGCGCCGGGCTGTCGGTGTGCTGGAACACCACGTCCACGCCCTGGTCGATCAGCGCGTTGGCCGCATCGGATTCCTTGCCCGGATCGAACCAGGAGTTGACCCATACCACCTTGATTTCGGTGCCGGGGTTGTACTTGTCCAGCGCCAGCTGGATGGCGTTGATGTCGCGGATCACTTCCGGGATCGGGAAGGAGGCGACGTAGCCGATTTTCTTGGTCTTGGTCATCTTCGCGGCGAGGAAGCCGCCGACGTAACGGCCTTCATAGGAGCGCGACAGGTAGGTGCCGAGGTTCTTGTCCTGCTTGTAGCCAGTGGCGTGCTCGAAGGTGACTTTGGGGAATTGCTTGGCGACTTTCAGCGTCGGGTTCATGTAGCCGAAGGAGGTGGTGAAAATCAGGTCATAACCGCCCTTGGCCATGTTGCGAATCACGCGCTCGGCATCTGCGCCTTCAGGCACGTTTTCCACGTAGCTGGTCTCGACCTTGTCGCCCAGCTCCTTGATCACCGCCTGACGCCCCTGCTCATGCTGGTAGGTCCAGCCGTGGTCGCCAATCGGGCCGATGTAGACGAAGCCGACCTTCAGCGGATCGGCGGCGGAAGCGCTCAGGGTGGCGCTGAAACCCAGGGCGGCGACAAGGGCGCGCAGCAGCGGTTTTTTGCTCTTCTCGAACATGGTCGGTGGAACTCCAGTCTTGTGTTTGGGATAGCTGTTGGTTGGCTGATCCCTTGATTGCAAAAAGCTGACCAACAAGACAGATAAGCCTGGGCGCGCGGTTTGCAGGCAGTGGTGCTGCCGGGTACGAGCGGCCTTGGTGCGCAGTCGATGTCTTGTGCTGCTTCATGGTGCGGCCACGGATATCGCTGTGCTCAACCCAGGCTGCCGGCGGGTGTTCAGCCATTGACCAGTGCGTGCGCCGCCTGGCGGTGGTCGGCGATCAACTGGGCTACGTCCAGGCCCTCGATCTGGCCGTCGATCACCCGCCAGGTGCCGCCGATCATCATCCGATCGGCGCGGTCGGCGCCGCACAGCAGCAGGGCAGAGATGGGGTCGTGGCTGCCGGAAAAACGCAGCTCATCGAGTTTGAAAAAGGCCAGGTCGGCCTGCTTGCCCACTGCCAGTTCGCCAATATCGCTGCGTCCGAGCAGATGCGCCGAGCCACGGGTGGCCCAGCCCAGCACGCGCTGCGGCGTGATCTGCTCGGCGCCGTAGCGCAGGCGCTGGATATACAGCGCCTGGCGCGCTTCGAGGAGCATGTTCGAGGCATCGTTGGAGGCCGAGCCGTCGACTCCCAGGCCCAGCGGCGCGCCTGCTGCTTCCAGGTCGACACTGGGGCAGATGCCCGACGCCAGGCGCATATTCGAGCTGGGACAATGGCAGATGCCGGTGCCAGCGGCGCCGAGGCGGGCGATCTCGTCCGGGTTGAAGTGGATGCCATGGGCCAGCCAAGTGCGCGGGCCGAGCCAGCCGACGCTGTCCAGATAGTCCACGGTGCGCAGGCCGAAGCGCTGCAGGCAGAAGTCTTCCTCGTCCAGGGTTTCCGCCAGGTGGGTGTGCAGGCGCACGTCCAGTTGCTCTGCCAGTTCTGCACTCTGGCGCATGATCGCGGGCGTTACCGAGAAGGGCGAGCAGGGCGCCAGGGCAATCTGGATCTGCGCACCGGTGCCGCGCTGATGGTACTGCGCGACCAGGCGCTGGCTGTCGGCCAGAATCGCCTCGCCGGTCTGCACCGTTTGCTGGGGCGGCAGGCCGCCGTCAGCCTCGCCCAGGCTCATCGAACCACGGGTCAGCATGGCGCGCATGCCCAGCTCACGCACCACCTCAACCTGCACGTCGATGGCCTGCTCCAGACCGTCGGGGAACAGGTAGTGGTGGTCGGCCGCCGTGCTGCAGCCGGAGAGCAACAGCTCGGCCAGCGCCACCTTGCTGGCCAGGGCCAGCTTCTCCGGGGTGAGGCGCGCCCACACCGGGTACAGGGTCTTCAGCCAGGGGAACAAAGGCTGGTTGACCACTGGCGCCCAGGCACGGGTGAGGGTCTGGTAGAAGTGATGGTGGGTGTTGATCAGGCCCGGCAGCAGCACATGCTCGCGGGCATCGAAGGTTTGCTCGCAGGGCTGTGAAGGCTGCTGACCAGTACCGAGCAATTCGGCGATCACGCCGTTTTCGATCACCAGACCGCCAGCGGCGTTCTGGTCATTGGCGGTAAAAACAGCAAGGGGGTTCTTGATCCAGATTCGGGTAGCTGCCACGAACAGGCTCCTCTGAGATTGATGTCAGGTAAGCCAGCTCAGTGTTAGCCCTGTCTGCTGATCCAGGTGCGCCGGGACGGCGTGGCGAGAAAATTAACTGACTCTTGAGTCAGCGGCAAGAAGCATATCGCGGCTGAAGCCCCTCCCACAGATTGGAGTTGCTCTTGTGGGAGGGGCTTTAGCTGCGACTATTGTGCCTTAATGCCCCGGCTGCCAAGGCTGGCCCAGCGAAACCGGCGCATACAGGCGGGTCTTGATCGCATCCCGCGAGAGCAGCACCAACACCACGATGGTCGCCACGTAGGGCAGCATCGCCAGCAGGTTGGACGGGATCGACAGGCCGATGCCCTGGGCGACCAGGTGGAGGATGCTGGCCAGGCCGAACAGGTAGGCGCCGAGCAGCACGCGGAAGACGCGCCAACTGGCAAACACCACCAGCGCCAGGGCGATCCAGCCGCGGCCGGCGGTCATGTTTTCCGCCCACATAGGGGTGTAAGCCAGCGACAGGTAACCGCCGGCCAAGCCGGCCATGGCGCCGCCGAACAACACGGCCAGTGTGCGCACGCGCAGCACCGGCAGGCCCATGGCACTGGCGGCATCGGGGCTTTCGCCGACGGCCTGGATGATCAGGCCGATGCGGCTTTTCAGCAGCACCCAGGCCACCAGCGCGAACAGGGCGAAGGACAGGTAGATCAGCACGTCCTGGGCGAACAGCATGCGCCCGATCAGCGGGATCTCCGACAGCAGCGGGATGGCGATGGGCTCGAAGCCCGACAGCGGTTTGCCGACCCAGGCGGCGCCGACGAAGGTCGACAGGCCCACACCGAAGATGGTCAGGGCCAGGCCGGTGGCCACCTGGTTGGCGTTAAAGCCCAGAGCCACGGCGGCGAACAGCATCGACAGGAGCATGCCGGCGGCCATTGCCAACAGCACGCCGAGCCACAGGTTGCCGGTGCTCAGGGCAACGATAAAACCGATCACCGCGCCGAACAGCATCATGCCTTCCTGGCCGAGGTTGAGCACGCCGCTCTTCTCGCAGATCAGCTCACCGAGGGCCACCAGCAGCAACGGCGTACCGGTGCGGACCATGGCGTAGAGAATGTTGCTTAACAGGTCGAGATCCATGAGCGTCAAGCCTCAGGCTGCAGGCAGCAGGTGAAAAAAGAATGGGGAAAGGTCATGTTGCGGCTTCCTTCTTGAGGCTTGCGGCTTGCGGCTTGAAGCGCCACGCGAAGCGTGGCCGATACAGAATCAACACATCGCAGGCGAGCAGGAAGAACAGCATCATTCCCTGAAAAAGTTGGGTGATCGCCTGGGGCAGGTTCATGGTCATCTGCGCGTTCTCACCGCCCAGGTAGAGCAGCGCCATCAGCAGGCTGGCGGCGACGATGCCGAGCGGGTTGAGGCGCCCGAGAAAGGCCACGGTGATCGCCGCGTAGCCATAGCCCGGCGATACCTGGGGCACCAACTGGCCAATCGGCCCGGCCACTTCACCGACGCCGGCCATGCCCGCGAGGGCGCCGCTGACCAGCAGGGCGAACCACACCAGGCGTTTTTCGCGAAAGCCGACAAAGCCGGCGGCGCGGCGGTCGAGGCCGAGCACCTTGATCTGAAAACCGAGAAAGCTCTTCTGCAGCAGTACCCACACCGCCACCAGCGCCAGCAGCGCCAGGTACAGACCGCCGTGCAGGCGGCCGTCCTCGCTGACCAGCGGCAGGCGGCTGGCATCGCCGAACATCGCCGACTCGGGGAAGTTGAACCCGGCCGGGTCTTTCAGCGGGCCATGCACGAAGAACAGCAGCAGGTTCAGCGCGATGTAGTTGAGCATTATGCTGGTGAGGATTTCGTTGGCGTTGAACTGGGTGCGCAGCCAGGCGGTGATGCCGGCCCAGGCCGCGCCCGCTGCGGTGCCGGCGAGCACCACCCAGACCAGCGCCCAGCGGCTGTCCATGTCGAGCAGTTGCAGGGCCATGGCGCTGCCGGCCAGAGCGCCGAGCAGCAACTGGCCTTCGGCGCCGATGTTCCAGATGCGTGCCTGGTAGGCCACCGCCAGGCCCAGGGCGCAGAGCAGAATCGGCAGCGCCTTGACCAGCAGTTCCGAGACGCCATACCAATCGGCCAGCGGTGCGATCAACAGGGTGTGCAGGGTTTCCAGCGGGTCGTGACCGAGCAGGGCGAACAGCAGCGAGCCGCTGAGCAGCGTCAGCACGGCGGCGAGCAGCGGCGACAGCCAGAGCATGGGGCGCGATTGTTCACCGCGCGGTTCCAGGGATAACAGCATGACGACTCCGTCAGAGCGGCGCGGCAGCGGGCGCTGCGGCGGGTGAATGCGAGGGGGCGACCGGGGCGAATTCGCCGGCCATCCAGCGGCCGACTTCCACCGCTTCGGTGTGCGCGGTGGCGGCTAAGGGCGAGAGTTTGCCGCTGCACAGCGCGCCGATGCGGTCGCTGATCTGGAACAGCTCGTCGAGGTCTTCGGAGATCACCAGAATCGCCGCGCCGGCATCGCGCAGGGCGATCAGCGCGCGGTGAATCGCCGCCGCCGCGCCCACGTCCACGCCCCAGGTCGGGTGTGCGGCCACCAGCAGTTTCGGGTTCTGCAGAATCTCGCGGCCGAGGATGAATTTCTGCAGGTTGCCACCCGACAGGCTGCGCGCCGCCGCATTGGCGTTCGGGGTTTTCACCGCAAAGCGGCGGATGATCTCATCGGCCAGTTCGCGCACCTTGCCGCGCTGCACCAGGCCACGGCTGACCAAACCTTGTTGAAAGGCGGTGAGCAGGGCGTTGTCGCTCAGCGACAGGTCCGGCACCGCGCCATGGCCGAGGCGCTCGGCGGGGACAAAGGCCAGGCCCAGCGTGCGTCGCGCGTCGGGGTAGAGGTGGGCGATGGGCGCGCCGTCCAGGCTGACGCGCGCTTGCTCGCCGCGCGCCAGGCGGGTTTCGCCGCTGAGCAGGGCGAGCAATTCGTCCTGGCCATTGCCGGCGACCCCGGCGATGCCGACGATCTCGCCGCTGCGCACCTCCAGCCGGATCTGGCTCAGCGAGCAGCCGAACGGGTCGGGGTTGTGCCAGCTGAGGTCATCGACGCGCAGGCGCGGCAGGCCGCCGCTGACTTTCGGGTAGCTGCTCTCCAGGCCTTCGGCGTCGCCGACCATCAGCCGCGCCAGCTCCAGGTCCGAGCATTCGGCCGGTACGCAGTGGCCGGACACGCGGCCGCCGCGCAGCACCGTGGCGCTCTGGCAGAGCGCGCGCACTTCGCCGAGTTTGTGGCTGATAAACAGAATGCTGCAGCCCTCGGCGGCCAGGCGGCGCAGGGTGACGAACAGCTCGTCGGCCTCCTGCGGGGTGAGTACCGAGGTCGGCTCATCGAGGATCAAGAGTTTGATGTCCTGCATCAGGCAACGCACGATTTCTACCCGCTGGCGCTCGCCAATGGACAGGCTGTGCACCAGGCGGCTCGGCTCCAGGGCCATGCCGTAGCGCTGCGAGACCTCGCGGATCTGCGGCTCCAGCTGCTTTGGCGTACCGGCATCCGCGCCCATGGCCAGGGCGATGTTCTCGGCCACTGTCAGGGTCTCGAACAGCGAAAAATGCTGGAACACCATGCCGATGCCCAGGCCACGGGCCATCGCCGGGTCGCGCATCTTCATGACCTCACCGTGCCAGCGCAGCTCGCCGCTGCTGGGCTGGGTGACGCCGTAGATGATCTTCATCAGGGTGCTTTTGCCGGCGCCGTTCTCGCCGAGTAAGGCGCGGATCTCCCCCGCGGCAATGCTCAGGTCGATACGGTCGTTGGCCAGGCAGCCAGGGTATTGTTTGCTGATGGCCGTGAGCTGCAGGCGCGGCGGTGAAGTTGGGGTGGGCATGGGCAGGGCTCGGGAATGGCAAACTGCGCTGGTTAAAGCAAAAACCTGGCCAGTGGGTCAGAAAAACCAGCAGGCGCGCCAGGCCGCAGCGGTGGGCGGATCACGCGGGCTTATGATGCCCTTTTGTGGTGCGCGGCTGGGCCTGCCAGGCGCCAAACTGGGTCGCAGCGATGACACATCCCCTGACAAACGGTCCCGCCAATACGCCTCGGGTAAAGGCTGGTGAAAGGTTCGGCCTTTAGCCTCCCTGCGGTTGTGCACCTGCACACCCCGTAAAGAAGGCGATGCCTGGGTGAGCTGAGGCGTCCGTTGAGGGCGAATTTATTCGCGGCATTCGCGAGACCTTCGCGACTAAATTCGCTCAGGGCACCCATAGCCCGCCATGCATCGCCACAAAAAACGCTCCACAAAAACAAAGAGGAGAACGCGGTTTGTTGACCCTGATCGGTCTGTTGACCATTTGTAGCCTGGTAGTGCTGTTGCTCATTGGGCGCATGTCGCCTGTTCTGCCCCTGATCATCGTGCCGCTGCTCGGGGCGCTAGCCGCCGGCTTTGGCCCGGAGGCGATTTCCGGATTCTTCACCGATGGCATTGGCCGCGTCATGGCGATCGCCACCATGTTCGTCTTCGCCATCACCTTCTTCGGCGTGCTGCAAGACACCGGCCTGTTTCGGCCGTTGATCAACGGCATGGTCCGCCTCACGCGCGGCAATGTGATCGCGGTAACCGTGGCCACGGCGGTGATCGGCATGCTCGCCCACCTCGACGGCGCGGGTGCGACCACCTTTCTGCTGACCATTCCGGCGTTGCTGCCGTTGTACAAGCAGCTGCGCATGAGCCCCTACCTGATGCTGCTGTTGCTGGCCCTGGGCGCCGGCATCTTCAATATGCTGCCTTGGGCCGGCCCGCTGGGCCGTGCGGCAGCTGTTACGGGCATCGACGTGACCGAGCTGTGGCGCCCGCTGATCGCCGTGCAGGCGGTGGGTGTGGTGCTGTTGATCGCCCTGGCCGCCCTGCTTGGCTGGCGTGAGCAGCGGCGCATCGCCTCCGGCACGGGCCTGGCCGATAACGAGGTGCTGGTGGAAACCAGCAATGCCTTGGGTGAAGTCAGCGACGAGGAGCGCGCCCTGGAGCGTCCGCAGCGACTGTGGCTCAACGCCGGTTTGTTCCTGCTGGTGCTGGTGTCGCTGTTCACCGGGATTCTGCCGGCCGGCTACATCTTTATGATCGGTCTGTCTGCGGCGCTGTTGCTCAACTACCCGGGCGGCAAGGCGCAGATGCAACGCATCGCCGCGCATTCACCGGCAGCGCTGAGCATGGGCATGATCATTCTGGCGGCCGGTTCGATGCTCGGCATTCTGACCGGTACCGGCATGCTCACCTCCATCGCCCAGGACCTGGTGCAAGTGTTGCCGGCGCCGCTGGTGGGCCAGTTGCATATCGTGCTCGGCCTCTTCGGCCTGCCGATGGAGTTGATGCTGAGCACCGACGCCTATTACTTCGGCCTGCTCCCGGTAACCCTGGAAGTGGTCGGCAACCAGGGCGTCGACGCCGCTTCGGTAGTCTATGCGCTGACCATCGGCAATATCATCGGCACCTTTATCAGCCCGTTCTCGCCAGCACTCTGGCTGGCCTTGGGCCTGGCTGGGCTCGACCTGGGCCGGCACATTCGCTACTCGCTGTGGTGGATGTGGGGCTTCTCGCTGGTGCTGTTCGGCGCTGCTTGGGCCATGGGTCTGTTCTAAAGATCCAGCACTCGCCCGCGCAATGCGGGCGAGGCCTAGGCTCTGTTGACGTTTCGTTCGCAGCAACGCGGCTCGCGACGAAACGTCAACAGACCCTAGTTCAGCCGATAGCCTGCCAGGTCCTTGGCGCTGAGCAGTTTCATGCGCCGTGGCTCGGTGGCTTGCATGTCCGCCGCCAGGCGCGCATCCACGCCCATTGCCTTGAAGTAGGCGGCCGGGTTCGCCCGGTCGCCGGCATTGCCGTGCACGCTGTCGCCATGGGCGAAGTAGGGGCGGTGCAGGCCCACTGCGCCCTTGATGGTGCGGCGGGTGCCGGCGGCCAGCAGGTAAATGCAGCTGCCCTGGCACACCCCGTCGCTGGGCACCAACACCTCAAAGCCGGTTTCGCGCAGCAGGCGGCCCATGCGCATGGCTTCGGCCGCGTGGCCACCCAGGTTGTCGAGCAGCGCCACCTTGCGGGTGAAGGTACCTGGGTGGGCGCGCAGGCCCTTGAGTAGGCGCTCGTAATCACCGCTGGCAATGTCTTCGGCAATCTTTACCGCCAGCAGCGTGCCCTCGGCTGCGACCTCGACATGGGCATAGGCGGGGGGGCACAGCAGCAAAGCCGCGAGTAGCGCCAGCGAGGTGGGACGAAACAGCATGGGTGAGGCTCCGCGTTATGTGGCGGCGACGATACCCGGCTGCAGCACCAGGCGTCCACGGCTGAGGTCAGCCAGAGCCTGCTGCAAAGCGTCGAGCTGCGCCTCGGGCACGCTCAGGTTGAGCAGGGCGCCGTGGGCATCGAAGGTTTCCGCATCCAACTGACAGGCGAAGTCGCCCAGGCGCGCCTTGACCAATGCCAGGTCGGCGAACGGGCAGTGCAGGCTGACGTGCTGCTGGGCCACCTGCTCGATACGTTCTGCCGCCTGTAGGCATTTGCTGGCGCTGCCGCCGTAGGCGCGGGCCAGGCCGCCGGTGCCAAGCTGGATGCCGCCGTACCAGCGGATCACCAGCACCACCACCTGGTCCATGTCCTGGCCTTCGATGGCCGCGAGAATTGGCCGCCCAGCGGTGCCGCCTGGTTCGCCGTCGTCGCTGAAGCGGTATTGCTGGCCGACCTTCCACGCCCAGCAGTTGTGGCTGGCGCTCGTATCACTGTGCGCCGCTAAAAACGCCATCGCCTGCTCGGCGCTGCTCACCGGGGCGGCGAGTGCGAGAAAGCGGCTTTTGCGAATCTCCTCGCGGTAGTCGCAAGGGCCGAGCAAGGTAAAAGGCATGCTGAGTGATCACAACGAAAAACGCCCGCCAGTGTAAGAGTCTGGCGGGCGTTTTTCGAGCGGGGGTCGCTGGGTCAGGCGCCGATCACGCCGCCATCTTCACGGCGGATAACCACCACCGAGGAGCGCGGACGCATGCCGGCCTGGTGGTCGGGGAAGCTTGAACCGCCGCCTTCGCCCG
The DNA here is from genome assembly GCA_018826895.1 of Gammaproteobacteria bacterium. Classification (GTDB taxonomy): domain Bacteria; phylum Pseudomonadota; class Gammaproteobacteria; order Pseudomonadales; family Pseudomonadaceae; genus Aquipseudomonas. Next base: position 29,877 of record JAHJYA010000089.1, read on the forward strand.
GATGCTGGATGCCGATAAACATGGCGCGCTGGTCCGGAGCGAAGGACACACCAGTGACCTCGCAACCGGGTGGGCCGACCATAAAACGGCGGATCTCACCGCTGACCGGGTCGGCGCAGAGCATCTGGTTGTTGCCCATGCCGGCGAAGTCGCCGCTGTTGCTGAAGTTGCCGTCGGTCTGGATCCACAGTCGGCCGTCTGCGTCGAAGGCCAGGCCGTCAGGGCTGTTGAACATATTCTCGGCGTTGACGTTGGCCGAGCCGGCGTTGGCGCTACCGGGGTGAACTTCCGGGTTACCGGCGACCACGTAAAGGTCCCAGTCGAACTGCAGGGCGGCGGCATCATCAGCATTTTCGCGCCAGCGCAGGATCTGCCCGTAGAGGTTGTTTTCGCGCGGGTTGGCGGCATCGACCGGCTGGCCTTCACTGCCACGCTTGCTGTTGTTGGTCAGGGTGCAATAGACCTGGCCGTCTTTCGGGCTGACGGCGATCCACTCGGGGCGGTCCATGCGCGTGGCGCCGACATGGCTGGCGGCCTGGCGGGTGCGGATCAGCACATTGCCCTGGTCGCTGAAGCCATTGGCGGCGGTCAGGCCGTTCTTGCCCGCGGTCAGCTCGACCCAGCGGCCCTGGCCACGTGGCTGATCGCCGCTGGCATCGAGTTTGGCCACGTACAGCGTGCCGTGGTCGAGCAGGTGGCGGTTGGCGGCGGTGTCGTTGGCCTTGAGGCGGTCACGGCTGACGAACTTGTAGATGAATTCGCCGCGCTCGTCATCGCCCATGTACACCACGACGCGGCCGTCACGGCTGGTCGTGATGGCGGCGTTTTCGTGCTTGAAGCGGCCCAGGGCGGTGCGCTTGATTGGTGTGGAGCTGGGGTCGAACGGGTCGATCTCGGTCACCCATCCATGGCGGTTCAGCTCATTGGGGTGGCGGGAAATGTCGAAGCGCTCGTCGTACAGGTGCCAGCGGTTATCGCTTACGCCGGCATGCTGCACGCTGTAGCGTTTCTGGTCGGCACTCAAGGCAAGGTTGGCGTCGCTGCTGCCGAAGCAGTCGCTGAAGTTTTCCTCACAGGTCAGGTAGGTGCCCCAGGGCGTCATACCGTTGGCGCAGTTCTGGAAGGTACCGAGTACCTCGATGCCCAGCGGATCGGCAGCAGTCTTCAATAGGTCGTGGCCGCGTGCCGGACCGCCGACGGCGATCGGCAGGTTGGCGTGGATGCGTCGGTTGTAGCGCGAGCCTTGGACGAACTGCCAGGCGCCATTGTTGCGGCGTACTTCAATCACCGTCACGCCGACGGCGGCCTGGGCCTTGCGCACGTCTTCCAGTGACTGCGGCGGTTGGCCGTGGGCCAGCAGGTAGCCGTAGTTGGAGTATTCGTTGTTGATCGCCATCAGTGCGCGGTCCGGCTCGCCGGGCCAGGGGAAGAAGCTCATGCCGTCGTTGTTTTCGCCAAACTGGCCGAGCTGCTCTGCCGCGTTGTGGCTGCCGTCGCCGCGGTAGGCGGTGGAATCGGCATGCAGCGGCTGGCCCCAGCTGATCAGTACGTCGAACTGGTAACCGGGCGGCAGGGTGATGGTGTCGGCGGTGCTGGCGGGCAGGTTGGTGAAGCCCATCAACGGGCTGGCAGCGATGGCATTGGCCAGTGCGCTACGGCCCAGCAGGCCACCGCCGAGAAACAGCGCGGCTCCGGCCAGGGCCCCTGCACCGATAAAGCGGCGGCGGCTAAGGACCAGACGTTCCATGTCAGTCAGTTGGTTATCGTTCATGCAGGCGGCTCCCTTCTGGTTAGGGGCTGCATGCTAGAAAGGCTATATGACGCCGCGATGACAGTTGCGCTCTAGGACGCAGGCCTCAGGCCGGCGGGGTGAGGCCACAACCTTTGAGGATGATGTGGATCAGGTTGTTACTAGCGTGTTCGATGTCCTGTTTGGTCAGGCGCGGCCGGCCAGTGACTCGGCAGACCTGGGAGGCGAAGTCGGCGTAGTGCTGGGTACTGCTCCAGAGCAGGAAGATCAGGTGTACCGGGTCGACCGGGTCCATCTTGCCGGCGGCGATCCAGGCCTCGAACACGGCTGCGCGGCCGCGGAACCAGCTCAGGTAATCCTGGTTGAAGTATTCGGACAGGCACTCACCGCCGCTGATCACCTCCATGGCGAAAATCCGCGACGCCTTGGGGTAGCGTCGGGAAAACTCCATCTTCGCGCGAATGTAGCTGGCCATGGCCTCGGCCGGGTCGTCGTCGACGGTCAGGGTGTTGAAGGTGCTGTCCCAGAGATCAAGGATGTTGCTTAGCACCGCCAGATACAGGCCCAGCTTGTTGGTGAAGTAGTAGTGCAGGTTGGCCTTCGGCAGCCCAACGGTCTGCGCGATGGTGTTCATGCTGGTGCCCTTGAAGCCATGGCGGGCGAACTCTTCTTCGGCGGCCGCGAGAATGGCTTCTTCGTTCTTCTGGCGGATGCGCCCGGCGGGCTTGTTGGCGGGGTTGGTGCTGTGCGCGGGGACGGCGAAGGTCATGGGCAATTCCGAACAGGTCAGGGAGCGGAGCGACTGCACTGATACCGCACGGCTGGCCGGGTGACAAGCGTAGAACCGAGAAAAAGCGCACGTAATGACCTATTGGTTCTGTTATGCCCCGTGCTTGTGCGCATCGCGCGGGGGTAGCGCAATCATGGGGCTGATGGGGTGGTTAATCCGTCGGGAAGTACCACTCCAGGTGCTCAGGCTGCTCTGGCTCGCGGTTTGTTGCCGCTTGTCCGTAACGCTACCGTATTCTTTTGCAGGCAGCGGTAAATATCGTAGATGGCCTACGGGAACCGGAGTGGGCCTAGACCATCAGATTCACCGGCCAAACGTTCAGCGCGCTATTCGCCTTATGGCCAGTGGCAGGAGCTGATCTGTTGAGTTTCCTCCTGGCGACACTGTGATTACCTCGGAGCCACACCATGAGCCCAGCCAGCAGCTGGTTGATACGTAACGCCAGCGCCATCATGACCGGTTTGCGCGGAGCGGATGCCTGCCTGGCCGGCCCGGATATCCGCGTGACGGACGGGCGCATCGCCGCTATCGGCGTGCTTGAACCCCGGGTTGGCGAGGCGCAGATCGACGCCCGCGACTGCGTGGTCTACCCAGCCTGGGTCAACACCCATCATCACCTGTTCCAGTCCCTGCTCAAGGGCGTGCCTGAAGGGCTCGACCACAGCCTGGGGGCCTGGCTGGCCGCGGTGCCTTACCGCTACCGCGGCGCATTCGACGAGCAGAGCCTGCGCCTGGCCGCGCGCATTGGCCTGGTCGAACTATTACGCTCCGGCTGCGCCACGGTGGCCGACCACCACTACCTCTACTATCCGGGCATGCCCTTCGATGGCGCGGCGATTCTGTTTGAAGAGGCCGAAGCTCTGGGCCTGCGCTTCGTCCTCTGTCGCGGTGGGGCGACCCAGGTGCGGCCGATTGAGGCTGCAACCCCCGCTGCCTTGCGCCCGGAAACCCTCGACAACTACCTGGCCGATATTCAGCGCCTGGTCGCCACCTACCATGATCCGGCAGGCGATGCGCGGCGGCGGGTAGTCATGGCGCCGACCAGCCCGCCCTATTCGGTAAGCCCGGATGGCTTACGCGAAACCGCCCGTGCCGCTCGTAGCCTGGGCATTCGTATGCACAGCCACCTCTCGGAAACGGTCGACTACCTGGATGAGGTGCAGGCGCGCCATGGCATGAGTCCGGTGGCCTTCTGCGCCGAACACGAGTGGCTGGGCCGCGATGTCTGGTTCGCCCATTTGGTCAAACTCTTGCCCGAAGAGATCCAACTGCTGGGCACCACCGGCAGCGGCATTGCTTACTGCCCGCAGAGTAATGCCCGGCTGGGTAGCGGCATTGCCGATATTGTGCGCATGGAGGCCGCTGGTATGCAGGTATCCATAGGCGTCGACGGCGCGGCCTCCAATGAAGCCTGTGACATGCTCAGCGAAACCCATGCGGCCTGGCTGATGCAGCGGGCCAAGGGTGGTGAGCGGGCCCTGCCGCGCTATGCCGGTGGCGAGGAAGAAGGGGGGGCACATCTGGCCAGCATTGAAGACGTGCTGCGTTGGGGGACGAGCGGCGGCGCGCAGGTACTTGGGCTGGATGCGGTGGGTAGCCTGGCGCTGGGCCAGGCGGCGGATATCGCCCTCTATCGTCTGGACGACCCGCGCTATTTTGGGCTGCACGACCCCGCGATTGGTCCCATCGCCTGTGCTGGCCGTGCCCCCCTCAAGGCCTTGTTGGTCGGCGGGCGCAAGGTACTCGAGGACGACCGTATTCCCGGCCTGGATCTGCTGGAGCTGGGCCGTCAGGCGCGTGCCGCGGTGATCGACCTGCAGCGTCGGGTTGGGGTGCGTCGATAGGCTGCCCTGACGGACAACCCGAGCCAGTCTTCGACGCTACGCATGCTGTCAGCAGACCCTAAGTGCCTCCTTGGCGATCAACTTTGCGCCCAGACTCGGGGCGCCTCTATATTGGGGTTGCCAACGGGTTGCGGCTCATCACTCTGAGTAAGCTTGTCGATCCCGTACTTGCCCAGGTCCTGTGCGGTTTGCTTGCCGAAGTCTTGAGCGCCATCTTTAAGGCCTTCCTTAAAGCCTTGCTTGGCCCCTTCTTTCGCGCTCTGTTGAATCGCCTCTTTGGTTCCCTGCTTTACAGCTTCCTTGGCGACAGCCGTCCCCACCGCTCGTCCTGCCGCCATCGCGGCGCCAGCGACACCCGCGCCAGGGATCAGCATCATCAGGCCGGAAGCGACGTAGCTGAAGATCTCCAGGAACTTGCTAAAACCACCGCCTTTCTCTTTTTTCTGATCAGGCTGGGTTTCCTGGCCGTCGGCCATGTCCTTGCGAGCCGACTCGACCGGTCGCGAAGAGGGCTGCGCGGGTGCGGCCACCTGGTTGGTGCCTTTGCGAATAAAGGCGTCCAGATCCCCCTCGCTGATGTTGCGGTCGTTGGCCTTGTTGAAGAAGTTGCCACCTGCGCCATGTTTGCCGTTGTCCAGCATCGAGAACAACATGGAGTTGGGGTGGCTAAGCAGGTTTGCCGCGTCACGCACTTCCTGGCTGTATTCCTTGTTGTTGGCGATGGCCTCCAACTTGTCCGGCTTGAGCCCACCACCCTTGAAGAAGATGTCTCGGTTATTTTTGAGCGCCTCGACAGCGCTGTGCTCTTGCGGGGAAAGCTTGACATTGAAGGCCGCGAGGTCGCATAGACGGTCACGGGAAATCTTCGCAGAAGGATCATCCTTGCCCGAGAACGCTTGCCACTTATCGGGGTTCTCAGTGAAGTACTTGGCGGCTGCAGCGACCTGTGGAGGGCACTTGCCCATCTTCTGAGAGCCGTCGGCAATGGCTTGCAGCGTGTCCATATTGATGTTTTTCGGCAGGCTTTCCGAATATAGAAACAGCTCGCGCATGGCATCGTTTTCCGTCATCGCGCGTGCAGGCGAGCCTGGCGGAGCATCGGAGGGGACGTAGTTATCCGTGTATTGGCCAGCTTTGAAATCGGCATAGGCCCTGATTTGCGGATGCTCCTGTAGTTTCTGCACGTCCTTCGAGCTGATCTTCCCGTCGGACTTACCTTCTTTGGCTTTATCGAATGCTGCGAAGTAGTCGGGGTTCTTCAGCAGTGCATCCAGCGCCTTGCGCGCATCGCTTGGCGTTTCCGGGTTGTCACGAAGATTCTCCAGACCTTCACGGTCGAGCGGCTTTTTGAGGAGGTTCTCGTTGCGCCCCAGGACTGACACCACTTCTTCGAATGGCATCTGGCTTGGGTCCGCGCCAGCCTGTTGCCTACCGGCCTCAACCGCTGTCGCCGGGGGCTGAGCGAGGGTATCGACACCCGCGCTACTCGGGCTCGTCAACCACGACAGTATGAAATCAAGACCGAACGGACGTGATTGAGCGTCTGCGTTCTCTTTCTTTTGCGCAGAGAACCCAGGCGCCTCTTGAAGTCTTTGCGTTTGCGCGGGGTTTGTTGACTGCCACGAGATAACGCTGCCGCCTGCCAGAGGTTGTTTTGCACCAGCCTGTGGGTTGGGCTTGGCTGCCTCGTGCGGCATTTCCCGGTTGGTGGTGGTTGATAGATTGGACGGTGAGAAGCCTGAGAGCCGCATGGTTTTTCCCCTTCCAGATGGCATCGTTCACGCTGAGTGGTAAGCAATGGCAAACGGTTCCATCGTGGCCGCCGGCGCTTCGGTCGGCTGGTCAGCGGGGTGATTGGTAAACAGTTGATGGCGGGCTAGCGGGTGGTTTCTCTACAGCCCCTAATGATTGAGCTTTGCACTCGAAGGGGAAGGTTTCGCCTCTACCGCCTGTGATGCCGCGCGACCGCCCAAATACCAACCCAGCGCACCCCACAAAGCGGCGCAAGCCGCTCCCGCAAGAGCGGCGGCCAGTACGCCGTTGGCGAGTAGGTCGAGCAGGGTTTTGGCCCAGGCGCTCACCGCGTCGCCGGCGCGGTAGACCACGGTGTCGATAAAGTTCTTCGCCTTGTATTTGCTCTCGGCATCCAGCGGGGCGAAGAGCATTTCCCGGCCAGGGCGCACGAAGGCGTATTCGCCGACCCGGCGCACGATCATCAGGGCGGCGAGCATGGCGAAGGTGGGCGCCAGGGCCAGGGCGATAAAGCCCAGGCAGACCAGCACCGGCACTCCGGCCAGCAGGGCGCGCAGGCCAAAGCGCTGGGCCACGCGGCCGGTGATAAACAGCTGGGTCAGCAGGGCCATAGCCTGCACGGCGAAGTCGATCAGGCCGAACACGCGAATTTGCTCATTACGGTCGCTGAAGGTCTGCTCCACCAAACGTGCCTGCTCGAAGTAGAGAAAGGTACTGGCGGTGGCCAGAAGAATCACGAAGGCGCTGATGCCCAGCAGGTAGCGCGAGCCGAGCACCCGGCTCAGCCCGCTGAACGGGTTGCCCAGCACTGGCAGGCGAGGGCTCTCGCTGGGTGCTGCACCGGGGCGGCCGGCACCGGCCCGTTCGCGCCAGTGCATCAGGTGCTGCTTGGCCAGCACGGCTAAACCAAGCAGCCCCGCGGCGCTGAAAATCAGCCCGGCCTGGCCCAGCCCGTCGACCAGCAGCGCGCCAGCAGCCGGGCCCGCCAGGCCGCCGCAACTGGCGCCAGCGGCGATAAAGGCGAACAAGCGCCGGGCCTGTTCGCTGTCGAAGACATCGGCCATCAGGCTCCAGGCCACCGAGACCACAAACAGGTTGTAGACCGAAATCCACACGTAGAAGGTGCGCGCCAGCCACACGGCGTCGGCGTCTTGCTGGAACAGCACGGCGAACAGCAGCAACTGGCTGATGAATACCCCGTAGACCCAGTCGATATAGCGAGCGCGGGGCACCTTGGAATTGAGCCAGGCGAACAGTGGAACCGCCGCGAGCATGACGAAGAAGGTCGCGGTGAACAGCCACTGCAAGTTCTCCACACCGCCCTGGATACCCATGGCTTCGCGGATCGGCCGCAGCATGAAGTAGCCGCTGAACAGGCAGAAAAACAAGGCAAAGCCGCACAGCGCGGCGGACAGTTCCGCCGGGCGCGCGTTGATCGCCTGGACCAGGCGCTGGGCGGGCGTCATGCGCAGGCTGACACTAACTGAACGCCTCGATGATTTTTGCGCGCAGCGCCGCATCCGGCAGGCGGCCGATGCCGGCCTTGAGGTTGTCGGCCATATAGCGCGGGTTGGAGGTGGCCGGGATTACCGCCGTGACCGCCTCGTTGGCGAGGATGAACTTGAGCAAGAGTTGCGCCCAGGAGGTCGAGTCGGCCTCGGTCGAGGCCCAGTCCGGCAGCGGTTTGCCCTTTACCCGCGAAAGCAACTGCGCACGCTGGAACGGGCGGTTGATCAGGGTGGCGATACCGTGGTCGGCGCAGTAGGGCAGCAGGCGTTTTTCCGCGTTGCGCTCGCCCACCGAGTAGTTGAACTGGACGAAGTCGACTGGCTCCTTGGCAAGCACGGCGAGCAGGTCGTCATGGGCGTGGTCGAGGTAGTGGGTGATGCCGATATAGCGCACCCGGCCCTCGGCCTTTAGCTCGCGCAGCAGCGCCAACTGGGTCTGGGTGTCTTGCAGGTTGTGCACCTGCACCAGGTCGAGCTTGTCGGTTTGCAAGGCCTTGAGACTGTTCTCGAACTGCGCCAGGCCGCGTTCACGGCCGGTGGCGGAAAGCTTGCTGGCGAGAAAAGCGCGTTTTTTCGTCCCGGTACGCTGGAGTAACTCACCGGTCACTGTTTCGGCATTGCCATAACTGGGCGCGGTGTCGATCAGCCGGGCGCCACCGTTGATAAAAGTGCGCATCACCTTCTCCAGCGGCTCCAGGTTGGCGTCATTCAGGCTGACCTCGAAGGTGCGCGAGGTGCCCAGGCCGATCACTGGCAGCTTTTCGCCGGAGCTTGGGATGGCGCGTTGGAGCATCTGGCTGGGGTCGGCAAAGGCCAGGCTGGGCAGCCAGGGTGCGGCGGCCGCAAGCGCGAGCAGCTGCGC
>JAHJYA010000090.1 GCA_018826895.1 Gammaproteobacteria bacterium
CGTTGCCGCGAACGAAACGTCAACAGACCCTACCAACGTGCGTTGGTCGAGCCGATCCAGCCTACGGCCTTGGTGACCGGCACCCGCTCGCCATCTGGGCTGCGCAACAGCCCATCGTAATGACCGAACCATTGCTGGGTATCGGCGAAGAACGGGCCGAAACGCGGGCGCGTGTGGTGGCGTTGAAGCGGGGTAAAGACCAGAGCAACGCGCTCGTCGGCGGTGGACAGGCGCCAGGGCGCAAGTGGGTTGTGCAAATCCTGTTCGATACGTACCTGCAGTGGCAGGTGTTCCAGCTCGCCACCGAACCACAGCGCGTTTTCCGAAAGGCCGCTGTGCTCGGTCCAGCCCGCGCCAAAGTTGCCGGCAATGCCCCCGGGGGCGGCGAAAGCGGCGCGGGTCCAGTGTGTGTGCAGGGGCAGGATGCCGCGGCCGAAATCCATGGAAGCGAAGCTCTGGCTCGCCGTGCAGGCGTACTCGCGAGTGCCCAGGCGGATACTGCCGGTCACTGGCAGGGCGAGCTGCCGGCAGGTGGCGTGGAAGCAGCCATTGGCCATCGGGGCAACCAGGTTGACCGAGTCGAGATGGCTTGGGCGCTGGACGTCCAGGGCGACCTGCAGGGCGCGCGGGCTGGTGACGCCCGCAGCGGCTGTCAGGCGCGCCCGACCGAGGTGCTCACCGACCTGCAATTGCAGCTTGGGATGGCTGAAGGCATGGTTCTGAAAGGGCTGATCCGGCAGGCGCCCACCGCGGCCAAACCAGCACAGGTGATGGTGCGAAGCGCTTTCGCCGGTATACAGGTCAAGGAAGTACAGCGCGCCGTAGCCCAGGTAATCCAGGTCGGCCTGGGTGACGGTGAGCATCCAGTCCGGGGTGGTGATGCACCAGTGGTTCCAGCGCTTGCGGCGTCCGGGACGCCCGGGTAGGGCGCAGTCAGTGCGTGGGCGTGGCGACCAGCCGATGGCGTCGGGGTTGAGGCGACCATCAGTGCCGCACAGCGGCAGGGCTTGGGGCAGGGTATGGGTGAAGCTGTTCATAGACACATCCATGTGCGCGATACGAAGGCCGTGGTCGATGCAGTGCTCGTTTGCTCAAGGATGGAGCATGCCTACTCTGCGGGCCTTACGGCAATGCTGGCACCTTGTATTTTTCCAGGGCCTGCTTGAGTGTGGCCCAAGGTGGGCACAAAATGCGCCACCTCGGGTCCAACGGACTCGACCCATTACCAGGAGTACCCCATGACGCGTTTTTCCGCTGCCTTCGCTGCCGTGCTGCTGACCTGTGCCAGCGCCCCGGTGCTGGCCGATGCCGCCAGCCATGCGGCCGATGCCGAGCGCTTCCTGCAACTGGCCCGCGCCGACAAGCTGGCAGTGCCGGTATACGCCCAGGTGCAGCAGATGTTCGCCCAACGCTTTGCCGAAACCGGTGCCGGGAAAGATAAGCAGGCTGTGCTGGAAACCTACCAGGCCAAGGCCAACACCGAGCTGGATCGCGCGGTGGGCTGGGATAAGCTCAAGCCTGACATGATCAAGCTGTATACCAGCAACTTCACCGAGCAGGAGCTCAAGGAGCTGATCAGCTTCTACCAGTCGCCATTGGGCAAGAAAGTCATGGAGAAGATGCCGACCCTGACCGCGCAATCGGCGCAGATCACCCAGGGCAAACTGGAAGCCGCTGTGCCTCAGGTCAACAAGCTGTTGGCGGATATGAGCAGCGAGCTTGGTCCGAAAAAGCCCTAACAGGAGATCCCATGTCCAAACAGATCGAACTAGAGGCCGCCTTGTCCCAGGCCCTGACACCCGCGCACCTGAGCGTGGCCGATGAAAGCCACATGCACAGCCGTGGGCTGGAAACCCACTACAAGGCGGTGATCGTCAGCGAGCGCTTTGCCGGGCTCAATGCGGTCAAGCGCCATCAGTTGGCTTACGCCAGCCTGGGAGATTTAATGGGACAGATCCATGCCCTGGCCCTGCACACCTATACGCCAGCCGAGTGGGCCGAGCAGGGTGTCGCGCCGGCTTCGCCGACCTGCCGTGGTGGCAGCGCCAGTTGAGCGAAGCCAGCGCGGTGCGCCCTATCGCCGCGCCGCAAGGCTCTACACCTGAGCCGCCAGGCACCGTAAACTATGGCCCCTTAAAAGCACCTGCGCCGGCTTATGCCGGCGCCTTCGTTTGTGGCCCCTGCGGCCTGTTGCCAGTCCGCCCTTTACGTGGGCGATTGCTGAGGAAGTCCCATGACCGACACCATCGTCGTCGCTGCGCTGTACAAGTTCGTCTCCCTGCCTGATTACCATGCCCTGCGTGAGCCATTGCTTGAGGCCATGCTGGCCAACGGCATCAAAGGTACACTGCTGCTGGCCGAAGAGGGCATCAACGGCACCGTTTCTGGCAGCCGCGCCGGTATAGATGCGCTGATGGCCTGGTTCCGTCTGGACCCGCGCCTGGGCGATATCGACCATAAAGAGTCCTACTGCGATGAGCAGCCGTTCTACCGCACCAAGGTTAAGCTGAAGAAGGAAATCGTCACCCTGGGCGTACCCGGCGTCGACCCCAACCAGAGCGTCGGCACCTATGTCGAGCCTAAGGACTGGAACGCGCTGATCAGTGACCCCGAGGTGCTGCTGATCGACACCCGCAACGACTACGAAGTCGCCATCGGTACCTTTGAAGGTGCCATCGACCCGCAGACCAAGTCGTTCCGCGAGTTCCCCGATTACATCCAGGCCCACTTCGACCCGAGCAAGCACAAGAAGGTCGCGATGTTCTGCACCGGCGGTATTCGCTGCGAGAAGGCTTCCAGCTACATGCTTGGCGCGGGCTTTGAGGAGGTCTTTCACCTCAAGGGCGGTATTCTCAAGTACCTCGAGGAAGTGCCGCAGCAGGAGACCAAGTGGCAGGGTGACTGCTTCGTCTTCGACAACCGGGTGACTGTGCGCCATGACCTCAGCGAGGGCGACTACGATCAATGCCACGCCTGTCGCACGCCGGTGTCGGTGGAAGATCGCCAGTCCGAGTTCTACAGCCCGGGTGTCAGTTGCCCGCATTGCTGGGATTCGCTGTCCGAGAAGACCCGCGCCGGTGCCCGCGAGCGGCAGAAACAGATCGAACTGGCCAAGGCCCGTAACCAGCCCCATCCCCTTGGCTTTAACCCACGCCAACCCCGCGAGGCCTGACCATGCGCGCACGCCTGCTCTATGTGATGGACCCGATGTGTTCCTGGTGCTGGGGTTTTGCCCCGGTGCTGGAAGCCCTTGCCGAGCAGGCTGCTGCCGCCGGCGTTGGCCTGCACCTGGTGGCGGGCGGGCTGCGCCGAGACGGTGTGGCCATCGACGCCGCGGCGCGGGTGCGCTATCTGGGCTACTGGCAGGCGGTGAATGCCAGCACCGGGCAGTTGTTCAACTTCAACGAGGGGCTGCCTGAGGGCATGGTGTACGACACCGAGCCGGCGTGCCGCGCGCTGGTGACCGCGCGCCATCTGGCGCCGGATCTGGTCTGGCGGTTGACCCAGTTGGTGCAACGGGCGTTTTACACCGAAGGGGTCGACGTGACCCGCGCCAGCGTGCTGGTCGATTTGGCCGAGCGCGCCGGGATTCCGCGTATCGTGTTCGCCGAACAGTTCGACAGCCAGGCCATGCGTGATGCCACCGCGGCGGATGTGAGCTGGGTGCAGGACCTGGGTATTGCCGGTTTCCCCACTCTGCTGGCCGAGCGCGACGGTCAACTGGCCCTGCTGACCAACGGCTATCAGCCCCTGGATATGCTGCAGCCCCTTCTGGCACGCTGGCTGGAGCGTGCAAGCAATGCCTGATCACCTGAGCTGGGCGGAAATTCGCCGGCTAGCCCTACACCACAAAAAAGCCCTGATTCTGGCCAACCTGGTGGCGGTGTTCGCCACTCTGTGCAGCGTGCCCATCCCGCTGCTGCTGCCGCTGCTGGTGGACGAGGTGTTGCTGCAGGATGGCGACGCCGCGCTCAAGGTGATGGACCTGTTCTTGCCCGTGGCCTGGCAGAGCGCGGCTGGCTATATCGGCCTGATGCTGGCGCTGACTGCGCTTTTACGCGGCGGCGCACTGGTCTTCAACGTGATCCAGGCACGGCTGTTCGCGCGGCTGTCCAAGGACATCGTCTACCGCATCCGCATGCGCCTGATCGAGCGCCTCAAGCGCATTTCCCTGGGCGAGTACGAGAGCCTGGGCGGTGGCACCGTGACCACCCACCTGGTCACCGACCTCGACACCCTGGATAAATTCGTCGGCGAGACCATGAGCCGCTTGCTTGTCGCGGTGCTGACCCTGGCCGGGACCTCGGCGATTCTGCTGTGGATGCACTGGCAACTCGCGCTGCTGATCCTGCTGTTCAACCCCCTGGTGATCTACGCCACGGTGCTGCTCGGCAAGCGCGTCAAACACCTGAAAAAACTGGAGAACGACAGCACCTCACGCTTCACCCAGGCGCTGACCGAAACCCTCGATGCGATTCAGGAAGTTCGCGCCGGAAACCGCCAGGGCTTCTTCCTCGGTCGCCTCGGGGGCCGCGCCAAAGAAGTACGTGACTACGCCGTATCTTCGCAGTGGAAGACCGACGCCTCGAACCGCGCCAGCGGCCTACTATTCCAGTTCGGCATCGACGTTTTCCGCGCCGCGGCCATGCTCACCGTGCTGTTTTCCGACCTGTCGATCGGGCAGATGCTCGCTGTGTTCAGCTACCTGTGGTTCATGATCGGCCCGGTCGAGCAACTGCTCAGCCTGCAGTACGCGTTCTACGCCGCCGGTGGCGCGCTGACGCGAATCAACGAGCTGCTGGCGCGCCAGGATGAACCCCATTACCCCGGCTGCGTCGACCCGTTCAAGGGCCGCGATACCGTGGGTATCGAGATCAGCGGGCTGACCTTTTCCTACAACGATGAACCGGTGCTCGATGGCCTGAACATGAGCATCGCGCCCGGTGAGAAGGTGGCCATCGTCGGCGCCAGCGGTGGCGGCAAGAGCACCCTGGTGCAGTTGCTGTTGGGGCTCTACACGCCCCAGGCCGGGACCATTCGTTTTGGCGGCAGCAGCCAGCAGGAGATCGGTCTTGAGGCCATTCGCGAGCATGTCGCCGTGGTGCTGCAGCATCCGGCGCTGTTCAACGACAGTGTGCGCGCCAACCTGTGCATGGGCCGCGAGCGCGCCGACGAGGCCTGCTGGCAGGCCTTGGAAATCGCCCAGTTGGCCAGCACCATCCGCGCCTTGCCGGCGGGATTGGATACCTTGGTCGGGCGCTCCGGAGTACGCCTCTCCGGCGGCCAGCGCCAGCGCCTGGCGGTGGCGCGGATGATTCTTGCCGAACCACGGGTGGTGATCCTCGACGAAGCCACCTCGGCTCTTGATTCGGCCACCGAATACGCCCTGCACGAAGCCCTGGGCAGCTTCCTCAGCGGCCGCACCACCCTGATCATCGCCCATCGCCTGAGCGCGGTGAAACAGGCCGACCGCGTACTGGTGTTCGACGCCGGCAGCGTCGCCGAAGACGGCGATCATCAGCAGCTGATTGCCGAAGGTGGGCTGTACGCCAAACTGTATGGGCACCTGCAGCAGGGTTAATGGCCGTGGGATGCGAGTTCATGCACCCCAGAAATGCAAAAGCCCGGCGATGATGCCGGGCTTTTGCATTTCTGGCGGGCTCAGATGCCCATATTGGCAAGGCTTTGCATGATATTGCGCAGCGTACCGGCCAGCGTCGGGTGGCTGACCTCGAAGCGCTCCACGGCCAGGTTGACGCCGTCGACTAGCGAGGTGTCGGCGCTCATGGCAGGTTGATGCGCCAGGCGCAGTTCGATGTCCTGTGCCAGGGTCGTCAGGGTGGCACGGTCTTCGTCGCTGAGCGGCGAGTCCTGCGCCAGTTGTTCGCGCAAATCGTCCAGTTGCTGCTGCAGGTTTGCAGGCATGGGGCTCTCCTTCTCTGATGAGCACAGGCATTGACCACTGAGTGGGGCGAAAGGTCAGTTCATGTAACTAGGGTCTGTTGCCGTTTCGTTCGCGGCCGCGCCGGAGCCAGTTTTAGCGCGAGGCAAGGCACGAGATGCGAAGTTTAGCCGGCTAAATGAGCCATCGAGAAACGCAGCATCGCGCTA
>JAHJYA010000091.1 GCA_018826895.1 Gammaproteobacteria bacterium
ATGGTTGACCCCGCTGGCCGCCGCATCGAGCAGCAAATCGACCAGGTGATCGGGCAGCAGATTGACTTCATCCACATAGAGCACACCGCCATCGGCGCGGGCCAGCAGGCCGGGGGAAAACTGCGTGCGGCCCTCGCCCAGCGCGGCGTCCAGGTCCAGGGTGCCGACGATGCGCTCCTCACTCGCGCCCAGCGGTAGGGTGACGAAGCGCCCGCCATCGAGCAGGTCCGCCAGGCCACGGGCCAGGGTCGACTTGGCCATGCCGCGCGGGCCTTCGATCAGCACGCCGCCAATCGCCGGGTCGATAGCCGCCAGGCAAAGCGCCAGCTTCAACGAGTCGGCACCGACCACGGCGGCGAGAGGGAAATGAGCGGTATCGGTCATGGTGCAATCCGATTGGACAAAGGCGGCATTGTAGCAGCGGGTGGTCGAATCCCACTTCGTTCATCTGCTATGGTCGGCGGCTTGGCAACGCTGGCGCGTGTGCCATCAACCAGGGAGATTCAGATGCGCTTGTGCATTTTCTGCGGTTCCAATGCGGGCAGTAATCCCGTCTATATCGAGGCCGCGACCCACCTCGGCCAGACGCTCGCCAACGCCGGTATCGGTCTTGTTTACGGTGGCGCGTCCGTGGGCCTGATGGGCGCAGTGGCCAACGCGGCACTCGAAGCCGGTGGCGAAGTGATCGGCGTAATCCCGCGTTCGTTGTGGGAAAAGGAAGTGGCCCACACCGGCCTCGATGACCTGCGAATCGTTGACTCCATGCACCAGCGCAAGGCGCTGATGGCCGAGCTTTCGGACGGTTTCATCGCCCTGCCGGGTGGCGTCGGCACCCTGGAAGAATTGTTCGAAGTGTGGACCTGGGCGCAACTCGGTCATCACCAGAAGCCCTGCGCGCTGCTCAACATCAACGGCTACTACGAGCGCCTCGCAGCCTTCCTTGATCACATGCTTGACGAAGCCTTCGTCAAGACCCCGCACCGCGAGATGCTGATCATCGAGCAGGATATCGAGCCGTTGCTGGCCGCAATCCATCGCTACGAAGCGCCAACCGTGGGCAAATGGATCGGCAGGCAGGAAACCTGATGAGCGAGCAGCCACGTCTGGGTTGTGGGGCCGCCATCGTGCAGGACGGGCGCTTGCTGCTAGTGCGTCGCCTGCGTGAGCCGGAAGCGGGCTGCTGGGGCCTGCCCGGTGGCAAGGTGGACTGGCTGGAGCCGGTCGAGCAGGCCGTGCGCCGCGAGATCGAGGAGGAGCTGGCCATCCGCCTGACGTCGCTGACGTTGCTCTGCGTGGTCGATCAGATCGACCCGGCGCGCGGCGAACACTGGTTGGCGCCGGTCTATCTGGCCGATGCTTTCGAGGGCGACGTGCGCAACGTCGAGCCCGAGAAACACAGCGACATCGGCTGGTTCGCGCTGGACAGTCTGCCCGAGCCGCTGACCGTGGCGACTCGCCGCGCATTGCCCGCGCTCAACGAACGGCGCTTGCAATCGACCACCACGATGAATTAACGTCGAGCTCATTCAACGGAGCCCTTCATGTCCACATCCCCGATCCTGAACAGCACCCGCCTCGATGCAGCCTGCATCGTGATCGCGCGTGCCCAGGCATCCGTGGTCGCGGCGGCTGCGTATTTTTATGGGTATTGGTTTAGCCACAGGCGCGCCTGATACCCCACAGGCGCCCTAGCACTCAGGGTCGCCACCAGACAGTTTCTCGAAACCCCCGGTCGGCCTCCCGACCGGGGGTTTTGTTTTTTCTGGCGCACAGATTTTCACAGAGGATTTCACCATGACCGCATACACCACCTACCAAACCTATTACCGCTACGACTGGCGATTTACCGGCGGCCGCACCGGCCAATCACTTACGCGAACACCCCATCGAATCAGATAGTGCGCCGCGCGCGGTAACGTCCGCGCCGGCCGAGGAAACCAACATGTCCGTAGCCGTTAATGCCCGCTCCACCACCAAATCCGCCGACCTGCACCTGGTCGCCACGCCTGCCCGTCGCCAGACCTCGCCCCTGCCCAGCGCCAGCCAGTTGCGCGAAGCGCTGCCCCTCTCTGCCGCCCTCGCGCGCCAGGTACAGCAACAGCGCCAGTCGATCCGCGCCATTCTCGATGGGCACGACCCGCGCCTGCTGGTGGTGGTCGGCCCCTGCTCCCTGCACGACGATGCCGCCGTACTCGAATACGCCGAGCGCCTGGCCGCCCTCAGCCAACGCGTGGGTGATCGCCTGCTGCTGCTGATGCGTGCCTACGTCGAAAAACCGCGCACCACGGTAGGCTGGAAAGGCCTGGTCTACGACCCGGAGCTGGATGGCAGCGGCGATATGGCCGCAGGCCTGCGTCGCTCGCGGCAACTGATGCTGCGTCTGCTGGAGCTGGGCCTACCACTGGCCAGCGAGATTCTGCAGCCGCTGGTGGCGGGCTACTTCGACGACTTGCTCGGCTGGGCGGCGATTGGTGCACGCACCAGCGAGTCGCAAGTGCACCGCGAGCTGGTCAGCGGCCTGGAGATGCCGGTGGGCTTCAAGAACGGCACCGATGGCAGCCTCGGCATCGCCTGCGACGCCATGCGCTCGGCCGCCCATGCCCACCAGCACTTCGGCGTCGATGGCCACGGTCGCCCGGCACTGGTGCAGACCCTGGGCAACCCGGACACCCACCTGGTGCTGCGCGGCGGCCACGGCGCGCCGAACTACGACGCCGCCAGCGTCGCCACGGCGCGCGCCGAGCTGGAGCGCCAGGGCATCACGCCACGGATCATGGTCGATTGCAGCCACGCCAACAGCGGCAAGAACCCGCTGCGCCAGCCCGAGGTGCTGCGCAGCGTGCTCGACCAACGCCTGGCCGGCGATGGCGCCCTGCGCGCGGTGATGATAGAAAGCCACCTGTTCGACGGCGCCCAGAGCCTCGGCGGCGAGCTGCGCTACGGCGTGTCGATCACCGACGGTTGCCTCGGTTGGGACGGCACTGAGCGCATGCTGGTCGACGCGGCCGTGCGCATGCGGCATCTGGTGTAAGCCTAGCCTCACGATCAACCGAGGCCGTAGCCTGGGTCGAGCGCAGCGACACCCGGGAGAAAGGAAATGCCCCGGGTATCGCGCTGCTCAACCCAGGCTACCCACTGTTTCCAACCAACCGGTTCGCGGCTAAAGACCCTCCCACGACGACAAGTGCTCCCTGTGGGAGGGGCTTTAGCCGCGAGGCTTTTTAGGACTCTTCGCTGTCTATCAGCAGGTTTTCCAGCGCCTCGTGGTACGCGCCGGGCTCCTGCCAGAGGCCGCGTTGCTGGGCTTCGAGCAGGCGTTCGAGGATGTCTTGCAGGGCGCCGGGGTTGTGCTGCTGGATAAAGTCGCGCGTGCCTTTGTCGAGCAGGTAGGCATCGGTGAGCAGCGCGTACTGGTGGTCGTCGACCAGCTCGCTGGTGGCGTCGAAGGCGAACAGGTAGTCGATGGTCGCCGCCAGTTCGAACGCGCCCTTGTAGCCGTGGCGCTTCATGCCGTCGATCCACTTGGGGTTGGCCGCGCGGGCGCGCAC
>JAHJYA010000092.1 GCA_018826895.1 Gammaproteobacteria bacterium
AGGCGTCGCCTCCCGGTCGAGGACATCACCGATGAAACTGAACGATCCTACTTTGCTGCGCCACCAGGCCTATATCGATGGCCAGTGGTGTGATGCTCGCGATGGCGCCGTCACGGAGATTTTCAATCCTGCCAATGGCGAGAGCCTGGGCACGGTAGCGAATCTCGGCGCCGAACAGACTCGCCAGGCCATAGTCGCAGCCCAGGCGGCTCAGCCGGCCTGGCGTGCACTCACCGCCAAAGAGCGCGCGGCACGCCTGCGTAAATGGTACGAGTTGATGCTGGCCCACCAGGAAGACCTGGCGCAGATCATGACCGCCGAGCAGGGCAAGCCGCTGACCGAAGCGCGCGGCGAGGTGCTCTATGCCGCATCCTTTATCGAGTGGTTCGCCGAAGAAGCCAAGCGTGCCTATGGCGATACCATTCCTGGCCATCAGGCAGACAAGCGCCTGCTGGTGACCAAGGAGCCGGTCGGTGTGACGGCGGCCATCACACCCTGGAACTTCCCGGCGGCGATGATCACCCGCAAAGCTGCACCGGCCCTGGCCGCCGGTTGCGCCATGGTGCTCAAGCCCGCGCCGCAGACACCGTTCAGCGCTCTGGCGTTGGCGGTGCTGGCCGAGCGCGCGGGTATTCCTGGCGGGCTGTTCAGCGTGGTCACGGCGGATGTCGAGCGCTCGCGAGAGGTGGGCGGCGAGCTGTGCGCCAACCCTATCGTGCGCAAGCTGTCATTCACCGGCTCGACCGCTGTCGGTATCAAACTCATGGAGCAGTGTGCGCCGACCTTGAAAAAGCTCTCGTTGGAGCTGGGCGGCAATGCGCCTTTTATAGTCTTTGCAGACGCCGACCTGGATGCCGCCGTCGAAGGCGCCATGGTGTCCAAGTACCGCAACGCCGGGCAGACCTGCGTCTGCGCCAACCGCCTTTATGTGCACGAGGCGGTGTACGACGCCTTTGCCGAGAGGCTGGGGGCGGCCGTGGCTCGGCTGAAGGTCGGTAATGGCGCAGATGAGGGGGTGACCACCGGCCCGCTGATCGACGCCAATGCCGTGGCCAAGGTGCAGCAACATCTGGACGACGCGTTGAGCAAGGGCGCTCGCCTGCTGCACGGGGGCGGTGCGCATGGGCTGGGCGGCAACTTTGTCGAGCCTGCGGTGCTGGTCGATGTTACCGCCGACATGCGCGTGGCCCGCGAGGAGACCTTCGGGCCGCTGGCGCCGCTGTTCCGCTTCAGTGATGAAGCGGATGTGGTGCGTCAGGCCAATGACACCGAGTTTGGGCTGGCGGCCTACTTCTACTCCCGTGACCTGGCGCGGGTGTTTCGGGTGGCCGAAGCGCTGGAGTACGGCATGGTTGGCATTAATACCGGGCTGATCTCCAACGAAGTCGCGCCCTTTGGCGGCATGAAATCCTCCGGCCTGGGACGCGAAGGCTCCAAGTACGGCCTGGATGAGTACCTGGAAATCAAATACCTCTGCCTCGGCGGCATCTGAGCCAGGCGGCCCATTGTGGGAGGGGGCCGCGGCTGGCATTGGCATAAAAGCCTAAAGCTCGCCGCTAAAGCACCTCCCACGGTGCAGCCCTTGGCTACCTTGGTGCGCCATCGTCAGGCAGCGCTGCCAGATGACGTCTGAGCCGTTACAATGCGCGCCACCGTGACCCAAGCCCTCAGAGGTGCGCCATGCAACCCTTCGCCATCGCCCCGTCGATCCTTTCCGCCGACTTCGCCCGCCTGGGTGAGGAAGTGGACAACGTACTCGCCGCCGGCGCGGACATCGTGCACTTCGATGTCATGGACAACCATTACGTGCCCAACCTGACCATCGGCCCGATGGTCTGTGCGGCGCTGCGCAAGTACGGCATCACCGCGCCCATCGACGCGCACCTGATGGTCAAGCCGGTGGATCGCATCATCGGCGACTTTATCGAGGCCGGTGCCAGCTACATCACCTTCCACCCGGAAGCCAGCGAGCATATCGACCGCTCCCTGCAACTGATCAAGGCCGGCGGCGCCAAGGCGGGCCTGGTGTTCAACCCGGCGACCTCGCTGGACGTGCTCAAGCATGTGATGGACAAGGTCGACATGATCCTGCTGATGAGCGTCAACCCCGGTTTTGGCGGGCAGAAGTTCATCCCCCATACCCTCGACAAGCTGCGTGAAGCCCGTGCGCTGATCGATGCCAGCGGCCGCGAGATCCGCCTGGAAATCGACGGCGGGGTCAACGTGCAGAATATCGGCGAAATCGCTGCTGCCGGGGCGGATACCTTCGTCGCCGGTTCGGCGATCTTCAACCAGCCGGATTACAAGGCGGTGATCGACGCCATGCGTGCCGAGCTGGCCAAGGTGCGCGGCTGATGCGGCTGTGCGAGCTGTTCGATGGCGAGCTGCCGAAGCTGGTGATGTTCGACCTCGACGGCACCCTGGTGGATTCCGTACCCGATCTGGCCGCGGCCGTGGACAAGACCCTGCAGGCCCTGGGCCGTGAGCCGGCCGGCCTGGTGCAGGTGCGTGACTGGGTCGGCAATGGCGCCCGGGTGCTGGTACGTCGCGCCCTGGCCGGTGGCATCGAGCACGACAGTGTGGACGATGCCCAAGCCGATGCTGCACTGGCGTGCTTTCTCGATATCTATGCCGACTGTCATCAACTGACCACGCTGTATCCTGGCGTGCGTGAGTTGCTGGATGCCCTGAGCGGTGCCGGCGTTGAAATGGCTGTGGTGACCAACAAGCCGGAGCGTTTCGTCGCGCCGCTGCTTGAACAGGTCGGCCTGGGCGGTGACTTCCGCTGGATCATCGGCGGCGACACCCTGCCGCAACAGAAGCCCGACCCTGCGGCCTTGCTGCAGGTGATGCGCTTGGCGGGTGTGACCAAGGCGCAGTCGCTGTTCGTTGGCGACTCACGCAGCGACGTGCTGGCCGCCCGTGCGGCGGGCGTGGCTTGTGTGGCGGTGAGCTACGGCTACAACCATGGCCGGCCGATTGCTGAAGAAGAGCCGAGCCTGGTGGTCGATAAACTCACCGAGCTTTTGTAGGGTGGATCACGCTTCACCGATCCAGCAAAAATTGGCCCGCGCAGGTGAATCGGTGCAGCGTTATTTCCTCTCTACAGTCAGCTTGCAGCCTGCAGCGTGCAACTGCTACCTTGGCTCCCTCGTTTTTCCTCTTCGAGATGCTTCCGTGGTGGTCACCTGCAAACTCTGGATGAAGGTCATCAAGGCCCTGGCCCGTTGGCGCTGGCGCGCCTGACATTCTTCTGCCGCGCCCTGCGGCCCGTTCGCACCTGACCGATTCCCCAAGCCACGAGGCTGATCATGACCCATGAAGAATTCCTGCGTTTAGCCGCTGCCGGCTACAACCGCATTCCCCTGGCCTACGAAACCCTGGCCGACTTCGACACGCCGCTGTCGATCTACCTGAAACTGGCTGACCAGCCCAACACCTACCTGCTCGAGTCCGTTCAGGGCGGCGAGAAGTGGGGGCGTTACTCGATTATCGGCCTGCCGGCGCGTACCGTGCTGCGTGCCTATGGCTCGCGGGTCAGCGTGGCGGTCGATGGCGTCGAGGTCGAACAGCACGACTGTGCTGATCCGCTGGCCTTCGTCGAGCAGTTCAAGGCGCGCTATCAGGTGCCAACCATCCCTGGCCTGCCGCGCTTCAACGGTGGCCTGGTCGGCTACTTCGCTTACGACAGCGTGCGTTATGTCGAGCCAAAACTGGCCGCAGGCGTTAATCCCGACCCGCTGCAAACCCCGGATATCCTGTTGATGGTCTCCGATGCGGTGGTGGTGTTCGACAACCTGGCGGGCAAGATGCACGCCATCGTACTGGCTGACCCAGCCGATGCTGATGCTTACGCCCAGGGCCAGGCGCGCCTGCAGGGGATTTTGCAGCAACTGCGCCAGCCGATTGCCCCGCGTCTGGGCGTCGACCTGAATGCCCCGCCCGGGGCTGAGCCGGCGTTTCGCTCCAGCTTCAGCCGTGAGGACTACGAGCGCTCGGTCAACGCGATCAAGGAGTACATCCTGGCCGGCGACTGCATGCAGGTGGTGATCTCCCAGCGCATGTCGATCCCGTTCAAGGCCGCGCCCATCGACCTGTACCGCGCACTGCGTTGCATCAACCCGACGCCGTACATGTACTTCTTCAACTTTGGCGACTTCCATGTGGTCGGCTCCTCGCCCGAGGTGCTGGTGCGTGTGGAAGACAACCTGATCACCGTGCGCCCGATTGCCGGCACTCGTCCGCGTGGTGCGAACGAGGAGGCCGACTTGGCGCTGGAGCACGACCTGCTCTCGGACGCCAAGGAAGTCGCCGAGCATCTGATGCTGATCGACCTGGGCCGCAACGACACCGGCCGTGTCTCGGAAATCGGCTCGGTCAAACTCACCGAGAAGATGGTCATCGAGCGCTATTCCAACGTCATGCACATCGTCTCCAACGTCACCGGCCACCTGAAACAAGGGCTGACGGCGATGGACGCGCTGCGCGCCATTCTGCCGGCCGGCACCCTGTCCGGGGCGCCGAAGATCCGCGCCATGGAAATCATTGATGAGCTGGAACCGGTCAAGCGCGGTGTGTATGGCGGCGCGGTCGGTTACTACGCCTGGAACGGCAATATGGACACCGCCATCGCCATCCGCACTGCAGTGATCAAGGACGGTGAACTGCACGTGCAGGCTGGTGCCGGCATCGTCGCCGACTCGGTGCCCGCGCTGGAGTGGGAAGAGACGCTGAACAAGCGCCGCGCCATGTTCCGTGCCGTCGCACTCGCTGAACAGACTGTCGAATAAGGGGCCGGACCATGCTTTTGATGATCGATAACTACGACTCCTTTACCTACAACGTGGTGCAGTACCTGGGTGAGCTGGGCGCCGATGTGCACGTCATCCGTAACGATGAGCTGAGCATCGGCGAAATCGAAGCGCTGCAGCCCGAGCGCATCGTGGTCTCGCCCGGCCCCTGTACGCCCACCGAAGCCGGCGTCTCCCTGGCGGTGATCGAGCATTTTGCCGGCAAGCTGCCGATCCTCGGCGTATGCCTGGGTCACCAGAGCATCGGCCAGGCATTCGGTGGTGACGTGGTGCGCGCGCGCCAGGTGATGCACGGCAAGACCAGCCCGGTGTTCCATGAGGACAAAGGCGTATTCGCCGGCCTCAACAAGCCGCTGACCGTGACCCGCTATCACTCCCTGGTGGTCAAGCGCGAGACCCTGCCGGATTGCCTGGAAATCACCGCCTGGACCCAGCTCGACGATGGCTCGGTGGATGAGATCATGGGCCTGCGCCACAAGACGCTGCATATCGAAGGGGTGCAGTTCCACCCCGAATCCATTCTGACCGAGCAGGGCCACGAGCTCTTCGCCAACTTCCTCAAGCAGACCGGAGGCGTGCGCCCATGAATATCAAGGAAGCCCTCAACCGTATCGTTGCCCAGCTCGACCTGAGCACCGAGGAAATGCAGGCGGTGATGCGCGAGATCATGACCGGCCAGTGCACCGACGCGCAGATCGGCGCGTTCCTCATGGGCCTGCGCATGAAGAGCGAAACCATCGACGAGATCGTCGGGGCCGCGCAGATCATGCGTGAGCTGGCCGCGCCGGTGCATATTCAGGGCGAGCGCCTGGTCGACACCTGCGGCACCGGTGGCGATGGTATGAACATTTTCAACGTCTCCACCGCCGCGGCTTTCGTGGTGGCGGCGGCCGGTGGGCGGGTGGCCAAGCACGGTAACCGCGCGGTGTCCGGCAAGAGTGGCAGCGCCGACCTGCTGGAGGCTGCCGGGGTTTACCTCAATCTGACGCCCGAGCAAGTGGCGCGCTGCGTGGAGAGCGTTGGCGTCGGCTTTATGTTCGCCCCGGCGCATCATGGTGCGATGAAGCACGCCATCGGTCCACGCCGCGAGCTGGGCCTGCGCACTATCTTCAATATGCTCGGCCCAATGACCAACCCGGCAGGGGTCAAGCATCAGGTTATCGGCGTGTTTAGCCAGGCGCTGTGCCGGCCGATGGCTGAGGTGTTGCAGCGCCTGGGCAGCAAGCATGTGCTGGTGGTGCACGCCCAGGACGGTCTCGACGAGATCAGCCTGGCCGCACCGACCTTCATTGCCGAACTCAAGGATGGTGTGGTCAGCGAATACCGCATCCAGCCGGAAGACTTCGGCATCAAGAGCCAGAGCCTGATCGGCCTGACCGTTGACGACGCCCAGCAGTCGCTGGCGCTGATTCAGGATGCCCTGGGGCGGCGCAAAACCGAGAACGGCCAGAAGGCCGTCGATATGATCGTGCTCAACGCCGGGGCCGCGCTTTATGCTGCGGACCATGCGACCAGCCTCAAGGATGGCATCCATCTGGCCCACGATGCCTTGCATACCGGCTTGGCGCGGGAGAAGCTGGAAGAGCTGGTGTCCTTTACCGCGGTGTTCAAGCAGGAGAATGAAGGATGAGCCTTCCAACCGTTCTGGAGAAGATTCTCGCGCGCAAGGCCGAGGAAGTGGCCGAGCGTCGCGCCTTGGTCAGCCTCGCCGATCTGGAGGCCGAAGCACGCCAGGCCGACGCTCCCCGCGGCTTTGCCCGCGCGCTGTTGGAACAGGCCAAGCGCAAGGCGCCGGCGGTAATCGCCGAAATCAAGAAGGCCTCGCCGAGCAAGGGCGTGCTGCGGGAAGACTTCGACCCGGCGGCGATTGCCGCGAGCTACGCCGCTGGTGGCGCGACCTGCCTATCGGTGCTGACCGATATCGACTTCTTTCAGGGTGCCGATCGCTACCTGCAACAGGCGCGTGACGCTTGCGCGTTGCCGGTGATCCGCAAGGATTTCATGATCGACCCTTACCAGGTGGTCGAGGCCCGCGCCTTGGGCGCTGACTGCATCCTGCTGATCGTCTCGGCCCTGGACGATGGGCAAATGGCCGAGTTGGCGGCTACGGCCAAAACCTTTGATTTGGACGTTTTGGTGGAGGTGCATGACGGCGATGAGCTTGAACGTGCGCTGAAAACCCTGGATACGCCGCTGATCGGGGTGAATAACCGTAATCTGCACACCTTCGACGTCAGCCTGGAAACCACTCTGGATCTGCTGCCACGTATTCCGCGTGATCGCCTGGTGGTGACCGAGAGTGGAGTCCTCAACCGCGCCGATGTCGAGCTTATGGAGATCAGCGAGGTCTATGCCTTCCTGGTGGGGGAGGCCTTCATGCGCGCCGAGAACCCGGGTGCCGAGCTGGAGCGCCTGTTCTTCCCCGAACGCAAGCGCGCGGTCACTCGGCCGGATGTCAGCTAAACCATCGGCATTGAAAAACCGGCGCATGCGCCGGTTTTTTATTGCTGAAAAATCCCGCTGGCTGCAGCAAAGCCTATTCAGGGGCGCTCTTGAGCGGTCCCTTGCGGAACTTGTAACTAATTGATACGGTCACAAAGGCATCGTTGCTTAGCCAGCTAAGTACGGTGGCAAACCCTTGCGCAGCATTTATCCGGCAAAACTGGAGACGTAAAATGAGCGTATTAGTAGTGACCGAGCGTGATGAACAGCACATGTCCCATGAGGCGCTTGCCATGGGTAAGAGGGCCTGGGATGTCTACCAGAACGACCAGTTGGTCGGGGTGTTCCCTTCCGAAGAAGAGGCGCAGGCATACAAGACAGAGCTGGAGTCCTCAGCCCTGGCCCAGTCGAGATAATCCGGCTGGGATGAGTTAACCGGCT
Organism: Gammaproteobacteria bacterium; assembly: GCA_018826895.1. GTDB lineage: Bacteria > Pseudomonadota > Gammaproteobacteria > Pseudomonadales > Pseudomonadaceae > Aquipseudomonas. The sequence goes on from JAHJYA010000092.1 coordinate 7,695, forward strand.
AGCTTGGATGCACTTAATCACCCTGCGAAGGCGGCGCCTTGCGCAGGGTGATTTCATTTTGCAGCCATTGTTAGGCTCTGGCTGGTGGCTCAGCGGGTGCCGAATACCACCATGGTCTTGCCTTTGACGTGGACCAGGCCCTGTTCTTCCAGTGCCTTGAGTACGCGACCGACCATTTCCCGTGAGCAGCCAACGATACGACCGATTTCCTGACGGGTAATCTTGATCTGCATGCCGTCAGGGTGGGTCATGGCGTCAGGTTGCTTGCACAGGTCGAGCAGGGTGCGGGCAACGCGGCCGGTGACGTCGAGGAAGGCCAGGTCGCCAACCTTGCGTGTGGTGTTGCGCAGGCGCTCGGCCATCTGGCTGCCGAGGGCGAACAGAATGTCTGGGTCTTGCAGGGTCAGTTCGCGGAACTTGGCGTAGCTGAGCTCGGCCACTTCGCACTCGGTCTTGGCGCGGACCCAGGCGCTGCGTTCCTTCTCTGTACCATCCTTTTCGAACAGACCCATTTCGCCAAAGAAGTCCCCCGAATTGAGGTAGGCGATGATCATTTCCCGACCATCGTCATCTTCGATCAGGATGGTGACCGAACCTTTGACGATGAAGAACAGAGTTTCGCAGCGGTCGCCCGCATAGATGATGGTGCTTTTTGCGGTGTAGCGACGGCGATGACAGTGGGCGAGAAGCTTATCCAGGTTCTTGATCTTGGGTGTGAGGGTGATAGCGACCATGCGAAGTCCCGAGTGTAATAAGGAAGCCTTATGCGGCTGACGATTTTTTATAAGTCTAATTTTTGGGCGAGTGTGCCAGTAATCCGGCGTCAGCTTAACAAACACTTTTAGGCAAGGGTCTGTTTTGCGACGTACGTAGCATAAGACTATTGAACTTTGCTCGGGCTGTGATGTAGGTCGATGCCGCTCTCGGGTCCGAGCTGTCCTCGCATGCCTCTTAAAGCATAGGCGCTGTGCTAAGCTGCGGCTCTTTTTAACTGCGGGGGCCGCGTAATGAAAGCGCGCATTCAGTGGGCTGGCGAAGCCCTGTTCATCGGCGAGTCGGGCAGTGGCCACGCGGTCGTCATGGACGGTCCACCAGAGAGTGGCGGGCGCAATCTGGGCGTGCGGCCAATGGAAATGCTGCTGATCGGCCTGGGTGGCTGCAGCAATTTCGATGTGGTGAGTATCCTGAAGAAGTCGCGCCAGCCGGTGGAAAGCTGCGAGGCCTTCCTTGAGGCCGAGCGTGCCACTGAAGAGCCGAAGGTGTTCACCAAGATTCACCTGCATTTCGTGGTCAAGGGGCGCGGGTTGAAAGAGGCACAGGTCAAGCGTGCCGTCGAGCTGTCGGCGGAGAAGTACTGCTCGGCATCGATCATGCTGGGCCGCGCTGGTGTGGAAATCACCCACGACTACGAGATTGTCGAGCTGGGCTAATGCTTTCAAGACTCAGCAAAAAGGGCGCCGCGGCGCCCTTTTTGTTGGCTGAGGTAATCCCTCAGATGCGGTAGGTGCTGGAGGTCATCACCTTGGACAGCAGGGACATGCCGAACTTCACGGGCGCCGGGAAGCGCAGGCCGCCGGCCTCCAGGGCGTTGCTGGCGTGGGCCTGCTCGTCGGTGCGCATCTGCTCGAGGATCGCTCGCGACTTTTCGTCTTCTGGCGGTAACTGCTCCAGGTGGTCATCGAGATGTTTGACCACCTGGTCTTCGGTAGCGGCAACAAAACCCAGGCTGACCTTGTCGCTGATCAGCCCGGCCACTGCACCAACGCCGAAGGACAGGCCATAGAACAGCGGGTTGAGCACGCTGGGCTGGCTACCCAGCTGGCGGATGCGCTGTTCGCACCAGGCTAAATGGTCGATTTCCTCTTCCGCGGCATGCTCCATGGCTGCGCGGATTTCGGGCAGCTTGGCCGTCAGCGCCTGGCCCTGATAAAGCGCCTGGGCGCAGACCTCGCCGGTGTGGTTGATGCGCATCAAGCCGGCGATGTGGCGTGTCTGCTGTTCATCGAGTTGCGCGTCGGGCTGCACGATGGCGGGCGAAGGCCTGCCAGGCTGGCCACTGAAGGGCAGCAGGGTGCGCAGCGCGGTGTCGGCTTGCAGCAGCAGGCGATCGAGGGGGGAATACTGACGTTCACTGGCCATGGTCATTCTCCGGCAGGTCACAACGGCCGTCAGTTTACTCCAAACGTCCAGCTACGGCTTGCGGTGCATCGTCTCAGGCGCTCCGCTGACTTGCACGGCGGCACGCCTGCGGCGAGGATGGAGGTCGCCTATGATCATGGCCGAGATGCTTGGCAGGAGCGCATGTGAAGAATGATATCCATGACCTGGGACTGGTCATCGACTCCCGGGTCAAGCTGGTCCTTATCGAGTCCTGGGATGAACCGCGGGTTCTGGAAACCTTGACCGGCCTGGCGGTCAAGCGCGGTTTGGGGTTGCAGACCTGGTCGGTCAGCGAGGGCTTGCAGCGTTGTGCTGGTGGTGCTGCCCCTGAGGACGCTGCGGCGAGTCAGGACCCCGAGGCAGCTCTGCGCCTGATCAAGGCCGACCCGCAGCCGACGCTGTATGTCGCCTGCGACCTGCATCCCTTTCTGGATGACAACCCGCGTTTAGTGCGCTTGCTCAAGGACATTGCCATGCGCCAGAGCGCGCAGGCGCCGACCCTGGTGCTGGTGTCCCACGCCTGCAAATTGCCACCGGAGGTGCAGCGTTTTGCGGCGCGCTTCAACCTGGCGCTGCCCAGTGAAGAAGAACTGTTGTCCATCGTCCGCGAAGAGGCCAGCCGCTGGAGCGAGCGCAACCGCAGTGCGCGGGTGCGCACCGACAACCTCACGTTGCAGCAGGTGGTGAAGAACCTGCGCGGCATGAGCCACGCGGAAGCCCGCTCCCTGGCGCGCACCATCATCTGCGACGATGGCGCTATCACCCAGGACGACCTGCCGGAGCTCAATCGCACCAAGTTTCAACTGCTGGATCTGGACAGCGTGCTGAGTTTCGAGCACGACACGGCGCGCTTTGCCGAGGTCGGTGGGCTGCTCAATCTCAAGCGCTGGTTGGCCGAGCGGCAAACGGTGTTTCTGCAAGGGCAGGGCAGCGACTCGCCCAAGGGCATGCTGCTGGTGGGGGTGCAGGGTGGCGGCAAGAGCCTGGCGGCCAAGGCGGTCGCGGGGCTCTGGGGTGTGCCGCTGCTGCGCCTGGATTTCGGCAGCCTGTACAACAAGTTCTTCGGCGAGACCGAGCGCAACCTGCGCGAAGCCCTGCGGCTGGCCGAGCAGATGGCGCCCTGTGTGTTGTGGATGGATGAGATCGAAAAAGGCCTGGCCACCGGCGACAATGACGGTGGGGTCAGCCAGCGGGTATTGGGCACTCTGCTGACCTGGATGGCTGAACGTAAGGCGCCGGTATTTATGGTCGCCACTGCCAATGTCATCGCCCACCTGCCACCGGAGTTGGTGCGCAAGGGGCGTTTCGATGAGTTGTTCTTTGTCGACTTGCCGACCGCCGAGGTGCGTGACGAGATTTTGCGCATTCACCTGTCCCGTCGTGACCTGGCGCCGGAAACCTTCGACATGGGCGCGCTGGTGGCGTTGAGCGATGGCTTCTCTGGCGCCGAGTTGGAGCAGGCGGTGGTCAGCGCCCTGTATGCTGCCCAGGCCCGGCAACAGCCTGTGGATCAGGCGCTGCTGGCGCACAGCCTGCAAAGCACCTCGCCGTTGTCGGTGGTGATGGCCGAAGACCTGGCCGCACTGCGCGCCTGGGCTCAGGGGCGTACCGTCAGTGCGGGGTGAGTGCGACGCGGCGATTGAGGCGGCCGCTGATCAGCCGGGTAAGGCTGCGTGGCAGTAGCCGCGGCAAGCGACTGAGCAGGCGGGTGCGCCAGCCTGGGATGATCACTGCGCGATTCTTGTCGAGGCCGCGCATGGCCAGCAGAGCCACTTCCTCGGCGCTCATTACCAGCTTGCTGCCCGCCAGGTTGTCCAGGTTCATGCCGGCCTTACGAAAGAAGGCGCTGCGTGTCGGGCCGGGGCACAACACGGATACGCCGACCCCGCTGGACGCCAGTTCGACGCGCAAGCCTTCGGAAAAATGCAGCACATAGGCCTTGCTGGCGCAGTAACTGCTCAGCCACGGACCTGGCTGGAAGGCCGCTAGCGATGCGACGTTGAGAATCTGCCCTTGACCGCGGCGGGCCATGGCGCCACCGATAGCGTGACACAGGCGAGTAAGGGCGAGCACGTTGAGTTCGATCAGGCGCTGTACGTCGCTCCAGTCCTGCTCGATAAAGGCGCCGTGCTGGCCGATGCCGGCATTGTTGACCAGCAGGTCGATCAGGTAGTCGCTCTGCTCCAGCTCATGCAGTAGGCCCGACAGTTGAATCGGTTGCGCCAGGTCGCAAGTGCGAAACAGCACCTCCACGCCAAAGCGCTGGGCCAGCTCGTAGGCGATGCTTTCCAACGCATCGCGTTGACGTGCCACCAGGATCAGGTCGCGCCCGCGGCGCGCCAACGCTTCGGCCAGGGCCAGGCCTATACCGCTGGAGGCGCCAGTAACGAGAGCGTAACGGGGCATAGCGACTCCGGTTTGGCGCACGCCCCGCGGTGGCGGGGCGTGGCAAGGGCAGGGCGGCGACTCAGTTGCTGGGGGAGGACAGGCTGCTGAAATCCAGCCCGCTCATGGCCAAGCCCATGGCCAGCATGGCGAAGCCGCCAAGAAAGAGCGCGATGATACTGCCGAGCATCAGAGCAATGAACAGCCCGGCGAGAATTTTCACTGGCAGGCTGTTCGGCGGTGCCGGCGGACCATAGCGGTTGGCGCCGTCATTACCCGGGATCAGCAGCATCAGTAACCAGAAAACACTATTTACCAACGGCACCAGGTTAAGCAGCAGCAGCCAGGCGCTCCAGCCGATATCGTGGAGGCGCTGTGCGCCGATCTGCACGCTGATCACCAGCATGGCTACTACCGAGACGATGGTCAGCAAGCCACCGACTATTTCGGAGAGTGCTGCCGCGATACCGACCACGCCCATGACTGCGACGAAGGCTGCCATCATCACCAGAGACCAGGCCAGGTAGCGCAGACGGCCGATGCGGCCGTTGATGGAAAAGACCTTCAATTCGCTCACTTCGGGCAGCGCTTCGGCGACATCCGCCCGCGGCGTTGCGTAAGGGTGGGCCGCCGCTGATGGTTGAGCGGTTGCAGGTGGTTGCGCCGGTGTTTGTTCAGCCAGTTGTGCCTGGCGCGCCAGGTACTTGTCGATGATGATGCCGCAGGCCATGCATTCCGGGCTTTTGGGCTGGCGATGGGCACATTTCGGGCAGCTCATCTCGGGCAGACTGGTCGAAGGCGCAATGGGGGCTGTGTCAGCCGCCACCAGTGACAGGTTGGCCGCCATGTCCTGCTCCTTGCGCACGCAGGCGCCGGCGCGTTGCAGCGCGGCCAGGTAATGCTCGGCCTCTTCATCTGTCAGATCGCGCTTGAGGGCGATGGCACCACCCTTGAACAGGCTGTTGATGCGCGCGCGGTCGCTCTTGAACAGGCGAGCGAGGTTGTCCTTGACTGTCTCGAGTGCCATTTCGGGCATCAGTTCACCGTCGAAAACGATCTTGTAACGTATCGGGGCCATGCGAGCTTCCTTGTTGACGCACTTTGGGTTCAGCACCGGGTGCTGGTTGTAGCTAAGCATTTCACTGAGCAATCGGCGAGGGGGCGATGTACTGAGTGTTTTAACACTGGGCAAGCCTGCGTCAACATAGCGTTACAGGTGAAGTGCCGGCCGACCAGCAGCAGAATTGGCGGGCCGAAGTACCTGTCAGCGGACTAGGCGTTGACTGTATGCCAGGGCGTCCCGGTATTCCTGGTCCAGGCGCTCGATCAGTGCCGCCACGCTGGGCAGATCATCGATTCCGCCGGCGCCCTGTCCGGCGGACCAGACGGTCTTCCAGGCCTTGGCTTCCTCGCTCATCGGCTTGAGCTTCTCGCCATAGTTCACCTCGCCCTTGCCCAGGCGCTGCAAGTCGTAGCCGGCCTGCTCAAGGCTCTGGCGCATAAAGCTGGCGGGTACACCGGATACCGCCGGGGTATGGATGATATCGGCGGCGCGCGCGTCCAGCAGCATCTGCTTGTAGGCAGGCGAGGCGTCGTTCTCCTGGGTGGCGATGAAGCGCGTGCCCAGGTAGGCCAGGTCGGCGCCGAGCAACTGGGCGGCGAGAATTTCGTGGCCCTGGTTGAGGCAGCCGGCCAGCAGTAAGGTCTTGTCGAAGAACTGGCGTATCTCGGCGATCAGCGCAAACGGGCTCCAGGTCCCGGCATGGCCGCCGGCACCGGCGGCTACGGCGATCAGCCCATCGACGCCGGCCTCGGCGGCTTTTTCGGCATGCCGGCGGGTGGTGACATCATGGAATACCAGCCCGCCGTAGCTGTGCACTGCATCGACCACATCCTTTACCGCGCCCAGGCTGGTGATGACGATCGGTACTTGATGGGCCACGCACAACGCCAGGTCTGCCTGCAGGCGAGGGTTGCTGGCGTGGACGATCAGGTTGACCGCGTAAGGTGCCGCGTTGTTCTGCAGGCCTGCTTCGATGGTTTCCAGCCAGTGTTTGAAGCCGCTGCTGTCGCGCTGGTTGAGGGCCGGAAAGCTGCCGACTATGCCATTGTTGCAGCACGCCAGTACCAATTGCGGGTTGGATACCAGGAACATCGGGGCGGCAACCACCGGTAGGCGCAGTCGGTTTTCGAGCAGGGCGGGTAGCGACATGGCGAGACTCCAGGCGAGCGGATGATTTAGAACGGTTTGACGACGACCAGGATGACCACCCCAAGCAGTACCAGCACCGGGGCTTCGTTGAACCAGCGGTAGAACACATGGCTGCGTTGGTTTTCGCCGTTGGCGAAGCGCTTGAGCTGGGCGCCACAGACATGGTGATAGCCAATCAGCAACACGACCAGGGTCAACTTGGCGTGCATCCAGCCCTGGCTGAAGTAGTAGCTCGGGTTGAGCGTCAGCAGCCAGATACCCAGGCCCACTGTGGCAATCATGGAAGGCTGCATGATGCCGCGGTAGAGCTTGCGCTCCATCACACAGAAGCGCTCGCGGCTGGGCGCGTCATCACTCATCGCGTGGTAGACGAATAGCCGCGGCAGATAGAACAGGCCGGCGAACCAGCAGACCATGGCGATGATGTGCAGGGCCTTGAGCCATAGGTAAAGCATGATGCCCCTCCGGGGTCAGATTAAGGCCCTGATAGTAGAGGCCTGTGCGCCGTGCGTCATCTGCGTGGTTGGCCCCTGGCCGATGCGGCCTTATCATCGGCAACTTTCCAATGGTTTTTGCAGGGGGCGCGTCATGGTCAAGGTAGGTATCGTCGGCGGCACAGGCTACACGGGCGTGGAGCTGCTGCGTCTGCTGGCCCAGCACCCACAGGCACAGGTCGAGGTCATTACCTCGCGTTCCGAGGCGGGGATGCGGGTCGACGAGATGTACCCGAACCTGCGTGGACACTATCCGGATCTCGCCTTCAGCGTGCCGGATGTTGCCACCCTCGGCGCTTGTGATGTGGTGTTCTTCGCCACGCCCCATGGTGTGGCCCACGCCCTGGCCGGTGAGCTGCTCGCTGCTGGGACCAAGGTCATCGACCTGTCGGCCGACTTCCGTCTGCAGGATGCTGACGAATGGGCCAAGTGGTATGGCCAGCCCCATGGCGCGCCGGACCTGCTCCCGGAGGCGGTGTATGGCTTGCCTGAGGTCAATCGTGAAGCGATCAAGCAGGCGCGCCTGATTGCGGTGCCGGGTTGCTATCCCACTGCCGCACAGCTGGCGCTGATTCCGCTGCTTGAGGCCGGTCTGGCCGATACCTCGCAAGTGATCGCCGACTGCAAGTCCGGGGTCAGCGGTGCTGGCCGTGGTGCCAGTGTTGGTTCGCTGTTCAGCGAAGCCGGCGAAAGCATGAAAGCCTACGGGGTGAAAGGCCATCGGCATCTACCAGAAATCCGCCAGGGCCTGCGCCGGGCTGCTGGTAAGGATGTCGGCCTGACCTTTGTGCCGCACCTTACACCAATGATCCGCGGCATACATGCGACTCTCTACGCCACCGTAGCCGACCGCTCGGCGGACCTGCAGGCGTTGTTTGAACAGCGCTATGCCAATGAGCCCTTCGTCGATGTGATGCCCGCCGGCAGCCACCCGGAAACCCGCAGTGTGCGCGGTGCCAACGTCTGCCGGATCGCCGTGCATCGTCCGCAGGATGGTGATCTGGTGGTGGTGCTGTCGGTCATTGATAACCTGGTCAAGGGCGCTTCTGGTCAGGCGGTGCAGAATATGAACATTATCTTCGGGCTCGATGAGCGTCTGGGCCTGTCCCATGCAGCCCTGCTGCCCTGATGGGCGGCTGGGAGGTTCGCCCTACTGATCCGCGCCGTACCCGGCGCGTGCGTCTGGCGCTGGCGGCGCTGATGCTGGCTATTCCGCTGGCTTTCTACCTGGGTACGCAGTGGTCTTTCCTGGCGGCGCCCGCTGGCGCGGGTGCACACACCGAGCGCCAGCAGGAGGGCGAATTGCGTCAGGAGGTAGAAGCTCTGCAGCAGCGCCTAGCGGTGGTCAGCAGTGGCGAGCGCGTGGCCCAGCAGGCTAATGAACAAAGTCGCCTGACGATCAAACTGCTGGAAGAGCAGATCTTCAAGTTGCAGCAGAATCTGGCGTTCTATAAAGGTGTCTTGGCGCCCGGTAGTCGGCGTGAGGGCTTGCGTATTCAGACGTTCGAGCTGCAACCCACAGATGTCCCAGGCCGCTTCCGCTACAAATTGTTGTTGAGTCGAGTCGGTGACGGTGAAGAACCGTTGCAGGGGCAACTGCACGTGGTGATCGATGGGCACCGGGACAAGCAACCTGTCAGTCTCGAACTGGCGCCGCTGACCAAAGGCTTGGCTGATGCCCTGAGTGATCAGGCGATTGCCTTTTCCTTCAAGCACTTTCAGGCTATTCCCGAGGCGGCACGCTTTGGCGAGCTCGCGGTGCCGGAGGGTTTTATCCCGGATGAGGTCAAGGTGCAGGCACAGGTCAAGGGAGAGAAACCCCTGGTCCGAACATTCAAATGGTTAGACGCGAGAGTGACGATTCCCAATGTGGAGTAAAGACAAGAGCAAGACCGACCTGCAGCGCTTCACCGGCAAAACCAGCCTGATCGCCGCGGGCGCTGAGCTGAGTGGCAGCCTGTGCTTTCAAGGTGCCGTGCAGATCGATGGACGGGTCAGCGGTAACCTGTTGGCCACTGACGGGATGGTGCGGGTCAGTGTCGAAGGTCGGGTTGAAGGCGAGCTCCGTGCCCCCCATATAGTCATTGATGGCGAAGTGGTGGGTGATGTCCATGCCGGTGAGCATCTCGAGCTGGGCAGTCGTGCGCGGGTGCGCGGCAACCTGTATTACGGCCTGATGGAGATGGCGATGGGGGCAAAGATCGAAGGTCGTTTGTGCCCACTGGGCGAAGCCAGCACGCCCCTGCAACTGCCGGAAACCCTGGATATGCAGAATAGTTGACCGCTTTTCTCGGGTAAGCGGATAATATGAAGCCTCAACGCAACAAGGCGCACTGCGCCAGGAGAGAGTCAGAATGAGCGTCGAAACCTTCACCCCCACAGCCTTGCTGTTTACGCAGGGCGCGGCGAGCAAGGTGAAGAGCCTGGTCGATGAGGAGGGCAATCCTCGCCTCAAATTGCGGGTCTTTGTGACCGGCGGCGGCTGCTCAGGCTTTCAGTATGGCTTCACGTTTGATGAGGAAGTCGCTGACGATGACACCATTGTCGAGCGCGAAGGCGTCAGCTTGGTTGTCGATCCGATGAGTTTTCAATACCTTGCCGGTGCCGAGGTCGACTATCAGGAAGGCCTTGAGGGTTCACGCTTCGTGATCAAGAACCCGAATGCCACCACCACCTGTGGTTGTGGCTCGTCCTTCTCGATCTGAGCCCTGCCGCTGATTAGAAGCGCCGTGCTTATGCACGGCGTTTTCGTTTGTGGCTCAGGCGGGGTAGATCGCGCCAAGCACCCTTAGGCCGCGGGCGCCGGTGACACTGGGGCGGTTGGCGGGTATCGATTCCATGCAGCAGTGTGCAAGCCAAGCGAACGCCATGGCCTCCACCCAGTCTGGTGCAATGCCATACGCCTCGGTGCTGGCTACATGGGTGCCCTCAAGCAGTTCCGCGAGCCGAGTCATCAGGCTACGGTTGTGTGCGCCGCCGCCACATACCAGCAGTTGCTCTGTGATGGGTTGAGCTTGGCGCAAAGCACGGACGATGCTCTGAGCGCTGAGCTCAAGGAGAGTCGCTTGCACGTCGGCGGGATCGAGGGCTGGATGCGCGGCGAGGTGACGATCCAACCAGGGAAGGTTGAACAGCTCACGCCCGGTGCTCTTCGGTCCTTGCGTCTGGAAGAACGCATCGGAAAGGAGTGCCTTGAGCAAGTCAGGCTGCACCTGGCCGCTGGCTGCCCATGCACCATCGCGGTCATAGGCGTGGCCCTGGTGGCGCTCGATCCAGGCATCCATAAGCACGTTACCCGGCCCGCTGTCGAAGCCGCTGGCCGGTTGCCCTGCCTGCAGCAGACTGAGGTTGCTGAAGCCGCCCACATTGAGAACGGCGCGGCGTTGTGTGGTATCGGCAAACAGTGCTTCATGAAATGCCGGTACCAGCGGCGCGCCCTGGCCACCGGCTGCTACATCGCGACGACGAAAATCTGCCACGACCGCAATGCCGGTTAGTTCGGCCAGCAATGCAGGGTTGCCAATCTGGATGGTGAAGCCCCGTGCAGGCTCATGGCGTACGGTTTGACCGTGGCTACCAATTGCGCGGATCTGACTCACCAGCAACTGTTGCTCTGCAAGCAAACGCTGGATGCCTGTTGCAACCAGCTCTGCCCAGCGCTGCTCGGCCAGTGCGGCACGTGCCAGTTCATCATTACCCGGTACGCACAAGGCCAACAATGCCTGGCGCAGGTCGTCAGGCATTGGCAGGTAGTGGGTAGCCAGCAGTTGAGTCGTGGTGGTTTGCTCGATCAGTGCAATGTCCAGTCCGTCCATGCTGGTGCCAGACATTACACCCAGGTAGAGCGGCATTGATCAGCGCTTGTTGAGGGCGAGCATGGTGGACTTCTCCTGGTCCATGCGGGCCATCAGTGGCGTGCTCAGTTGCATGAAGCGCGCCTTTTCACTTTTGGCGATAGGGTCGGCCATTGGCAGTTTCTGGCTCAGCGGATCGACATGGGTGCCGTTTACCTGGAACTCGTAATGCAGATGCGGCCCGGTCGAGAGCCCTGTGGTGCCGATGTAACCGATGATTTGCCCCTGCTTGACGCTTGAGCCATTGCGCACGCCTTTAGCGAACCCCTGCATGTGCGCATACAGTGTGCGGTAGCTGCGGCCGTGCTGGATGACCACGGTATTGCCATAGCCCCCTTTGCGACCGGCCAAAATGACCTTACCGTCACCTGCGGCCTTGATCGGTGTACCGCGCGGCGCGGCGTAGTCGACGCCTTTGTGCGCGCGGATCTTGTTGAGGATGGGGTGGCGGCGGCCATTGGAGAAACGCGAGCTGATGCGGGCGAAATCTACCGGTGTGCGAATAAACGCCTTGCGCATGCTTGTGCCATCGGCGTTGTAGTAACTGGTATTGCCCTGCTTGTCGGTGTAGCGCACTGCAGTGTAAGTCTTGCCGCGGTTGGTGAAGCGTGCAGAGAGAATGTCGCCACTGCCGACACGTTTGTCACCGACTACTTTCTCCTCATAGATCACTTCAAATTCATCGCCTTCGCGGATGTCCATGGCGAAGTCGATGTCGTAGCCGAATACATTGGCCAGATCCATCGTCAGATTGTGCGGCAGGCCGGCACGCTTTGCAGCCACGAATAGCGAGCTGTCGATAACACCATGGCTATAGACAGAACGCACGTCCGGTTTGATCAGCTCTCGTTCGAATGCATAGCCGCTCTCGGCTTTCTCTAGGCGGATACTTTCAAGGGCATCGAGTTTGCTGCTCAGGCTCTGGAGCTGGCCGTCGGCTGTAAGCGTAAAAGCCAGGTCTTGGCCGACTTTTAAGCGACTGAACTGCTTCGCGTCTTTACTGCTACTGAGCACATCGTGAAGGGTGTTGGCTGATAGGCCGACCTTGGCAAATACAGTTGATAGGGTGTCGCCATTCGCGACGCGCACCACCTTATGCAGCGGATCGACGGGTGCCTGCGCGGTGTTCGGTTCTTCTGTCTCAGGCTGTTCGGCGGTTTCGTTGGTATCGCTAGGGGTTTCAATCTGGGCGAATGGAGAAGTGTCTTGGTCTTCAGTCAGCGCATTGTCATCAAGGAGGGGCGTGTCCTGAGGGGCGTATTCGGCTGAGCTTTCAAGGTCCAGATCAAGCGATGTCTTTTTCGCTTCTACTTCACGGGAGGGGAACACCAGCAGGGCCAGGCTGAGGAGGGCGGCCACCCCGCTGGCTGCGAGGATATGGGTTTTGGGATATAGCGGCGGCGCTTTAGTTGGAGAGGTCATAGGCTGCTTTTTGATTTGAAGGTGAAAAGGAAAAGATGAAGAACATGATGAATATGCAGTAACTGTATAAAATATAACCAAAAGCCCCATGAGGCAACCCTAGGACCGGCGCTTTTGCCTCCAACGCCCCGGTACTGGGCAAAACTTGTGATTTGTCCCCGATCTTGTATGGTTGGTTCCCTTTCGTTTTTGAGTGGTCGTGAGTCCTGTCATGAAGTCGGTTGAAGAGCAGTTGGCGCTGATCAAGCGCGGCGCGGAAGAAGTTCTGGTCGAGTCCGAGCTGGTGGAAAAGCTCAAGCGAGGGGTGCCGTTACGGATCAAGGCCGGTTTCGACCCGACCGCCCCGGATCTGCACCTTGGGCACACCGTGCTTATTAATAAGCTGCGGCAGTTTCAGGAGCTGGGTCACCAGGTGATCTTCCTTATAGGAGACTTCACCGGAATGATCGGGGATCCAAGTGGCAAGAGCGCGACTCGCCCGCCGCTGACTCGCGAGCAGGTGCTCGAAAATGCGGAGACTTACAAGACTCAGGTTTTCAAGATTCTTGATCCAGCAAAGACCGAAGTCGCGTTCAACTCCACCTGGATGGATGCCATGGGGCCGGCAGATTTCATTCGCCTGACCTCTCAGTACACCGTTGCGCGAATGCTCGAGCGTGACGACTTTAGCAAGCGCTACTCGACTAATCAGCCGATCGCCATTCACGAGTTTCTCTATCCGCTGGTGCAGGGTTATGACTCGGTAGCGCTAAGGGCGGATGTCGAGTTGGGCGGAACCGACCAGAAATTCAACCTGCTGATGGGGCGTGAGTTGCAGCGCGCTTATGGTCAGGCTTCGCAGTGCGTTGTCACCATGCCGTTGCTCGAAGGGCTTGATGGTGTCAAGAAGATGTCCAAGTCCTTGGGCAACTATGTCGGTATCCAGGAAGCGCCTGGTGTCATGTACAGCAAGCTGGTTTCCATTCCTGATGTGCTCATGTGGCGGTATTTCGAGCTGCTGAGCTTCCGCTCAATGGATGAGATTGCGCAGTTCAAGCGCGATATCGAGCAGGGCGCTAACCCGCGTGATATCAAAATCAAGCTGGCTGAAGAGATAGTCGCGCGGTTCCATGGTGAGGAAGCAGCTGCTAGCGCACATCGCTCGGCGGGTAACCGCATGAAGGAAGGCGAGCTCCCTGAGGATATTCCGGAGATTGAGCTCATCAGTGCCGAAGACATGCCGGTCGCCGCTTTGCTTAATAAGGCGGGGTTGGTGAAGAACGCTGCCATGGCTCGTGATCTGCTAAATGCTGGTGGTGTGCGCATTGATGGCGAGGCGGTGGATCGCGGCTTCCTGTTTAAGGTGGGTGCAACCCATGTATGTCAGGCCGGCAAGAAGGCATTCGCGCGTATCTCGTTAAAAGCGCAATAAAGTCCTTGACGCCTTTTCCTGTGTGCCTATAATGCGCACCTCTTCCGGCGCGGACTTCTCGGATAACTCGTTTTAAATCAATGAGTTAGCTTAAAAAGAGGGGTTGCAAAGCAGTGAAAGCTGTGTAGAATGCGCCGGGCTGACGAGGTGGTGGTTTTAGCGTCGTTGGCAGGTTGGTCGAAGTTGAGTTGAGGCGGTAAAAGAGGTGGTTGAC
>JAHJYA010000093.1 GCA_018826895.1 Gammaproteobacteria bacterium
ATCTTGGAGGACTTGGCAAGGGAACAACATTCCCTGCGTCCTCCGCCTAGCCTGGCGAGATTTTTCGCAGCAACGCGGCTTGCGACGAAACGGGAACAGCCCCTAACAACCTGCGCGCTCACTGACAACTAAACCTAAAAGGACCTTTGCCGTGACACCTACACGCTACAGCCCCGCTCAAATCGCCCTGCACTGGCTCAGTGCACTTCTGGTACTCATCATCATCGCCCTGCCCTACGGCAGTGATCTGTTTGGCCCACTGCTAGGTGGCACAGGTGGAGTATTTACCCTGCACAAATCGCTCGGCATTACCGTACTGGTGCTGACCGTGCTGCGCCTGCTGGTGCGCGCACGTCAGGGCGTGCCCAATCTGCTTGGTGCCCACAGCGCCCTGCAACAGCGCGCGGCCAAGGCCGGGCATGCCCTGCTCTATCTTCTGCTGGTGCTGATGCCGCTGACCGGCATTCTGTTCGGCAAGCGCCCACTGGACCTGTTCTGGCTGGTGGAAATAGGCCCAGTCGCGGTCAGTGATAGCGTGCGCGAACTGGCCAAGCTCTTTCACGTAACCGCCCAGTATCTGCTGTTCGCCATGATCCTCGGCCATGCCGGCATGGCCCTGTGGCACCACCATGTACACCGCGACGGCGTGCTGCGCGCCATGCTGCCTGGCCGCAACTGAATTCGATCAGAGGCCAGGCCTGAAGCGCCTTTCTGGATTACGCCTGCGGGCTCATTCAGCAAGGCGCTCTGTCCTCACTATTGGGCTGATAGGTGGCCTTGGCTAAGGGGAGCTTCTAGAATCGCCGCCTGACTTTCAGGAGCAGCCTCCATGCTGATGGTGATTTCCCCGGCCAAGACCCTCGACTACGACAGCGCACCGGCCACCACGCGCTACACCCTGCCCGAACACCTTAGCCACTCGCACGAGCTGATCGATCAGCTGCGTGACTTCAGCCCGGCACAGATCGCCGAGCTGATGCACCTCTCCGACAAACTTGCGGGACTCAATGCGGCGCGTTTCGGCAGCTGGAGCGAGCCCTTCACACCTGAGAATGCCAAGCAGGCCCTGCTGGCCTTCAAAGGTGACGTGTACACCGGCCTCCACGCCGATGACTTCAACGAAGCTGACTTCGACTTTGCCCAGCGCCATCTGCGCATGCTCTCGGGTCTGTATGGCGTGCTGCGCCCGCTGGACCTCATGCAGCCTTATCGCCTGGAGATGGGCACCAAGCTGGCCAATCCGCGCGGCAAGGACTTGTATGCGTTCTGGGGTGAACATATCAGCGGCTGGCTGAACGCCGCCCTGCAGGCCCAGGGCGATGATGTTCTGCTCAATCTCGCTTCTAACGAATACTTCGCTGCGGTCAAACGCAAGGCATTGAATGCGCGCATCATCAATACCGAGTTTCGTGATCTGAAAAATGGCCAGTACAAGATCATCAGTTTCTATGCCAAGAAAGCACGCGGGCTAATGGCGCGTTATGTCATCAAAGAAAGACTGAAAGATCCTCAGGGTCTCAAAGACTTCAATCTGGATGGTTACCATTACTCCCAACAAAATTCTGACGCCAATAATTTGGTATTTCTGCGTGAACACTTGACGGATTAACCACAGCCTGAAGCGGGGCATTTCTACTTGAGCGACGCGCGGTTCAATTTAATACCGACACGACCTGCCAAATAGATCACAAACTTGCAACTTGCAGAACTCGGCCCGCAACGGGCCGAGCACAGGCTTTAATTGTCCAACAATCTTTATTAGCCCCGCGGATTGCCTGCACTTCAGCACTACCCCCTTACCACCCGGCTCTTCCCAAACCCTGCAAAAGTGCCAGCATTATGCTGGCCATCATGGCACTTTGTATATTTCCAATCGTTACGAAAGGGGACGAACGGTAGGAACTAACCAAAAATCTACACACTCTTACTTCCGCGTAATACTTCCTCACGCTGATTTCTGCGTGATACCAAACTGCCGCCATTTATGAACTTAATTGTTCACGGCAGCGTATTACTCGACACCTGTGTCTGCGAAAGTAAGGAGAGCGTTAAACCGTCATAGACACTGCAAACTTCTCAAGCGCGCGCCCAAGCGGCATTGTTATGCGCGACAACTTCAAGGGCATGTTTCAACTATAAGCCCGCTGGACTTCCTGACGATGGGGAGTCACTTAATCTTGTATGCCTGCTTCATTCACCGCGCTGTTTCTTACAGACGTGAATGGACACTCAGTCGTGGCCGTTTATAGCCACTTTTAATTGCGTTAAATGGACGAGGTGATTGCGATGCGTATCAGCATCTTTGGTTTGGGTTATGTGGGTGCCGTCTGCGCCGGTTGTTTGTCGGCGCGTGGCCATGACGTGGTCGGCGTGGATGTCTCGACGACCAAGATCGACCTGATCAACACGGGCAAATCGCCGATTGTCGAACCTGGCCTGGAAGAACTTCTGCAAAAAGGCCTGGCCACCGGCCGCCTGCGCGGCACCACCGATGTCGCCGATGCCGTACGCGACACCGAGGTATCGTTCATCTGCGTGGGTACGCCCAGCAAGAAGAACGGCGACCTGGGCCTCGAGTACATCGAAGGCGTGTGCCGTGAAATCGGCGAAGCCATGCGCGACAAGCCGGGCCGTCACACCGTGGTGGTACGCAGCACCGTACTGCCGGGCACCGCTAAAAACGTCGTAATTCCGATCCTTGAAGCCAGCTCCGGCAAGAAGGCCGGCGTCGACTTCGGCGTGGCCGTCAACCCCGAGTTCCTGCGCGAAAGCACCGCCATCAAGGACTACGATTTCCCGCCGATGACCGTGATCGGCGAACTCGACAGCGCCTCCGGCGACCTGCTGGAAAGCATCTACAGCGAGCTCGACGCGCCGGTGATCCGTAAGGGCATCGATGTCGCCGAGATGATCAAGTACACCTGCAACGTCTGGCACGCGACCAAGGTCACCTTCGCCAACGAGATCGGCAACATCGCCAAGGCCTGCGGCGTCGATGGCCGCGAGGTGATGGATGTGATCTGCCAGGACCACAAACTTAACCTGTCCAAGTACTACATGAAGCCCGGCTTCGCCTTCGGCGGCTCCTGCCTGCCCAAGGATGTGCGCGCCCTGTCATACCGCGCTGGCAGCCTGGATGTCGATGCCCCGCTGATTGGCTCGCTGATGCGCAGCAATAGCATCCAGGTGCAGAACGCCTTCGACATCATCACCAGCTACGACAAGCGCAAAGTTGCCCTGCTCGGCCTGAGCTTCAAGGCCGGCACCGATGACCTGCGCGAAAGCCCGCTGGTGGAGCTGGCAGAAATGCTCATCGGCAAAGGTTACGACCTGAGCATTTACGACCGCAACGTCGAGTACGCCCGTGTCTACGGGGCGAACAAGGAGTACATCGAGTCGAAGATCCCGCACGTCTCCTCGCTGCTCAACAGCGACTTCGACGCCGTGGTGCGCGAGGCCGATGTGATCATCCTGGGCAATGGCGATCAGGACTTCGCGCCGCTGGCGCAGCAAGCCCTGGCCGGCAAACACGTGGTCGATCTGGTCGGTTTCATGCCCACCGCCTCGCGCGAGGGTAGTGAAGGCATTTGCTGGTAACACCGTACACGCTGCCTGCCCCGGTACGCCTGCGCGGCTACCGGGGCCTAACCCAGACTGCGGATGGACCCTATGCACACGCTGAAGACCGGCCTCAACCAGGCCGCCGGATGGCTGTTTTACCTATCATTGCTGATGCTGCTCGCCCTGGCCTTGCCCAGGAGCGTGTTCGACCCCGAGTCCAGGGATTTCCTCCTGCTCATCGGCCTGGTCGGCATCTGGCGCTATTCCATGGGTGCCCTGCACTTTGTGCGCGGCATGCTGTTTTTGTACGTGGTGTACCCCTATTACCGCCGTAAGGTAAAAAAACTCGGCAAGGACGCCGACCCCTCTCATGTGTTCCTGCTGGTGACCAGCTTTCGCATCGACGCCCTGACCACCGCTCAGGTCTACCGCTCGGTGATTCGCGAGGCCATCGAATGTGGCTTCCCGACCACCGTGGTGTGCTCGATCGTCGAGCTGTCCGATGAGTTGCTGGTGAAGAACCTGTGGACCCGCATGAACCCGCCTGAGCACGTCAAGTTGGACTTCGTGCGGATTCCCGGCACCGGAAAGCGCGACGGCCTGGCGTATGGTTTCCGCGCCATTTCCCGGCACCTGCCTGATTATCGCGCCGTGGTTGCCGTAGTCGATGGCGACACCGTACTGGCCGAGGGCGTGGTGAAGAAAACCGTGCCATGGTTCCAGCTGTTTTCCAATGTCGGCGGCTTGACCACCAACGAGTTCTGCGAGGTGCGCGGCAGCTACATCATGAGCGAGTGGCACAAGCTGCGCTTTGCCCAGCGACACATCAATATGTGCTCGATGGCGCTGTCCAAGCGCGTGCTGACCATGACCGGGCGCATGTCGGTATTTCGCGCCAAGGTGGTCACCGACCCGGAGTTCATCCGCGACGTGGAGAGCGACCATCTGGACCATTGGCGCCTGGGGCGTTTCCAGTTCCTCACTGGCGACGACAAGTCCAGCTGGTACAGCCTGATGCGCCTGGGCTACGACACCTTCTACGTACCGGACGCGGCGATCAATACGGTCGAGCACCCGCCGGAAAAGAGTTTCATCAAGGCCAGTCGCAAACTGATGTTCCGCTGGTATGGCAACAACCTGCGGCAGAACTCGCGCGCCCTGCGCCTGGGTATGGGCCGCCTGGGGTTGTTCACCAGCGTGGTGCTGTTCGACCAGCGCGTATCGATGTGGACCTGCCTGCTCGGCCTCGCCGTGGCGATCATCGCCAGCATCAAGTACAGCATCGTCTACCTGCTGATCTACCTGATGTGGATCGGTACCACACGGTTGCTGCTGACCCTGCTGCTGAGCTTCAGCGGCCACCCGATTGGCCCGGCCTACCCGGCCATCCTCTATTACAACCAGATCGTCGGCGCGCTGGTGAAGATCTACGTGTTCTTCCGCCTCGACCAGCAGTCCTGGACCCGCCAGAACACCAAGCTTGACCGTGGACTGCGCAGCTTCCAGCTGTGGTTCAACAGTTGGTCCTCGCGCGCCATGACCTTTTCTGCTGCCAGCGTGTTTATCGCCACCCTTCTGGTGTTGGTGTGATCGGAACTTTCGAATAGGAAATTTGCAAGCATGAGTACAGCCCAGAACATCAATGTGGTTCATGAATCCGAAGCCCAGCGCCAGCACGCCCGCGTGAAACTGCCGGCGGTGCTGCGCTACACGGCGGCCAGCCGCGAACGGGTGGAAGCGCGCATCCTCGACATCTCGGCCGGTGGTTTCAGCTTCAGCACCGGCAAGGTGCCGGTCACGGTCGGCGAGCATCACAAAGGCCGCCTGCAGTTCCAGCTCGACAGCCTCGACCTGGGCATCGACGTGGAATTCCAGGTACAGAGCGTCGACAACGCCCAGGCGCGTATCGGCTGCCAGTTCCACAACCTCAAACCCCGCGAGCAGGCCACCCTGCGCTACCTGATCAGTGCCTACCTGGGCGGTGAGCTGGTCAGCGTCGGCGACCTGCTCAACACCCTGCAGCGCGAGAACTTCACCAAGGCGCGCAAACAAGGTGGCGCGGGCAACGGCATGAACGCCCTCGGCCGCCTGCGTGCCGTCAGCTTCAGCCTGGCAGTGTTCCTCGTCGGTCTGGCGGCATTCGGTTTTATCTTCAAGTCGGTGTACGGCCTGTACTTCGTTACCCACGCCAAATCGGCCCAGGTCAACGTGCCCAGCCTGCAAGTGACCATGCCGCGTGAGGGGACGGTACAAAGCCTGATCGGCCCGGATGCCAGCGTCGACAAAGGCGCCCCACTGGCGTCCTTCTCGGCCTCGATGCTGGAAATGCTCAAAGGCCACCTGAGCGATGAACAGCTCGAACCGGCCAATATCGAGACGCTGTTCGGCAAGCAGGTCAAAGGCACTCTGACCAGCCCCTGCAACTGCAAGGTCTCGCGCCAACTGGTGGCTGATGGTCAGTTCGCCAGCAAGGGCGATGTGATCTTCGAATTGGTGCCCCAGGACACCAAGGCCAACATCCTCGCCAGCTTCCCCTACCGCAAGCTTGAACAAGCACGCCCCGGCACCCGCGCGACCTTCTGGGTGGCCGGTGACGAGCAGGCGCGTCAGGGCACCATCGTCAGCAGCACCCTGCATGACAACGGCCTGGCCAGCGATATCCGCGTGATCATCGAGCCGGACCAGACCCTGCCCAGCTCCCTGGCCAGCCTGCCGGTGGAAGTCACCCTGGATGCCGGCCCGTCGTTCGACTGGATGATCGACAAAGCCGTCGCGGCTGGTTTGTGAGGAGGCTCACCGTGCCGATTTTCGACTCCCGCCTAGCCCCGCGTGGCCCTGCCCTGCCCCTGCTAGCGCTTGCGCTGGCAGTCGGCCTGGGCGGCTGCGCCGGTCTGCCGGACCAGCGCCTGGCTGCCGAAGCGCTCAAGCGCGGCGATACCCAGACTGCCGAGCAGCATTACCGCCAGCTCGCCGAGCTGGGCTACGTCAACGCGCAGATTGGCCTGGCCGATCTGCAACTGGCCAATGGCACGCCAGAAGACCTGGCAGCAGCCGAACGCACCTACCGCCAGGCCATGGACAGCTCGCCGCGCGCCAAAGCGCGCCTGGGCAAGCTGCTGGCGCGCAAACCGGGCGCCAGCAGCGAGGAACGCCGTGAGGCGGCCAGCCTGCTCGACCAAGCCTTCACGGCCGGCGAGCCCGGCACCCTGATGCCGCTGACACTGCTCTATCTGCAGTATCCACAGGACTTTCCCGGTATGAACGTGCACAGCCAAATCGCCACCTGGCGCCAGCAAGGTCACGCCGAAGCGGACCTGGCGCAGATCCTCTACTACCGCACCCAGGGTACCTACGACCAGCACCTCGGCGAGATCGAGCAGATCTGTCAGAACATGCTCGCCCAAGCCGATGTCTGCTATGTCGAGCTGGCCACCGTGTACCAGAAACAGGCCGATAGCGAACGCCAGCAGGCCCTGCTCGAACGCTTGATGAACGGCTACCACAGCGGCGCAGTGCCGGCCCAACGGGTCGACGCCGTGGCCCAGGTGCTGGCTGACGCTGAGCTGGGCACGCCCAACGAGGGCAAGGCTCAGGAAATGCTGGAAGCCATCGCCGCGAACTACCCAGCCGCCTGGGTCAGCCTCGCCCGCCTGCTCTATGACTACCCGGCACTGGGCGACATCGAGCAGATGATGACCTACCTGGACAACGGCCGTGCCGCCGCGCTGCCCCGCGCCGAACTGCTGCTCGGGCGTCTGTACTACGAAGGCAAGCTGGTCCCGCAAGACCCGCAAAAAGCCGAACAGCACCTGCGCAAGGCCGCGCCAAGCGAGCCAAGCGCCAACTACTTCCTCGGCCAGATCTACCTACGCGGCTACCTGGGCGACATCTACCCGCAACAGGCGCTGGACCACCTGCTCAGCGCTGCGCGCACCGGGCAGATCAACGCCGACCAGGCCCTCGCGCAGATGTTCTCCCAAGGCAAGGGCATCCAGCCGGACCTCGCCACGGCCTATGTATTCAGCCAGCTGGCCCTGGCCAAGGACACCCCGCAAACCACCGAACTGGCCCGTGAGATCGAGCAGCGCCTGCCCGCCACCGACCAGTTGCGTGCGCGCCGCATGCTTAACGAGGAGCGCCAGTTGCGCGGTATCGCCCTGCAGCAACTGGCCCCGATGCAGGCGCAGACCCCATGAGCAAGGACTTCCGCATGACCCTCAACCGGATCGCCAGCAGCCTCGGCCTTGGCATGAGCGTACTCTGCGCCAGCTCGGCCTGGGCGGTGCAGATGAGCGACGACACCTTCGGTATCGACTTCAAGATCACCGCCCAATCCGAGGACGACCGCGACCTCGGCACCCGCGGCGGCGGCGACATCACCGGGCTTGGCATCGACGTGCGGCCCTGGGTGTATGCCCAGCGCGGCGACTGGAGCGCCTTCGCCATGGGCCAGGCAGTGTCGGCCACCGACATCATCGAAACCGACACCCTGGACAGCAACGACCTGGACAGCGAAGACAGCACCAACAGCAGTAATGACGGCCGCGTGCCGGACAAGAGCTACCTCGCCCTGCGCGAATTCTGGGTCGACTACGCCGGCCTCACCGCCTACCCCGGCGAGCACCTACGCCTGGGCCGCCAACGCCTGCGCAGCGACGAAGGCACCTGGCGCGACACTAATATCGAGGCGCTCAACTGGAGCTTCGACACCACCCTGCTGAATGCCCAGGTCGGCGTCGCCCAGCGTTTTTCCGAGTACCGCACCGACCTCGACGAACTGGCCCCCGAAGACGAAGACCGCACCCACCTGTTCGCCGACGTGGCCACCCAGTGGACGCCTGGCCACTGGGTCGGCGTCAAGCTGCACCACAGCCGCGACGACGGCCAGCTGCCGCGTGCCGGCGAGCGCGTCGACGAGCTGAGCAAACGCTACACCGGTGACCTCACCTGGCTCGGCCTGCACGCCGACGGCGACTTCTTCAACCCACGTTCGAGCAACCCGCTGAACTACTGGGCCCAGGTCACCTGGCTGACCGGCGACACCGACCAGCTGGAGCAGACCATCGTCGGCGACGAACGCATCGCCAGCGGCTCGCGCAATCAGGATGTCAACGCCTGGGGCCTGGACCTGGGCCTACGCTACAGCCTCGACGAACGCTGGAAGGTCGGCGGCGCCTATGCCCGCGGCAGTGGCGGCGGTGATGACGATAGCTCCAAGCAGTTCATGCAGACCGGGCTGGAGAGCAACCGCTCAAGCTTCACCGGCGTGCAGTCGCGCATGCATCGCTTCGGCGAGGCCTTCCGCGGCGAGCTGTCCAACCTGCAAGTGGCCAGCGCTTTCAGCTCGATGACCTTCGGCGAGGACTACGACGCCAGCCTGGTCTACCACCGCTTCTGGCGCGTGGATGACAACCAGGACATCGGCGACAGCGGGATCATCGCGCCGCTGCAAGACGGCGAAGCCGATATCGGCCAGGAACTCGATCTGGTGGTCACCCGCTACTTCAAACAGGGCCTGCTACCGGCCGCAGTAAGCGAACAGCTCGACGAGCGCTCGGCGCTGGTGCGCTTTCGCGGCGGCGTGTTCAAGCCCGGCGATGCCTATGGCAGCGAGGCTGACTCGTTGATGCACCGGGCCTTTGTCGACTTTATCTGGCGCTTCTGAGGGCACCGCAATGACGCATCAGCCACAGACAGTCAAACGCAAGATCGGCCTGGCCCTGCTCGGCAGCGGCCTGCTGCTCGGCGCGCTGCAATTCGCCGCGCCCTGGGTTCAGGCCGAGGAAGAAACCGACGCGGCCCAGCGCCTCAAGGAAACCAGCAACTACACCGTGACCAGCGCACCGGTCGAACCGCTGAACCTGCCCACGCCCACCCTGCCCGACCTTAGCGGCTACACCCTGGAGGCGGTGAACGCGAAGATCGAACGCAACGTAAAAGGCCGTGTGGTGGTTCGCCGCATGCTCCAGCAGGACGCCCTGAAGGACTTTATCGGCGGTGACGAGCGCCTGCGTGAATGGGTGACGCGCCAGGGCGGCATGCCCCACGCGATCTTTATCGAAGACGGCTACGTAACCCCGGCCGACCTTGCACGCGCCTTGCCGGACAACCAGTTCAGCGAAGTCGAGCCGGGCGTCTACCTAGCCCGCCTGCCGATCGTTGTGGCCCAGGGTGCAACCCTGCATGTCGACCCGCAAACCGCTGATCTGCGCCTGTCCCAGGAGCGCGGCGCGTTTCTGGTCAACGACGGCAAGCTGTTCATCACCAGCACCCGGCTGACTGCCTGGCGCGAAGCCGACAATGCCCCGGCGACGTTCCGCGAAGGCAAGGAGTTCCGGCCGTTTCTGGTGTCCTGGGGTGGCAGCGAGCTGTATATCGCCAGCAGCGTGGTCACCAGTCTCGGCTACGACAACAGCAAGAGCTACGGCGTCTCTATCACCCAGTACACCCCCGGCATGCATGAGCGTCTGCAGCGCGCCGAGCCTACCGGCTGGCTGATCGACTCGGAGTTCGTCGACCACTGGTACGGCTTCTACTGCTACGAAGCGCAGAACGTGGTGATCAAGGGCAACACCTACCGCGACAACATCGTCTACGGCATCGACCCGCACGACCGTTCCCATGGCCTGATCATCGCCGAGAACACCGTGCACGGGACCAAGAAAAAGCACGGCATCATCATCTCCCGTGAGGTCGACGACAGCTGGATCATCAACAACAAGAGCTACGACAACAAGCTCTCGGGCATCGTCATCGACCGCAACAGCGTGCGTAACCTGATCGCCTACAACGAGGTGTACCAGAACCACGCCGACGGTATCACCCTCTACGAGAGCTCCAACAACCTGCTGTGGGGCAACCAGGTGCTGAACAACAAGCGCCACGGTATCCGCGTGCGCAACAGCGTCGACATCAAGCTCTACGAAAACGTCTCGGCAGCTAATGGTTTGACCGGTGTCTACGGCCACATCAAGGACCTCTCCGACACCGACCGCAACATCAGCCTGGACCCCTTCGACGCAAAGATTTCGATGATCGTGGTTGGCGGCACCCTCGCGGCCAACGGCTCCAGCCCACTGTCCATCGACTCGCCGCTGTCGGTCGAACTGTACCGCGTACAGCTACTGGCACCGAGCAAGAGCACCGGCATCAGCTTCGCCGGCATCCTCGGGGAAAAGCAGGAAGAAATCCTCGACCTGATGGTGCGCCGCGATCTCGCCGTGCTCATCGACCCCGTCGAAAGCCAGGCCGAACTTCAGGATTGAGGACGCAGTGATCATGACCCCACGCCATTTCAAACTCCGCCACCTGGCCCTGGCCTGCAGCCTGCTCGGCCTGTCCAGCATGGCCCAGGCCGAGCTGCCTGGCCCGCAGTACCAGGTGCAGCGCGTCGGCCCTCTGTGCCCGATTGCCCAGGACCCGGCCCAGTACAACACCAAGTACCTGAGTTTTTTCACCGCTTTGGTGCAAGGCAAGGGTGACTGGCTGTTCCGCAGCCGTTACGACCTGCGCACCGACTTCGGCACCAGCGCCTACGGCTACCAGCAGTTCAAGAAGCTGCGCGATGCACTCAAGCGCAAAGGCGTCGAGCTGATGGTCGTCTACCAACCGACCCGCGGCCTGGTCAACCGCGAGCACCTGACCGATGAGGAAAAGGCCCGCTTCAACTTCGACCTGGCCAAGGCCAACTACATCAAATCCATCGAAGGCTTCCGCAAGGCTGGGATCTGGACCCCGGACCTGTCGCCGCTGTTCGATGAGCGCGATGTGGAAACGCCCTACTACTTCCAGGCCGACCACCACTGGACCCCAGCCGGCGCCGAGCGCACGGCGCGTCTGGTGGCCGAGACCCTGAAGGATGTACCGGGCTTCGCCGACATTGAGAAGAAAGAGTTCGCCAGCACCGTCACTGGCCTGCTGCCCAAGGCCGGTACCCTGCACAAGACCGCCGCGCAATTCTGCGGCACCACCTACGCCACCCAGTACGTCGATCGCTACGAGACCGAGCCGGTTGGCGAGGCCAGTGCCGACAGCCTGTTCGGCGATGAGGCCAACCCGCAGATCGCCCTGGTCGGCACCAGTAACAGTGGCCCGGCTTATAACTTCGCCGGCTTCCTGCAGCAGTACAGCGGCGCCGACGTGCTCAACCTGGCGGTTCCCGGTGGCGGCTTCGACAGCGCCCTGCTGCAGTACATGAGCAGCCAGGAATTCCATGACAACCCGCCGAAAATCCTTATCTGGGAATTCGCCACCCACTACGACCTGGCGCAAGCGAGCTTCTACCGCCAGGCCGTTCCGCTGGTGGATAACGGCTGCGTCGGCCAACCGGCCGCGATGAAAAACAAGGTCACGCTCAAGCCCGGCGCCAACGAAATTCTGGTCAACGGCGATACCGCACCGCTGCGCGACCTGCCGGGGCGCGACTACCAGATCGACCTGACCTTCAGCGACCCGACGGTGCACGAGGCCCAGGCGGTGCTCTGGTACCTCAACGGCCGCCGGGAGCAGTTCAAACTCGAACAGAGCGACCGCGTCGACACCGGCGGGCGCTATGTCTTCGAGCTGCGCAATGACCCTGACTGGGCCGACCTCAACCTGCTCGCCCTGGAAATTCAGGGGCCGGACAACATGCCCGCCAACCTGAGCGTAGAAGCCACCCTGTGCAAGCGCCCTGGCGCTCAAGCCCAGGTCGCGGCACACGCGCAGTGAGGCAAGGAGAGACCATGCAAGGCGTCAACCCGACCACTCGCCCTCGTTACGCCAGCCTCAGCCGCTGGTTGTGGCTGCCCTGCGTGCTCGGTGCCGGCCTGCTCGCACAGACCGCCCTGGCCGCACCGCTGGTACCGCCCAGCGGCTACTACGCCGCTGTCGAGCAACGCGACAAGCCGTCGCGCAGCTGTGATGCGCCGCCCAAGCCGTACACCGCCAAGCTGGACTTTCGCAGCAAGTACGAAGGCTCGGACAGCGCCCGCGCAACCCTCAACAAGGCCTCGGAAAAAGCCTTCCGTGAGAGCACCGCGGACATCACCAAGCTGGAGCGCGGGGTTAACCGGCAGATCCTCAACTACATGCGTGGCGGCGACCGTCAGCAACTCGAGTGCGCGCTGAACTGGATGAGCACCTGGGCCCAGGCCGATGCCCTGATGAGCCCGGAGTACAACCACACCGGCAAATCGATCCGCAAATGGGCGCTGGGCACATTGTCTTCGGGCTACCTGCGGCTGAAGTTCTCCGAGTCTCGGCCGCTGGCGCCCTATGCCGAGCAGAGCAAGTTGATCGAAGACTGGTTCGTGCGCATGGCCGAACAGACGGTGCACGACTGGAGTGACCTGCCGCTGCGCAAGATCAACAACCACAGTTACTGGGCCGCCTGGTCGGTCATGGCCACCGCGGTGGCCACCGACCGCCGTGACCTGTTCGACTGGGCCGTGGAGCAGTTCCGCGTCGGCGCCAACCAGGTCGACGAGCAGGGCTTCCTGCCCAACGAGCTCAAGCGTCGCCAACGCGCCCTGGCCTACCACAACTACAGCCTGCCGCCGCTGGTGATGGTCGCCGCCTTCGCCCAGGCCAACGGCGTGGACCTGCGCGGCGAGAACCATGGCGCCCTCAAGCGCCTGGCCGAGCGAGTGCTGGACGACATGGAAAAGCCGGATGACTTCAACAAGCGCACCGGGCAAAAGCAGGACATGGAAGAGCTGCACAAGCACTTCAAGTTCGCCTGGCTGGCGCCCTACTGCACGCTCTATGACTGCGCGCCGCTGACCCGTGAACGCGAGCAAAAAATGGGGCCGTTCCAGACCTTCCGCCTTGGCGGTGACGTGAGCCAGGTGTTCAACCCCAAGCACGCTGACGACAGCTGATAACCGCAACGGGTAGCGCCCGCCTGCAGCAATGACCGGGGTTGCCCAGCGGCCACTCCTCTGTATTGAAAACGCCCCCCGCCAGCGGGGGGAATGGGGGGCTTATCCCCCGTGTGACTCACCGGAGATCCAGGATGGTCTTTTCATCCAATGTGTTCCTGTTCCTGTTCCTGCCGATCTTTCTCGGCCTGTACTACCTGAGCAGTAACCGCTACCGCAACCTGCTGATCCTGATCGGCAGCTACCTGTTCTACGCCTGGTGGCGGGTGGACTTCCTCCTGCTGTTCGTCGCCGTGACCCTTTGGAACTACGTCTTCGGCTTGCGCATCGACCGCGCCGGTACCCGCAGCAAGGCCGCACAGCGCTGGGTGCTGTGGGGCGTGGCCGGCAACCTGGCGACCCTGGCCTACTTCAAGTACGCCAACTTCGGCATGGCCAATATCAACGCGGCCCTGGAAGCCGCCGGCTTCGAGCCGTTCCTGTTGACCCACGTGATCCTGCCGATTGGGATTTCCTTCTACATCTTCCAATCCATCAGCTACCTGATCGACGTCTACCGCGGCGACACCAAGCCCACGGAAAACCTGATCAACTTCGCGGCCTTTATCGCCCTCTTCCCTCAGCTGATTGCCGGGCCAGTGCTGCGCTACAAGGACCTCGCCGACCAGTTCACCGACCGCACCCACAGCGTCGACAAGTTCAGCGAAGGCGCCACGCGCTTTATGCAGGGCTTTGTGAAAAAGGTGTTTATCGCTGACAGCCTGGCACCCTTGGTGGACCACTGCTTCGCCCTGGAAAACCCCAGCACCGGTGACGCCTGGCTGGGCATGATCGCCTACACCGCGCAGCTGTATTTCGACTTCTCCGGCTACAGCGACATGGCCATCGGCCTGGGCCTGATGATGGGTTTCCGCTTTATGGAAAACTTCAACCAGCCCTACATCAGCCAGTCGATCACCGAGTTCTGGCGACGTTGGCACATCAGCCTCTCCACCTGGCTGCGCGACTACCTGTATGTGCCTTTGGGCGGTAACCGCAACGGTACCTTCAACACCTACCGCAACCTGTTTCTGACCATGCTGCTGGGCGGTTTCTGGCACGGCGCCAACTGGACCTTTCTGATCTGGGGCGCCTGGCACGGTGCCTGGCTGGCCATCGAGCGCGCACTGGGGGTCAACGCTGCGCCCAAAGTCATCAACCCGCTGAAATGGGCTTTCACCTTCTTCCTGGTGATGCTCGGCTGGGTGATCTTCCGCGCGGAAAACCTCGACGTGGCCTGGCGCATGTACGCCGCCATGTTCAGCTTCAACGGCTGGGCCTTGAGCGAGCTCAACGCCGCGCAGGTTACCGATCTGCAGATCGCCACCCTGGTACTGGCCTACGCGGTGCTGGCCTTCTGCGGCCTGCGCCAGTTCTACCGACACAACCGCCAGAGTAACGACAGCCGCGCCGACGGCCCGGCCACCGCGCAGCCGCGCATGGTCAAGGCCGTACCGGGTGACGACGCCGGCCTGGTGGTCGCCGGCGGCGCCGTACAGGTTCAGGCACCGAGCTGGAGCGCCGACGTGCCGCGCTACGCCATGCGCGCACTGCTGCTGGTGCTGTTCTGCGCCTCGGTGCTGAAACTCTCGGCACAAAGCTTTAGTCCTTTCCTCTACTTCCAGTTCTGAGTGAGGCGACCATGACCCGTCAGCTACGCAAACTCTATATCGCCCTGTTCCTGGGTGTGCTCGGCCTGCTGTTTATCTGGTCGCTGCGCAGCTTCGCCAGCTACCAGTTGCCGCCCACCATCAGCGTACTCGATGGCGGCCTGGCCAAGACCTTCGAGCAGCACTACGACAAGCAATTTCCGGTCAAGGACATCGGCACCAATGTCTGGGCCGCCCTGGACTACCTGCTGTTCGGTGAAGGCCGGCCAGGCGTCGTGGTCGGTGAGCGCGACTGGCTCTATACGGACGAGGAATTCAACCCGGTGGCTGGCGGCGAGCAGCACCAGCGCGACAACCTGGCGATCATCCGCGGGGTACGCGACGAGCTGGCCCGACATGACGTGCAGTTGGTGCTGGCCATCGTCCCGGCCAAACGCCGTCTTTATCCCGAGTTCGTCGGCGAGCGCGCTGTCAGCAGCCAACACCAGGCGTTGTATGAGCAGTTCCACCAGGCCGTGCGCCAGGCCGGGCTGAATGCGCCGGACCTGCTTGCCCGCTTGCAGCCGGCCAAGGATGACGGGGCGCTATTCCTGCGTACCGACACCCACTGGACACCCCAGGGCGCTGACTTGGTCGCCCGCACCCTGGCCGATGCAGTACAGGCCAGCGTGCGCCTCAACGGTGAAGCCCAGGTTTACGTGACCCAACCCCGTGCCGAACAGCGCTACAAGGGCGACCTCACCAGCTTCCTGCCCATGGACCCGCTGTTCAGCACGCTGATGCCCGAGCAGGACCGCCTGCAACGCCGCGATACCCATCCGGCCGAAGGTGTCGCCGACAACCCGGAGAGTGCCGACGCGCTGTTTGCCGACAACGAAATCCCGGTGGCTCTGGTGGGCACCAGCTACAGCGCCAACCCCAACTGGAACTTCGAGGGTGCCCTGCGCGAACACCTGCAGCGCGACCTGGCCAATTACGCCGAAGACGGCCAAGGGCCAATCGTGCCGATGCTCAAGTACCTGAACAGCGATGCCCTAGAACAAGGCGCACCGCAGGTGGTGATCTGGGAGTTCCCCGAGCGCTACCTGCCGATGGCCCCTGACCTCAGCGGCTTCGATGCCGACTGGGTGGCCGCGCTCAAAGCCACACCCGCCACCCAGCGCCTGGCCAGCAATCCTTAAACGAATCCGAGCGGCTAGCCCGCTCACCCCACAGCGGCTTACCCAGCCTTGAACCACCCAATGGAGGAACACCATGACCCGACACACCCAACGCAGCTGGATGTCCTGCGCCGTCGCCCTTTCCCTGGGCCTTGCCAGCCTGCCCAGCCTGGCCGGCGAAGGTGGCCTGTACGCCCCGAACGCGCCCAAGGGCTCAGCATTCGTGCGCGCCTACAACGCGGGCAACAGCGAGCTTGATGTCAGCGTCGGCAACACCGCGCTGAACGACATCGCGCCCCTGGGTTCCAGTGATTTCAGCTACCTGCCCGCCGGCAGCTACAGCGCCCAGGTGGGCAGCACCACCCTGCCAGTGACCCTGGAAGCCGACCATTACTACACCCTGGTCAACCAGGCCGGCAGCGCGCCGAAACTGGTGCCCGAGGCGCCCTTTAACAACAAGCAGAAAGCCCTGCTACGCGTGCAGAACCTGTCCGACAGCCCGCTCAGCCTGAAAACCGCCGACGGCAAGGCCGCCGTGGTCGAGGCCGTGGCGCCGAACGGCAGCGGCGAGCGCGAGGTCAATCCGGTCAAGATCAGCCTGGCGTTGTTCGATGGCGACCGCAAGATCAGTGACCTCAAGCCCGTGACCCTGGCCCGCGGCGAAGTCGTGGCGCTCTACATCACTGGCAGCGGCGACCAGCGTTCGCCGGTCTGGGTCAAGCGCCCGGCACGTACAGATTGATACCCGTTTTTGCCTAAACGATGTCCGCACGAGCACAAGAACAGCGCCCCCACGCAGGGACGCAATGGAGAGGTTCCCCCTGCCCAACCGGCAGGGCAGCACGGGCTTCCCGCATCCGCGGGGAGCTCAACCGAATGCATTGAACGCGTCAGGAGAATCGACATGATCCCAGTAATTCTTTCCGGTGGCAGCGGCTCGCGACTCTGGCCTCTTTCGCGCAAGCAATACCCCAAGCAGTTCCTCGCCCTGACCGGCACCGACACGCTGTTCCAGCAGACCCTCAAACGCCTGGCGTTCGATGGCATGCAGCCACCGATCCTGGTGTGCAACAAGGAGCACCGTTTTATCGTCCAGGAACAGTTGCAGGCGCAGAACCTGGCGTCCCAAGCCCTGCTGCTCGAACCCTTCGGCCGCAACACCGCTCCGGCGGTGGCCATGGCCGCGATGAAGCTGGTAGGCCAGGGCCGCGACGAGCTGATGCTGGTGCTGCCCGCCGACCACGTGATCGACGATCAGCCGGCCTTCCAGAAGGCCCTGAACCTGGCGCGTGAAACCGCCGAGAAAGGCGAGATGGTGCTGTTCGGCATCCCCGCCACCCGCCCAGAAACCGGCTATGGCTACATCAAGTCGGTGGCCGATGACGCCCTGCCTGAGGGCGTTATCCGCGTGCAGCGGTTCGTTGAAAAGCCTGATGAAGCCCGCGCCCGCGAGTTCGTCGCCAGTGGCGACTACTTCTGGAACAGCGGCATGTTCCTGTTCCGCGCCAGCCGCTACCTGGAAGAGCTGCAGCGCCACGAGCCGGATATCTACGACACCTGCCTGCTGGCCCTGGAACGCAGCGAAACCGATGGCGACACCGTCAACATCGATGTGGCCACCTTCGAATGCTGCCCGGACAACTCCATCGACTATGCCGTGATGGAGCGCACCAACCGGGCCTGCGTGGTACCGCTGAACGCCGGCTGGAACGACGTAGGCAGTTGGTCGTCGATCTGGGACGTGCATGCCAAGGATGCCAACGGCAACGTCACCAAAGGCGACGTCACCGTGCACGACAGCCGCAACTGCCTGGTGCATGGCAACGGCAAACTGGTCTCGGTGATTGGCCTGGACGACATTGTGGTGGTGGAAACCAAAGACGCCATGATGATCGCCCACAAGGACCGCGTGCAGGACGTCAAAACCGTGGTCAACCAACTCGACGCCCAGGGCCGCAGCGAAACCCAGAACCACTGCGAGGTTTACCGTCCGTGGGGCTCCTACGACTCGGTGGACACCGGCGGACGCTTCCAGGTCAAGCGCATCACCGTCAAACCCGGCGCGCAGCTGTCGCTGCAAATGCACCACCACCGTGCCGAACACTGGATCGTGGTTTCCGGTACGGCTGAGGTCACCTGCGACGACAAGACCTTCCTGCTCACCGAAAACCAGTCGACCTACATCCCCATGACCTCCGTGCACCGCCTGAGTAACCCAGGCAAGATTCCGCTGGAGATCATCGAGGTGCAGTCTGGCGGTTACCTGGGTGAAGACGACATCGAACGCTTCGAGGACGTCTACGGGCGTACCGATAACGTCGAAGTCGTGCAGATCGCAGCACGTTGAAACACTCGCCCGCCCCTTGCCGGGCGGGCCTCTACTGCCTCTCAGGCACTGCCGGCCATATGGCCGGCAGACCCCAGGGCACAGCTTGTGTAGGATGAACCCCATCCCTCTACACAGGAACTGCCCATGCTGTACGGCGCAATACTGGTACTGAGCTGGCTGATCCTGCTGATCCGCTACCCCAGCAAAGCCCTGCCCATCACTCTGGCCGCCCTGGTTGGCCTGGGCCTGGTCGCCAGTTGGGTGCTTTGGCAGGAAAGCCGCGAGAACCGTCACCTGGCCCACCTCGAACTGCGCTTGAATTACGCGCCCACGGATTGCCCCGCTGACCGCCCGCTGTCCGTAGAACTAAAGAACGGCAGCAACGCCGCACTGCTCGAACTGCAGTGGCAGGTCGCCGCCTACCGTCCCGGCGACACCATTAATCTGGCCGAACGCCTCTACGAATCCCCACGTTACAGCGGCCCCGGCGAACTCTTGCCCGGCTCCAGCTGGCAATCCTGCCAGCCCCTGCCAACCTTGCGCAGCGGTTACCGCGCCGAGACCCTGCAGTTCCGGGCCGAACGTGTGCAAGGCAGTTTTAGCCGCTAGTGCCGATGCCAGATATCGACGGGGGTGTGTAGGAGGGGCTTTAGCCGCGACGCTTTAAGAGTCAATCACGGCTAAAGCGGGATGCCGCCCAGCGGAACGCCGCCAGCCCCCTCCCATAGAACGCGGTAGATTAGTCGTGTTGCAATACAAGCCCACCCACAAGGAAACCCACCCATGACCCAGCCTGTCGCCCTGATCACCGGATGCTCCAGCGGCATTGGCCGTGCCCTGGCCACTGAATTTCAGCAGGCGGGTTACCGAGTCTGGGCAACGGCACGCAAAGCCGAAGACCTGGCTGCGCT
Source organism: Gammaproteobacteria bacterium (assembly GCA_018826895.1). Classification (GTDB taxonomy): domain Bacteria; phylum Pseudomonadota; class Gammaproteobacteria; order Pseudomonadales; family Pseudomonadaceae; genus Aquipseudomonas. The sequence continues at coordinate 19,471 of JAHJYA010000093.1, forward strand.
TGAAGCAGCCGGCTTTACCGCCATAACCCTGGACGTCAACAACCCGGCCGAACTGGCCCAGTTGGCCGCACGCCTGGACGAAGCCGAAGGCGGCCTCGACGTACTCATCAACAACGCTGGCTACGGCGCCATGGGGCCGCTGCTCGACGGCGGTGCCGAGACCATGCGCCGGCAGTTTGAGACCAATGTATTCGCCCTCGTCGGTGTCACCCGCGCCTGCTTCCCGCATCTGCGCCGCAACAAAGGCCTGGTGGTGAATATCGGCAGTGTCTCCAGCGTCCTAGTCACCCCCTTCGCCGGTGCCTACTGCGCCTCGAAAGCCGCCGTGCATGCACTCTCGGACGCCCTGCGCATGGAGCTGGCACCCTTCGCCATTGACGTCATGGAAGTGCAGCCCGGCGCCATTGCTTCCAGCTTCGGCGCCAACGCCAGCCGCGAGGCCGAGCAGTTGCTGGACGAAGGCTCGCCCTGGTGGCCGATCCGCGAGGGCATCCGCGCCCGGGCGCGCGCCTCCCAGGACAACCCCACTCCAGCCAGCCATTTCGCGCGTAACCTGCTCGCCGCCGTACAAAGCAACAAACCGCCACGCCTGCTGCGCATTGGTAATGGCAGCCGCGCCCTGCCGCTGTTGGCGATGCTGCCCAAGGCCCTACTCGAACGCGTACTGAAAAAACGCTTCGGCTTAGACCGCACCCTGTGAGCAAAGCATGATCCGTCTGGCGCTGAGCGGCATCGCTGCCGTCGTGATACTCAACCTGCTGCTGCGAACCTTCGTGCGCCTCGGCGGGCCGCTGACCACCCTAGTGATCGCCGCCGCAGTCGCCGCCGGCATGACCCTGTGGTTCAACTGGCGACAGGCGCGCCGCCCTGAGCCGAGCGAAGGCTGGCAACTGGTCGTCCTCTATGGCGGCGGCCTGGGTCTGCTCTACATAGGCCTGCTCGGCATGATGCTGCTCAAGGACGAGCCCAGCCCAATGGGCCTGCTGATCCTCGCGGTGCACTACATCTGCTACCCGCTGTGCGCCTGGCTGGCGTTCGTTAAGCGGTTCTAGCTATCGGATTACGGCAACCTATCAGCGCACCACCAACGGCGTCGAAACCGCCACCTTCGGTTTGCGAAACACCAGCACGTTGCCCAGCATCACCAGTACCAGCCCAACCAGTGCGGTGGTCGTCCACTGATAGCCTTCGGCGAACACCGAGACATTCAGCGCCACCACCGGGAACAGCACGGTGCAGTAAGCGGCGCGTTCCGGCCCCATGCGCCCGACCAGGGTCAGGTAGGCAGTAAAGCCGATCACTGAGCCCGGAATGGCCAGGTACAGCAATGAACCGATGTAGCGCGTATTCCACTCGAACGCGAAAGCTGTACCGCTGAGCAGACAGATCAGTACCAGCATGATTGCGCCGTAGAACATGCCCCAGGCATTGGTCGTCAGCGGTTTCAGCCCAGCCTTCTGCTGCAGACTCGAAAGCATATTGCCGGCCGAAAAACACAGCGTGCCAAACAGCGACAAGCCGATGCCCAGCAGGGTTTCGCGGCTGGTTTCGTGCCCGGCCAGCTCCGGCCAGAACAGCAATGCCAGCCCGCCGAGCCCCAGCGCGCCGCCGGCCAGCACGTTGGCTGCAATACGTTGCTTGAAGAACACCCGCGCGTTCAGTGCATTCCACAACGTCGCCGTAGAAAAGATCACCGCCACCAGACCGCTGGGGATCCACTGGCTGGCGGTGTAGAAGCACAGGAAGTTGATGCAGAACAGGCACACCCCTTGTACCAGGCAGATCAGTTGGCCGCGTCTGTCGACCTTCTGCAGCCGACCGCTGAGCAACAACAGCGCAAACAGCACCGCCGCCGCCAGGGCAAAGCGATAAGCGATGGAGGCGGCAATCGCCACCTCACCCAGTTGCAGCTTGAGGGCAATCCAGGTGGTGCCCCAGATCAGCACCGTCAACAGGTAAAGCGATAGGTTCATCTGTGCAGCTCCCGAGCAGTGCATGGAAGTCTGCACTTCTTATTGCAGCGGCGCTTGCACAACCTTGCGGATTTATCGCTCAGGGTCGTAACGGTGCCGGCGCAGGCAACGGAATGGGCTGCGGCGCAAGGCCGAGGGCGTTCGCCACGTCTTGCTGCTTGCGGTAAGCCGGCGCCTCAACTGACGCGTAATCACGGATATAGCGCACAGCAAACTGTGCCACGCCCCATTGCTGGTACTGCTCAATATGGGTCAGTTCGTGCGCCCATAGCACCAGATTGTCCTCGGCATCAGCGGCATGACGGAAGACCACCACATCCACCAGCGTCACTGCTGTGACGTCCGGGTTCTGTAGTACCGCGTTAGCCGCATTCAATTCCTCGGCACCGCCCACGCGATAACGCGCGGCATTCAGCACATGGGCCGGGTAGAACGGTTCAAGCTGCACCCGAATGTGCAACGGCAATGGCTGCACACCCCGCGCCACCGCCACCTCCCGCGCGCGCAACAACCACTGCTGCAAAGCCACGGCCGCCGCCTGACCAACCTGCTCAGCCATGATCTCGGTCTCTGGCGTACCCGGCGCGCAGAAACACACCAGCACGCAGACCTGCTGCTGCCCAGCCGGGCATACCGGCGCGGCTAACGCTGGCGCATTACACAAAGCGCCAACCATCAAACCCAACCACCACCTACCCAATGCTCGCCCCTCCTAGACCACCGGCAACGGCCGGCGCCGCAGTATAGAGCGCCAGGCTTGCGTGAGTGCTGCAAGCATAAATCCAGCTCATATGGCCTCTGGGGGAAGAGCTGCCCGCTCTTAAGGGCATGACTTTGCTCTTCAGAAACGCGCAAGGCCTTGACCTCAAGTGCGCACTTATCCACGCGACGGCGAGTCAGCCGCTAGCAGACTGTTGAAAAAGGTAGGCGAGGCAGGCGCGACAAGACAAAAACGGCCAAAAAAGCGGAGTTTACGCGTTGTAAATGAGCACTTTTAGGCCGTTTTAAACGCCGTATTGCCAACGCAGGTAGTTTTTCAACGGCCTGCTAGTCCGCGTATTTGTTTACATCAAGGTGGTCGACCGGACTCATACCATAGGATGAGAACGAAATGGGCATCCCTCTTTTTGCCCCTACTCAAGCAGACCGGTTGCCTGAGGCTTGGCTGACACAGGCTGCTCGCCAACGAACAGACAAAACAGGATCAGCGCTGCCAGTAAGGTGCCGATATACCAGAACATAAGCATGATGAACGCGAAGGCCAGCTTACCTGCGTGATTGCCGGTACAAAGTGCCCAGATACCCAAGGCGCAGATGCCCATGAGCAGGAAAGGTAGCATGGCAAACAATCCGGCCCATTCTGCTGGCAAGCTAATCAGGGACATGGCTAAGCCCGTCATGGCCAGCACCGCAAGACTGAGAAGACCGATCATGACCGAGAGGAAACCGATCAGAAAATTACCGAGTTTGTACATGACTGCGTCCTTGCTGAAGGTAGTGTTTTAGGGGAGCGGCTAGGATGCCAAAAAGGCGAAGATGTATTTTTCGACGAGTTCTCAGAGTTCAAAGGTAAATCAATATTTTCCAACAACAGCGGCCTGCTGCTCCGTTGTGAGTTGCGCCCAAGTGCTGCTCGCCATGCCAGCAAATAATGCAAGGGCAAAAAAGTGCTTGAGGACCAAAATTTAGAACCCGTACTTATTGAAAAAGTAGGACAGTGGCGTGTGGATCTTCTGCCATTCCTCGGCGAAGGCCTCTGCTTGTTTGATTTGCTCGGGAGTCATTTTTTCTGCGATTTCAACGAGTTCTTCCTGCGCATTCAGTTGCGTGCTCCCCCCTCCATCCAGAGCAGCGATCAACGATATCAGCCCATAACTTTTAACCGGGTCCGGCGTGATATTAAAAATATTATCTTTATCTAGAAGATTAAGAGCATAACCATATACCCCATGGACATAACCCGTTTCGGCCGCTTTTTTATTCCAGTCGAAATAACCTTGGTAATCACAGTGCTCATATAGCTGCGCAACGTAATACATCCACCCCGGTGGATAACCGCTTTCGGCGGAGGCGTTAAACCATTTTTCTACAGCTTCCTCGCGGCTAGGCCTGAACTTCGCTGAAAGGTTCTTCCTCAGCTTCCACCTCACCGCCGTTACCGACCTGGGTTTTGGTGATGGTAAACGGCTGTGGCTCGGCCAGCAGGGTATCTAGCAACGCCCCCAGCGCTTCGGGAATGACCTAGATCGTCCACTGGCGCAGCTCTTCGGGCCGTTCATAACGCATGATACTAAACGCCACCGCGCGCCTACCTGCGGTTAAGGCCTAGTAGGTACGCATAACCACATCGTGGCCGGCGAGAAACAGGGTCTGGATATTGATACCGACCACGGCCATGGCGTTAAGGCCGTAGAGGTAGTCAAAGGCTTCCGGGGTGACCCAGCGCAGTGGGCGGTACTGGTTTTTGTTCAGCTCGCTGCTGAACAGGTGCAGCAACAACCCAAGCCAAACACCTCCCACTATGCAGAACCATTTGAACCGACGCGTACGCAGCTCTTCCAAAAACTTAACCAAGCAACGTTCCTTCATGTTGGCGTAATCATTCCGTGATTGTGCAATTTTTGATCAGCGACAACAGCCGAGGGGCACCTCCGGCTGGCCAAGATTGGCATAATAAAGAACAAGAATGCAGTCAGTCTTTGGACCTGCGACTGGCAGATATACATTCGAGCGTTTGTTGGGGACGATATCTGAAAACAGTACAGTTAATTTCAATATCATCCATTGGTTTTATCAAACCCTTAGCACCACTCTCATGCAAACAGCGCAGAGGGTGCCAGTAACTGCCTCTCCCCACACTAGCAAATGTACAGCTCGCGTAAGAGCCCTGACCTATAAAGAACAGGATCCTCCGATAAGCCAAAAAGTTAAGATCAATGCATGCTGCGCGATCTTGCTTATCTATATAACCAGCGGGGCCACTGCAGTACAATGTCGACTTAAAAAGGCCATAACCAAAAAAAATCGCCACCACCAACGGCATAGCGACGAAAATAACTTTGAGAATTATATATTTATTCATGTCTTTCTAAATTCAGTGATAGTACTTAAAAAGCACACTCAGTAACCCAACTTATGGGGGAAGAAGGAAAGCGGCGGATGGGTGGCTTTCCATTCCTCGGCAAATTTCTTGGCCTGTTCAATCTGCTCCGGCGTCATTTTGGCGGCTATCTTTGGCAGCATGTATTCAACATAGCTTTCCACACCACCGCCCCCATCTAACTCCTTGAGCAAATAAATCAAACCATATCCTTTGACCAGATCAAGCGGGTAGCCGACCTGATCCGGCTCATGAGCAAGGTAGGCACCGTAGTTACTGATCGCCCCCTCAAATCCTGCTTCGGAGGCTTGCTTTGTCCAAAAGCGAACCCCTTCCATATCGCCATCTTCGTAGAGGATGGACACATACTCCATCATGCCCCGCGGATAGCCTCCTTCCGCAGAAGCCTTGAACCATTTCTTCACGGCCTTGCTGCGCTCCCAGGGCAGGAAGAAAAAGCCCTCCCCTTGCCGGTCACCAGTAGCCATCCAGAACTGTGCAATGGCATGCCCAGCTTCGGCTGATTTTTCCAGCCAATCCCTGTTGCCGGTGATGTGGTACATGACATACATGGCTTCTGCATCGCCTTGCTCGGCCTCGGGCTTGGCCTGCATCAGTGCTTGCCGCAACCACTCGACCGGCGTCTTTTGCCCGACGGTGCAATTGCCCATCACGGCGCAGAGATCCTTACCGCTGCGCCCCAGCCGGATCATCGCGTAGTAATCCCCTTGGCTGGCTGCAGCCTCATACCACTTGAGCGCCTCTGCAGTGATATAGCGGTTCATCTGGCGTAACTCTTCAGCCAAGTAGTATTGAGCCTCGCGGTCACCGGCCTCAGCCGCGACACGCAACTCCGGCTCGGCAACCCTGTACTGGTTGAAGAGCATCACCCCTCTTTCCTTGGCCTGTTGCTGCTCGGGGGTCAGATTGGCAAAAGCTGGAAAATTGATAGCCAGGGCTACCAACGCGGCGGCAACTAAACTTCTGAAAAACATCATTACTCCTCGTTTATTCACTAGAGCCGATATATTCCGCGCGCCCGCCAGGCACGAATATATGCCCGTGATAGCTGCTACGCCGGCACAACTGATCAGACTGAGCACCTAAGGATCCAACATGGGAGCGATAAAGTTCACGCATAACCTCATTCCTTTTGGCATCAGCCCCTATATTCATTACTGAGACATTCATAAAGTTATCCAGCGCTAAACGATTCTCGCAGTATGCCTGCCCGGCTGCGGGCGGCTTGGTTCCAAATCGATTCATGCGTGTGCAGGCTTCCTCAAACTGGCGCTGAGCAGCGACCAGCGTGCCCTGCTGTCGGGCTCTGGTAACTATCCACCCGAGAACTCGCTCGATCGCCTGTTGCTGGTACAAATGAGCCTCGGAGGCTGGTTTGGTTACCTTTTTTTCTACCAACTCACCCTCTTCATCCATAACCATCTCTGGCACTTTAAAGCTGCTGGGCGAACTAATCAGAGTCATCAACATCGGCCCAAGCGCTTCTGGAATCGCCTCGACGAACCATTGTTCGAGTTCTTCCGGCTTTCGATAGGTCATGATGGTATGAGCGACCATCACTCCCTTGCCGCCGCTGGTCAGCGCTTCGTACAGCGAGAAAATGGCGTCTATGCCCGTCAGATAGAGCATGCTTACATCAATGCCGAGGGCGCCCAGAAGGTTCATCTTGGTCATCAGGTCGAAAGCGCTACCGTCCACCCAATCCATCTGATGGTATTGATTCTTACGCAGTTCGCGGCGGAACAGATTGATCAATTGCCCAACCGACTCATAGCCGATCTCGAAGCTGAACATGCCATCTACACCAGGACCGGCGATCAGCGCGGCCTTGATCCGTAAAACGAACCTCCCCTCGATCAGGGAGACGGTCAGATCGCCTTTGGCACCCAGCCCCATTGCGGCGCTCAGATTAGCGCTGAGTCGTGCCAACGGTAGCCACTGATCGCTTTGCTCCGCTGCCAGCGTGCTGGCATCATTAGCGGCCGGAATGCTGCGCAGAACCGCGAGAGCCGTTGGCGGTGCCCAGTTCAACGCGCCATCCAGCTTGATGCCCGCCTGTATACCGGCGAACAGAGTGAACTGCGCACTAAGGCCGTCATCCAGACGGGCACCGGCACCGCGGCCGGGAAGACGGCTTTCGCTCATAGCGGTGTGCTGGAGGATGCCGGGCGTTCGCTGGGCCGGCTGCGGCGGCCCCAAGGCTACATCATGGGAGGTCTTGTCCGGGCCAAGGCGCAGGGTTCCGGCAAGCATCAGTGACGCCCCCGCATACCCCCAAGCCTTGACGTTGATATGCATGGAAAAGCGGCCGAGACTCATCGTCTGCGGCTGTTGTTCATAATCAAAATATTCAGCCACGAAATCCTGGGCATTGGCCCGCTCGGGCAGATCGACTTTGAGCAGCTCGACTTCGCCACGGGCGAGGTCGATATCCAGCGTGGCATTGACCCCAGCGGAAAAGCCGTTGGCCATGCTCAGGGTCGGCGCGATGATGGAAGCGCCTTTGTGGATGCTCTCTTGTGGCGGTGTCAGGCAACGCACCAGCTGAGCCTGGGGGCTGGTGTCGAACAGGCGCAGTGCAATGCGCACGTCCCGCTTGAAGAGCAGTTGCCGCAGGCGTTCGCCCCAAGCCTGGCGGGCACCGGCATCTGCCAGGGTGGCGACCTCGATCTTGTTGTATTGCAGGTACTCATGGAAGCGCTCGACATCGAACCAACCCTGGGCGTCGAACCAGTCGCCGTCCTGATCGTCGATCATGAATGCACCTTGCTCCAGCAGCCAGTTACGAAAGGCGCTGCTGGCAGACGCAGCTGCTGCGCCTGACTTTTGTGGGAGCTTTTTGCGCAGGTTTTTCGCTGAGTCCTTAGCGATCTTGGTGGCATCCTCCCTCAGCGCCTGGTTGATATTGTTGAGGCTGAAATGGCTGAGCAGGCTCTTGCCATCGGAGAAGCTCACTTCGCGCAGCGGGAAGTTGGTCTTGACCAGCCGCTGCACTGGTTTTGGCTGGAATTCCTCGGGGTGCCACAGCAGATGGCGGCGCGGGTGCATGCCGGCAACATTATGTTCGGCCTGCAGGCGCAGCTTGTCCTTGTCCGCCTGTATGCGCTCCCAGTCGTTGCGCTCGGCATCGACCAAGCTAGCAGGCGCTGGGGCGTTCTCACCGCTGGCTTCGAGCCAGGTACGGTATTTTTCGCGCAGACGCGCATGGACCTCTAGTTGTTGCTTCTCCAGGTCTAGGTACTCCTGTAGCCGCTGCACGCCAGCGCTTAAATCGGTCTTGCTGGGGTCGACGTTGTAGTCACCACCGACCAGGGCAAACTCGGGAAGCGCAAGACCGTATTGGGCAGCCTCGACGATACTTTCCAAATACTCGCGCTGCTCTCCAAACTTCTGCTCGTTGCTGTTTCGCCAGCTGATGTAACTGGTAAACGGAGCGAGGCAGTTAGTCCGGCAGTCGATTGCTTCGTTGTAGCGTGCAGCGCTTTCGGCGACAAAGGTCGCCAACTCTTGCTGATAGCTGCCAGGCAGCTTGCCGTCTTTCTGCTTCAGCAGTTTTTCGCGGGCCTTGATATAGCGCTGAACTGCTTCTCGGGCCTGAATTGCTTCGGGAGAGAACAGTGTGCTGTTTTCGTAGGTGTAGCCCTCCGCCTGAGCTTGCGCTATAGCGCTATCGTGCAGGGGCTTCCATTCTTGGTAGAGGGCCTCCAGCCGCTCGTACTCCACCCACAAGGAAGTAGCACTATAGCGGGGGTCACTCAGCATGTACCCCCGCTTGTTCAGGTAACGCTGTTGCAGATGTGGCTCTTGCGCCTGAATCTGCAGCATGCGTTCACGCTGTTCGCCCTCCAGGAAGTTAGCCAATTCCGGCTCAAGGAAGTAGTCGAGCAGACCGCTCTCGTCCAACCCGCGCTTGCGGTCGTCAGGCGACTTGGATGGAGCGATCTGCCGGCTGAGCAGATGCTCGGCCTCTTTGATGGCGCTGGCTGCACGCTCCGGCAATAACCAAAACTCCTGCTCGTCAGTGGCATAGAGAATGTTGCCGTACTGCTGCGAACAAGGCGGCTGCTCTGCGGGCGCGAAGCACTCGGTGGAAGAGCAATGCGGGGAAGGTGGCGGGCCAAGCTTCAGAACGGGCACGCAATTAGCGGCATCGGGCTGGCTTGCGGAAGCGGCGGCGGGCTGTGCCTCTTCGGAGGTGGCCAGTTGGCTCTCGTCCTTCGGAACACTGAGACTCCAACCAGTCTGGATGTGGTCGGTATTGCGAATGAAGGGGTTCAGCTGCTTCATGGTCGCGATATCGGTTTTATGCTGAGCGGCGATCCGACTGAGGGTGTCGCCCTCCTTAACGATGTAATTGCTTAATTCCATTTGGGATTCCATTCGTCGTGGACGTGCGTTCAGTTAGGGTTAACCGCGACTAGTAGCGCTTGCAGCCTCTCGACCTTGATGAAGGCCTCCTCGGGGCTGCGCAGAATCGACATGGCCTCCGGCCGTTCGGCAATTGGAGAAGCGCCGATAAGGTCCACGAGCTTGAGCAGGTGGCTACCTTCATAAATGCGGTGCTCGACGAGCGCTTCGAGATTGGCGATCAGCTCGGGTAATCGCTCTGGCGTGGGGTCACCAAATGCCGCCCGTTCCTCGCCGATCCAGTACACCCACCGCAACGTGCGCATGAAAGCCGGCGTCGCTTTGGAGAGTGCATAACGTGCTTGATGGCTCCAGGCACCAGCGGCGGCTTCAGGTACCGACCATTTCAGCCAAGCTCCAAACGCTTCGAACCGACTGGGTGCGGGGGAGAAGACCCTACGCCATGGGCCGAGCAGCATCCCGTGCTCGTCTGTGGTCAGCGCCAATGCTGCCCAGATCGCCGGCAGGTAAAAAGCGATGAGGCTCTCGCCCCCGGCGAGATCGCCGACGCGCAGTAACCAGCGAGCGTGGGCCAATGCCGCTTGCTCATCGGACGAACTCAGGACGATGCCGGCTTGCCGCTCGAGACAGAACTGCATGCCCAGCCTTGCCAGCCCGCTATCGCGCGGCACACTGAACCAGAGAGGGCCATCCGACGCCAACTCGGAAAACTCGGTCTGCGCATAGAGGAAATGCAGATCAAGCTCTTCACCCGCCTGATACAGCCGGATCAGTGCATCCGGCTGCCGCTTGGTGTCGATGATGAAATGCAGCTTTTCGTCTGACTCCGCCGGAAATTCCTCCACGTTATGACGCGAGAGCGCCTGGAATTCGCTCAGCCCTTCAAGCATGGGCAATCCTCCCGACTACAGACACCATTGCTTTGCTTGCCGCATAACGGGGCTATGCCGCTAGTCAGCTTCTGAGGCAAAGCGTTTGGAAATGCTAAGTCGAGCAAGTTACCCGCCTTATCCGCATCCGCAGCCCCCGGAATCATTGGCCCAAGTATCTGAATCCCCGAGCCCTTACCCGCCGCGCCCCCAGAGTTGATCTTGATATTCGCGCCGCTCAGGGTGACGCCGCCGGGGTCAAGTTTGAGGAAGCTGCCGCCACCATTGGCGGTGAGTTCCATGCCGGCGTCGATCACTACCTTGCTGCCGGCGTAGTAGTGGATTTCGTTGCCGGTTTCGACGAACAGGCCGGTGCCGACTTTTACATGCTGGGTGTTGGCGACGGTGAGGTGGTCGTTGGCACGGACTTCGGTTTTGCGATCCAGGTGGGTGGTGCGTTGTTCTTCTGCCTGGAACTCGCTGTAGCTGTTGGCCTCGACGGTATCGTGGCGCTCGTGGCCGACGCGGATCTTCTGATCATTTTCAATATTTTCATCCCAGTCTCGCTGGGCGTGCAGGTAAATCTGCTCGGCGCCTTTCTTGTCCTCGATGCGCAGCTCGTTGTAGCCCTTACCGCCGGGGCTGCTGAGGGTCTTGAAGACGCTGCGGGTTTTGTTCGCCGGTAGGTTGTACGGCACCACATGTTCGGCGTGGTACAGGCAGCCAGTGATCAGCGGTTGGTCGGGGTCGCCTTCCAAAAAGGTGACCAGCACTTCCATGCCGATGCGCGGAATGGCGATGCCACCGTAGCGATCACCCGCCCAGCTGGAGCTGACACGCAGCCAGCAGCTGGTTTTGTCGTCGGCTTGGCCTTCGCGGTCCCAGTGGAACTGCACTTTGACGCGGCCGTACTGGTCGCAGTGGATTTCTTCGCCCGCCGGGCCGGTGACCTTGGCGGTCTGGCTGCCTAGGACCTTGGGTTTGAGGTGTTCCAGTTGCGGGCGGAAGGGGATGTCCCAGGGCGTGGCGCTGAAGCTGTTGCGGTAGCCCTGGGTAAAGCCGTCGCTGGTCTGGGTGTCGCTGGTGACGGACTCTTCCAGCACCTGGGGCTGCTTGCCCTCGTGGATCACGTCGGTGAGCAGCCAGAGGTCGTTCCAGGGGGCGTTGGGGTGTTGGCTCAAGGCGAGGAAGTGGCCGCAACTGAGGCTCGCATCGCTTTTGCCATCGGCCCGTTCGTAGTCGCTGCGCAGGCGTTCCAGGGCGCGTTTGGCCAGGTGCTTGCCGCGTGGGCGCTCGGTGAAGCGGCCGGGGTAGTCGTAGACCTCAAGCGTGGGGAAGAACTCGCTGCTGTAGGCGCCCTCCATTACCAGCTTGGGCTTTTCAAAATCGTAGTCCCGGTAGCTGGCCTGGCTGCTGCGGGTTTCCAGGCGCACAGTGAAGGCCCGTACCACCTCATGGTCAGCCGACAGGCCGCTGTCTTGCTGGTAGACCACGGCCGGCAGTTTGGGGAAGACGGTTTGATCGTCGCCGAAGACCAGCACATGGCCTTGCTCGCTGTGCTGGAAGAAAAAGCTTATTCCTTCCTCCTCGCACAGACGCTGAATAAAGTGCAGGTCGGACTCGTCGTACTGCACGCAGTAGTCGCGCTCGGGGTAGATCGAGTTGAGTTCAAAGCGGTAGGCGTCGCCCTGGATGCCGTGTTCTTCCAGTATCTGGGCAATGATCTTGTCGACCGTCAGGTGCTGGAAGATGCGCTGATTGAAGCGGTGCGCCAGGTAGGTCAATTGCGGACGCAGGGTGATGCGGTAGCGACTCAAGCGCGTACCGGCGTCGCCCTGCTCGATGGCATAGACCACGCCATGCACGCCCTTCCCGGCCGGGCCGAAGCCCAGGTAACAGGGTTGGTAGAGCAGGGCTTCGAGATCCAGATCAGGCGACTCGCTGACCAGCTCGATGTCGAAGCGGTAGGGCTTGTTGAGGGTTTCGCGCCCGGTAAATTCGAGCACTTGCAGGTCGCTGCTTGCGCCCTGAATATCCAGCGTAATGTGTGCTTGGTTGGCATCCCGCATAGTCGTCGAGCCTCCGTCCTTAGATGTGCCAGGGGCGCAGGGTGCCTTTGTAACGCGCCAGGTTCAATGCTGGCGGGGTAATAGCATGAGCCGGTTCACAGTCGGCTAACCTTCAGGCTATTCAGCAGAGGCTCACAGGAGGCGCTCTTGAGTTCAGTCACGCCAACGCGAATCGTCCGAGCCCTGCTGCGTGGCGCCTGCTTGCTCTGCGCGCTGAGCGGGCTCACCTGTGCAGCCTTGTACGCCACACTCTACTGGCCTTACCGAGGGCAGTTCGAGGCGGGCCGCTATTTCGAGGCAGGCAATGCCACGGTGTATCACGAGCAGACAGGCCTGCTGCTGATCCCGGCACTGTTGTTCCTGGCCCTGGCCGGCTGGCTCGCAGCAATGGACTGGCGCCGGCAAGCGCGCCGCCCAGGCAGCGAAAAATGATCGGCTCCCGCCTTGCATTCGGCTCAGCTTCCTCAAGACTGAACGGGCCACTTCGGGAGTTTCGATGAGCGTCTTGTCCACGTTTTTCCAGCATTTGCTCCAGCTCTGGCAGGCGCGCGATCTTGCCTTGATCGGCCAGCGGCGCGAGCGACGCATGCGTCTGCTGGCGAGCTTGGTGATGATCGTGATGGGTGTGTTCTGGGCCTGCGTATTCAGCCTGCGCGGTGCATGGAGCATCGTACTGATGGACGTGCTGCTGATTGCCTGTGGCCTTGGCGTGTTGCTGCTGACCCTGCGTAACCGTGCACGCCAGGCCAACCTGCTGCTATTCGGCACCGTGATCGTGATCATCGTTGGCATGACCCTGCTCCTGGACCCACCCAACGCCGTTGCGCCCCGCGCCACCCATCTGTACCTGCTGCCAGTCACCGTGGCGGCGCTGATGGCTTTTCGCGATGAGCCCATGTGGCTGCGCTATGGCGCGGCACTGCTTTGCCTGGCGCTGTTTACCGGCCTGGCCTCCTCGACCTGGGCACCGACCTACGCTTACAGCTTGCCGGATGATGTCAGGGTGACCGGCTCCTGGGTGCAAGGTATCGCCGCAATGGCGATGCTCTTTACCCTGCTGCATATTCTGCAAAGCGATGCCGCCGAGCGCTCGGCACTGGACAGCGACTTGCGCGCGGCCCTGCGCGAGGAGCAGTTTGTGCTGTATTACCAGGCGCAGCTGAACAGCCACGACCAAGTGACCGGCGCCGAGGTGCTGATCCGCTGGCAACATCCTCAACGCGGCCTCATCCCTCCTGGTGAATTCATCGTCCACGCGGAAAAAACCGGGCTGATTATCCCGATTGGCCAGTGGGTGCTGGCGCAAACCTGCGCCCAGCTGCAAGCCTGGAAGGCGGACCCGCGTTACGGCAACCTGGGTCTGGCGGTGAACATCAGTCAGAAGCAGCTGCGCCGGCCAGAGTTCGTTACCGACGTCCTGACGTTGATCGAGTCCTACGGGATCGACGCCCAGCACCTGGAACTGGAGCTGACCGAAACCCTGATCGTGCAGGACATGGACGACCTGATCCGCAAGATGACTGCCCTCGTCGACCAGGGTGTACGCTTCTCGCTGGATGACTTCGGCACGGGATTCTCCTCCCTGAGCCACCTCAAGCGCTTGCCCCTGAGCACCCTGAAGATCGACCGCTCATTTATCTGCGATCTGCCGAGCGATGCCAATAGCGAAACCATCGTGCGCACGGTCATCGCACTCGGTCACAGCCTGGGCATGAGCGTGATTGCCGAAGGCGTGGAAACCGAAGCGCAGCGCCGGCTCCTGGCCAACAACGGCTGCCAGGCATACCAGGGTTACCTGTTTAGCAAACCCGTGCCGCTGGCAGCCTTTATGGCCTATGTAGAACAGCGTAACGGCTGAACTGAGGGTTTGGCTCGCCACCTGATCGACTGATTGCCGCAACCCCCTGCGGCTGTGCCAGAATCGGCTGCTTTACCTGGTGCCGCTGCACCAGGATCGACAGATCATGCCCAGCAGGTTGCCCGCTCGATGACCGAGGACCGCCCTCACCTATACCCTCTCGAGGTGCCCGAACAGCACCTGCGTGGCCTCGCGCCCCAGGCTCTGCTGACGCTCGGCAGCCACGTGCGTGTGCACTTCGATGCGCGCAAAGGGCGGATGCACGAGCAGACCCAGCACCGCGCGGCCCTGGCCTTCACGTACCAGGGCCATCCGGCCTTTGGCCGGGCCAACAAAGACCTGCTGGTGCGCCAGCCAGGCGCCGCCACCTTGCGCATTGAACGTGATGCCAGCGGCGAAGCGCACCTACGTCAGCGCCTGGTAGACGCCGGCCTGCAAGTGGCGCTGCGTCAGAGCGAAGCCCTGGCCAATCACCCTGGTGAACACTTCGAGCTGTCCGGCGAGGTGGCCTGGCTGCAGTTCGTCCAGCATGTTGTCCCGCAGCTACGCCGTGACGGCTGGCATATTCAGATGCACCCGGAGTTCCAGTACAACCTAGCGCAGATCGACGACTGGTACGCCGAGGTCGAGGAAACCCGCGAACACGACTGGTTCGATCTGGAGCTGGGCATTGAGGTCGACGGCCAACGCATCAGCCTGCTGCCGATTCTGCTGCAAGCGATCCGCCGCACGCCCGGCCTGCTCAGCGGCGAAACCCTGGCCAAGCGCGCGGACGACGAGCTGCTGTTGGTCAGCCTGCCGCACAGCACGCAGCGCGCCGCCCTGCCCTACGCGCGCCTCAAGCCACTGCTCGGAACCCTGGGCGAGCTGTTCTTTCGCGAACCCGGCGAGAACAACGAACGCCTGCGCCTGCCACGGGCCGATGCTGCGCGCCTGGGCGCCCTGCAGCAGGGGCCAACGCTGAGCTGGCAAGGCGGCGAGCGCCTGCGCGGTTTCGCCCAGCGTCTGCAGGCTCGCCAGTTGGCCCCGATCAGCGCGCCCGCCGGCCTTCGCGCCGAGCTGCGCCCTTATCAGCTGCACGGCGTAGCCTGGATGCAGACCCTGGGCGAGCTGGAAGTCGGCGGCATCCTGGCGGACGACATGGGTCTGGGCAAAACCCTGCAGACCCTGGCCTACCTACTCGCCGAAAAACAGGCCGGGCGCCTGCAGCAACCCGCGCTGATCATCATGCCTACCAGCCTGATTCCCAACTGGCAGGACGAAGCGGCACGCTTCACCCCGCAACTGCGCGTCCTGGCCCTGCACGGTACCAAGCGCCGTGAGCTGTTCCAGCAGATCGCCGAGCACGATGTGCTGCTCACCACCTACGCCCTGCTGCCCCGCGACCTCAAGATCCTCGGCGCATACCAGTACCCGCTGCTGATTTTGGATGAGGCGCAAAACATCAAGAACCCGCGCAGCAAGGCGGCGCTGGCCGCCGGCCAACTGCACGCGCGCCAGCGCCTGTGTCTGACCGGTACGCCGCTGGAAAACCACCTGGGCGAGCTGTGGTCGCTGTTCAACTTCCTCATGCCTGGCTGGCTGGGCGACAGCAAAGCCTTCACCCAGGACTACCGCCTGCCCATCGAGCGCCAGGGCAATGCCCAGCGCCTGGCGCACCTGCACGGGCGCATTCGCCCCTTTGTGCTGCGCCGGCGCAAGGAGGAAGTGGCCAGCGAGTTACCGCCGAAAACCGAGATTACTCACTGGGTCGAACTCAGCCCCGCGCAGCGTGACCGTTACGAAACCCTGCGCCTGGCCATGGACAAAAAGGTACGGGCAGAAATCGCTCGCCAGGGCATGGCGCGCAGCCAGATCGTCATCCTCGAAGCCCTGCTGCGTCTGCGCCAGGCCTGCTGCGACCTGCGCCTGCTCGACGGCAACGCCAGCGGCCTGACGGCTGCCGACTCGGGCAAGCTCAGCGCACTGCTGGCCATGCTCGAAGAGCTGGTCGGTGAAGGTCGGCGGGTGCTGGTGTTTTCCCAGTTCACCTCGCTGCTCGAACTGATCGAGCCCGAGCTGGACGCCCGGCAGGTCGCCTATACCCGCCTCACCGGCAGCACCCAGGACCGACGCACCCCGGTGCAGCAGTTCCAGGCCGGCGCCTACCCGGTATTTCTGATCAGCCTCAAGGCCGGCGGTGCGGGCCTGAACCTGACCGCTGCCGACACGGTGATCCATGTCGACCCCTGGTGGAACCCGGCCGCCGAAGCCCAGGCCAGCGACCGCGCCTACCGCATCGGCCAGGACAAGCCGGTGTTCGTCTACAAGCTGATTACCCGTGGCAGCGTCGAGGAGAAAATCCAGCGCCTGCAACAGGGCAAAGCCAACCTGGCGCGCGGTGTGCTGGAGGGCGGCAGTCAAGCGCAGTGGCAACTCAGCGAAGACGACCTACAGGCACTGTTCGCGCCGCTCGAAGGCCCATGAGCCGGCGCGCCAGCGTAGGTTCAGTCGTCGCTTTGGGTATCGTCGCGCTCGGCGGCGTCATCGGCCGAGTTTCGCTTGTGCCGCCGCCCGCTGTCGGCCTGCACCGAGGGGTAGCGCGCCGAGGCATAGCGCACCACCAGAATCGCCAGGGCCAGCAATAGAATCGCCCCCGAAACCATGACCACGCCCACATCCGGGCGGTGATGATGGGAAATATCGGAAATCAGCAGCCGCGTCAGCGCGGTGATCGCCACATAGATCATGAAGCGGATCGGCATGTGGTTGGTCTTGAAGTAGATCCCCACCATCGCTGCCAACTCGAGGTAGATAAACAGGAGCAGGATGTCATCGACCGTGATCTGCCCCTTGTCGAGCATGCCGATAAAGGCCATCAAACCGCCCCAGGCGGTAATCGCACCAATAGCAAACAGGGCAAGGTAATGGAACGCCTCCATCAGCAGGTTGCCCAGAGACTCGGCGAGCCCGTGCATACGCTCGCGGGCGCGTTCGGCAGCAGTGTGTTTCACGTTCAGGTGACTCCATGAATTGGCGCTAGGAGGCGCGCCAGGAAAGGTCCCGCATCATGCAGGAAAAAGGCCAGCGCAAAGGATAGGGGGCGGAACGTGACAAAGACACCTTGCCCAGGCGTGTCAGTCTGTCGCAGCGGGTACCGGCGAGACCGAAGCTTGCGGCCAGGCAAAGCGTCCCTTGCCGGCTTCCTTGGCCCGATACATCGCCGTATCAGCGGCGGCCACCAAACGCCGCCGGTCATCGCCGTGCATAGGAAACTGAGCCATGCCAATGCTAACGCCTACCCGCACCTCGTGAAGATCGTCGAGCAGGGATATGTCCAAAGAAGCGATTATCCTTGCTGCAAGCCGCTCAATCGCCTCGGGTTCACCCTCGGCGATCAAGGCAAATTCATCGCCCCCCAGCCGCGCCAGCACTTCACCCTCGCGCACCAACGCCCGCCAGCGCTGAGCGATCGCTTTGAGCACTCGATCACCTGCGGTGTGCCCATACGCATCATTGACCGGCTTGAAGCCATCGAGATCCAGGTACATCAGCGTGACCTGGCGCCCGGCACGGCGCGCCAGAGCCAGGGTCTGGTCAAGTTGATCGTTGAACGCGCGGCGATTGGGCAACTGGGTCAGGGCGTCATGCTGCGACTCGAACGCCAGGCGCTCAAGCAACTCTTCGCGTTCACGCAAGTCGCGACGCAGCTCACGGTAGATCAGGCTGAGCAACGCGAGCATCAATAAGGCTATTGATCCACCACCCCAAAAGGCGATGTGCATACGAGCTGCACTGTCAGCATTCAGCGCCTCCAGCTCCCGGCTAACCCCCTCCTCCACAGCCGCGATGCGCCAGCGCAGTTCGCGCATATACAGGCGTCCCTCGTTCTGCTTGACGCGCTGACGAGCGCTTTGCGCGCCTTGGGCGCGATATTGCTCAATGGTTTCTCGCAGCTCGGCCATTTTCAGTGCGACCAATCGTTCGGTCACAACGAGGTTAGTTTCGTAGGCTTGCAAGGCTGGAGTAGTCAGTAGTTGTCTGAACTGCCTATCGAGGCGCTGCACAGCCTTTTCATAGGGTTCCAGATAGTCCTCATCGCCGGTCAGCAGATAACCACGCTGGCCCGTCTCGGCATCTTTGAGCAGTGAAAGGGTACTGGCCAGGTCATATAACGCTGCATGCAGGGCTTCAGCACGCTGCCCGTCGATACGATCGGCACGGCTGCCCCAAATAGCGCCCGCCACAATGAACAGGCTCAGGTAGGCAATCGCGATCAATGCCAGTAATTTACGTTCGGCACGGCCTGCGGATAACAACATGATGCACCTCGCAGAATCGCCTCTGGGCGATATTAGTGCCTTAAGCCAGGCAGAACGTGCATCCCCTTGACGTCATGCGTTATAGCTAAACGCCACTGCTCGCGCACCTGATGGTACAATCTTTGTATAGCCCTTGTACAATTTCAAGCCAGGTATTTAATGCCTCAGGAGAAGCCGTTTTGGCTCGACTATCCTGCAATGCAGCTGGCCAAAGTCATCGCACCTGGCTATGATCGATAACTGTATATCCAACCAGCACTATTAACCCAAAGCATGAAGGCATAGAGGTGATGAATGGCCGTCGAAGTGGTGTACCGCAGCAGCCGGGATTTGGAGCGTTTATTCATGGATAAAGCCGAAGCAGACCGTCATGACAAGATGCTTGAGCTGGCCGAGTTGCTGACCGATGTCCTGCATAAGGCAGTCCCGTCACTGAGCGAGCAACAGGGTGAAGAGTTGGGTATCTACATGGCTCGCCACCGCGAGGTGTTCGCCAAAGCATTCAAGAACCAGCCTGATGCACTCGGCGAACTGAGCACGCCCGCCGCCGAGTAAGCTAGGGCTTTGCACAAGCGACTGGACGGCAAGACCACCTCCGGCTACAAACAGCCTGTGTGCAATGCGCATGGCTGATCGTATCGGAGGTATTCATGAGTCCACGCCAGTTCTGCCTCGCTTGCCTGGAGCGTCAGCCGCCTGCCTTGTTCGAAGCGGCCCTGTGGGTCGCTGCCGAGCACGATGCCAGCCTGCAGCCGGATCAGGTTCTGCGTGACCTGAACAGCCTGCAGCAACGGATTGGCGCAAGCCTGCCGAACTTGCCGGCAAATGAGCTGGCTCAGGCATTACTACGGCGCCTCGGTGAGTTGGACTTTCATGAGGACGATGACAGCCCGCTGCGCCCGCATAGCGCCTTGCTGCATCAGGTGTTGTTGCGCCGCCGTGGCCAGCCTTTGTCGCTGGCGCTGATTGCCCTGGAGCTGGCACGACGCCTGGACATTCCGTTGTTGGGCGTGAACTTTCCTGGGCACTTCCTGCTACGTGTCCCTGGTGCCGATCATCTGCTCGACCCCTGTGGCGGCCGGCGCCTGTACCCACGCGACTGCCGCGAGCTGCTCAGCCGTAGCCAGGGCGCGGACACCGCTCTGCAAGCCGGCCACATGCAAACCTGTAGCGCCCAGGACATGCTGGTGCGTCTGTCGCGCAACCTACGTCAGCTGCATCGCCTGGCCGGTGATTACCTGGCCGCCCTCAAGGATGCCGAACGGGTGCTGCAACTTGCCCCGCCCAGCATGGCCGATCACCTGGCAAGAGCCGAGCTGTACCAGCACCTGGACTGCCCGCAGGCCGAACGCTTCGATGTGCAGCATGCCCTATTGCTGTGCGACGACCCTGCCCAACGCATGCTGCTGAGCGAGCGCCTGCGCCAGTTGCAGGCACCTCAAGCGGTACATTGAGAAGGCTATGCCCTCGTTTTGTGTTGGCACGACGTCGCTGCTTCTCGTAGGAGCCGCGCCTCGCGGCGAATAGCAGCCATTGAACGGTATAGCGAATAGTCCAAAAGCTTCGCGCCGGGGCGGCGCTCCTACTGGAGTTGCGTTATGACCTGCATTCGACTGCCACAGCCAATGGGGACACACCCTTAAGACAGCCATAAACCCGGTTAGGACAACGTGCATTGCCCGGGTGTCGCTGCGCTCGGCCCAGACTACCAAGCGCGTCTGCACAAGCCAGATTGGCGCAGCAACGATCTCTATCAGGAAAGCAGTCCCCTGGCCTTGGCCTGGGCCACCGCCTGGGTTCGCCGGGACACGCCCAGCTTGCCGTTGATGCGCCGCGCGTGGGTCTTGACCGTGTGCAGGGAAATAAACAGCTGCTCGGCAATTTCCAGGTTGGAACAACCTTGGGCAATCAGGCGTAACACTGCCAGTTCGCGGCCGCTGAGCAGCGCTTCGACAGGCTCCGGTTCTTTGTGCGCTGGTTCCTCGTCACAGGCAAACCACAGCCAGCGCAGGTTCAGCCGGGCACGCAGCGCTTCGGCTTGCTGCCTGGCCTGGCTAGCGGCAAGCGAGTCGTCGGCAGCCGCGCAGGCCTGGGCATAAGCCAGGCCCAGCTCGCAGCTCAGGGCCTGGCGCCCCTGCAGCTGGCTGTGCTGCAGTAAAACCGCAAGGCGCTCGCGGACGTCCTCACCGGCCTGCAGGTCGAGGCTGGCGAGAAGCGCCTGCAAGCGCGGGATCAGTTCAGGAAAGTGGCTGGGCGGCAGGACCGCACCGTCGCGTTGGTGATAGCTAAGTACTCGGGTAACGGCCACCCGAGCACGCTCGGGGTGGCCCTGGCGACACCAGAGTCGGCTACTGGCTAGCAACAGTGGTCCTCGGTAGAGCGTTTCGGCGACATGCTGGTACTGCATCAGTCGTTCGGCCTGGGCCAGCAGGCTGAATGCGCCGGCCAGGTCATGCTGCCGTGCAGCCAGTTCGGCCAGCCCCAGGTAACCGTAGAACGCGCCCGGATCGCCAAAACGCAGGGCATCCTGCAAACCGCTGCGTAGCAGTTGCGCCGCCTCCTCGCCCTGCCCGAGGCGCAACGCGAGACGGCCGAGGCGCAGGTGAATACGCCCCCACACCGGTGTCTGCCGAACGCTGTGTGGGTCGAGCTGCGCCAACTGACGCTGGAGTAATGCCTGGGCACGGGAAAACTCGCCACGCCCTTCGAGTAACAGGGCGTGGTCCAGCTCGAGTAGCACCTCGAACACCGCACTGCCGCTCAGGCGCGCCTGCTTGAGCGCAGCGTGGCAAAGACGTTGAGCCTCTTCCAGCGCCCCTTCACCAATCGCCATCTGGGTCAGCGCGGCACGGCACAGCAGCGCTTGTGCCCAGGCCCCTGCCGGCAGCCCCTCGAGCGCCTGACCAATGTGCAGGCGCGCCGGTTCGGCGCAACAGCGTCCAGCAGCTACCAGGCCACACAAGGCTTGCCACTGGGCGAACAGTTCGCGAGTGCGCTCGGCATCCGGACGCGGCTGAAAACGGGCCACCTGCTCGGCACAGGCCAGCGCCTCGTCAAGACGACCGACCAGCAGCAGCGCCCAACTATTCAGCAGAATCAGCCGAGGCGTGCTGAGTAGCAGGCTTTCGGGCAACTCGCTGCGCCAACGCAGGATGAGGTTTAAAGCCTGGCCCTGGAGCAATTGCTCTTCGGTAAAGCGTTCAAGAAAACTGGCGGCCACCTCCGGCTGCCCACCGAGCAATGCATGTTCGACCGCGGCACGCACATCGCCGGCAGCCGCAAACCACTGGCTGGCATGCACGTGCAGGCTGTTGCACGGTTGCGCCTTGCCGCGCTGCTGCAAAACCTGAGCAAGGGGCGCGAACAGGGTGAACCATTCGCCCGTGTCGTCGAGTGAATCGATAAACAGCCCGCGCGCGCGCAGCGCCTGCAGCCAGGCGGCGCCTTCACCCACACCGAGCAGGTGATCACACAAGGCTGCGTTGAAGCGCGGCAACTGCGCCAGTTGTATCAGTACCTGCTGCAACTCGTCCGGCAAGCCATGCAGCACCTCGTGCTCGACATAGTCGCAAAGCAAAGCGCCATGCTCATCGGCCAGCGGCTGCGTCCCTTCGCGCTCGCCCTGCCCGGCCAACAGGCGCAGGCGTAACGCCGCAGGCCAGCCTTGGGTCATGCCGTGCAACGCATCCGCCAGACCTGCCTGGGCGGGTCCCAGCCACTGCGTCACCTCTGCGGCACTGAATGCCAACTCGTCAGCACCGACCTCGAACAGCTCACCTTCGAGCAGCAAGCGCGGCAGGTTGCACGCCGGGCGCCGCCGGCTGCCCAACCACCAGACCAGGCTCGCCGAGGCACTCGCGATCAACCGATCCAGGCAGGCATCAAGCTGTTCATCGGGATCACGGGCATAGTCATTGAGCAGTAGCCACAACGGCCGTTGCTCTTGCGCCAGAGAGTCGAGTAAGCCGCGCTCGCCAATGCCTGCCGAGTAACCCAGCATGCGGCTGAGCGCCTCGCAGAAGGCCTCACTGCCTGGCGCCAGGCCGGCACAATTGAGCCACAACGGGGTGATGCCGGATGGACAGGATCGCGCGCAATCGGCCAGCAGCACCGACTTGCCGAATCCAGCAGGCGCAACCAGCAGGCGCAGCCGGCACTCCTGTTGCAACAGGCGCTGCTGCAGGGCCTGGCGACTGATGTGGCCGGGGGGCTGGCGTGGCGGGGTCTGCTTGCTGCAAGGCGACGCCGCAAACGGTGAAGGAGGCGCGTAGGCGGTCATGACAGCTCGTGATTGTTGTTATGCGAGACTGCGATTGAGGCTAGACCTCTTCGCGCGGCACGCACAGCTCCATCAGTCGGCCTGATGCCCAACAATAAAAAAAGGCCCGAGCGGGCCTTTTACGTAATCGCCCAGGGCGCCGGACTGACGCCTGCCGCTCACTCGTCGCGGGGTGTACGGCAGGCCGCGTTCAGCGGTGACTCAGCGCACGCCCGAGCTGCGCAGTGCCGCTGGGGTGTAGTCGGCGGCCGAGGCCTTGAAACCAAAGGTGTAGGCCGACTTTTCTTCGTTCTTCATGCCCAGTGCCAGGTAGCGGCCAGCAATCAGGTCGTACAGCGCTTCGAGGGTGTAGCCCGGCACCTGATGGTTGAAGTAGTTTTGTGCATGCCCTTCCGCCACGCGCCACAGCTGGCCACGGCCGTCGTAGTGGTCAACCAGGGCGATCTGCCAGGTGTCCTCGTCGACATACATGTGACGCTTGGCGTAGATGTGGCGCTCGCCAGACTTCAGCGTGGCGACCACTTCCCAGACGCGGTGCAGCTCATAGCGGGTCAGATCCTGGTTGATATGCCCGGCCTTGATCACGTCATCGTACTTCAGCGACGGGGAATCGAGCTTGTAGCTGTTATACGGGATGTACATCTCCTTCTTGCCCACGAGCTGCCAGTCGTAACGGTCAGGCGCGCCGGAGAACAGGTCGAAGTTGTCCGCAGTACGCATACCGTCGGCCGCAGTACCCGGGCCGTCGTAGGCCACCTGGGGCGCACGACGCACGCGGCGCTGACCGGCGTTATAAATCCACGCCAGACGCGGTTCCTTGACCTGGTCGATGGTCTCGTGGACCAGCAGCACGTTACCGGCCAGGCGCGACGGCGCGGTAACCCGCTGTTTGAAATACAGCAGGACATTGGCGCCTTTTGCCGGATCGAGGTCGGGCATGTCGGCTGGGAAGGCCACTTCATCTTCGAACTTGACCAGGCTGTAAGAGCCATTGGTCTGGGGCGTGGCCTGGGTCACCACGCGGCGAGTGTTACCACCTCGGTAACGGGTGATGTGGTTCCACACCACCTCCACCCCGGTTTTAGGGATCGGAAACGCGTAGTAGCGACTGTCGCCGAAATTCTGCAAACCGTTGCCACCATCGACCGGTGTGGTCTTCACCGCACTGGTACGCGCCGCGGTATAGATCGCCTCGGGCACCGCCGCCGTGCGATGGGTCTTGTACACCGGAATCTTGTAGGTCTCGGGGTAACGCTTGAACATCGCCAACTGCCCGGCTGACAGCTTGTCCTGATACTGCGCAGCATTGGCAGCAGTGATGGTGAACAACGGCTGCTCACTGGCGAACGGATCGGCGAGGAAGCCCTTGGCGTCGACAGCGGCGGCCGTGGTCGACAGACCACCATCCCAGGCCGGAATACTGCCGTCGGCATTGCCGGCTTTTTCCGCCCCCAACGGAGTCAAGGTCGCGCCCAGTTGCGCGGCCTCCTGTTCGGACACCGCGGCCAGCACGCTGCCCGCCAGCAAGGTGAGGGCCAATGCCCCGGTTTGCAGGATTCTTGTTGTTTTCATCGTTTACGGATCCTTAGCGCAAGGTTGATCAGAAGTTCACACCGAAACTCAGGGCAACGAAGTCACGGTCAGTGGTCGTGTTGTAGTCGCCGCCGAAGAAGTCGGTGTAGCTGAGGCTGGCGTTGTAGGTGTTTTTGTAGTCGGCGTTGATGCCGATGCTGATGGCCTTATTGCCTTCGCTGAAGTTCGGGCCGTAACCGTCCACGTCATGGGACCAGGCCACGTTCGGGCTCAGGTTGATGCCGGCGAACACGTTGTTGTAGTCAAGGTTGGCGCGGGCACGGTAGCCCCAGGAGTTGGTGGTATAGAAACCCTCGCCCTGACACTCGTCGGGGTTGGCGGCGTTGAAAGCCGTGCACACCCCAGGCGCACTGTATTCACCCGGCCCATAGATAGGGTCGCGGCCGAACCGCAGTTCGCCAATGTCATCGCTGATGCCGGCGATATGGTTGTAGCCCACCTCACCCACCAGGGTCAGACGGCTGGCACCGAGCACGCGATCAATAAACTGCACAGCCGACACCTGGGCTTGGGTGACCGCGCGCCGGTCATAACCATGCAGGTCGGCACCGGACACGTTCTGCGCATGACCACTCTCGAAGATTGGGTTGAACGGTAGTCCAAGGGCACCGAACGACAAGTCAGTGGAGTTGATCTGCAACGGCATGTTCGGCCGGTAGCTCACCTCACCGGCAAGCGCGGTACCGCCCAGGTTGGTCTGGAAGCTCAGGCCATAGAGTCGAATATCCTCTGGGTACTCGATGAAGTAGCCAGCATTCGGCGCACCTGGGATAAACGCCGCGAAGTCCGGTGTGGTGGTGCGGACAGTGCTGAACACCGGGCCACGGCTGTGGTAGTTCATGGCGTAGGCGCCGAACTCGGTGTCGTTCAGCGACTCGGCAAACCAGCGCAGGGCAATGCCGTACTGGCCACTGTCGCGTGCATCACGGTCCCCCATGCGAGGAATGTAAGCGTTATCGACAAAGGCATTGTTCGACTCGCCTGGTGGCAGATCCGGGCCGAACACTACCAAGCGGTCTTCGCAGCCATCAGCCAGCACGTCGGCAGTGGAGAAGAAGGTGCCGCAGTTATCCACCACGGTCTGGTCCCACTCCAATTGATAAAAGGCTTCGACACTCAGCGTATCGGTCAGGCTCTGAGCCACGTAGAGCATGTTGACCGGAATCAGCCCTTCCTTGACCTCCGCGCCGGGCCGGCGGAACGCCGCAACGTCGACCGGGTTGATGGAGTTGATGCTGTTACCGATGAAGGTACTCTCGCCCCAGCTGACCACCTGCTTGCCGACACGCACACTGCCGGGCAAATCCCCAAGGCTGTAGTTGTGATAGATGAAGGCATCGAGAATCTGCGCCCCCGAGGACTGCGCCGCGGTCTTGCGATTGCTGTCGTCGATATCATAAAACTCGCGGCCTTCGTCCTTGGTCTCGAAGTCGTACCAGTATTTGCCGCGAATAAAGATGCCGGTGTCACCGTACTTCAGTTCGAGGTCGTGAATACCTTTGAAGATTTTCGAGAACGTCTTGCCCTTCTCGAAATTCAGCCGGCCGTCATCGGAAGTCCGCGAAGACGCCTGGCCGCCGCTGGCGGTGGAAATAAAGTCGCGATCCGCATCGCGCACCGCCCAGTTGGCCCCGACCGACAACGAGGAATCGAACTGCCCCTCCACCTCGCCGATGTTGAAAGAAATCGCCTGCGCCGGGGCGACACAGCCCAGCGCCACGGCAACAGCCAGAGCGCGGGGCTGGAAGATGGCATGTGTTGTTTTTGTTGTCATGCGGCTCTCCTGAAAACGTGGTTACGTGTTGAGCCGTCACGCTAACCAGTCGCCCACTGACGGTTAAGCGCCCAAAAGAGGGATTTGCCGGGTCAGCCAAAAGAGTGAATGCCCGTGTCAGCGGGCGTTCTGCCGGCGCTGGACAGACATGCCTGATAAGTCCTTATGGGCAGCCTGAATAGTCCGCAGCGACAAGGGTTACCCTGCAAGGTCAAACGATCCGTATCGTTTTCGATACGCCGTATTGAAAGCGACACGTAGCGTGTTAGCCGCGACATCCCTTGCTGCGCTAGGCTTGAGGTAAACCGGCAAGCAACCGTATCGATTTCAATACACACCCAAAGGCGAGCGCCCTCCATAAAAATACATAAGCAATTGATTTATAAAAAAATTAATCTTATGGCACCGCACTTGCTAAGGGCTTTCTTATCTCTCATGCCTGGCATGAGCTCTTTCAGTCACCCGTCAGCGGCACGGGTGAGTCCGACACCGAGGAATCCCCATGAGCGAATTGCGTTTTACCGTCGAGCACGAATGGCTGCGTCAGGATGCCGATGGCCTGGTTACCGTAGGCATCACCGCCTACGCGCAGGATGCGCTGGGTGACGTGGTGTTCGTGCAACTGCCCGAGCTGCAGACCTACGCCCAGGGCGACGAAGTCGCGGTGCTGGAATCGGTAAAAGCAGCCAGCAACATCACCATGCCCCTGGACGGTGAAGTGCTGGAAACCAACGCCGCCCTCGAAGGCGCACCGGAGCAGGTCAACGCAGACCCGCTGGGCCAGGGCTGGTTCTTCCGCTTCCGCCCTGCCGATGCCAGCGCCCTCGATGGCCTGCTCGACCAGGCCGCCTACGAGCGCCTGCTCAACGCCAATGCTGACGCCTGAGGAGATGACGATGAGCGAGCTGACCACGCAGAATGAATTTATCGCCCGCCATATCGGCCCGCGCGAGACCGACACTGCGGCCATGCTGCAGACCCTGGGCTACGACTCGATTGACGCCCTGACCGCCGACGTCATCCCCGAGAGCATCAAGGGCAGCAGCGTCCTGGGCGACCAGCCCGGCCTGTCGGAAGCCGACGCCCTGGCCAAGATCAAGGCCATCGCCAGCAAGAACCAGCAATTCAAGACTTACATCGGCCAGGGTTATTACGGCACCCACACGCCGAGCCCGATCCTGCGCAACCTGCTGGAAAACCCGGCCTGGTACACCGCCTACACACCCTACCAGCCGGAGATTTCCCAGGGTCGCCTGGAGTCGCTGCTGAACTTCCAGACCCTGATTATCGACCTCACCGGCCTGTCGATTGCCAACGCCTCCCTGCTCGACGAAGCCACTGCCGCCGCCGAAGCCATGACCTTCTGCAAGCGCCTGTCGAAGAACAAGGCCAGCAACGCCTTCTTCGCCTCCCAGCATTGCCACCCGCAAACCCTCGACGTGCTGCGCACCCGTGCCGAGCCGCTGGGTATCGAAGTGGTGATCGGTGACGAAGCCGCGATTACTGATGCCAGCGTCTACTTCGGCGCGCTGCTGCAGTACCCGGCGAGCAATGGCGATATCTTCGACTATCGCGAACTGGTTGAGCGCTTCCACGCGGCCAACGCGCTGGTCGCTGTCGCCGCTGACCTACTGGCCCTGACCCTGCTCACCCCACCCGGTGAGTTCGGTGCCGACGTCGCCTTGGGCAGCGCGCAGCGTTTCGGTGTACCACTGGGCTTCGGTGGCCCACACGCGGCCTACTTCGCTACCCGCGATGCATTCAAGCGCGATATGCCTGGCCGCCTGGTCGGCATGTCGATCGACCGCTTCGGCAAGCCGGCCCTGCGCCTGGCCATGCAGACCCGCGAGCAACATATCCGCCGCGAGAAGGCCACCAGTAACATCTGTACCGCCCAGGTGCTGCTGGCCAACATCGCCAGCATGTACGCCGTGTACCACGGCCCGAAAGGCCTGACGCAGATTGCCCAGCGCACTCACCAGTTCACCGCAATCCTGGCCAAGGGCCTGCGCGCCCTGGGTTACAGCGTTGAGCAGGAATTCTTCTTCGACACTTTGAGCCTGGCCACTGGCAGCAAGACCGCTGCTCTGCATGCTGCGGCGCGCAAGGCGGGGATCAACCTGCGTGAAATCGATGGCGAACGCCTGGGCTTGTCCCTGGATGAGACCACCGATCAAGCGGCCGTCGAAGCGCTGCTGGCGGTATTCGCCGACGGCAAGGCTGTTCCAGCCTTCGCTGAACTGGCTGCCGACGTGCTCGCCCAGCTGCCAAAAGGCCTGTTGCGCGAATCGGAAATCCTCAGCCATCCCGTATTCAATCGCTACCACAGCGAAACCGAGCTGATGCGCTACCTGCGCAAGCTGGCCGACAAGGACCTGGCACTGGACCGCAGCATGATCCCGCTGGGTTCCTGCACCATGAAGCTCAACGCCGCCAGCGAAATGATCCCGGTGACCTGGGCTGAATTTGGCAACCTGCACCCCTTCGCTCCAGCAGAGCAGAGCCAGGGTTACACCCAACTGACAACCGAACTGGAAGCCATGCTCTGCGCGGCCACCGGCTATGACGGTATCTCCCTACAGCCAAACGCCGGCTCCCAGGGCGAGTACGCCGGTCTGCTGGCCATCCGTGCTTACCACCACAGTCGCGGCGACGATCAGCGCGATATCTGCCTGATCCCGCAGTCGGCCCACGGCACCAACCCGGCGACCGCCAGCATGGCCGGTATGCGCGTGGTGGTAACGGCGTGCGACAGCAGCGGTAACGTCGATATCGCCGACCTCAAGGCCAAGGCCGAAGAGCACAAGGATCGCCTGGCTGCCCTGATGATCACCTACCCGTCGACCCACGGCGTGTTTGAGGAAGGCATCCGCGAAATCTGCCAGATCATTCATGACAACGGCGGCCAGGTGTATATCGACGGTGCCAACATGAATGCCATGGTCGGCCTCTGTGCCCCGGGCAAGTTCGGCGGCGACGTCTCGCACCTGAACCTGCACAAAACCTTCTGCATCCCGCACGGTGGCGGTGGCCCAGGTGTTGGCCCGATTGGCGTCAAAGCGCACCTGATTCCATTCCTGCCTGGCCACGGCCATATGGCCCGTAAAGAAGGTGCAGTCAGCGCCGCGCCGTTCGGCAGCGCCAGCATCCTGCCGATCACCTGGATGTACATCAGCATGATGGGCGGTGAAGGTCTCAAGCTCGCCTCGCAGATGGCCATTCTCAACGCCAACTACATCGCCCGCCGCCTCGAAGAGCACTACCCTGTGCTGTATTCGGGCAGCAACGGCCTGGTGGCGCACGAGTGCATTCTGGACATCCGCCCGATCAAGGACAGCAGCGGCATCAGCGTTGACGA
>JAHJYA010000094.1 GCA_018826895.1 Gammaproteobacteria bacterium
ATCTCGCCATGCGTTGTTGGAGGACTTGGCAAGGGAACACCATTCCCTGCGTCCTCCGCCTAGCCTGGCGAGATTTTGCGCAGCAACGCGGCTCGCGACGAAGCATCAACAGACCCTAGTGGGTCGCTTTTTTTTCGTCTGCCGGTTGGGGTAGCAGGGTATCGATCAAGGCGCGTACGCTGCCGGGCAGGGCATCCAACTCGCGTACCAGCATGCTGCGCTCGCGTACCGCCCAGGCTTCATCCAGTTGCAGGGTCACCAGTTGCATGGTGCGGCTGTGCCGCCGCGCTGCGGACTCGGGGATGATGCCAATGCCGACTCCAGCTTCGATCATTCGGCAGATCGCCTCGAAGCTCGATACCTGGATACGCAGCGCCAGGTTGCCGCCGAGCTTTTCCACCTGCTCGCGCAGGAAGCTCAGTAGCGTGCTGCCTTCGTGCAGGCCGATATGCGGATAGGCGAGGGTGTCGCTGAAACTCACCAAGTGCCGTTGCGCCAGTGGGTGGCCCAGGGGCACGGCCAGCACCAGGCGGTCGGTGCTGAAGTGCAGCACTTGCAGGCCAGGCGCCTGTACCGGGCCGGCGATGATGCCCAGGTCGGCGGCGCCATCGAGCACGCCACGCACGATGTCGCGGCTGAGGCGCTCTTGCAGATCAACGGTGACGCCGGGGCGCTTGGCAAGGAAGCCGGCCAGCACCTCGGGGAGAAACTCGGTCACCGCCGTGGTGTTGGCGAAGATGCGGATATGCCCGGCAGCATCGGTGCCGTATTCGGTGAACTCGCTTTTCAGGTAATCCACCTGGCGCATGATCAGCCGAGCATGCTGCAGCAGGCGTTGCCCAGCAGGGGTCAGCTCGACGCCACGGCTGTCGCGATACAGCAGCCGGCTGCCGAGCTGGCTTTCCAGCGCCTTGATCCGCGCACTGGCGGCGGCCGGCGAGAGAAACGCCTTGCGCGCACCCTGGGTCAGGCTGGGCGACTCGGCGATATGGATAAACAGGCGCAGGTCGGGGAGATCGAAGTGCATGGTGGTCTCGGTGGCGGCGTAGAAACCTTGGAGGGCCGGCCGGCGATCCGCTTTAGCCACGACAGCTCGCGGCTAAAGCCCCTCCTACGGTGGAGTCATTGTG
This sequence comes from Gammaproteobacteria bacterium, assembly GCA_018826895.1. Taxonomy (GTDB): domain Bacteria; phylum Pseudomonadota; class Gammaproteobacteria; order Pseudomonadales; family Pseudomonadaceae; genus Aquipseudomonas. The sequence goes on from JAHJYA010000094.1 coordinate 1,131, forward strand.
CGGTGTTCAGCATAGACGAACGCTGGCTTAGATAAACACAGATTCTCTGAACGCAAGTGGCGTCGCATGCTCCCGCTCACACAAGAACCGAGCTGGAACCTGCCCCATGAGTGATTCTGCTTTTTCCGCCTGGATCGGTCGTAGTGAAGAGGCCCACGACCTGCTCAGCCGCAACCTGGTAACGCGCATTGCTGCCACCCTCGGCGAGGCCACGCCGGCCCAGGGTGAGGCGCTGCCACCGCTGTGGCACTGGGCGTTTTTTCAGGAGCCCATCGCCGAGAGTGGTCTGGGCGAGGATGGCCACCCGGCGCGCGGGGGCTTTCTGCCGCCGGCCGATAACCGCAACCGCATGTGGGCCGGCGGGCGTATCGAATTTATCCAGCCTTTGCGCGTGGGCGGCGAAGCCAGACGGGTGTCGACCATCACCCATATCGAGGAAAAGCACGGCCGTACCGGGGCGCTGCTGTTCGTCACCGTACAGCACGACTACCTGCAGGACGGCCAACTGGCGATCCGCGAGGAGCAGGACATCGTCTACCGCGAGCCCAGCCCACCCAAGGCCAGCAGCGGCGAACCGCTGATTGCCGGCGATTGGCGCGAGGCCGTGACGCCATCCAGCACCCTGCTGTTCCGTTACAGCGCGGTGACCTTCAACGGCCACCGCATCCATTACGACTGGCCCTACGTCACTGACACCGAAGGCTATGCCGGTCTGGTGGTGCATGGTCCGCTGATCGCCACGCTCAACCTGCGCGCCTTCTGCCGCGCCAACCCGCACGCACGCCTGCGCCGCTTTGCCTACCGTGGCCTGCGGCCACTGGTTTCGCCGCAGCCGTTCGAGGTCGGCGGACGCATCAGCGCTGCCGGCCAGGCCGAGCTGTGGGCGGGTGACCAGGCCGGTCTGGCGCAGCGCGCCGAGGTGCAATTCGATTGATTCCGCGTGCCCCGGATGCTTGGGGACGCCCTGCCAGATGTGAGGAAGACCGATGGATTATAACAACGACGAACTGAATGCCATCCGCGAGGGCGTGCGTGCTCTGTGCGCCGAGTTTCCGGCCGAGTACTGGCGCAAGATCGATGAGCAGAAGGGCTTCCCGGAAGCCTTCGTGGCCGCAATGACCGAAGCTGGCTGGCTGTCGGCAATGATCCCGGAAGAATACGGCGGTTCCGGCCTGGGCCTGGCCGAGGCCTCGGTGATTCTCGAGGAAGTGAACCGTTGCGGCGGCAACTCCGGCACCATCCACGGGCAGATGTACAACATGTTCATCCTGCTGCGTAACGGCAGCGATGAACAGAAAAGTTATTACCTGCCGAAACTGGCCAGCGGCGAGCTGCGCCTGCAGTCCATGGGCGTGACCGAGCCCACCACCGGCACCGACACCACCAAGATCAAGACCACCGCCGTGCGCCAAGGCGACACGTACGTGATCAACGGGCAGAAAGTGTGGATCTCGCGCGTCCAGCATTCCGATCTGATGATCCTGCTGGCGCGCACCACGCCGCTCGCCGAGGTGAAGAAGAAGTCCGAGGGCATGTCGATCTTCCTGGTCGATCTGCGTGAGGCCATCGGCAACGGCCTGACCGTGCAGCCGATCGCCAACATGGTCAACCACGAGACCAACGAGCTGTTCTTTGACAACCTGGAAATCCCCGCGAGCAGCCTGATCGGCGAGGAGGGCAAGGGCTTTCGCTATATCCTCGATGGCCTGAATGCCGAGCGCACGCTGATTGCTGCCGAGTGCATCGGTGATGGTCGCTGGTTTATCGAAAAAGCCAGTGCCTATGCTCGTGACCGCGTGGTGTTCGGCCGGCCGATCGGACAGAACCAGGGCGTGCAATTCCCCATCGCCAAGGCGCATATCGAGGTTGAGGCCGCCGATCTGATGCGCTGGCGTGCCTGCGAGCAGTACGACCGCGGCGAGAACGCCGGGGCCAGCGCCAACATGGCCAAGTACCTGGCGGCAGAAGCCTCCTGGGCCGCAGCCAACGCTTGCCTGCAGACCCACGGCGGTTTCGGCTTCGCCAATGAATACGACGTCGAGCGCAAGTTTCGCGAGACCCGCCTGTACCAGGTCGCGCCCATCTCTACCAACCTGATCATGTCCTACGTGGCCGAGCATCTGCTCGAGCTGCCGCGCAGCTTTTAAGGAGCACGTCATGAGCCATACCCAGGCCCTGGCGGGCTTTCTCGCAGACCTTGAGTACGAGCAGATTCCAGCGCAGGTTCTGGATCGCACCGAAGACCTTTTCCTCGACTGGCTCGGCTCGGCGCTGGCCAGTGAAGGCGCACGACCGATTCCGCTGTTCGAAGCCTATGCGCAGAAGATGGGCCCGAGCGATGGCCCTGCGCGCATTCTGGTCAATGGCCGGGGTACATCGGCGTACTTTGCGGCGCTGGTCAACGGCGCCTCCTCGCATCTGGTGGAGCAGGACGATCTGCACAACAGTTCGGTGTTGCACCCGGCCACCGTGGTATTCCCGGCGGCCCTGGCGGCGGCGCAGGACCTTGGCAAGTCCGGTCGCGAGCTGCTGCTGGCCTCGGTGGCCGGCTACGAAGCGGGCATTCGCATCGGCGAATTCCTCGGCCGTTCGCACTACCGCATCTTCCACACCACGGCCACGGTCGGCACGCTCGCGGCAGCGGTGGCGGTGGGCAAGCTGCTGAACTTCAACCAGCAGCAGTTCGTCCACCTGCTCGGCAATGCCGGTACCCAGGCCGCCGGGTTGTGGGAGTTCCTCCGTGATGCCGCCGATTCCAAGCAACTGCACACTGCCAAGGCCGCAGCCGATGGCCTGCTGGCGGCGTATTTCACCGAGCAGGGCCTGACTGGCGCGCAGAATATCCTTGAGGGTGAGCAGGGCATGGCCGCTGGCATGTCCAGCGATGCCAGCCCGAGCAAGCTGTCGGATCGCCTCGGCAGTCGCTGGGCGCTGGCGGAAACCTCGTTCAAGTTTCACGCCTCCTGCCGTCATACCCATCCGGCCGCTGATGCGCTGCTGGATCTGATGCAGCGCGAAGGTCTGCGCCATGGCGAGATCATGCAGGTGATCACTCACGTGCATCAGGGGGCTATCGATGTGCTCGGCCGTGTTGTGGTGCCGCAGACCGTGCACCAGGCCAAGTTCTCCATGGGCACGGTGCTCGGCCTGATCGCCGTGCATGGCAAGGCACAGCTCACTGAGTTCGAGAACTTGTCGCTCAGCGATGCTGACGTTGCTGCATTCAGAGACAAGGTCAGCATGTGCCTCGACCCTGAGGTAGACGGCGCCTACCCCGCGCGCTGGCTGGGCCGGGTCGAGGTGATCACCACGGATGGCCGCACACTGCGCGGTGCCATCGACGAGCCCAAAGGCGACCCCGGTAACACCCTCAGCCGCAGCGAGCTGGAGGACAAGTTTCGTCGTCTGCTGGACTTTGCTGGCAAGCGCAGTAGTGATGAGGCTGGCGTGCTGATTGAGAGGGTTTGGCGCCTGCGCGAGACCGATGACCTGAGCAATCTAATTCTGTAGGAGCGGATTTATCCGCGAAAACGTTAAACCAACCCGCACACGTGCAGCGCCTGGCACATCGCATTCGCGGATGAATCCGCTCCTACACGCTTGCGTACATGAGGTTTTTGAAATGACTCACGTAACCCCCCGGCCACTGGATGGCATCACCGTGGTCAGCCTGGAACACGCCATTGCTGCGCCGTTCTGTACCCGTCAGCTCGCCGACCTGGGCGCGCGGGTGATCAAGGTGGAGCGCCCCGGAAGTGGTGACTTCGCCCGTGGTTACGACGAGCGGGTCAATGGTCTGGCCTCGCACTTCGTCTGGACCAACCGCTCCAAAGAAAGCCTGACCCTCGACCTCAAGCAGGACGAAGCCTCGCAGGTGCTCGACAGCCTGCTAGCCGATGCCGATGTGCTAGTGCAGAACCTCGCGCCCGGTGCTGCTGCGCGTATGGGGCTGTCGTTCGAGGCGCTACACGAACGCTTTCCCAGGCTGATCGTCTGCGACATTTCTGGCTACGGCGAGGGTGGCCCTTACGAGCAGAAAAAGGCCTATGACCTGCTGATCCAGAGCGAGGGCGGCTTCCTCTCCGTCACCGGCGGTGCGGGCGAAGAAGAGCTGGCCAAGGCCGGCTGCTCCATCGCCGATATCGCCGCCGGCATGTACGCCTACACCGGTGTGCTCTCGGCGCTGATGCTGCGTGGTAAGACCGGGGTCGGCAGTCGCGTCGATGTATCGATGCTGGAGAGTCTGGTGGAGTGGATGGGCTACCCGCTGTACTACGCCTATGAAGGTGCCGCGCCGCCACCGCGTGCGGGTGCGGCGCACTCGACCATCTACCCCTACGGGCCATTCCCGGCCGGCGACGGCGGCACGGTGATGCTCGGCTTGCAGAACGAGCGTGAATGGGCGGCGTTCTGCGACAAGGTGCTGCAGCAGCCCGCGCTGGTTGGTGATGAGCGCTTTAGCGCCAACTCCAAACGCTCGACCAACCGCACTGAGCTGCGCGCCATCATCGTCGACGCCTTCTCGCGCATGAGCGCGACGCAGGTGATCGAGCGCCTGGAGCAGGCGCAGATCGCCAGCGCCCAGGTCAACGATATGGCTGCTGTCTGGACGCATCCACAACTCAAGGCGCGGCAACGCTGGGTCGAGGTCGGTAGCCCGGCAGGCCCGCTGCCGGCATTGTTGCCACCAGGGCGCAACAGCGCCTTCGTGCCGCGTATGGATGCCGTGCCTGCTCTGGGCGAGCACACCGACGCGCTGCTCGGCGAGCTGGGTTATGCCGCTGGTGATATTCAGCGCCTGCATCATTTGGGGGTCGTGTGATGAGCAACCATTGCATCATTCGCAGTGCCCTGTTCGTTCCGGCCAGTCGTCCGGAGCGCATTCCCAAGGCTCTGGCAGTGGGGGCTGATGCGGTTATCGTCGATCTGGAAGACGCCGTACAGGAAAGCCTGAAGGTCGAGGCACGGGCCAATCTCGATACCTTTCTGAGCGCTAACCCTGATGCGCGTCTGCTGGTGCGAATCAACGCCCCCGAGCATGCCGGGCATGGCGCTGATATCGAGCTGTGCGCACGTCATGCCGGTGTGGTTGGCGTGCTGCTGCCCAAGGTGGAGAGTGCTGCCCAGGTGGCACGGGTGGCGGCCTGCGGTAAGCCGGTGTGGCCGATCATCGAGAGTGCGGCGGGCTTGCTGGCGTTGGCGGAAATCGCCCGCGGCGAAGGCGTCGAGCGACTGTCCTTTGGTGCCCTCGATCTGGGGTTGGACCTTGGCCTGAGCAGCGGCAGCGCGGCAGCTGAACGCATCCTCGACCAGGCCCGTTACGCCCTGCTGCTGCACTCGCGTACGGCGCATCTGGCGGCGCCACTGGACAGTGTATTCCCGGCCATCGAAGACCACGACGGCCTTGCCCGCACCGCGCGCGACGCCCGCGACATGGGCTTCGACGGACTGCTGTGCATTCATCCAAGCCAGGTCGAGGTCGTCCATGGCGCATTGCGCCCTGCGGATGATGACCTGGCCTGGGCGCGGCGGGTGATGGCCGCCGCTAGCAGCGGTGAAGGGGTGTTCGTGGTCGACGGCCAGATGGTCGATGCCCCCGTACTCGGCCGCGCCCGCCGCTTGCTGCAACGCGCCGGAGAGCCGCCAGCCTGAAAACCGACCAGTTGCTGTGTGCGGCTGATCACTCCCACCCACGTACCTACCAACAAAAACAATGAGGTCACGTCATGTTCACACTCACCGCCAAGGTGCTCACCTGCGCCGCTATTCTCACCTGCACAAGCCTGGTTCAGGCTGCCGAAAACCCGATCATCATCAAGTTCGCCCATGTGGTTGCCGACAACACGCCCAAGGGCCAGGGCGCGTTGCTGTTCAAACAGTTGGCTGAGGAACGTCTGCCGGGGCGGGTCAAGGTTGAGGTCTACCCCAACTCCTCGCTGTTCGGCGATGGTAAGGAAATGGAGGCCCTGCTGATCGGCGATGTGCAACTGTTGGCACCGTCGCTGGCCAAGTTCGAGCAGTACGCCAAACCGGTGCAGCTGTTCGATCTGCCGTTTCTGTTCGACGACATGGCAGCCGTAGACCGCTTCCAGGCCAGCCCTGAAGGGCGTGGGCTGCTGACGTCCATGGAAGATAAGAACATCACCGGCCTGGCTTATTGGCATAACGGCTTGAAGGTGATGTCCGCCAACAAGCCACTGCGCGAGCCGGCCGATGCCCGTGGCCTGAAGTTCCGCGTACAGGCCTCGGCGGTGCTGGAGGAGCAGTTCAAGGCGGTGCGCGCCAACCCGCGCAAGATGAGCTTTGCCGAGGTCTATCAGGGCCTGCAGACCGGCGTGGTCAACGGCACCGAGAACACCTGGTCGAACTACTACAGCCAGAAGGTGCACGAGGTGCAGAAGTACATGACCGAGTCCGACCATGGGCTGATCGACTACATGGTGATCACCAACACCCAGTTCTGGAAGGGCCTGCCGGATGACGTGCGTGGCGAGTTGGAGGCGATCATGGCCGAGGTCACGGTCGAGGTGAACAAACAGGCCGACGCCCTCAACCAGAGCGCCAAGCAAGACATCGCCAAGGCCGGCACTACCGAAATCATCGAACTGACCCCGGCGCAACGCGCGGAGTGGCGCGAAGCGATGAAGCCGGTGTGGCAGAAGTTCGAGAAGGAAATCGGCGCCGAGCTGATCCAGGCGGCGGAACAGGCCAACCAGCGCTGATGGTTTGGTTGTAATTAAAACGCCCGGTGCTTGCGCCGGGCGTTTTTTGTCGCGGCTAAAGCCCCTCCCACAGTATTGGAAGGGCGCCTTTTGGGTAGGCGATGGGGTATGGCTAAAGCCGCATGCCGTTCAGCCCTCCCTCAGGCCAGCGCTGTCCTGTGGGAGGGGCTTTAGCCGCGACTTGGCAGCCGAGCCTCAGAGCCCGGCCTCCTGCATCCACTTCGGCTTTGGATAACGGCGGTCTGACTTGCCCGCCTTGAGGATGGCCCCCGGCACATCATGGCCGATCAGGCCGGGCAGGGTTGCGGCCGCTTCGAGCAGGGCGTCGAGGTCGACGCAGGTGTCCAGGCCCATGCGCTGGAACATGTGCACCAGGTCCTCGGTGCAAATATTGCCGCTGGCACCCGGTGCGTAGGGGCAACCGCCGAGGCCACCGAGGGAGGCGTCGAAGCGGTCGATGCCGGCATTCAGCGCCGCCAAAGCGTTGGCCAGGCCCATGCCGCGGGTGTTGTGAAAATGCGCGGTGAACACCGCCTCGGGCCAGCGTTGCAGGGCCTCGCAGCAGATGCGCTCGACCTGTGCCGGGTCGGCCATACCCGTGGTGTCGCACAGGGTCACGCCCTGTACACCGATGTCGAGCAGGCGCTGGATCAGTTCATACACTCGCGCTTCGGGCACCGCGCCTTCGAAGGGGCAGCCGAAGGTGGTCGACAGCGAGGCGTTGATGAACACGCCGCTGCCACGGCTGACCTCGATGATCTCGGCGAACTGCGCCAGCGACTGCTCCGGCGTCATGCGCAGGTTGGCCAGGCCGTGGCTGTCGCTGGCGGACATCACCAGGTTGATCTCGTCCACTTCGCACGACAGTGCGCGTTCGCAGCCCTTCACGTTGGGTACCAGCACCGTGTACTCGACGCCGGCCACGCGCTGGATGCCGCGCATCACTTCTTCCGCATCGCGCAGGTTGGGGATGGCCTTGGGCGAGGTGAAGGAGGTCACCTCGATCTTCGCCAAGCCGGTGCGGGACAGTTGGTCGATCAGGGTGATCTTGTCGGCGGTCGGCACGAAGGCCGCTTCGATCTGGAAGCCGTCACGGGTGGCGACGTCTTGGATATAGAGGCGTTTGCTCATGGGGTGATCCTGATTGTTCGCGTCGTAGGGTGGATGGCGCTTTATCCATCCACCGCTACAGGTGTCTTAGATGATCCCGCGTTCGCGCAGCCCTGCGACTTGCTCCTCGCTCAGACCGAGGCCGGCGAGGATGTCGGTGTTGTGTTCGCCCAGCTGCGGGCCGCCGGTGCCGATGCGCCCTGGCGTGCGGCTGAGCTTGGGCAATACGCCCGGCACCTTGAGCGGGCCGGCGCTGGTCTGCACCTGCTCGATCATCTGCCGCGCCAGGTAGTGCGGGTCCTGCACGATATCGGCGGCGGTGTAGGGGTAGCCGGCCGGCACGCGCGCGCCCTTGAGCGCTTCGATCACTTCATCGCGGCCGAGCTGGGCGGTCCATTCGGCGATGGCGCCGTCGATCAGCTCGGCGTGCTCGCTGCGGCCGTCGTTCTGCGCCAGGCGTGGGTCATTGCCCAAGTCATCGCGGCCAATCAGGCTCATCAGGCGCTTGTAGATGCTGTCGCCATTACCGGCGATCAGCACGTAGGCGCCGTCATTGCACGGGTAAGAGTTGGACGGCGTGATGCCGGGCAGGGCGCTGCCGGCCGGCTCGCGGACATAGCCGAAGGCGTCGTACTCGGGGATCAGGCTTTCCATCATGGCGAACACCGACTCGTACAGCGCCACGTCGATCTCCTGGCCTTCGCCGCTGCGCGCACGCTCCTGCAGGGCCAGCAGCACGCCGATCACGCCGTACAGCGACGACAGCGAGTCACCGATGCTGATGCCGACGCGCACCGGCGCCTGGCCGGGGTAGCCGGACAGGTGGCGCAGGCCGCCCATGGCTTCGCCGATCACGCCGAAGCCCGGCAGGTCGCGGTAAGGGCCGGTCTGACCGTAACCGGAGATACGCAACATGATCAGCCGCGGGTTGAGCGCCTTCAGCGCTTCATAACCCAGGCCCCAACCTTCCAGGGTGCCGGGGCGGAAGTTCTCCACCAGCACGTCGGCTTCGGCGACCAGTTGACGGACGATGTCCTGGGCTTCTGGCTCTTTCAGGTTCAGGGTCAGCGAGCGCTTGTTGCGCGACTGCACGTGCCACCAGAGCGAGGTACCGTCCTTGATCTTGCGCCACTTGCGCAGCGGGTCGCCGACACCCGGCGGCTCGATCTTGATCACATCGGCGCCGAACTCGCCAAGCAGTTTGCTGGCGAAGGGGCCGGCAATCAGCTGCCCCATCTCGATCACCTTGAGGCCCTGCAGGGCCATGTTGCCGTTATTGCTCTGAGTCATGGCTGCACCTGAATTTGCCTGTGCGTTTCTCGTGGTGCGCAGAATGGCGCAGCAGCGCGGTGGCGACAATTGCTCAATGGCCAAGCTAGGCTTCGCGTATCGCGAAGTGGCATGCTGTAAATCGAGTTTCTGGCAGCTTCACTTCGCCAGGCACGAAATGGAGGCCTTCATGCGTCGCATCGATTTCGTCACCCTCAAGCTATTCGTCGCCATCGCCGACGAGCACAGCCTGACCCGCGCCGCCGAGCGCGAGCACCTGGCCCTGGCCGCAGTGAGCAAACGTGTCAGTGACCTGGAGAGCCAACTGGGCATCGCCTTGCTCTATCGTCAGCCCAAAGGCGTCGAGCTGACTCCGGCCGGCCATGCCTTGCTGCATCACGCGCGCACCATGATGGACAACCTAGAGCAGCTCAACGCCGACCTCAGCGAGTTCAGCGACGGGGTCAAGGGCCATGTGCGCATCCACGCCAACACCTCGGCGGTGATCGAGTTTCTGCCGGAAGACCTGGCCAGTTTCAGCCGCGCCCACCCACAGGTGAAGATCGATCTGGAAGAGCGGGTCAGCAGCGAAACCCTGCGCGCTGTGCGCGAAGGGCTGACTGATATTGGTATTTTCGCCGGGCATGTACCGGCTGACGATCTGCAGGTGTTCACCTACCGGCACGACCAGCTGGTGCTGGTCACCCCGCGCGAACACCCCCTGGCTGGGCGCGAGGGCATTCATCTGCGTGAAGCGGTGGGCTACGATTTTATCGGCCTGCAGCAGGACGCCTCGCTGCACAGCCTGCTGCAGCATTCGGCGCACAGCCAGGGCGTCGCCTTGCGCCTGCGTATCCAGGTACGCAGCTTCGAGGCGATCTGCCGGATGATCCACACCGGCATGGGCGTCGGCGTATTGCCGGACCTGGCGGTGCGCACTTATCTGCCAGCCCTGGATGTGCGGGTGATCCCACTGCACGATCCCTGGGCGCGTCGCGAGCTGAAAGTGGCGGTGCGCAACCTGGACAACCTTTCGCTGACGGCGAAGCAGTTACTCGAGCACCTGTGCAATAGCGCGTCGGCAGATAAGGGTTTCGCGTTGCCTTCGTGAAAGCCGAAGGCTTGCTTGTCCAAATGTGAATGTCAGGCTGCGAGGAGGGCGGAGTAGAGTCCGACCAATCGGGGCTATCAGCACCCGAGGCTCAGACAAAAACAACAGGAGCTCCTCCATGACGTCTTCATTTATGCGCCGCGGTCTTGCCGGTATCGTTGCCGGTTGTGCCTTGATCGGTGCGCTGTCGGCTCAGGCCGCCGAGTCGCAGCCGACCGCGCCGATTCTGATCAAATTCTCCCATATCACCGCCGACACCACGCCCAAGGGCCAGGGCGCCCTGCTGTTCAAAAAACTGGTGGAAGAGCGCCTGGCCGGCAAGGTCAAGGTTGATGTGTACGCCAACTCCTCGCTGTATGGCGACGGCAAGGAGATGGAAGCCCTGCTGCTCAATGAGGTGCAGATGCTGGCGCCGGCGCCCTCCAAACTGGAGCAGTACACCAAGCAGCTGCAGCTGTTCGACATGATGTTCCTGTTCGACGACGTGGCTGCTGCCCAGCGCTTCCAGGCATCGGACAAAGGCAAGGCGCTGCTCAAATCGATGGAGAGCAAGGGCATCACCGGGTTGGCCTATTGGCTCAACGGCATGCGCCAGCTCACCGCCAACAAGCCCCTGCGCGAGCCTGCTGATGCCCGCGGGCAGAAGTTCCGCGTGCAGCCGTCCGACCTCCAGGCGGCGCAGTACAGTGCCTTGCGCGCGGTACCGCGCAAGATGAGCTTCGCCGAGATCTACCAAGGCCTGCAGACCGGTGTAGTCAACGCCCAGGACAACCCCTGGTCGAACATCTACTCGCAGAAGTACTTTGAAGTGCAGAAGTACATGACCGAGTCCAACCATGCTATTGGGAACTACCTGCTGATCACCAACACCGCGTTCTGGAGCGGTTTGCCGGCGGATATTCGCACGCAGCTGGAAGCCATCGTCGATGAGGTCACCGTGGAGGTGAACCAGCGCGCCGAAGCGCTCAACGCCGAAGCTCGCCAGGCCATCGTCGACTCCGGCAAGAGCGAGATCATCGTCCTCACACCCGAGCAGCGCGCCGCCTGGCGTGATGCCGTGCGCCCGGCCTGGAAGGCCTTCGAGGCCGATATCGGCGCCGAGGTGATTGAAGCCGCACAGGCCGCCAATCAATAACAGCGCCTAGCAGCCAACCCCCTCGGTTATGGACCGATAGAGGTGCCCAAGACCATGGTCTTAGAGTGGTAAGACCATGGTCGAATGGCTCAACGGCGGGGGGAGGGCTACAAAAGACGGCATAAAAAACAACTAGCCGTCGAGGTAATTACATGAGTGCTGAGTCCCTGTTCCCCGTGCGCCCCGAGGTGGCAGCTACCACCTTGACCGATGAGGCCACCTACAAGGCCATGTACCAGCAATCGGTGATCAACCCGGATGGTTTCTGGCGCGAGCAGGCCCAACGTCTGGACTGGATCAAGCCGTTCACCAAGGTCAAGCAGACCTCTTTCGATGACCACCATGTGGACATCAAGTGGTTCGCCGATGGCACCCTCAACGTCTCCTACAACTGCCTGGACCGTCACCTGGAAGAGCGCGGTGATCAGGTTGCGATTATCTGGGAAGGCGACGACCCGTCTGAACACAAGAACATCACCTACCGCGAACTGCACGAGCAAGTGTGCAAGCTGGCCAACGCCCTGCGTGGCCAGGACGTACACCGTGGCGACGTAGTGACCATCTACATGCCGATGATCCCAGAAGCCGTGGTAGCCATGCTGGCCTGTACCCGCATTGGCGCGATCCACTCGGTGGTGTTTGGTGGCTTCTCGCCCGAAGCCCTGGCTGGTCGCATCATCGACTGCAAATCCAAGGTGGTGATCACCGCCGATGAAGGCCTGCGTGGCGGCAAGAAAACCCCGCTCAAGGCCAACGTCGACGATGCCCTGACCAACCCGGAAACCGCGAGCATCCAGAAGGTCATCGTGTGCAAGCGCACCGGTAGCCCGATCAAGTGGAACCAGCACCGCGACATCTGGTACGAAGACCTGATGGCCGTGGCCTCGAGCCACTGCGCACCGAAAGAAATGGGCGCTGAAGAAGCCCTGTTCATCCTCTACACCTCCGGCTCCACCGGCAAGCCGAAAGGCGTGCAGCACACCACTGGCGGCTACCTGCTGTATGCAGCGCTGACCCATGAACGCGTGTTCGACTACAAGCCGGGTGATATCTACTGGTGCACCGCTGACGTGGGCTGGGTCACTGGCCACAGCTATATCGTCTACGGACCGCTGGCCAATGGTGCGACCACGCTGCTGTTCGAGGGTGTGCCGAATTACCCGGACATCACCCGCGTGTCGAAGATCGTCGACAAGCACAAGGTCAATATCCTTTACACCGCACCGACCGCGATCCGCGCCATGATGGCCCAGGGCACGGCTGCCGTTGAGGGTGCAGACGGCTCCAGCCTGCGCCTGCTCGGCTCGGTGGGTGAGCCGATCAACCCGGAAGCCTGGAACTGGTACTACAAGACAGTGGGTCAGGAACGTTGCCCGATCGTCGACACCTGGTGGCAGACCGAAACCGGCGGCATTCTCATCAGCCCGCTGCCAGGCGCGACCGCGCTCAAGCCCGGTTCGGCGACGCGGCCGTTCTTCGGCGTGCAACCAGCACTGGTGGATAACCTGGGCAACCTGATCGACGGTGCCGCCGAAGGCAACCTGGTGATCATCGATTCCTGGCCGGGTCAGGCACGTACCCTGTATGGCGACCATGACCGCTTCGTCGATACCTACTTCAAGACCTTCCGCGGCATGTACTTCACCGGTGACGGCGCGCGCCGTGACGAGGATGGCTACTACTGGATTACCGGCCGGGTCGACGACGTGCTCAACGTTTCCGGCCACCGCATGGGCACCGCCGAGATCGAGAGCGCCATGGTCGCGCACCCGAAAGTCGCCGAAGCTGCAGTCGTGGGCGTGCCTCACGACATCAAGGGGCAGGGCATCTATGTCTATGTCACCCTCAACGGTGGCGAAGAGCCGTCCGAGCAATTGCGCCAGGAGTTGAAGAACTGGGTACGCAAGGAAATCGGCCCGATTGCCTCGCCGGATGTGATCCAGTGGGCGCCGGGGCTGCCGAAGACTCGCTCGGGCAAGATCATGCGGCGCATCCTGCGCAAGATCGCCACAGGTGAGTACGATGCCCTCGGTGACATCTCCACCCTGGCTGATCCGGGCGTGGTGCAACACCTTATCGAAACCCACCGCAGCATGCAGGCCGCCTGATAAGGCCGCTGTAAAAACGCCCCGCCCGGTTAACGCCGGTCGGGGCGTTTTGTTTGGCGGTGTCTGAGTTTTGTGTTGCGTTCAGGTGCTGGGCTTAACGGTGGAGTCGTAGGGTGCGCTGTGCGCACCGGCGCACCCTGCGTAGCCAAGCGTGCGGTAACGTCTGTGCACGCACCTGGGGCGTAGGGGAACGAATGAGTGCGTCATGACGCCGATAGTTGCTGCGCCTACCTCTGGGCGCCTTGGTTTGCGGGCCTGGTGCCGATGGGTGCGAAACTTGCTTAACTTACGGGTTAATCCGCTTTTATGCAGATGCACTTTGCTGTCTGCTTGTCAATAGCTCCCGCTGGGGGCTCCCGATGTTCTGTAACTACTTGTCGCATTAAAGAAATATCGACATCCAGCCTGTCGCTAGAATGCCGCACACTCAGCAGTGCCCCCCGTTTGCGTTCGCAACCCTGCATGGATGCCGACGTTCTCTACCTTTTATGTATGCTGGCCGCGTATTCCCACCATGGCGCGCCAGTCATCCCTGTTTCAAGGAGTCATACGATGAAGAAGATCCTGCTTCTCGGCGCCCTGGCGCTGTCCGCGTTCGCCCCGTTGGCCATGGCCGATGATGCCAAGCCGCTGCGCATCGGCATCGAGGCTGCCTACCCACCGTTCGCCTTCAAGACGCCGGATGGCGCCATCACCGGCTTCGATTACGACATCGGCAATGCGCTGTGCGCAGAAATGCAGGTCAAGTGCCAGTGGATCGAGCAAGAGTTCGACGGCTTGATCCCGGCCCTCAAAGTGCGCAAGTTCGATGCGGTGCTGTCGTCGATGTCGATCACCGAAGACCGCAAGAAGGCGGTGGACTTCACCGGTAAGTACTACGCCACCCCGGCCAAACTGGCGATGAAGGCCGGGACCGAGCTCAACGACCCGATTAGCGACCTCAAGGGCAAGCGCATCGGCGTGCAGCGCTCGTCGGTGTATGACCGTTACGCCACCGACGTCTTCGCCCCGGCGGGTGCCGAGGTGGTGCGCTATGGTTCGCAGAACGAGGTGTTCCTCGACCTGCAAGCCGGGCGCCTGGACGCGACCCTGGCCGACTCGGTGAATATCGATGATGGCTTTCTCAAGACCGACGCTGGTAAAGCCTTTGCCTTCGCCGGCCCAGACTTCACCGACGTGAAGTACTTTGGCGAAGGTCAGGGCATTGCCGTGCGCAAGGGCGATAAAGCCCTGGCCGACAAGTTCAGCGCCGCCATCCTGGCGATTCGCGCCAACGGCAAATATAAGGAAGTGCAGGACAAGTACTTCGATTTCGACGTGTACGGCGAATAATCGCTGCAGTTGAACGTGGCGCACACCCGGCAGCGGGCGTGCGCCATCTTTCGTTATGTTCCCGGCGTCGCGCACGCCTGCATGAGGTAACCGGAGCATGCTCCACGGCTACGGCTCGACCATTCTCGACGGTGCCTGGCTGACCCTGACCCTGGCGCTGACCTCGATGGCGGTGGCCATCGTCCTGGGTCTGTTGGGTGCAGCCTTTCGCCTGTCGCCGATCAAATGGCTGGCACTGCTGGGTGAAACCTATGCCACGGTGATCCGTGGTATTCCCGACCTGGTGCTGATCCTGCTGATCTTCTATGGCGGTCAGGATCTGGTGAACCGCGTGGCGCCGCTGCTCGGGCATGACGAGTACATCGACATCAATCCCTTCGTCGCCGGCGTATTCACCATGGGCTTTATCTTTGGTGCCTACTTGTCGGAGACCTTCCGTGGCGCCTTTATGGCCATTCCCAAGGGCCAGGCCGAGGCGGGCATGGCTTACGGCATGAGCGGGCCGCGGGTGTTTTTCCGCATTCTGGTGCCGCAGATGATCCGCTTTGCCATCCCCGGCTTCACCAACAACTGGCTGGTGCTGACCAAGGCCACCGCGCTGATTTCCCTGGTGGGGCTGCAGGACATGATGTTCAAGGCCAAGAGCGCCGCCGATGCGACCCGCGAACCCTTCACCTTTTACCTGGCCGTGGCAGTGCTGTACCTGGTGCTGACCAGCGTCTCGCTGCTGGCGTTGCGCTTCCTCGAGAAGCGCTATTCGGTCGGCAGCAAGGTGGCCGAGCTGTGAGGGGAGTGAGCCGATGATTTTCGATTACAACGTGATACTCGACAGCCTGCCGCTGTACTTCGGCGGTGTCCTGGTCACCCTGAAAATTCTGCTGATCGCCCTGGCGTTTGGCCTGGCCCTGGCCGTGCCGCTGGCGCTGATGCGGGTGTCGCGCTCGCCCTGGGTCAACGCGCCCGCCTGGTTGTACACCTATGTGATCCGCGGCACGCCGATGCTGGTGCAGTTGTTCCTTATCTATTACGGCCTGGCGCAGTTCGAGGCGGTGCGCGAGAGTGTGCTGTGGCCGTACCTGTCCAACGCGACCTTCTGTGCCTGCCTGGCGTTTGCCATTAACACCAGTGCCTACAGCGCCGAGATTCTCGCCGGCAGCCTCAAGGCCACACCCCACGGCGAGATCGAAGCGGCCAAGGCCATGGGCATGTCGCGCGCCACGCTGTACCGGCGCATCCTGCTGCCCTCGGCGTTGCGTCGAGCCCTGCCGCAGTACAGCAATGAAGTGATCATGATGCTGCACACCACCAGCCTGGCGTCGATTGTTACCCTGATCGACATCACCGGTGCGGCGCGTACCGTCAATGCCCAGTACTACCTGCCGTTCGAGGCTTTCCTCACGGCCGGGGCGTTCTACCTGATGCTGACTTTCATCCTGGTGCGGCTGTTCAAATATGCCGAGCGCCGCTGGCTGGCTTACCTGGCGCCTCGGCGCGGTTGAGCCGCGCCCGCCAGCTTATTTGTCGGGGCCACATGCAGCATGAGTGGCCCCTGGAGAGTGGAAGCGATGTACAAACTTGAAGTGCAGGACCTGCACAAGCGTTACGGCGACAACGAGGTGCTCAAGGGCGTCTCCCTGGCGGCCAAGGCCGGTGACGTGATCAGCCTGATCGGCTCCAGCGGCTCGGGCAAAAGCACGTTTCTGCGCTGCATCAACCTGCTTGAGCAGCCGCACAGCGGGCAGATTCTGCTCAATGGCGAAGCGCTCAAGCTGGTGCCGACCAAAGACGGCGCGCTCAAGGCCGCCGAGCCCAAGCAGTTGCAGCGCATGCGCTCGCGCCTGGCCATGGTGTTTCAGCACTTCAACCTGTGGTCGCACATGAGCGCCCTGGAGAATGTCATGGAAGCGCCGGTGCACGTGCTTGGCATGAGTAAGGCCGAGGCCCGTGACAAGGCCGAGCATTACCTGGGCAAGGTCGGCGTGGCGCATCGCAAGGCGGCTTACCCGGCGCATATGTCGGGTGGCGAGCAGCAGCGCGTGGCGATTGCCCGTGCCCTGGCCATGGAGCCGGAGGTGATGCTGTTCGACGAGCCGACTTCGGCGCTCGACCCCGAACTGGTAGGCGAAGTACTGCGGGTCATGCAGGACCTGGCGCAAGAAGGCCGCACCATGGTGGTGGTCACCCACGAAATGGGCTTTGCCCGCGAGGTGTCCAACCAGTTGGTGTTCCTGCACAAGGGCGTGGTCGAAGAGCGCGGTAACCCGCGTGAGGTGCTGGCCAACCCGCAGTCCGAGCGCTTGCAGCAGTTTCTCGCAGGCAGCCTCAAGTAGTGTGTCGTAGCCGCGCGGCCTCGGCACAGCGCCAAGGCCCGTGGGCGTGTCGCAGGCCAGCCTGCACCTTAATAGGGCTTATCGAAATGCCCGCCAGAGCCTAAACTGCCCGCCATGAATGCCCACCGAATCGGCTTCCTGCTTTGGCCCACGACCAAGCCCCTGACCCTGGCCTTGGCCGAAGAGGCGCTGCGCGTCGCCCAGCGCGTTCACCCCGAAGTGCTGTACGAGCTGACCTTCCTGCAGGCCGAGCCGCAAGCTGCGGGTGACTGGCGACTGCCGGGTGAGCCCTGGGCGGGCAAGCTCGAAGGCTTTCACCGGCTGTTTCTGTTGGCCGACGAGCCGCCGGGCAACCTGGCGGTGCCGCTCGCCAGTGCACTCAAGCAACTGGTACGCAGCGGCTGTGTGATTGGCGGCATCGCCGCTGGGGTCTACCCGCTGGCGCAGCTAGGCCTGCTCGATGGTTACCGCGCCTCGGTGCACTGGCGCTGGCAGGATGACTTCAGCGAACGCTTTCCGCGTGTTATCGCCACCAGTCACCTGTTCGACTGGGACCGTGATCGCCTGACCGCCTGTGGCGGCATGGCGGTGCTTGATCTACTGCTGGCCTTGCTGGCCCGTGATCACGGCGCCGAACTGGCCGGTGCGGTGAGTGAGGAACTGGTGGTCGAGCGTATTCGCGAAGGCGGCGAGCGTCAGCGTATTCCGCTGCAGAATCGCCTGGGCTCCAGCCATCCCAAGCTGACCCAGGCGGTGCTGCTGATGGAGGCCAATATCGAGGAGCCGCTGACCACCGACGAGATAGCCCAGCATGTGTGCGTCTCGCGGCGTCAGCTGGAGCGAATTTTCAAGCAATACCTCAACCGCGTGCCCAGCCAGTATTACCTGGAGCTGCGGCTGAACAAGGCGCGACAACTGCTGATGCAGACCAGCAAGTCGATCATCCAGATCGGCCTGTCCTGTGGCTTCTCTTCGGGGCCGCATTTTTCCAGCGCCTATCGCAATTTCTTCGGCGCCACACCCCGCGAAGACCGCAACCAGCGGCGCAGCAACAGCCCCTTCGAGCTGACCTCGGCTCCCGCCGAACGCGGTTAGGGCGCTTTTATACCCCTATCGGTTGCGTGTGTAGGCGCCCCCGTCGCTCCTACAGCGGTAGCCTGGGTTAGGCGTCTGCCCAAATGGCATGCCGGCAACCGACCCACCGGCGCCGTAACCCGGGGGCGATATAACGTCGGTAACCGGCAGCCCTCAATGGCTCCAGATCATTCCCACCAGCAGGTAGCAGAGCAGGGTGACAATCACCACGCCGACCAGGTTGATGGCGAAACCGGCGCGGATCATCTGCTGGATACCCACCTGACCGCTACCGAAGACGATAGCGTTGGGCGGTGTCGCCACGGGCAGCATAAAGGCGCAACTGGCGGCAATCGCGGCCGGGATGGCCAGGCTTTCGGCCGGCAGGCCTTGGGACACGGCGAGGGCGCCGAGCAACGGCAGGAAGGCCGCGGCGGTGGCGGTATTGGAGGTGACTTCGGTGAGCAGGATGATCACCAGCACCACCAAACCGATCATCAGGATCATCGGCAGGGCGCCGACGCCCTGCAGGCTCTGGGCGATCCATTCGGCTAGGCCCGAGGCGCCAATGGCCGAGGCCAGCGACAGGCCGCCGCCGAACAGCAGTAGCACGCCCCAGGGCAGACGGTTGGCGTGTTCCCAGTCCATCACGAACTGACGCTTGCCCATGTCCACCGGGATCAGGAACAGTGCCAGGGCTGCGGCGATGGCGATGCTGGTGTCGTTGACACCCGCTACGTGGTCGGAGAGCAGCGGCTGGAAGATCCACGCCAGGGCGGCCAGCACGAAGACCACCGCCACGCGTTTCTCGCCCGGCGACAGCGGCCCCAGCGCGTCCATCTCGCGCTGCAGCATGCTCTGGGTATCCTCAGTGGCCAGGCGGAAACCGCCGCGGGTCAGCCACCACCAGATAAACAGCAGCATGCTCAGAGCCACCGGAATACCCAGCAGCATCCACTGGCCGAAACCGATATGCACGTCGTAGTTATCGCGCAGGAACGCGGCCAGCAAGGCGTTCGGTGGTGTACCGATCAGCGTGGCGACACCGCCCACACTGGCGGCGTAGGCGATGCCGAGCAGCAAGGCTACGGCGAAGCGCGCCCGCTCCTTGTCATCGCCGTCGCTGGCGATCAGGCCGATCACCGAGATGCCGATGGGTAACATCATGATGCTGGTGGCGGTGTTGCTGACCCACATGCTGATAAACGCGGTGGCGATCATGAAGCCGGCGATCTGCCGGCTGGGTTGGCTGCCCACCGCCAATAATGTGCCGAGGGCGATGCGCCGGTGCAGGTTCCAGCGCTCCATGGCCAGGCCGATGACGAAGCCGCCAAGGAACAGAAAAATGGTTGGGTTGGCATAGGGCGCGGTGGCCCGCTGCAGGCTGTCGATATCCAGCAGCGGGATCAGCAGGATCGGCAGCAGCGCCGTGGCCGGAATCGGAATGGCCTCGGTGGACCACCACACGGCCATCAGCAGGGTTAGACCGAGGGTCGACCAGGCTGCGCGGGACAGTTCGCCCGGTGGCTCGGTGAACAGGCAGAACGCCAAAAGCAGCGGGCCGAGGATCAGGCCGATCCAGGCGGCGCGAGCTGCGCCTGGTGACTGCTGGACGGTATCGGTCATAGTCTGGTTTCCTTGTTATGCGGGCCATTGATAACAGGCCATAGCCGCTATGTTGTTTTTGCGGGGCCGTATGGTGCCTGGCGCGATCAATAAGGTGGCCGCCGCGCTGTTACACGATGTTATCCGCGCTTGGGCCGCGAGCCTCGCCGGCGTGCTGGCGGCGCCACATGCGCGTCAGCCAGCGCCAGGTGATCCAGCCGGCGCCCGCCAGGTAGACCAGACCGCCGGGTACCCACATCAGCAGGCCGGCCAACTGCTGGTCGGCCAGGTCGCGGGACTCGCCATAGAAGGGCGCCTTGCCGAAGGTCAGCAGAGCGCCGAGCAGGCCGGTGTGCATCAGGGTCAGGAGCATGGCCATCAAGGCGTGCGGCACCTGTTGCGGGTTGGCGCGCAGGCACGACCACCAGAACAGCCAGGCGCTGAACAGGAAGCAGGCATGTTCGACCACATGCCACCAGGTATTCTCCAGGGCCAGCATGTACAGGCTCGGCGTGTGCCAGACCCAGATCATCGCGCCATGCAGCATGGCCAGCGCCACCGGGTAGCGACCGCTGCGCAGTACGCTGTTCCACACCGGCTGCAGCCAGCGCCCGCAGGCGGCGCGCCACTGTGGCAGTGGTCTAGCCAGGGCCCAGAGCGGGGCAATGACGATCATGAACAGCATGTGCTGGACCATGTGCAGGCTGGTACTGGTCTCGGCCCAGTCATCGATGGGGCCGAATACCGCGAGTACGGCCAGCAGCATCGCCAGGTGCATCCAGGCTGCCTCCCAGCCGTGGGGCCGCACGCGTCGCGCACCGACGATATAGGCCAGCCAGGCAGCGCCTAGCAGGACGGCGCTGAACAGTACCGGCAGGCGCTCGTCGAGGTGGCCATCGAACAGCCCATGGGCGGATGCGCTGGGCGCGCAGAACAGCGCGAACAGCGCAACGATCACAGGCATGGCGGCATGCTCAGAATGGGCAGGGCGATAAACACACAGGCGATCGCAGCAATGGCGTTGACGCCCGCCGCAGTCCAGGCGACGAAGCGCTCCTTGGGGCGCTGCCGAGCGCGCTGACTGGCACGCCAAAACCCGTGGGTGAGGGCTGTCAGCAGCACCACGACCACCAGCGTCCCCGCTAGCAGCAGGGCATTCAGCCAGGTCCACTGGGCCGCCTCGGCAGGCGGTGCGGCCACTTCACAGGCCACCGACAGGCCGCCATACAGGGCCACGAACCACAGGCTCCAGATGATAAAACCCAGGGGGATATGGATCGGGTTATAGGGTGAGCGCAAGTGGCGCATCAGCCACCTCCGAAGGTTGGCGGGAACAGCACCAGCGCGACAAAGCTGACCCACAGCACGCACAGGCTATAGCCCCACCACTGTTCGACCACCAGCGGCTCGTAGGGCGAGCGGGCATTCACATAGCCGTAGCCCACGCGCAGCGCTTGCAGGGCGCTGAGCACGCAGGCGAGGGCGCCATGCAGCAGGCTGTAGACCAGCATCACGCACACCACGGCGTCATGGGCGCTGCTGCGTGGCGCCAGTTCGCTACCCAGCAGGCAAGCGAGCAACAGCAGCACATGAGCCAAGCCCAGGGCAGCGGTGAGCCACAGATTGCTGGCCAGGCCCAGCTCGTCGCCGCGGCGCAAGCGGATCAAGGCGCGGCGCTGCCAGGCATAGGCCAGGCTCAGCAGCAGGGCGCTGGCGAGCAGCAGCCAGGGGCTGAACACCTGGGTTTCGGGCACCTGCCAGTTCGGTGAGACCGTCCACAGGTAAAACCAGCCGAATAGCAGGGCGAGGTAGAGCGCACCATTGGCCAGCAGGGTCACGGCCATGCCCCACAGCCCAGGACCATCCTGGGTGCGCGAATGCAGCGGCGGATCACCAGGCTGGACCTTGGCGTCGGGCGCTGCCAGTGGGTGCGCACCGTTCTCCCAGCTCCAGCGCAGCAGCACGATGATCGCGGCGATGCTGGCGACGGCGGCGAGCGGGTAGACCTTGACCAGCAAGCTGATGCACACCACGCCGATAAACAGCGAGGCGATCAGCGGCCACCAGCTGTTGCCGGGCAGGTGGATGATCTCTCGCGGTTTGCCAGTCAGCGGGTCCGTGCCCCAGGTTTCCCGGCGGCCATGGTCGATCACCGCCAGGCTGTGTTCGCCTGCGGCGATGCTGCGTGGCAGATCGGGGTCGTCCCATAGCGGGTGGCGACCCTGGACCGCTGGCAGGCTGACAAAGTTGTAAGCGCTCGGTGGCAGGCAGGTCGCCCATTCCAGGGTGTCGGCATTCCAGGGGTTTTCCGGGGCCGGCTGGCCAAAGCGAAAGTGCAGCACGATATCCAGCAGCACCGTGGCGATGCCGGCCGCCATGATAAAGCTGCCCACCGAGGACACCAGGTTGGGCATGTCCCAGCCTAGGCCGGTCTCATAGGTGTAAATGCGCCGCGGCATGCCCATCAGGCCGGTCCAGTGCATGATCAGAAAGGTGATATTGAAACCGATAAACACCAGCCAGAAGCCCCACTTGCCCAGGCGCTCCGAGGGCATGCGCCCGGAGAAGTGCGGCAACCAGTAGTACAGCCCCGCGAGCAGCGGGAAGAACATGCCGCCGACCAGCACGTAGTGCATGTGCGCGACCACGAAATGGGTGTCGTGCACCTGCCAGTCGAACGGCACCAGAGCCAGCATCACCCCAGTCAGGCCGCCACAGACGAAGATGATCAGAAAGCCCACCAGCCAGAGCATCGGCACGTGATACACCGGCCGCCCCAGCCAGAGCGTGGCCAGCCAGGCGAACACCTGCACCCCGGTGGGGATCGCCACCAGCATGCTGGCGGCGGAGAAGAACGCCTGGGCCAGGTGCGGAATCCCCACGGTGAACATGTGGTGGACCCACAGGCCGAAGCTGATGAACCCGGTGGTGAGAATGCCCAGCACCACCCAGCGATAACCCACCAGCGGGCGCTGGCAGAACACCGGCAGCAGGGTCGAGACGATGCCCGCGGCCGGCAGGAAGATGATGTACACCTCGGGATGGCCAAACAGCCAGAACAGGTGTTGCCAGAGCACCGGGTCACCGCCGCGGGCCACATCGAAGAACGGCAGACCGGCGGCGCGCTCCAGCTCCAGGAGGATCGAGCCGAGGATCAATGGCGGAAAGCCGACCACGATCATCATCGCCATCACCAGGATGTACCAGGCGTAGATCGGCATCTTGTTCAGCGCCATGCCCGGCGCGCGGGTGCGCAGGATTGACACCACCAGCTCGACCCCGGCACTCACCGCGGAAATCTCCACGAAGGTGATGCCCAGCAGCCAGAAGTCCGAGTTCATCCCCGGCGTGTGGGCGGCGCTGGACAGCGGCGTGTACATAAACCAGCCGGCCTTGGGCGCGATGTCCCAGAGCATACTCGAACAGAGGATTATTCCGCCGAACAGGTAGCAGTAGTAGCCGAGTGCCGAGAGCCTGGGGAATACCAGGTCGCGGGCGCCGATCATCTTGGGGATCAGGTAGACCGCCAGGCCTTCCATCATCGGCACGGCGAACAGGAACATCATCACCGTGCCGTGCATGGTGAAGAGCTGGTTGTACAGGTCCGGGGCGATGATGTCCTGCTCAGGTAGGGCCAGTTGGGTGCGGATCAGCATGGCCAGCAGGCCGCCGATCAGAAAGAACACCGCGCCGGTGACCATAAAACGCAGGCCGATGGTGGTGTGGTTGACGATGGTCAGCGCGCGCCAGCCGCGCGGGTTGCCCCAGACCGCGTTGAAGTCATCGCGCAGTTGCTCGGGGTCGGTCGCCGGCTGGCGCGTGGTCTTGGGTGCGCTCATGGGGCAAGGCCCTCCAGCCAGCGGGCGATGGTTTCCAGCTCGGCAGGGGCGACATCCTCGGTGGACGGCATCCCCGTACCGGGTTTCAGGCGTTGATGTTCCTGCAGCCAGCGCAGAATGGCGCCACTGTCATTGACCAGCACACCGCTGCCCAGGGTGGGCCGCGAGCCGAGGTCGGAGAGATCGGGGGCGCGCTGGCCCTGGCTGATGCCGGCGACGCTGTGGCAGATGCCGCAGCGCTCGACAAACAGCGAGCCCGCCGGCTCCGGCGGTGGTGCGATCTGCCGCTCCTGGCGCGCTTCGATCCAGCGGGCGAAATCGTTCGGTGCATGGGCTTCGACGTACAGCACCATGCGGCTGTGCTGGGTGCCGCAGAACTCCGCGCACTGGCCGCGGTGCTTGCCGGGTTCGTCGGCCTGCAGGCGAATCTGGTTTTGGTGGCCGGGCACCATGTCGATCTTGCCGCCCAGGCGCGGCACCCAGAACGAGTGGATGACATCGGCGCTGGTCACCGTCAGATCCACAGGTTGGCCAGCAGGTAGGTGCAACTGGTTGGCGGTGACCACGCCGCTGTCCGGGTAGCGCACCTCCCACCACCATTGGTGCCCGGTGATTTCGATGCGCAGCGGCTGCTGCCCTTCGACCGGCAGCACCAGCATGTGCTGGCCTGCGGGAATGCCGAAAATCAGCAGCAGAACGACACTCGCAGTGGGCAGCACAATCCCACCGCCGATGATCCAGAAGCCATTCCAACGTTTCGCCTGAGCCGGGCTGTAGGTGCGGTGCGGGCGGCGCATGGCGTGGATCCACAACCCGCTGACCAGCAGCAGGATGAACGCGGAAAAGCCACACATCACCCACCAGATAATGGCAACGTCGCGGGCCATCGGCCCGGCCGGGTCGAGGGTCGACTGCGGACCGCTGCATGCAGCGATAAACGGAACTGCCAGCGCCAGCGCGGTCAATTGCACTGTGCCCCGGCGGATCACGCCGGCACCTCTGCCGTTTTTCAGCCTGCCCAGGAGCCCCGGATGGCCACCCCTCACGAGCCCATCGTCAGTCGCGCCGCGATTGCCGGACACCCGCTGCACCCGATGATGATTCACTTCCCCGTAGCCGCTTTGCTGGCCCTGGTGGCCAGCGATTTCGCCTTTCTCTGGACCGATGACCCGTTCTGGAGCCGCGCCAGTTTGTGGCTGGCCGGCGTCGGTGCATTCGGCGGCTGGGCGGCCAGCCTGGCCGGGCTGGTGGACTTGCTTACGGTCAAACGCATTCGCCAGAAGATCACCGCCTGGTGTCACGCGATCATCGCCGTGATGATGCTCTCGCTGGCCTCGCTGAACTGGGTGCTGCGCTACCAGGGACCGGAGGACGGCATGGTGTTGTGGGCGTTCTACCTGTCGCTGTTCACCGCCGGGCTGATCGCCATTGCCGCCTACCTCGGTGGTCGCCTGGTCTACGAGCAGGCGGTGGGCGTCGATGTCGACGTCTGAGAGTAGGCCTGGGGCAGGGCGTGGGGAGTGGGTCATGGGTGGCAACGGTCCTTAGGCAAACGGCTTGGCCAGTACCAGCCAGAGCGTGAGGCTGATCAGCAGCGCGATCAGCCCGCCAATCAGCGCGCACACCCAGCTTACGGAGCCGCTAGGGTGGCTTTCGATGCGCAGCACCAGTACGCCGCACAGGGCATGGCAGAGCACCATGCCGGCCACGCTGGTCAGCTTGAGAATCAGCCAGGGTGCGTAGATCGAATCGCGCAGCAGCAACGCCGTGCCCGAACCAATAGCCAGCAGCGCGGCCGGGGTGGCGATATGGGTGAAGACCATGCGCGTGAGGTGGGCATGGTCGCGGTAGAACAATGCCTCGCCGCGGCGCGTGCCGGCGGCGATCAGCGCCGGCAAATAGAGCAGCGCGCCGCACCAGCACAGCAGGGCCGCGAAATGCAGCAACTTGAGAAAAGGCATGGGCGCTCCCTGTCCGGTATGCAGGGTGTGACTGCCTACGCCTTGGCAGGGTTCGTTATTTTTTCGCAGCCGCCTCGTGGCTGTTGGCAGGTGCGTCCGCCTCGTGCTCGCCGGGCGGGAACAGCGCGCTGCCGCAGCGGCTGCAGAATGCGGCTGCCGGTTCGTGGCTGTCCTTGGCGCAGCGCGGGCAGGCATGAGTAAGCAGGTCGCCGCGCATGGCACTGGCCAACTCGGCGGTGAAGATGCCGGTCGGTACCGCGATGATCGAATAACCGGTGATCATCACCAGGGTCGCTACCGCCTGGCCCAGCACCGTAACCGGGACGATATCGCCAAAGCCCACGGTGGTCAGGGTCACCACGGCCCAATAGATACTTTTGGGGATACTTGTAAAGCCGTTCTGCGGCCCTTCGATCACGTACATCAGCGTGCCGTAGACCACGATCAGGGTGCTGATGCTGAGCAAAAACACCACGATCTTCTGCTTGCTGCCGCGAAGCGCCACCAGCAGGAAGTTGGCCTGGCTTAGGTAAGGCGTGAGCTTGAGCACGCGGAAGATGCGCAGCATGCGGATCACTCGCACGATCAGCAGGTACTGGGCCTCGGGAAACAGCAGGGCGAGAAACGCCGGCAACACTGCCAGCAAATCGATCAGCCCGTAGAAGCTGAATGCGTACTTGAGCGGGCGCGGCGAGCAGTACAGGCGCACCAGGTATTCGACTGCGAACAGCAGGGTGAAGGCCCACTCCACGGCGGTCAGCAACTCACCGTAACGGGCGAAGACCGACTCGACGCTGTCGAGCATCACCACCACCAGGCTGGCCAGGATCGTCAGCAGCAACAGGTTATCGAAGCGCTGTCCGGCCGGGGTGTCGGTGTGGAAGATGATGACGTACAGGCGTTGGCGCCAGGTCGATGCCTCGTGCATGGTCATGTCCGTAAACGTGTGGAGGGCCCCAGCCTAGGCGCTGTTGCGGTATCGCTGCAACCGGGCCGGCCTTGGCTTCTACAGGTCGTGGCGACGATATCGGGTGTTAGCCGTCGATCAGCGTTGCGCCGGGCTTCAGCGGTTGGCGCGTGTCGATATCGCAGCCATGGATCACCAGGCGAATGATGGTTTGGGTTGCGGCTTCGTAGTCGTCGTCACTCAGTGCAGTCTTGCCGGTGACGGTTGCGATCTGCCAGTCGAAGTCGGCATAGGTTTGGGTCGCTGCCCAGATGCTGAACATCAGGTGATGCGGATCAACCGCTGCCATCAGGCCCTGGTCGATCCAGCCCTGGATGCAGGCGATATTGTGCCGCGCCTGGGCATTGAGCTGGTCGGCCTGCTCAGGGCTCAGGTGCGGCGCGCCGTGCATGATCTCGCTGGCGAACACCTTGGAGGCATAGGAGTGCTCGCGGGAGATGCGAATCTTCGAGCGGATATAGGCACGCAGCACCTCACCGGGCTGGCCAGGCTGGTTGAACGGCGCCGAGGCGGCCAGCAGCGGTTCGATGATGCTTTCCAGCACCTCGCGATAGAGGTTTTCCTTGGACTTGAAGTAGTAGTAAACATTGGGCTTGGGTACGCCGGCCTTGGCAGCGATGTCGCTGGTTTTGCTGGCAGCGAAGCCCTTGTCAGCGAATTCTTCACTGGCTGCGCGCAGGATCAGTTCCCTGTTGCGCTCGCGAATACTGGTCATAAGCCTCGATACATGGATGGCTGCCGCAGACGGCTGGCGGGGGCGCATGGTAGCACCGGCCTTTTGCGGCTCTCAAGCGCGCCAGTCGCGGCCTGCAGCGCGTACCTGACTTTTTGGTCAACGGTCGATTTACGTGTGCCTAAGCACTGCCCGGATGAGGGGCTGCATGCCTGTAAGCGCGAATTCGGTCGCGAGATTTCCGACAGCCGAGTCACCTACTGAACAGGTAACGAGTGCGTTTTTCGCGTACCTCTGAAGGGGCGTTCAGCGCTGCCCGACGACTGGTCGCTGCTCAGTCCTGGCGCGGGCTGTAGAGCCTCTTGGGCAATCGCTTGGCTGGTCTGCTGCAGGAAAAACCCTGAACCATCGGAAAACCCGGCCAGTCCATTTTCACGAGTGGCCGGTAACCCTGTTCCGGCGCCAACCTGTTAACTGCAGAGAGGAACGACGAGATGGATAACAAGCATGCGATTTCGGTACTTAACGACCTGATCGAAACCAGCAAGGACGGCGAAAAAGGTTTCCATGAGTGCGCCGAAGATGTCAAAAACCCGCAACTCAAAACCCTGTTCAGCCAGCGTGCTCAGGAATGCGCTGCTGCTGCTCGTGAGCTGCAGGACCTGGTTCGCGGCCTGGGCGGCGACCCTGAAACCAGCTCAAGCGTAGCCGGTGCCCTGCATCGCCGCTGGGTTGATCTCAAGAGCATGGTTACTGGTAAAGACGACGAAGCCATTCTCAACGAGTGTGAGCGTGGTGAAGACGTAGCGCTCAAGGCCTACAAAGAAGCCATCACCAAGGAGCTGCCGCCGACCGCCCGTGTTGTGGTGGAAAAGCAACTGCAAGGTGTGCAGCGCAACCATGATCAGATCAAGTCGCTGCGTAACATCGCCCGCGCCAGCTGATCAACCGGCGCCTGCGGGCGTCGGCACGGATTGACGAAAAGGGGGAAGGTGCCAGGCACCTTCCCCCTTTTTTGTTAGCTGCATTCCGGGCTGTGTAGGAGGGGCTTTAGCCGCGAGTTTCCAGTGCCACCGGGACAATGGCCACAGCCTGTTTGCGCATCAGCAGGTAGTGCAGCACTGCGCCGAGCAGGGCGCCGAACAGCCAGGCATAACCCGACAGGTCGCTCAGCGCCGGCACCCATACCGATGCCACGGAGAACACCGAGGCTACGGCAAAGGCGATCATTGCCTTGCGATTCCAGCCGCCATCGAAGTAGTAGGTCGAACCCGGTTCGGCGCTGAACAGGTCTTGCACGTTCAACTGCTGGCGGCGCACCAGGTAGTAGTCGGCGACGATGATGCCGTACAACGGCGCCAGTACCGCGCCCAGGGTGTCGACGAAGGCGGCAATGCCAACCTGGCTGATAAAGGCGACCCAGAGTGCGCCAATAAAGAAGGCAATCGCCGCGGTGATAAACCCGCCGGTGCGTGCACTGATGCGCGCAGGCGCCAGGTTGGCGATGTCGTAGGCGGGCGGGATAAAGTTGGCGACCAGGTTGATGCCCACTGTGGCGGCGAAGAAGGTCAGCGCGGCAATAATGGTCAGGGTCAGGTTATCGACCCGGGCGACGATGTCGGTCGGGTTGGTCAGGGTTTCACCGAACACCACTACGGTGCCGGCGGTGATCACCAGGGCAATCAGAGAAAAGATTGCCAGACTGATCGGCAGGCCAAGGAAGTTACCCACGGTCATCTGCTTCTCATCCCGCACAAAGCGTGCGAAGTCGCCGTAGTTGATCACCACCGCGGCAAAGTAGGCGACCATGGTGCCAACCACGGCGGCAAATGCCGCGACCGGGCCGGCGGCGTAATCGCCGGTGCCGCGGAACAGGGTGCCCAGCTCGCCCAGCAGGCTGGGGCCGGCCTGGTACCAGATGATCAGCATCAGCGCGATCATCACCAGGTACACCAGCGGCCCGGCCCAGTTGAGAAAGCGGGTGATCCAGTCGATGCCGCGAATGAACAGCGCCACCTGAAACACGCAGACAATCACATAAGACAGCCAGCCGACTGCGGTCATGCCGAGGAAGCTCGCATCCGTCGTCGTGGTACCCAGTAGCGAGTTGATCAGCAACGCCAGCGCCGTGGAGGCGAAGTAGGTCTGCACGCCATACCAGAAGATCGCCACGATGCCGCGTACCACGGCCGGGAAGTTCGCGCCGCGTACGCCCATGCTGGCGCGCGCCATCACCGGGAAGGGGATGCCGTACTTGACGCTGGGTTTACCGGTCAGCTGCACCAGGCCCATGACGATAAAGCCCGCCAGCACGATCGCCGCCAGCACCGCCCAGCCGCTCAGGCCATAGGAAATAAACAGGGTCGCGGCCAGGGTGTAGCCGAACAGGCTCTGAATATCGTTGGACCAGACATTGAAAATTTCAAACCAACCCCACTTGCGCTTGCCCGGTGGCAAGGGCGCTAGGTCAGCGTTGTGCAGGGATGGGTCGAGCTTGTGAATATGAAAATCATCGCTGGGCATGGTGCTCTCCTTGATCTTGTTGTCAGGCCTGGCGGCCGGTATGAGGAGGTTGTATGCACAGACTGTTCCGCTTTTAGCATTCCAGTATGTGCAGGCTGCTACGCACTTTGTGCACTGTTTTGTACACAACTTTTATAGCGCTGAATACCTGATTTGCAGCGATTGTCTACAAAACATGCTGCGATAGGCGCCAAAATCTGACTTGAAAGTCAAGTGGTGTTGCGCGTCGATGGTGCGCAGTGACCCGTAATAGAGCGTGGCGAGGCACGGGCTACGCAGCCTAGGGCTGTGTCGTTCGCGGCCGCACCGCCAGCTCAAGCACTGTCTTGAAAAAGGCTATGTCCCAATAGGCTGTTGCATATCTGTAGGAGCGAATTTATTCGCGAAATTCGCGGCACAATCGCGAATAAAGGCTAGGCGCCCCCTTCGCTCCCACACAAGCCGATTTGAGGTTGCAACACGCAAAAAAGCGGGGCTAACCAACGGTTGGCGAGGAATCAAGCGGAAGTGGGGGCGAGCAGACCGCAGGGTTTACCCTGGTCGAAGGCCAGCAGATTGCTGAAGGCATCGCCAAAGTACAGTTCGTAGCCATGCCGTTCGACATAACCCAGGTGAGGCGTGCAGAGAATGCGCGGATGCTGCAGCAGCGGGTCAGCCGGATCGAGCAGCGGCTCCTGTTCGAATACATCCAGCGCGGCGAAGCCTGGGCGGCCAGTCTCCAGCGCTTGCAACAGTGCGCCGGGGGCAAGCAGCTCGGCGCGGCTGGTATTGACCAGCAGCGCGTCGGGCTTCATCTGTTGTAAGTCGCTCAGGCCAATGGCGTGGCGCGTGCTTTCGGCCAGGCGCAAGTGCAGGCTGATGATATCGGCTTCACTGAAAAATGCTTCGCGCGAAACCGCCGCACGGTGGCCGTCAGCCTCGGCGGCGCGACGTGAGGTTTCGCTACCCCAGACCAGTACCGGCATCTCGAAGGCCTGGGCGTAGCGCGCCAGGCGCTGGCCTATCTTGCCGTAACCCCAGATACCCAGGGTCTGGCCGCACAGGCGTTGACCCAGGTTGACTTGCCACTGCCCGGCATAGAGCGCGTCCATGGCCGGGCGCAGTTGCCGGCGCGCCATCAGCATCAGCGCCCAGGTCAGCTCCGCGGCGGCAATGGGCGAGCCGCGGCCCTCCAGCACGGCGATGCCCTGGCGCGCGCAGGCAGCCAGGTCCAGGTGCGGGCCAGCCTTGCCGGTCTGGCTGATCACCTTGAGCCGCGGCAAGCGTGCCAGCAGCGCGGCATCCAGGCGCGTGCGCTCACGGGTCAGCACCAGGGCATCGGCATCGGCAAAACGCTCGGCCAACACATCCGGGTCGTGCGGGATGTCGTGGTACAGGCTGACCTGATGGCCCTCCAACAGCTTGAAACACGTCAGGCTGCGAATGACCTGCTGGTAGTCGTCGGGTATCACAATATGCATGGCTTTCTGTCTCCAGGTTCAACTCCCAAGCCTGGGCCGGGAGTGGGCAGTGGGTGGGGCGGGCATTGGGGGCGCTATCATTGATGGTGTGCTGGTATGGCTAGCCACACCTGCCACGCCCTGCCGTCGCAGCACGCTGATATAGCCGTACGTGCAACGGGTATTAGTGTTTTACTCGATCATCGAGCCAGCGCATTGCACGGTTCACCTTTCAGGGTCGGCTTGCCATGCGGTTATCGGGTTTCATCCTAGAGAACATCGAACCTATCGTGCAGGCGTGGGAAGATTTTGCGCGCACGCTGGCCACTCCAGGTGAGCCTCTCGACTCTGTCGCCTTGAGAGACCATGCCGAGTTGATGCTGCGGGCCATTGCTGCAGACCTCGCTACCGAGCAGTCCTCCCGCGAACAGATCGAAAAATCTCACGGCCAATCAGTCTCCGAAGACAATACTGCCGCGAAAACCCATGCCATCACCCGACTGATGTCGGGCTTCACCATCGACCAACTGGTCGCGGAGTTTCGCGCGTTACGTTCAAGCGTGATCAACCACTGGATGAAGCAGGAGAGGGCGGGCGCGCCGACACAAGTGGAAGACATGATCCGCTTCAACGAGGCTATCGACCAAGCGCTGGCGGAATCCATTTCCAGCTATACCAAGGCCGTACAAGCCTCACGCAATATCTTTCTGGGTATCCTCGGGCACGACCTGCGCACCCCGTTGAGCGCGATATTACTCGGCGCGGATGTGCTTTTGCGCACCAATGACCTGGGCGCGCGCCCCATCAAGATTGCCTCGCGCATCTATTCCAGCGTCAAGCGCGCCAGCCAGATAGTCGGAGACTTGCTGGACTTCACGCGTTCGCAAATCGGCCATGGTATCCCGCTGAAAAAAGAGCAGATGGACATCCAGCCCGTCTGCGAGCGCATCGTCGAAGAGTCACGTACGGTGAACCCTGAAGCCGATATCCACCTGACCTGTAGCGGCAGCGCGGTAGGTGATTTCGACGGCTCGCGGCTGGAGCAGGTGTTCTCCAACTTGATCGGCAATGCTATACAGCATGGCGCAGGCAGCGACCCGGTGACCGTTACCCTGGACAGCCATGGCGGCATATTGCATTTCAGCGTGCACAACACCGGTAATCCCATCCCCGAAGACGTATTGCCGTTTATCTTCAACCCGATGGGGCGCTACTCGCCGGAAATGGCCACAGACAATGGTCCTTACTCAAGTTTAGGCCTCGGGCTATTTATCGTGTCGCAGATCGTCGAGTCCCATGGCGGCCGGGTTGAAGTCTCATCCCAGGCGGATAGCGGTACAAAGTTTGTGGTGCTCATACCCTTATACGCGTCTTGAAGCCATTCCCATGGCCTGCAGGCACCGCGTCAGGGTGGATCAATAAAGCAAAGCCTGCGCGCAGCCTCTGAAATCCGCTGCGCGCAGGTTTCGCTTAGCTCGGTGAATCTACTTGTTGGCGTTGAGTGGGGGATTAAACGCTGCTATCGGCCAGTGGACGAGTGCGGTTCTGACGTGTGCGCCAGGCCCGCCAGATTGGCAATGCAACCATCACCGCAACCAGACCCCATACAGCCAGGGCAATTGGGCTCTGCCACAGAATACCCAGCTCACCATTGGACAATGACAAGGCGCGGCGCAGGTTTTCTTCCATCATGCCGCCGAGGATAAAGCCCAGCAGCACGGCCGACAGCGAGTAATCGAGCTTGCGCAGGATGTAGCCGCAAATGCCGATGCCAATCATCAGAAACAGGTCGAACGTGGTGGAGTGCACCGCATAGACGCCGATGGAGGTGATGATCGCAATGGCCGGCACCAGCGCCCAGGTCGGCACCGAGAGGATGCGAGTGAATACCCGCACCATGGGTACGTTCATGATAATCAGCATGACGTTGGCAACGAACAGCGAGGCGATCAGGCCCCAGACGATGTCGGGTTGGTTCTGGAACAGCATCGGCCCCGGCGTGATGTTGTACAGCGTGAGTGCACCGAGCATCACTGCGGTGGTGCCGGAGCCCGGTACGCCGAGGGTGAGCATCGGCACCATCGAGCCGCAGGCTGCCGCGCTGTTGGCCGTTTCCGGGGCCGCCAGGCCGCGCAGGTCGCCATCGCCGAAGCGATTGTCATGACGCGCCATGCGCTTTTCCGACATATAGGCCACCGCACTGGCCAGCGTTGCCCCGGCACCCGGCAGCACACCGAGCACGAAACCAACCACGCCGCTGCGCAGGTTGGTCGCCAGCACAAAAGCGCCTTCCTTCACGTTGAACAGCATGCGCCCGGAGGCTTTCACGGCTTTCTGGCCATGGTGGGTGCGCTCGAGCAATACCAGTATTTCACTGACGCTGAACAAGCCCAGGACCAGCACCACGAACTGGATGCCATCGGCCAGGCCCAGGCTGCCGAACGTGAACCGGTACACGCCACTGTTGGCATCAATACCGACGCAGGAGAGAAACAGGCCGATCATGGCCGCGATGGCGGTCTTCATCGGTTTGTTGTCAGCCATACCCGCCAGGCAGGTAATGGCGAACACCATCAGCACAAAATACTCGGCTGGGCCAAAGGCAACCGCCCATTGCGCGAGCAGCGGGGCAAATAGCACGACGCCAATAGTGGCGATGGTGCCGCCGATGAACGAGCTCCAGGCGGACAGCGACAGGGCGACGCCAGCCTTGCCTTGGCGTGCCAGCGGATATCCATCCAGGGTGGTCATTACTGCCGAGGCTTCGCCAGGGATATTCAGCAGGATGGAGGAGATACGGCCGCCGTATTCACACCCCAGGTACACCGCTGCCAGCAGGATCAGGGCCGTTTCCGGTGGCAGGCCAAGGGCAAAGGCGATGGGGATCAGCAGGGCTACACCGTTGACCGGACCCAGGCCCGGTAACAGGCCGACCACAGTGCCGATCAATGTGCCGCAGAAAGCGGTCAGCAAATTGTAGGGAGTTAGGGCGACGCCGAAGCCGATGCCCAGGTAGTGAAGGGTATCCATGTTAATTCTCCAGCGCGGCAATGGGGCCGAGGGGCAAGGGGACGTCCAAGCCGAAATCGAACAGCAGGTACAAGCCCACGGCGATGACGACACCACCGATCAGGCTTTGCCAGGTGCTGGCGCCGTACAGGCGAGCCATGGCAACGGCGAACAGCACGCTGCTGGGGATGAAGCCAAGCCATTCAAAAGCCGTGGCGTATAGCAGTAGGGCGGCTACACAGAGCGCGATTTTGCGCCCGACATGGCGGTCCAGGGCCGGTTCTGCCTGAGCGTGCTGCCCAGTCGAGGGGCGGATGAGCTGGTACAGCACGGCGCAGCCGATCAGCGCCAGCAGCAACAGTGGGAAGGCGCGTGGCCCTACAGGTTCGTAAGCAAAAGGGGCTTGATAGGCCCAGCCTACAATTACCAGGGCGAGGCATAGCAGCAGGGCGCACCCTGCAAACAGACGATCATGCATGAGAGGCTCCAGCGGCGAAGCCCAGACAGGCTTCGCCCAGCAAAGGCGGATTACTCGACCAGGCCGAACTCGCGGCCCAGTTCGCGGTACTGCGCGACTTGCTGCTTGACCAGCGCGTCGAGCTCTTCACCGGTCACGGTCAGCGGCAGCACGTCACGGTCGGCGAGGTATTGCTGGAATTCTGGCGAGGCTTGCAGGGTGGCGAAGCGGTCGCGCCACCAGGCTACGGCTTCAGGGGTGACGTCCGGGCCGACGAAGTAACCACGGATCAATGGCCACTGGATCTCGTAACCCTGCTCGCGCGCGGTGGGGATGTCGGCCAGTTCACCTGGCAGGCGCTCCTCACTGAAAATCGCCAGGGTGCGGATCTTGTTGGCTTTCTGTGCGCGGATCTCGCTGGCGCTGCCGGTGACCAGGTCCACGTGTTTGCCCATCAGGGCCATGTAGTGCTCGGCACCGCCTTCAAATGCGGCGTAGCGCAGGTCGCGCGGGTTGACCCCGGCGGCTTTTGCCAGCAGCGCGATCTTCACCCAGCCTTGGCCACCGATGCTGCCACCACCACCGACGGACACACTTTTTGGGTCTTTTTTCAGCGCTTGAACGACATCGTCCAGGGTCTTGAACGGCGAGTCTTCGCGCACGGCCAGGGTGCCGTAGTCAGTGCCGATAGTGGTCAGCCATTGCACGGCGTTCTCGTCATAGCGGCCGTATTTGCCCAGGGCGAGGTTGAGCAGCGAGGCGCCGGAGAAGGCCACGATGGTGCCGGCTTCGCCGCGGCGATTAGCGGCAATGGCGTTATAGGCCACCGCGCCGATGCCGCCGGGCATGTAGGTAACGCGCATGGGGGCATCAAGCAGTTTGTGGTCCTTGAGACCGGCTTGAGCCAGTTTGCAGGTGAGGTCGAAGCCGCCGCCGGGCTTGGTAGGGGCGATGCATTCTGGGCGTGAGGGTTCTTTGCCGAGCGCGCTGGCGCTGGCCAGTAGCATGGCGCAGGCAATGGACAGGCAGGTGCTGAGTCGAGTCGAGTTCATGATGCGTTCCTTTCTTAGAGTTGTAGAGGTGCGGTAGCGCGGCGACTCACCAGAGTGCCTTGGTGTAGCTGAGAATCAGGCGGTTCTCATCGAGGTCACGGCTGAAGCTCGAGCGGTAGCTGGCGTTACGCCAGGTCAGCTTGAGGTTCTTCAGGGTGCCTTCGCTGAAGCTGTAGGCCAGGTCGGTGTTGCGTTCCCACTCATTGCCCGATTGGCCGTTATTCAGGCGCACCTGATCACCGGTGACATAGCGGTTCATGAACGTCAGGCCCTTGAGCCCGATGGCGGCGAAGTCATAGTCATAGCGCAGCTGCCAGGAGCGTTCCTCGGGGCCGGCAAAATCGTTGATCTGCAGGAAGTTGGTCAAGTAGGGCGTGGCCCCATCGACATAGGTAAAAGCCTCATCACCTTTCATCTGCTGATAGGCCAGGCCCAGGGCATGACCGGCCTGGCTGTAGGTAAACATGGCGTTGAGCGCCTGGTTATCAATATTGCCGACGCGTGCTTGACCCGCTTCGCGGTTATTGAAGTAGCGCAGATCGCTTTTCAGCGTCCCGCTGCCCAGCGCCAGGCTGTGTTGCAGGCCGAGGAAGTGCTGGTGATAGATATCCTGCAGCTCGGCATAGTGATAACTGGCCACCAGGCCTGGCGCGAGCCCGTAGTCACCGCCGAAGAAGCGCAGCCCGTCACTCTCGGGGCTGGCGCCGAAGCGGCCGTTCTTGTTGTTCAATGCCAGTTTTTCCGAGCCGGAAACGCTGCGCTGGACCACCCGGGAGATTTCCCCGCCGGTCAGTGTCAGGGACTCGATATCACGGCTTTGCACCTGCCAGCCTTCGAATACCTGGGGCAGCAGGCGGCTGTTGCTGTACTGCAAGTAAGGCATTTTCGGCAGCAGGGTCCCGACCTTGGCCACGCTTTTGCCCAGGCGGGCCTTGCCGGTTACGCCCAGCTTGCTGTAGTCGTCTTCGGCGCGGTTGCGGCTGTCGCGTGGCAGCAGGTCAGTACCGCTGCGGTCGCTCGACGAGTCAAGCTTCAAGCCGAGCATGCCGAGGGCGTCGACACCAAAGCCGAGCGTGCCCTGAGTAAAGCCCGACTCCAGACTGAGGATAAAGCCCTGAGCCCATTCCTCGCGTTTGTTCTGAGCGGGATCGGGAAATTGGCGAAAATCGCGGTTCAGATAAAAGTTGCGCAGCTCCAGGCTGGCTTTGCTGTCTTCAATAAAACCCTGGGCCTGGGCAACGCCCATCGACAGGGGCATTAGGCAGAGGGCGCCAAGGGGCAAGGTGTAATGCAGAGGGTATGTTGTTGTCATTGTGGTCAGCTCTGGCGGTGGATGAAAATGGTGCGGTTATCTCCCGATGCGCTTGCCCGGGATGTACACATCCCCGGCGAACAGGCGCCGGGCTGTGCGCACCAGGGAGGCGCGCAGTTTTTCGGGACGGTTCTGCGAGTCAGGTTCCAGCGACACTTCGATCTGCCCGCCCGGGTGCTCCAGGCGTACTAGCGCGGCACCGCTGATCGGGGTGATCTGGTGGGCCACGCTGCCCGGCAAGGCGCAGGCACTGGCCAAGCCGATGGCGCCCGTTGCAGCCAGCGAACGGTGGCAGTTATGCGGCATGAAGTAGCGGGTACTCAGGCTGCCGCCCTGGCGTGGCGGGGCCAGCAGTACGGGTTTGGGAATGACCATGTGCGCGACATCGCCCAGGCCCATCAGGCGGCCGGCCTGCAGGCGAATGCTTTCCAGTCGCGCGAGCAACTGTGGGTCGGCGTCCAGCTCGGTGGCTGTCTCGTAACCGGTTTTGCCCAGCGCCTCGGCATGCATCAGGACCATGGGCATGGCCATGTCGATGCAGGTCACTTCCACGCCATCGATCAGGTCACGCACCTGGCCGCTCGGCAGCAGGCTGCCGGTCTTGGCGCCGGCGGCATCAAGAAAGGTCAGGCGGATCGGTGCAGCCGTGCCGGGCACACCGTCGATTTGCGTGTCGCCCTCATAGCGCACCCGGCCGTTGGGGGTCAGTACATCGGAATCGATCAGGGTATTGGTGTTGAGGTTGCGGATACGCACCCGCGTGGCCGGTGTGGTGGCGTTGACCAGGCCATGTTCGATGGCGAAGGGGCCTATTGCGCAGAGCATGTTGCCGCAGTTCGGCGCAGTATCGACGCGTCGCTGGGCGACCATCACCTGGACGAACAGGTAGTCGACATCGGCATCCGGGTGCGGTGAACGGCTGACGATGGCAACCTTGCTCGTCTGGGGGCTGCCACCGCCAATGCCATCGATCTCCAGCTCATGGCCTGATCCCATGACCTTGAGTAGTACCTCGTCGCGTTGCGCCGGATCGCTAGGCAGGTGGTTGGCCAGGAACACCGGCCCACGGGACGTGCCGCCGCGCATGAGGACACAGGGAATGGCTTGCATGATGTCTCCGGTGCAATAAATATAGTTATTGTTGCGTTGGGAGATTATCGGGGCAGTTTTTTTAATCTGTAAATTGCATATATTTGAGCTATTAATGTGTTTTAAGCATTAATGCGGCGTCAGAATGCACGACAACAGCCGGACCCCGCGCAAACCCGCTTATGCTGATACGCTAAATATAAAAATCGGATCGATTAATAGGTTTCGTGCATGAATTACGAGCTGCAAGACCTTCGGGCCTTTGTGAAAATCGCCGAATTCGGCAACTTCCATGAGGCCGCCAACGCCATTCACCTGTCCCAGCCGGCGCTGACCCGACGCATGCAAAAGCTCGAAGAGGGGCTGGGCACGCAGTTGCTCGACCGCACCACCCGGCGCGTGAGCCTGACAGCTGTGGGGCGGGACTTTCTGCCCAAGGCGCGCCGCCTGCTGGATGACTTCGAGCGCTCTATTCTGGGTATCCGTGAACTTGCCGAGCGACAGTCCGGGCAGGTGACGCTGGCCTGCATCCCGACTGCAGCGTTCTACTTTCTGCCAACGGTGATCCGCGAGTTCAACCTGCAGTACCCGAAGATTCGCATCCGTATTCTCGACCTCAGCGCCCATGAAGGGCTTGAGGCGGTGATCCGCGGGGAGGCCGATTTCGGTATCAATATGCTCAGTGGGCAAAGCGCTGAAATCGACTTCACACCGTTGGTCAATGAGCCCTTCGTCCTCGCCTGTCGGCGTGATCACCCCTTGGCCAAGCAGGATCAGGTGGCCTGGCGCGAGCTCAGTGATTACCGCCTGATCGGGGTGGGAAGGCTCAGTGGTAATCGCGTACTGCTCGATCATGGCCTGGCCCACTTGGACTGGCGGCCGAGCTGGTTCTATGAGGTGCAGCACCTGTCCACGTCGCTGGGCATGGTTGAGGCCGGTCTTGGTGTGGCAGCACTGCCCAGCCTGGCAATGCCCGCCGAAGATCACCCCATCCTGGTTCAGCGGCCTCTGGTCGAGCCCGTTATCAGCCGCACCCTAGGCCTTGTCAGGCGCCACGGCTCTTCGCTATCACCGGCTGCCGAGCAGTTCGTCGACACCCTGTTGCGCCAATGGCCGGGTTACACCTCGTTAGGGTTACCGGCTAAAGACTGAGTGCTCAATGGCGACGGTCACTCCAGGTCGGGCGGCTGCAGAGTCTGTTGATGTCCGTTACGTGCGGCTTTCCCAAGGGTGCGCTTCGCGTTGAGGTTGCGTTACGCGCAAGTCGACGCTTTAACGATGGAGCAGCTGAAAGTAGGGCTTTTGCGCCATGCTTTTAATTGCTCTGCTAATTGCTCTGCCCCTCTAAGGAAATCGAGAGTTTCTTCTAATTCTGGTCCTCTCATTTTAGCTACTCTCTTCGAGGCTGTTACGCTGAGGGCTCAGACCAAACCGCATATTCGTTGCCGGTGGGGTCTGTGAAGTGGAACCGCCGCCCGCCGGGGAAGGAAAAAATAGCTTGAGTGATCGTCCCTCCCGCTGACGTGACCTTGGCTGCAGTCGCTTCCAGCTCTGAGCTGTAAAGCACAACCAATACACTACCGTTGTCGGGTGATACGACGTTGTCTGATTTGAAAAAGCCCCCGTCCAATCCTGCGTTTTCTATCGCTATATAAGCCGGGCCATAGTCAATAAACGACCAGCCAAATGCCGATGTAAAAAAGCGCTTGGTTGCTTCAAGGTCGCGTGAGGGGATTTCCAAGTAGTTTATTTTTCCGGTTTCTTTCATGGCATCCTCACGTGTATAGGCAAAATCGTATGCTAGGGTCGTTTAATGAGTGTCAGTCTATTGGCTTTTGTATCGCCGCTGCCACTCAAGCGCGACCTCACCCATTGTTTTGGATTTACCGTCTTTTATCCATGCCATAAAGTCCCGGTCAAACTTGAAGTCCGGCCCACATGTTTTACTCAAGAAACGCCTTACGTTTTGAGTGTTTCGGTAGGTGCTTGTGACCGCTGTTTCCTTCGTTATTTGCCCGCCGTGCCAGTCGAAGTCTGCCATCTGTTTTCCTTTTTCGATAGCTCCCACCTCTGGTCGGATATACCAATGTAGCCGCGCTGACGACAGATGCAGAAGAGAAACCTTGCTCACTGCTTGTGGGGGAGTCCGTATACAGTACTTTATTGGGCTTAGGCATAACGCCAAGGCTCACCGACGGCAATGGAACGTAGCGGAATTGCCGTCCGGTGCAGCGCCTTGTTCGGCAGTCACTCGCTATCGCTTCTCCAATAGAAACCACGTCGAGTCATCCTGAGGGAAGTGTGGATCTCGGTGATAGACAAAGCCATAGTCGACCAGATGCAGGTCGGGGAATTTGTCAAGCATTTCGCCAGCGAAGTCACGCTTGAAAAGCTTTCCTGTGTGACCTCGGTAGGTGATCTCCGTCGGCTTCGGGTTGTAGTATTCGGCCACAAGCACATAACGAGAAGACGCTCTGTGTATCAGTTCGTAGACAGTCGGCAGCTTGTCAGGATTGATGTGGATCAAAACGCCTTTGGTGAACACAAGGTCCCATGTCGCTTCCGGCTGGAATTCGAGAATTGATTTCACATGGAGATTTACGTCGGGGAGCTTGGATTGAAGCTCTGACGCGGCCTTCTGATTGATCTCTACAGCAGATAGTTGGGCTGCGGGCAGCAAATGGCGCAGCGCCACCAAGTTCAGGCCGATATTGGAGCCGAGTTCCAAAACACTGTTCACTGAGTGAGCTCGGGCAAGGACCTTGCTGAAAAAAGCTGTCTTGGAAGCAACCAACCGGGGACCTTGGTTACGGTCGACGTATTCGTTTCCAAAGTCGCCTTCCCAGAAGGTCTCTTGTTCTGTCGTGCGTGTCATATTGCCTTCCTTTTTTGGTGCCGGAGTTTTGGTTAAAGGGCGGGGTTTAGCCCGTCCCAGTGTGCGTAGCGAACGATTTGAGCCGGTTGTTAGAGGAGTTCAGCGTAGAGGTATTTTGTCGTAAATGTTCGGATCTTCCAAACATTGCTTTAATAGTAATTGCTCTCCACTGTAGACTTTTAATATTTTTGAGCTCTCTTTGTTCGTTTTGACGTTAAGGCAGACGCATGAAAAGCCGTAATAACCATTCGTGCGGACAAATTCATTTTGGTCAATGGTTGGCATATTTTCCATTGAGTCTTCGTTGATAAAGCCTCTGCCTTGTACTGATATCGTCCACTCAGATTCGCTATCAGTTAACCATAGGTTTGCTGGCGTGGGATTTTCTAGCCAGCCACAGCGTTTTTCTGCTGACATGGCGCTGAAAGGTAATACGAAAAGTACGATTGAGAGTACGCGATGCAATTTAGTGTTTTCCCTAACAGTGATTAAACCGAATCCCACACTAATCCAATAGCACGGAGCTCTTGATAAGACTCCACCTTCCTTGCAACTAAAAATAAACTACACCCAAATCAACGCTTTGTGCCAGCCAGCACGACACACAAACGTATTCGCTTGCCTTCCGCTTTCCGCGCAGCGAGGAACATTTCACCGTCCCGCCACCCCGCACAAATTGCGTCGGCAATTGCCGCTCAGCTTCACCCCTCTCGCCGCGCCCGTAAATCCCGCGCGACGTGTTCGGCGAGGCCGGCGCCGGCTTCGCTCATGGTCAGGTAGGTGCGGTTGGCACCGGCATCCTGGATGCGTTGGGCGATATCGTCGTACATGGCGTGGGAGACGATCAGTCCATCGAAACCGCTGTCGCGCAGTTTGCGGGTGGAGATGACCTTGGCCTCGGGGTCGTTCATGGCCAGGATCACGGCTTCTACGGCGGGCATTTCGATGCGTTGCCAGAACACTGGGTCTTCGGCGTCGGCAAATAGGATATGCCGGCCGGCTTCGCCATTGAGTTGGATGACCTGGGGGTCGGAGTCCAGGCTGACCATATTCCAGCCCTGGTGGGCGAGGTGGTCGTAGGCGGCGCGGCCGGTGCGGCCCATGCCCATCACGAGAATTTGCGCATCGCCCAGGGACACGGGTTGTTCGTCGGGGTGGCGGATGTTGCGTTCCAGGGGGATCAGGCGGTGCGCCAGGCGCTCGTAGAGCGGGTTGGCGAAGCGGTTGAGCTGGGCCGAGATAACAAAAGACAGCGCTACCGTGATGGCCAGCGGCACGAGGTAGGCGGGCAGTAACACGCTGGCGACGATCAGGCCAAACTCGCTGTAGTTGGTCAGGCTGACGCTGCTGAGGAAGGCGCTGCGCGCGCGTAGGCGAAACAGCAAAAACAGCCCGAAGAACAGCGCGCCCTTGAGTGGCAGGAGCAGGGCCATCAGCGCGGCGAAAATCAGGGTGTCGAGGTCTGGCAAACCGCCGATGCCGATCTGCAGGAAGAAGCCGACCAGAAAGACTTCCTTGATACTCCACAGCGAGTTGGCCAACTCGCCGGCGCGCGGGTGTTTGGCAAGCATGGCGCCGAAGGCTAGGGCGCCCAGTTCGGCGCTCAGTCCGACACTCTCGAAGCCATAGCCGCCGATCACCAGGGCCAGCAGCAGGCCGAGCAGGACCATCAGCTCTTCGTGACCGCTGGCATCGAGCAGGCGGAACAGCAGTGGCCGCAGCAGGGGTAGGGCGAAGACCAGCAAGGCCCAGGCCGAGGGCACTTTGCCGCTGGCCAGGCTCATGACCAGCAGGGCAATCAGGTCCTGAATAATCAGCACACCGATGGCCACCCGGCCATGGAAGGCGCGCAGCTCACGTTTACCTTCCAGCACTTTGGCCGCCAGCACGGTGCTGGAGAAGGACAAGGCGATCGCCAGCAGCAAGGCCTGCTGCCAGGGCGGGTCGAGGACCAACAGGATAACGGGCAAAAACAGCAGGCTGGAGAGCACGAAGTGCAGCAGGCCGCCGCCGATCACTTCGCGGCGCAGCAGGGCGCTGGGCTTGAGTTTGAGGCCGACGGTAAACAGCAGCAGTAACACACCGAGGTGGGCGAGGTGATCGAGAATAAGGCTGTCTAGCGGGCCGATGCCCAGGCGGCTACCGGCGGCAGCGAGAGCGAAGCCGGCGGCCAGGTAGCCAATCAGCGGCGGTAGGCCGATGCTGCGCACGGCCATGCCCATGATGAAGGCGAAGGCGATCCAGGTGGCTTCGATCATGGGCGCTCCTCATGCGTAGGCAAGGCGCGCATTTAATCACGCCTTGTGGGTGCCGGGGAGTCTTAGTCGAGCTTGGCGCCCTGGTCGATCCAGGCGCCTATAAGGGTTCGCTCTTCCGGCGTCATCTGGGTCAGGTTCCCCAGCGGCATGATCTGTGAGTCGACAGCTTGCGCCTTGATTTGCGCCGCATGTTGTTGGATTAGCTGCGGCGTATCGAGCATAAAGCCGGCTGGCGCGGCGCTGAACATCGGGCTGCTGGGTTGGGCGGCGTGGCAGACGCTGCAGCGCTCGGTGATTACTGGCTGTACTTGAGCAAAGCTGATGCGCGTTGGGGCCGTGCTTTGCGGCGCTGCCGACGCGCTGCTTGCCGGCTGGCTGATACTGGCCGGCGGCGCTGCAGGCCGCTCGGCAGCGTTACGGCTTGGGTCGGTCACGAACGCCAGGCAAAGCATGCCCAGTGCGGCGGCGGGCAGGGTCCAGGCA
This sequence comes from Gammaproteobacteria bacterium, assembly GCA_018826895.1. Classification (GTDB taxonomy): domain Bacteria; phylum Pseudomonadota; class Gammaproteobacteria; order Pseudomonadales; family Pseudomonadaceae; genus Aquipseudomonas. Next base: position 44,864 of record JAHJYA010000094.1, read on the forward strand.
TATTTCTGGGTGGCGTGGCGGGTGTTGAAGTAGTGCCGCACCAGCACCGCGAGCACGGCGATGCCGGCCAGGATCAGCCAGTTGTAGTCGCTGCCGTAGGTGCTCGGGAAATGGTTGCTGATCATGATGAACAGCACCGGCAGGGTGAAGTAGTTGTTGTGCCGCGAGCGCAGTAGGCCCTTGGCCGGCAGGGATGGGTCGGGGGTGGTGCCGTCGTTGATGGCTTTTACCAGGGCGCGCTGGGCCGGCATGATGATGCGGAACACGTTGCCGACCATCAGGGTGCCGATGATTGCGCCCACATGGATATAGGCCGCGCGACCACTGAATATCTGTGAGAAGCCCCAGGCGGCAGCAATGATCAGCACGAACAGCACGGCGCCGAGCAGAGCGGGGCGCTGGCCCAGGGGCGAGTCGCAGAGCAGGTCGTAGATCAACCAGCCGAGCAGCAGGGAACCCAGGCCGATACACACGGCCAGGGCAGGCGCCAGTTCGCTGCCGGGTTTGACCAGGTACAGGCCGGGGTTGAGGTAGTAGACGACCATCAACAGGGCGACGCCCGACAGCCAGGTGAAGTACGCCTCCCATTTGAACCAGTGCAGGTTCTCCGGCATCGCAGGCGGCGCCAGCTTGTACTTCTCCAGGTGATAGATGCCGCCACCATGGATCGCCCAGAGGTCGCCAGAGAGTCCATCGCGTGGGTTGGCGCGGTTGAGGTTGTTCTCCAGCCAGACAAAGTAGAAAGAGGCACCGATCCAGGCGATGCCGGTAATCATGTGGATCCAGCGAACGCTCAGGTTCAGCCATTCGAGGTAGTGTGCGTGCACGGTCGGGTCCTCCTCCCGCCACGCAGGTCGCGCGGCGGGCCTTTCTTATGGGTGGGGCGCGAGTAGCAGGTACTCGTGCGCTTCAAAGAAATGCTCATCGCAGTTGGGGCCTGGGCCACTGCGATCAACCACCAGGAAGTCATCCCGCTTTTCGATCGTCAGCACCGGGTGGTGCCAGACGCCGCGATGGTAATTGATGCCCTGCCTGCCGTTACTGCGGAAGGCGCGGACGGAGCCTGATACAGGTACATCGCCAGGGGGCGCGACCACGATCAGAAAGGGGTTGCCGAGCAGCGGCACAAAGGCCTGGCTGCCTTGCGGGTGGCGCTCCAGCATGCGAATGGTCAGCGGCATCGGCAGCGCCTCGGCGCGGAAGATGCTGATGATCGCCTGGTCGTCGGGTGTGTTGGTCTGCACCGTCGCCAGTTGGTGATAGCGCTGGGTCGAGCCGTTGTTGATCATGAAGAATGCGCTGTCATCGGTCTCGATCACGTCACCGAAGGGGGCGAAAGCGGCTTTGCTCAGCGGTTCGATGATCAGGGGGCGCATGTTGTTCTTCTGTGGTTGTACGGGGTGGCAATAACTGGGGCTTTAGTTGCGAAGCGATAACAGCTCGCGGCTAAAGCCCCTCCTACACAGCGGCTGTGATTACCGGGCGACTTTGCCGAACAGGCGCAGGCGGCTGACGCCACCGTCGGGGAATACGTTCAGACGCACGTGGGTGATCGGACCGAGGGCGCGGATTTCTTCGCTGTATTCGTGTTCGGCATGCATGCTCAGTTTCTGGCTGGGCAGCAGCTCGCGCCAGAACAGGCTCTGGGTTTCGATCTGGCTGTCGGTGCCGCCTTTGACGAAGGCCGCCTGGATAGAGCAGCTGTCCGGGTAGTTGCCTTTGAAATGCAGGGTGTCGACGACGATGCGCTCGATTTCGCCAGGGTGGCCGAGGGCGATGATCACCCAGTCGTTACCGGGGGTGCGGCGGCGCGCGGTTTCCCAGCCGTCGCCCATGTTCACGCCGCGGCCGGGGTTGAGCAGGTTGCCCATACGGCCGAAGTGCTCGTCCGAGCAGGCCAGGGCGCGGCCGCCATTGAGTGCGGCAGCGAGGTCGAGCTGCTCGTCGGCGGCTACGCTCGACCAGTCGCGGTACGGCACACCGTAGACGCGCAGGCGGGCAACGCCACCATCCGGGTAGATATTGAAGCGCAGGTGGGTGTAAGCCTGGCTGTCGCTGATGGCGTGGTAGTGGTGGCTGTTGCCCTGCAGCTCGACGGCCGGCAGTACTTCGGTCCAGACGGTGGCCTCGGTCGGCTCGCCGTCAGCGACGAAGCAGGCTTCCAGGGACGCCGACGGCGGGTAGTTGCCGGTGAAGAAGCTGGTGTCGATGTCCACGCCTTTGATCGAACCGGCAACGCCCAGTCGGATCACCGCACTGTCGTAGCCCTCGAAGCGTTTGCGGCGCGACTCCCAGCCGTCCATCCACTTGCCGTTGTCGTCGAACACGCCTTCCTTCCATACCGCAGGGGTCGGCTGGAACAGGCGGTTGACGTCGGCGAACCAGTCATCGGTAACCGAAATGGCGCGGGTGCCGAGGCGGGCGTCGGCGAGGTTGACGTATTTCTCGAAGGGCGCGGCGTAAACGTGCATGGGTGGGTCTGCCTCTGGAGTGAACGATTGGGCGGTGTGCTGCAGCTACAGCGCCTGCAGGCGGAACAGGGCGATCTGGTTGATCTCGGCCAGCGCAGTGTGGAACTCCTGCTCCGGCGTATTGTGCAGGCGCGCCTCGAAGGCGGCGAGAATCTGCTGACGATTACTGCCTTTGACGGCTTTGATAAAGGGGAAGCCGAATTTGCTTTTGTAGGCATCGTTGAGTGCGGTGAAGCGGGCGAACTCTTCAGCGGTGCAGTCCTGAATGCCGGCGCCGGCTTGTTCGGCGCTGCTGGCAGCGGTCAGTTCGCCACGCACGGCGGCTTTGCCGGCGAGGTCCGGGTGGGCATTGATCAGCGCCAGTTGCGCATCATGCTCAGCCGCCAGAAGGATCGCCGCCATGCGCTGATGAAGAAACTCGACCTCATCCAGGCGCGGGTCAGCGCCTTGGTCAAAGGCCTGCTCAGCGACCCAGGACGAATGCTCGTAGATGTCGGCAAAGGCGCGAATAAAGGCGTCACGGCTCAGGGTGCTGGGCGTCAGGGTCTGGAAATGGCTCATCACAGGCGCTCGCTGGACGCGGGGGGAAACGGGTGGCTGCTGTGCCAGTGGCGGGCGATATCGACGCGCCGGGCGCACCAGACCTGCTCGTGGCTTTGCACATACTCGAGAAAGCGCGCCAGCGAGGCAATACGTGCCGGGCGGCCCAGCAGGCGGCAGTGCATGCCGATGGAGAGCATCTTCGGCGCGCCGGCCGCGCCCTCGGCGTAGAGCACGTCGAAGGCATCCTTGAGGTAACTGAAAAAGTCATCACCGGTGTTGAAGCCCTGCACCTGGGTGAAGCGCATGTCGTTGGTGTCCAGGGTGTAGGGAATTACCAGGTGTGGACGCTCGGCGGTGCTGGCCGGGTCCCAGTAGGGCAGGTCGTCATCGTAAGTGTCGCTGTCGTACAGAAAGCCTCCTTCCTCGCGCACCAGGCGCCGGGTGTTCGGTCCGGTGCGGCCGGTGTACCAGCCCAGCGGCCGCTCGCCAGTCAGCTCGGTGAGGATGCGAATGGCCGCCTGCATATGCTCGCGTTCGGTGGCTTCGTCCATGTACTGGTAGTCGATCCAGCGGTAGCCGTGGCTGCAGATCTCGTGACCGGCAGCGGCCATCTGGCGGATCAGCTCGGGGTGGCGTTGGGCAGCCATGGCCACGGCGAAGATGGTCAGCGGAATGTTGTGTTTCTGGAACAGTGCCAGCAAACGCCAGACACCCGCGCGGCTGCCGTATTCATAGAGCGACTCCATGCTCATGTTGCGCACGCCCTGCAGCGGTTGCGCCGCGACCATTTCCGAGAGGAAGGCTTCGGATTCGGCGTCGCCATGCAGAATGTTGCGCTCGCCGCCTTCTTCGTAGTTGAGGACGAAGGACAGGGCGATACGGGCATTGCCCGGCCACTGTGGGTGCGCGGGAGCGTTGGCATAACCGATCAGGTCGCGGGGGTAGTCTGCGGTCAAGGCGGGCCGTCCTGCATAGGTTCAGTTGATGGCTGTGATTGTATACAAAATGATGTGCGAGCTGTAAATCACAATCTCGCTAATAAGGCGTTCATAACCCTAAGCAAGAAACCTGCCTGATTGGTCAGGTGTTTACGTTGCTTGGCTTACCTGGCGTGTATTTTTGGATAATTGAGGTGCGCCAAAGTGAGGTGTTTATACGGGCTAAAACCGGGCGTTGCATTGTGTACAAAGCCTGTTATTCCGTCGCCGTAGCCCATGCTATGCTCCGGCGCCTGCACCCAATGAATCATCAACCGATAGGAGGCGGGCCGCCGCTGATCGCCGCGCCCGAATGCGATGGGACGATTGACCACACATGTGCTGGATGCCGCTCATGGTTGCCCTGGCAGTGCGCTGAAAGTGGACCTGTACCGCGTCGAAGGCACTGAACTGGTGCTGGTTGCCCAACAACTGACCAATGCCGACGGCCGTTGCGACGCGCCGCTGCTCGAAGGTGATAGCTACGTCAGTGGCGTGTACCAGTTGCAGTTTCATGTGGGTGATTATTATCGCCGCCGTGGTGTGACGCTGCCGGAGCCTGCCTTCCTGGATGTAGTGGTGTTGCGCGTTGGTATTGATGCCGATCAGGCGCACTACCATGTGCCGCTGCTGGTCTCGCCGTATAGCTACTCCACCTATCGAGGCAGTTAGGGGCGGTAAGCCTTTGCCCGCGACTGTGTCGCGGGCTTCGCGAATAAAGCGGAGCGCCGCCCGTTCGCTCCTACAGGACGGCGCCGTACCTGACCTGTGGCGGCAGCGCTCGCAGGGACGCAGCGCGAAGGACGCGTTTAGATCCCATGTGCCAGTTTGGTGATTCAGCGACTTAGCAGCGAAGCCGCCCCTGCGCCACCGAACAGGGCAGCGCTGATGCGGTTGAACCACACCTGGCCCTTGCCCGAGCGCAGGTAGCGCGCGGCGCCCTGGGCGCTAAGGCCATAGAACAGCTTGCAGCCCAGGTCGAGTACGGCCCAGGTCAGGATCATCACCAGCAACTGGCTGAGCAGTGGGCGCTCGGCGCTGATGAATTGCGGCAAGAAAGCGGCGAAAAACAGGATGTCCTTGGGGTTGCTCGCGCCCAGGCCGAAGGCTTTCCAGAACAGGCTGCGCCAACCGGGGTTGGCCAGCGGGGCTTCGCCGCTCACTGGCGCTGCCGCCTGGCGCGAAGCCTGCCAGCTTTGCCAGGCCAGGTAGAACAGGTAGAGCGCGCCGAGCAGCTTGAGCAGGCTGAAGATTTGCTCCGAGGCCAGCAGCAAAGCGCCCAGGCCCAGCGCCGAAGCACTGAGCAGGCACAGCGAGGCCGAGACGCCGCCAAGGAATGCAGGCGTGGAGCGGCGCAGGCCGTAGTTGAGGCTGTTGCTGACCATCAGCAGGGACAGCGGACCGGGAATCAGGATCACCACCAGGGCGGCGCCGCTGAACAGCAGCCAGGTATCAAGGTTCATCAGGGGCGCTCTGCAGGTTGGGGGAGTGAGGGGGCGGCCAAGAATGCGTGCAGCGCTGCGATTATGCAGTTGTATACATAAAATTCAATTTGCCTGATGTGATTGGCCTTGAACATCTGCCGATAGGCGAGAGCCGTAGTGCCTGCCAGGCGTACGCTGCGGGTTTAAGAACGGGGCGCACAGGCTCCAGAGACTTCGCCAAAGCTGCAGGCCGGGCTCTGTATAGCGCTATGCCGGGACATTCGGTTGTGTACAATGGCCTGGTCGCTTTGCCCCGCATCGCCCATCAGCCCTGCCTGTGCGCTTCGCTGGTCAGGTTGGTCGCACAGGCTTACGACACTGCCGATCCCCTGTCACGCGAGCCCCAATGAACGATCAATTGCAGCCCCTCAAGAAGCAGCCGCGCGCCGGCAAGAGCGCCCGCAGCGGGACTCAGGACGATATCGTTTACGCCCATATCTTCGATGCCATTCTCGAGCAGCGCCTGGCGCCAGGCACCAAGCTGAGCGAAGAGGCGCTGGGGGAGATTTTCGGCGTTAGCCGCACCATCATCCGTCGCGCCCTGTCACGCTTGGGGCATGAAGGGGTGGTGCTGCTGCGACCGAATCGCGGTGCGGTAGTGGCCAGCCCCAGCGTCGAGGAGGCGCGGCAGATTTTTTACGCACGGCGCATGGTCGAACAGGCCATCACCGAACTGGCCGTGCAGCACGCCAGTGCCGAGCAGCTCGCCGAGCTACGACAGATGGTCAGTGATGAGCGCGACAGTTTCGCCCGTGGCGACCGCGGCGCTGGTATTCGCCTGTCTGGCGAATTTCACCTCAAGCTGGCGGAAGCCGCGCGCAATGCGCCCCTGGTGAGTTTCCAGCGCAGCCTGGTGTCGCAGACCTCGCTGATCATCGCGCAGTACGAAAGCGGCAGCCGCTCCCATTGCTCTTACGATGAACACAACGCGCTGATCGATGCCATCGAGGCGCGCAACGCCGAGCAGGCGGTGACCCTGATGATGCATCACATGGATCATATCGACAGCAAGCTCAACCTCGACGAGGACAGCGCTTCGGATGATCTGCATGCAGTTTTTTCGCATGTGATGCCGGCCAAAAGAAAGCTCAGTCGCTGATCCGGAGTATCCGTGAGGCAACCGCCGTACACGGACTCTCCGCTGTCAGTGCTGTGGTCGTTACGATCAACTGCCCCAGGCTTGCTCGTATCTCGGCTCGTCTAAATCAGAAACGCAGCGTAGATCGCAGACTAAAGTGGCAGCGGTTAAATAGCCTTCACGTCCGCTCACGGCTCTTGTTCCTGGAGTCGCTTGCCTCGGCAGAGAAATGGTAGCGATAGGTGAGTGATACCAGGCAGTAACGGCCGTGTAATGTGAAGAGCGATGACCGCTCATCCGCACTCGAGGGGAATGGATCGTTGGCGCTGTTGCTAGTTGGGTATTGAGTGATCCAGTTTTCAAACTTCATCGTTGTCTGCCTCATGGGTGGGGTGGGCATGTGGTTCTTGCAATTGCGGCATTCTTCGATGCTCAGAAGCGCCTGCTCAAGCCAATAACCAGCTGTGCTATTCCATTACGGTCAGACTCCAGCAAGGGGCTGTCTCTGAGTTCGCTCTGCAGATGGCGATACTCGACCGCTCCGAGCAGTGCCCACTTCGTCGACCCGATCGGCTGCATAAGCGTCATGCCGATATGCGGCGTAACAGCGGACCCCGGTGAGTACTCGGTGACACCCCGTGAGACCTCTTCGTCCAGGGTTCCGAAGTAGTAGCCGGCAAGCCTGGAGGACATCCAGCTTGCTCCAGCATTGGCCGTAAGCGTGGCTCTGGAGATATGCCAGGTGTAACGATAATCAAGCGATACCTCATACCCGTCGCTGGCATCGGAGATGTCATGCAACGCCTCCAGTGCGATGTCCCCATATGCCGTGCGATAGGTTGCTCGTACACCGGCATCGATGCCGTCATCGCGATCGCTCAAAAGGTCACGGTTAACCCCGTTGGCCCTGAGTTCGGCGCGCCCAAGATCTGAAGCGTCGAATCCGTCTAGTCGGGCTGAGAGGATTGCATCGAAGGTAAATTGATCCGAGTTGTACAGGTGAACACCGCCGGAAGCCCCGCGCAGGAAGAATCGCTGCCCTTCGTAGCCGATCAATGGGATCGGCCGGATGCGCGTTTCTTCACCTGCATAGGGGCTTGCAGTGACGCTAGTGCCGGCGCCTATGGACCACCTAGTAGAGGATTGTGGCGGTTCCTGGGCAAAGGCACTGACAGGCAGTACGAGAGTGGCGAGCTTGAATAGAACTCGAAATGTTGGGCTCATCGATGGCTCCAGTGAAATGGGTCGGAAATTTTATTGAGTGAGTTCGAATGACTGGGGAGGCGGCCATCCGGGGATATGGCCTGCTCCGGGTTGTCATGCGTCTTGCTGGAGGCTGAAGGTGCAGTGTTCTGCGTAGCGCGTGCGACTTGCCGGGCTTGCACACTGCCGAGCCAGAAACCGAGTGCGGCCCATATCAGCGCCAGCGGTACGACAACACTGGCCAGTGCTCCCATGGCCAGGCCAAAACGTCCGAGTACACCTACGGTCTGCGCTCCGATGACATCACCGTTGCGGTACATGAAGGTGTCGACGACGGCTTTGGCTTTGTACTTGTCTTCACGGCTGAGCACGGTGAACAGCGCCTCGCGCGCTGGCCGGGTGATACCGCGTTGCACCGCCCGATTGCTGGCTTCGAGCAGAATCAGCAGGATGAACGAGCCGTAGATCGCCAGCCCGATAAAGCCGAGTGCAGTGACGATTGGCAGAATCGCCAGTGCAATGCCTAGACCGAAGCGCTGAATGATCTTTGCGGTCAGGGTGAGTTGCAGGAGCAATACCGCAACCTGCGTCCACATGTCGATGCTGCCCAGAAGCGCGGTACGTGCGTCCATATCATCCGCTACCGCCGCGACCATCTGCAGGCGAGTGAAGTAGATGAATGTCGAGGTCACGGTCATCAGCATGACGTAGCCGGCGATACCGGTCAGGTAGCGTGACTGGAATACCGCGCGAAGACCCGCCCAGGCGCTGCCGCCTATTTGTTCGGCTTCGTTTGCAGGTTCGGCCGCGTCGATAAGGGTTCGGTCCGGTGCCATTCGCACGAGCAGCCAGGCTGCGATCATGGCAAGCAGCAGAAATCCACCCGATACCAACAGCAGGGATGGTGTGCCAAGAGGCTCTGCCAGTTGTGAGGCGAGCCAGGGACCGAAGATCGCGCCGAGCGTGCCGCCCACCGAGATCAGAGCGAAGAAACGCATGCCCTGATCGCTGCTGAACCGGTCGGCCAGCAGTGCCCAGAACACCATGGTGGCGAACAGGTTGAACACGCTGAACCAGACGTAGAACACCTGGCCACTGCGTTGCCCGATGGTGCCGGGTGCGAACATGAGCAGGGCCCAGAAAACCACCAGGCTCAGCACGAAAAAACCGTAGGTCGCAGCGATGAACTGCAATCGCTTCAGGCGGCTGACCAGCCAACCGAACAGCGGGTTTACCGCCAGTGTCACGACTGCGGTACCGATGAACAACCAGTGAATGGCCTCGATGCCGCGTTCCATGCCCAGTGCATCACGCGCCGGCCGCAGCAGCATCAGTGCGGTCAGAACGCAGAAGAAAAATAGCATCGCGATCAGAACTGGCCCGATCTCCTCAGGGCGGAGGTTGAACAGCGCCTGAAGGAAGCGTGGGCGGCGCGCTGCCGATGGCGTGGGTCGTCTCATAGGGGAAGGCATCCTGCTTTGGGGCACGCCATGGCGAGCGCTAACATTCAGTAGGTAAGGCGCGCGGGGTAGCGCGTGCTGCTGAGTTCTTCGCTGATGCTCCACAGGCGGGCGGCGGCCTGCCTGTCCGATGCGGCCGCTGGTATGTTGGCCAGACCCAGCGGGCCGCGTACCTCCATCAACCCGGTAGGGCCGTAGTAGCTTCCGCCTTGCGCATCCGGTGCGGTGGCGGCGTACAGGGTAGGCACTGCACCCTGTGCAGCCGTTTGAATCAGGAAGGGTATTGGGGGCAGGCTGCGACCTTGGCTGGGCAGCAGGTTGGTACGTGAGACTCCGGGGTGGGATGCGATGCTCGTAACGCGCCAGCCCGCCACATCGCTGCGGCGTTGCAGCTCCAGGGCAAACATCAGGCAAGCCAGCTTCGATTGGCGATAGGCGAGCGCCGAGTCGTAGTCCTGTTCGAACTGCAGGTCTGCAAAGTTGATGGCGGCACCGCGGGCACGGGCCGCGATACTGGACAGTGTGACGACGCGGGGGCTATCAGCCTTGTGCAACAGCGGTAGCAGTTCCGCAGTCAAGACGAAGTGCCCCAGGTAGTTAACGGCGAACTGCATCTCGAATCCATCCGCCGAAGTACCGCGCGTGGGGGGCTCCATGAGTCCTGCGTTGTTGATCAAGCCATCGAGGTGAGGCAACGTTGCCTTAAGGTGCGCGGCCAATGCGCGAACCGAAGCGAGGTCGGCCAGGTCCAGGGCTTCGAATTGCACCTGCGCGTTGGGTGTTGCCTGTCGGATGCTCGCGATCGCTTCCTTGCCTCGATCCGGATTGCGCGCCGCGATTATCACGTGCGCCCCCGAGGCCGCCAGAGCTTTGGCGCTTTCGAAGCCGATACCACTTGTTCCACCCGTGACCAGAAAAATATGTCCGTCCTGCGAGGGCATATCCGTCAGGCTCCAATCCGGCTTTGGCAGACTCTGAGTGGTTGGCCGGTCTGCGGCGCATGCGCAGAGGAACACTGTACTCAGGGCCACAAAACAGGTGCGCCAGCGGTTAAGCGTTGAGCGCACATTAGGAGCCGAGGCCGTCATTGCGACACCGGTCAGCATGTGGGCGCGTTGGGCGTGGAGGTTGGAAGCCGTCCAGTTGGTCATGTTCGATGCCTCGCGAAGATCAATTAGGTTTGCGAATGGGCGCGTCAGGAGTCGCCGTTTCTGCAGTGTTTGCCGGTGGGATTAATTTGCGTTTAAGGCGACGGGTTCGTTGGCGTTACCAAATGTGTGGCGCATTGAACTGGCTTTGAACATCGGGCTTAATCCGTTATTAATCTCGCTGTGGAACCATCGCGGATCACCTTTCCCTCATTCGAGCTGTTATGGATGCGATTCTCCTCGTCGAAGATGACCCCATGCTCGGTCAAGCACTGACCGCCGCTCTGGGCCAGGAAGGCTGGCGCGTTGTTCATTGCAAGGACGCGGGATCTGCACGGGCATCGCTGGTTGACCACGCCTTCGTTGCTGTATTGCTTGATCTTGGGTTGCCGGGCGGCTCTGGTCTGGAGGTTCTGGCAAAGATGCGCAGCCGCTACGACCCAACGCCGGTGTTGATCATTACCGCGCGCGACCTACTGAGTGATCGTGTTCGAGGGCTTGATGCCGGTGCCGATGACTACATTGTTAAACCGTTTCAGCGCGACGAGATGCTCGCGCGGCTGCGCGCCGTGGTACGCCGTAGTCGCGGCGCCGTGACGCCGATACTGCACTGGCGCGACGTCGAGATAGATCCTGCTGCGCGAACCGTGACCCGTGGTGGCCAGCGCATCGACCTTAGTGCGAGCGAATTTCGCCTCCTTCTGGCATTACTGGAGTCGCGCGGCCGGCCGCTCAGCCGAGACCAGCTTCAAGACCGGCTCTACGGCGATGACACCGCAATCGGCAGCAACACGGTTGCGGTTTACGTGCACCAACTGCGACGCAAGCTTGGCAATGACGTGGTCGTGACGGAGCTCGGCTTCGGTTACCGCGTTGGGGATGACAGCTAATGCGCGCGTTGCGCACGCGGCTGTTGGTCGCGCTGGCGACAGTGCTGCTCACTGCCTGGGGTAGTGGCTTCGCCATTCAGTACGTGAACGTGTTGGAGCGGCAGGGCGGCGAGATTGATGGCATGTTGCGCAATATCGCTGAGCAGATCTTGCAGTCTTTGCCAGCGGATATCGCCACCGCGGGCCAACAACAGCAATTCCAGCTCAGTGGCGAGACTTCGCCAGCGGAGGGTAAGTTTGGCTCGCTCGGCTTTCAGGCTTGGGAGCATGGCACGGGACGACGATTAATGTCGTCGCGTCCGGCACCAGCCTATCCGATGGCGCCAGACTTCCTCGACGGCTTTGCCGAGGCGACGGTCGCTGGCGTACCTTGGCGCGTTTTCGCAGTCAGCGATGCCAACAGGCAAGTGCAAGTGCAGGTCGGGGTGCCGAAGTCGGCAATCAGGGCTGAACTGATGCGCTGGCTCGGCCCGACATTGATTACTGCGCTGTTACTCCTTTTCGGCATCGGCGTTGCGATCTGGCTGGTTATCCATTGGTCTCTACGGCCGGTGCTGCGGGTCAGCGAGTCGCTCGCCACGCGTGCTCCTCTCGACTTGGCACCGTTGCCGGAGCGTGGACTGCCGAACGAGTTCACGCCGCTGGTGCGCTCGTTCAACCAAATGATGGAGCGGTTGGCGCAGGCGCTGCAGCATGAGCGTGAGTTTCTCGGCGAGGCAGCGCATGAGTTGCGCACGCCACTGGCTGCACTGCTGGCTCAGGCGCAGGTGCTACAGCATGCAAGTGACCGTGAAGAAGCGCGCGAGGCGCTCGAGCACCTGATTGCTGGGATCGAGCGTACTTCGCGGCTGGCACAGCAACTACTCGACGCCGCCCGGGTAGAGGCCGGCACCAGCGCGGCGCGAGCGACGGATATCGACCTGGCGATGGTCGTTACAATGGTCACCGACGAGTTCAACTTGGTGGCCCAGCGTGCTGGGCAGTCGATCGAGGTCGAAGGGGGATACGCGCCAGTGCGCGGTGACATCGACGACCTCGGGATCATGGTTCGCAACTTGCTCGACAATGCGCTGCGTCATGGTGGGCTGGGGACGCGTGTGCGACTGCAAACCCGGAGTGAGGGTGAGGGGCATGCGCGGATGGCAATCATCACTATCGCCGACGATGGCCCGGGCATACCCGACGGCGAGAGCGAGCGAATTTTCGAGCGGTTCTACCGTGCCGAGAACGGACATCGCGCGCAGGGCATCGGTATGGGCTTGTCGCTGGTCGAGCGGGTAGTTGCCTCTCATGGCGGACGATTGCGCTGCTGCCCTGGGCTCGATGGTCGCGGTTTTGGTGTCGAAATTCAGTTGCCCGCACTCGGCGGGAGCTGATCACAGGCTGCTTCCTGCGCGAAGTGACCCCGTACTTTCATGGCGTTGTGCCCTGGTCGTATGGGGTCGCAAAACGCCCGTGTACTAACGAACCCGCACGAACTCTATGCTCACTCGTCCTCCATCCGGGCGGGTGAAGGTTTCGTACATCCGCGGTCCCTCAACCTTCAACTGCAGCTCACGGTCCGTTCGTACGGAACCCACCCAGTTGGGAAAGGTGGCACCCTCGACGCGGTTGCCGGTGAAGCGTCCATGCTCGTCCACCGTATAAGTACCGAAGAAGCCGATACTCGATGCCATGGCCTGTCTATTTTCATCGTCGGTACCTGCTCCGCGCGCGTTTGACTCGAATGGCGGGGTGTCGCCATTGGTCAGCACCTCGATGAAGTGCATGTCGGTGGTGAAGACGAGCATGCCTTGGGGGTTTTCCCCATAAGGTCGCTCAATTTTGCCATCGGTTTCCAATGTGGCTGAAACCACGCGCCAGGTGCCGGCAACCTGGTTAGGTTGGGCAGTGGACGGCACAGGTTCGCTGGCCCAGACGGTGATGGATGTAGCAAGGAAAAGTACGAGCCCCCATTTCATAGGCTATCCCCCATAAACGTTAGTGACTTCTGTGCCAGCAGATCATCCAGGCGAGCGCTTAATGCCCGGTGGATGTTCTCGAACGCCGTACTGCCAAGCGCGATACGTCGTCTCGGCTGTGCAGCGTCCGCTACCTGGATCATCGCGTCGACCGTACGTTCGGCGTCGCCTTTGATCTTGAATTCGCCGCTGGACAAAGCGCGCCGGACATCGCCCGCCGGTGTTGCATCGTAGACATCCATTTGCGGCGCGTGGTCCAGGCCGCGGGCGAATTCGGTCGCGGTTGGCCCAGGCTCGGCGATCACGATGTCGATGCCAAATGGCGCGACCTCCTGGGCGACCGCCTCCAGAAAACCCTCAATGCCCCACTTGGTCGCGTGGTAGAGGCTGAAATTGGGGTAGGCCACCTGTCCTCCTTCAGACGAAACCTGCATGAGCCGGCCGCCACCTTGCGCACGCAGATGAGGCAGCGCTGCCCGCACGAGTTGGATGGAGGCGATCAGATTGGTAGCAATCTGACGTTCGATCTGCGCATCCGTTACTTCTTCCGCAGCACCGAACAGCCCGTAGCCGGCGTTGCTGACCACCGTGTCGATTCGGCCATACGCTGCGAAGGCATCGTCCACTTCCTGTCGCAATGCCGCGGTATCGGTTAGATCAAAGCATGCAATGTGCAGCCTCTCGCCTGCCGTTTTTTTCAGCGCCTCGAGCGGTGCTGTGCGTCGCCCGCACGCGACCACACAATCACCACGTTCCAGCAGTTTTCTAGTCATGACCAACCCGAGGCCGGATGACGCCCCTGTAATCAACCACGTTTTCATCGGATACCTTCTTCTAGGGTTTGGGCAAAAGTTCTAGGGTTTGTGCAGAAGGTAGGAGCCTAAGATGCGTATGATAAGTCCCGCTAATACGAACGAGCTGGTGAAAAGTATTCACTAATGAAAGACGTCAACCTCTCCGATCTGAAGGCATTCGCCCACGTAGCGCGGCACCGTAGCTTCCAGAAGGCAGCTGATGCGCTAGGTGTCTCGCGGTCGTCTCTCAGTCATGCTTTGAAGGGGCTCGAGCGCCACCTCGACGTACGGCTTCTGCATCGCACCACGCGCAGCGTTGCAGTAACAGAAGCCGGTGAGCAGTTGCTGCACCGCCTGCTGCCTTTGTTGCGGGAGCTGGACGGCGTGCTGGATGCCGTCAGTCACGGCCAGGACGAACTCGTTGGCACGCTGCGAATCAACGCGAATAAGGGCGGCGCACGCTGGCTGCTCAGGCACGCCGTTCCGCTATTCCAGCGTCGCCATCCGCGCGTAGCACTGGATCTGGTCACTGAAGGTCAGTTGGTGGATATCGTGGGCGAGGGTTTCGATGCCGGTGTGCGCCTGGCCGAGTCGGTGCCAAAGGACATGGTTGCCGTGCACTTTGGTAGCGACGTCCGTTTCGTGGCGGTTGCTTCGCCGGGCTATGTCGAGACGTTTGGCGCCCCTGTCATGCCGGCTGATCTGCTCTCCCATCGCTGCATTCGCCAACGGTTGCCCAGCGGAAAGCGTTATCGCTGGGAGTTCGAGAAGGGCACTCAGCAACTCGCCCTGGACGTCCCCGGCACGTTGAGCCTGGATGACAACGACCTGATGGTTGAGGCAGCGTCTGATGGTTTGGGGGTTGCTTTCGTTCCGGAGTCCTTTGCTCGCCCGGCCCTGGACAGCGGCACGCTGGTCCTGCTGCTGGAAGACTGGACCCCGGCGTCACCGGGGCTTTGCCTTTACTACACCAGCTATCGCCATGTACCAGCACCGCTCAAGGCGTTTATCGCGGTCGTTCGCGAGGTCACTCAGGGCCTGGATGATCCCCAGCCACAGACCACCTCCGGTTGAGCGTGACTGGCACCACTCAGAACTTGGCAGCCCTGGTGCTGAATCTACCGCTGTTCTATGAAGCGACCGTGTCTGAAGCCGCTTCTGCGCGTGGCGCTCCATCACGGCGATGCACCGACTGACCGGCGGCGAAGGTTTCATGAATGGCGCGGTCATCGCCCAGGGTGATCAGGGCGAAAAGTTTTTCGGCCAGGCTGGTGGCCTGTTTCAGGCGGAACGCCAGCAGCGGCGTGGCGCTGTAGTCGAGTACCACGAAGTCGGCTTCCTTGCCGGGCGCGAAGTTGCCGATCTTGTCGTCGAGGTACAGCGCACGGGCGCCGCCGAGGGTTGCCAAGTACAGCGACTTGAACGGGTTCAGCGATTCGCCGCGGAGCTGCAGCACCTTGTAGGCCTCGCTGAGGGTGGTCAGTTGCGAGAAGCTGGTGCCGCCACCGACATCGGTGCCCAGGCCGACACGCACACCGTGACTTTCCACGCGCGGCAAATCAAACAGGCCGCTGCCGATAAACAGGTTGGAGGTCGGGCAGAAGGCCACCGCCGAGCCGGTTTCACCGAGCCGCGCGCATTCCTCATCGCACAGGTGCACGCCGTGGGCGAACACCGCACGCGGGCCGATCAGGCCGTGGTGGTCGTAAACGTCCAGGTAGTTCTTGCGTTCGGGGAACAGCGCCTTGACCCAGTCGATTTCCTTGAGGTTCTCGGACAGGTGGGTGTGCATGTACAGGTCTGGGTATTCGCCGAACAGCTTGCCGGCTAGCGCCAGTTGTTCGGACGTGCTGGTCGGGGCAAAGCGCGGGGTGACCGCGTAGCTCAGGCGGCCTTTGCCATGCCAGCGCTCAATCAGCGCCTTGCTCTCGGCATAGCCGGACTCCGCGGTGTCCTGCAGGTACTCCGGGGCGTTGCGGTCCATCAGCACCTTGCCGGCGATCATGCGCAGGTTGCGCGTCAGGGCCGCCTCGAAGAAGGCGTCGACCGACTCTGGGTGCACGCTGCCGAACACCAGCGCGGTAGTAGTGCCGTTGCGCAGCAGCTCATTGAGGAACACCTCGGCGTTTTCTGCAGCGACCTGGGCATCGCCAAAGCGGCCCTCGGCGGGGAAGGTGTAGGTGTTCAGCCACTCCAGCAGTTGAGTGCCGTAGGAGCCGATCACGCCGACTTGAGGAAAGTGAATATGGGTGTCGATAAAGCCCGGGGTGATCAGCGCGTCCGGATACTCGGTGACCGTGACGCCGCTGAAGCGCACCAGTAATTCTTCGGCCGGGCCGACCGCCAGCACGCGACCATTTTCGACGACCAGCAGGCCATCCTCGAAATAGGCGTAGGACTGCTCGATACCGACCACTGTCGGATCGGCGAGGCAGTGCAGGATGGCGGCGCGGTAGGCCTGGGTGGTGTGGCTCATGATGCGGGGTCTCATGCGTAGGGTGCGCTGTGCGCACCGAAAAATGGGGTGGGGCAGTGGTGCGCATGGCGCACCCTACATGGGCATTGATTTAGGAGCGGCGCGAGGCAGGCAGTAGCTTTGCAACGCTGGACTCGCCTTTGTTCACGTTCTGGCCAAAACCTGCGTTGTAGGTGGCGATCACTTCACCGGCAATGGAAATGGCGATCTCCACCGGCAGCTTGCCTTTCACCTCGGCGATGCCCATGGGGCAGCGCATGCGTTGCAGCAGGTCGCTGCTCAGGCCGCGCTCGCGCAGGCGATGCTCGAACTTGGCGCGCTTGGTCTTCGAGCCGATCAGGCCGAAATAGGCAAAATCACCGCGTTTGAGGATGGCCGCAGTTAGCTCAAGATCGAGTTGGTGGTTATGGGTCATGACGATGAAATAGCTGCCGGCAGGCATCGCCGCCACCTGTTCGATGACCTCGTCGTCGAGCACCTTGGCAACGCCGGCGGGTATCACCTCAGGGAATTCATCTGCGCGCGAGTCTATCCAGCGCACCTTGCACGGCAGACCGGCGAGCAGCGGCACCAGGGCGCGGCCGACATGGCCGGCGCCGAACACGGCAATCTGCGCCTGGGCCTCGCCCATCGGCTCGAACAGCAGCACGGCCGCGCCGCCGCAGCATTGGCCGAGGCTGGCGCCGAGGGCAAAGCGCTCCAGGCGGGTGGCCTGGCTGCGCGTTTCGAGCATCTCGCGGGCCATGGCCATGGCCTTGAACTCCAGGTGGCCGCCGCCGATGGTCTCAAAGATGCGCTCGCGGGTGACGACCATCTTCGAACCGGCATTGCGTGGCGTTGAGCCACGTTCCTCGATGATGGTCACCAGCACACAGGGCTCGCCCTGCTGCTGCAGGTCGGCGAGGGCGTTGATCCAGCCGGTGTTGCTCATGGGCGTGCTCCTCGTTGAACAATCCCATGCCACATGGAAGGAGGCGGGCAGCGCTGCGCTTTAGTCGCGATTGCTGCGGCGCTTTTACGATTTATCGCGAATAAATTCGCTCCTACAGGGCGCGACATTTGAGTGCTGAGGGTCATCTTATGCGTGCTCCGTCGGCGCTTTGCTCAGGGCGCGCATCTGCTCTACGCCCCAGAGTACGCGCTCGGGGGTGGCGGGCGCGTCGATGCGCGGCTGTACACGGTAATCGGCCAGGCTGGCCACGGCATCCTTGATCGCGCACCAGGCGGCGATGCCGAGCATAAACGGTGGCTCGCCGACGGCCTTGGAGTGGTACACGGTGTCTTCCGGGTTTTTGCGGTTTTCCAGCAGCGTGACCCGCAAGTCCAGGGGCATGTCGGCGACGGCGGGGATCTTGTAGCTGGCCGGGCCACTGGTCAGCAGCTTGCCTTTGGCGCTCCACACCAGTTCCTCGGTGGTCAGCCAGCCCATGCCCTGGATAAAGGCGCCTTCGACCTGGCCGATGTCCAGCGCCGGGTTCAGCGAGGCGCCGACGTCATGCAGGATGTCGGCGCGCAGCATCTTGTACTCGCCGGTCAGGGTGTCGACGATCACCTCGACGCAGGCCAGGCCGTAGGCAAAGTAATAGAACGGGTGGCCGGCGGCCTTCTCGCGGTCGTAGAAGATCTTCGGCGTGCGGTAGAAGCCGGTTGAGGACAGCGACACCTGGCCCACATAGGCCTTCTGCACCACGTCCTCGAATGCCAGGTACTGCTCGCCCACGCGCACTTGGCCGTTGCTGAACTCGATTGCTGTGCTCTCCACCGCATAGTACCCAGCGAGGAAGTCGACCAGCCGCTGCTTGAGCGTGAGAGCGGCATTTTTGGCGGCCATGCCATTGAGGTCGGCGCCGCTGCTGGCGGCGGTGGGGGAGGTGTTCGGGACTTTTTCGGTGTTGGTCGCGGTGATCTGGATGCGCGCAATCTCGACCTGGAACACTTCGGCGACTACCTGGGCGACCTTGGTGTTGAGGCCCTGGCCCATTTCTGTGCCGCCGTGGTTCAGGTGGATGCTGCCGTCTGTGTAGATGTGGATCAGCGCACCGGCCTGGTTGAGAAAGCTGGCGGTAAAGCTGATGCCGAATTTCACCGGGGTCATGGCCAGGCCCTTCTTCAGCACTGGATTGGCGGCATTGAAGGCGCGGATCGCTTCGCGGCGTTCGGCGTACTCGGCGCTGGCGGCCAGTTCGGCGGTCATTTCCGGCAGCAGGTTCTGTTCGACGGTCTGGTGGTAATGGGTGACGTTGCGGCTGTTCTGGCCGTAGTAGTTGAGCGTGCGCACCGCCAGCGGGTCTTTGCCGAGGTGGCGGGCAATCACGTCCATGATCTCCTCGATGGCGAGCATGCCCTGGGGGCCGCCGAAACCGCGGTAAGCGGTGTTGGATGCGGTGTTGGTCTTGCAGCGGTGGCCGTTGATGGTGGCGTTGCCGAGGAAGTACGCGTTGTCGGCATGGAACATCGCCCGGTCGACGATGGAGTTGGACAGGTCGGGCGAGTAGCCGCAGTTGCCGGCCAACTCGATCTGGATGCCGTGCAGCAGGCCGTCATCGTCGAAGCCGACGTCGTACTCGACATAAAACGGATGGCGCTTGCCGGTCATCTGCATGTCTTCGTTGCGCGGCAGACGCATCTTGGTCGGTCGCCCGGTCAGGCGTGCGATCACCGCGCACAGGCAGGCCGGGCCGGCCGCCTGGGTTTCCTTGCCGCCAAAGCCGCCGCCCATGCGGCGCATGTCGATCACTACTTTGTTCATCGCCACGCCGAGTACTTCGGCCACCAGCTTCTGCACCTCGGTAGCGTTTTGCGTGGAGGTGTAGACGATCATGCCGCCGTCTTCGGTGGGCATTACCGAGGAGATTTGCGTCTCCAGATAGAAGTGCTCCTGGCCGCCGATGTGCAAGCTGCCCTGCAGACGATGCGGCGCCTGGGCCAATGCGGCCGGGGCATCGCCGATGCGCTGCTGGTGGCTGTCGAGCACGAAGTGCCGCTTGCGTAGCGCTTCGACCACATCCAGCACCGGCTCCAGGTCTTCGTACTCGATGATCGCCGCCATGGCCGCTTCGCGCGCGGCCGCCAGGCTGTCGGCTGCTACGGCGAGCACCACCTGGCCGACGTATTCGACCTTGCCGTCGGCCAGCAGCGGGTCGCCCGGTACCAGCGGGCCGATGTCCAGCTCGCCGGGCACGTCCTGGCTGGTGATGGCAATGGCCACGCCGGGAATGGCGTAGCAGGCTGTGGTGTCGATGCGCAGGATACGCGCATGGGCGCGGTCGCTCAGGCGTGCATAAACGTGCAACTGGTTGGGGAACTCCAGGCGGTCATCGACATACACGGCCTCGCCGGTGACGTGCTTGTCCGCGCTCTCGTGCTTGACGCTGCGTCCGACACCGGTGGTGATGCCGGCGCTGAACAGGGCGGCCAGTTCTGCCTGGGTTTTTGCGGCGTGCTGCTTAGACATAGTCGGTCACCCGGGTTGCGACGCCAGGGGCGGTCAGTTCAAGGAAGCATTTGCGCAGCAGGTTCTGTGCGGTCAGTAGGCGATACGCCTGGCTGGCGCGAAAATCGCTGAGTGGGGTGAAGTCGTGGGCCAGGGCGGCGCAGGCGCGCTCGATCAGCTCGGCGTCGAGCGTGGCGCTTTGCAGCACCGCCTCGCAGGCGCGGGCACGTTTGGCGATGGCGGCCATGCCACCGAAGGCCACGCGCGCTTCACGCAGCACGCCGTCGACCAGGGTCAGGTTGAAGGCCGCGCAGACGGCGGAGATGTCATCGTCCAGGCGCTTGGAGACCTTGTAGGCGCGCAGGCTCTGGCCGATGCGCGGGCGCGGCACGTGGATCGACTCGATAAATTCGGCCTCCTGGCGGGCAGTGACCTTGTAATCGATAAAGTAGTCTTCCAGCGCCAGGGTGCGCGTTTGCTCGCCCTGGCGCAGTACCAGCGTGGCGCCCAGGGCGATCAGCAGCGGCGGCGCATCACCAATCGGCGAGGCGTTACCGATATTGCCGCCCAAGGTGCCCTGGTTGCGGATTTGCAATGAGGCGAAGCGGTGCAGCAACTCGCCGAAGTCCGGGTACTCATCGGCCAGGGCGGCATAGCAATCCGTCAGCGGCGCGGCGGCGCCGATCACCAGGGTGTCGTCTGTCACCTCGATGCGTTTCAGCGCCGTGATATGGCCGACGTAGATCATCGCCGGCAGGCTGCGGTGTTGCTGGGTGACCTCTAGCGCCAGGTCGGTGCCACCAGCCAGTAAGCGTGCTTCGGGGTTGGCCCGGTACAGCTCGGCCAGGTCGCCGATGGTCAGCGGCAGCAGGCAGCGTTTGCCGTTGTGTTCCAGGCTGGCCGTGGTGCGCGGGGCGATGGCCTTGAGCTGCTCGACCGTGGCGGCCTCGGCCTGGTCGAACTGATCAGGCTGCGGCTGCTGGCAGGCCTGGGTGGCGGCGTCGAGAATCGGCCGGTAGCCGGTGCAGCGGCACAGGTTACCTGCCAGGGCTTCGAGGGTTTGCGCCTTGTTGGGCGCCTGGCCGCTGGCATTCTTCTGCAGGGCGAACAGCGACATGACGAAGCCGGGGGTGCAGAAGCCGCATTGCGAGCCGTGGCAGTCGACCATGGCCTGTTGCACGCTGTGCAGGCGGCCCTGGTGCTTGAGGTCCTCGACGCTGATCAGTTGTTTGCCGTGCAGGCTGGCGACGAAGGTCAGGCACGAATTGAGCGTGCGATAGCGCAGGCGCTCGCCCTCCAGCTCGCCGACCACCACTGTGCAGGCGCCACAATCGCCGGAGGCGCAGCCTTCCTTGGTGCCGGTTTTTCCGCGGTGTTCGCGCAGGTAGTCGAGCACTGTCAGGTTGGGGTCCAGGGCGTGCTCGCTGCGCAGCTCGCGGTTAAGAAGAAACTGGATCAAGGACGGCCTCCGGGCAGTGTTGTGATGTGCAGAACAGGTGATGCGCCGCTGCGGCGCCCGGCGGATCGGCCATGGCGCAAATCTAGGTATTTCTGACTTTTGGGTCAATAAATATTTGACCTTTTGGTCAGCTATTGCCCCGCATCATCTCGCCTAGCGTAATCCGTGCCAGGAATCGCACGGCAATGCCGGGCCCTTTAGCTGCTCCTGCTGCGCAATGATGCGCTGCGATGGCGCAGCAGAGCCCCTGAAACGTGCGCCACTACAGGTCGCCGGGCCTTGGCCGTGGCAAGCCCTGTGATACACTGCGCGGCGCTCTGGCGCCCGCTAGCCGGGCATTACGCCGATTTTCGCCCACCGCTCGCAGGATTAAGGAAAGTCATGACGTTCAAGGCCCCGGACAGCCTCGCCGAGCAAATTGCCCAGCATCTGGCAGACCGTATTATCCGTGGCGAACTCAAGGCGCGCGAGCGCGTCCAGGAACAAAAAGTCACCCAGGCATTGAACGTCAGCCGGGGCTCGGTGCGCGAGGCGCTGCTGATACTCGAACGACGTCACTTGGTCGTCATCCCGCCGCGGCGGGGCGCCCAGGTGGCCGAGCTGACGCCGCACAATGTGCGCAGTCTCTATGCGCTGGTCATCGAGTTGTACATATTACTGGCCCGTGCGGTCGCCGATGGCTGGCGCAATGAGTCTGACCTGGCACCGTTTCTGGCCGTCCAGCAGCGCCTGTTGCACAGCCAGCAACAAGGCGACATTCACGGTTTCGTCGAGCACAGCTTCGCGGTGATGCGCACGGCGTTCCCGTTTGCCAATAACCCCTACCTGCGCGAAACCGTGGAGAACTTGCAGCCGGCGATCAGTCGCACCTATTACCTGGCGCTGGAGCAGCGCAAAGGTGAAATGGCCCAGTTCCTCGAGATGTTCAACCAATTGCTGTTGGCGGTGGTGGCGCGCGACCATGAGCGTGCGCGTCAGGTTCTGTTGGCTTATAGCGAGCACAACTGCCAGTTGGTGTTGGCCGCACTGGCCGAAGGGCAGGGCTGAATATGCGCCTCAAGAGCATCAAACTGGCCGGCTTCAAGTCCTTCGTTGATCCCACCACGGTGAGCTTCCCCAGCAATATGGCGGCGGTGGTCGGGCCTAATGGCTGCGGCAAATCCAACATCATCGACGCCGTGCGCTGGGTGATGGGCGAGAGCTCGGCGAAGAACCTGCGCGGCGAATCGATGACCGACGTCATCTTCAACGGCTCCAACACCCGCAAGCCGGTGACCCAGGCGTCCATCGAGCTGATCTTCGACAACTCCGACGGCACCCTGACCGGTGAATACGCTGGCTACAACGAGATTTCCATCCGCCGCCGGGTGACCCGCGACAGCCAGAACACCTATTTCCTCAATGGCACCAAATGCCGGCGCCGCGACATTACTGACATCTTTCTCGGCACTGGTCTGGGGCCGCGCAGTTACTCGATCATTGAGCAGGGCATGATCAGCAAACTGATCGAAGCCAAGCCGGAAGACCTGCGTAACTTTATCGAGGAAGCAGCAGGCATCTCCAAGTACAAGGAGCGCCGCCGCGAGACCGAGAACCGTATTCGCCGTACCCATGAAAACCTGGCACGCCTGACCGACCTGCGCGAAGAACTCGAACGCCAGCTCGAGCGCCTGCACCGCCAGGCCCAGGCCGCCGAGAAGTACCAGGAATACAAGGCTGAAGAGCGCCAACTGCGGGCGCAATTGACGGCTCTGCGCTGGCAAACCTTGAACGAACAGGTAGGGCAGCGCGAGGCGGTCATCGGCAACCAGGAGGTCAGCTTCGAGGCGCTGGTGGCCGAGCAGCGCAATGCCGATGCGAGCATCGAGCGGCTGCGTGATGGTCATCATGACCTCTCCGAGCGCTTCAATCTGGTCCAGGGGCGCTTCTATTCGGTGGGCGGTGACATCGCCCGGGTCGAGCAGAGCATCCAGCACGGCCAGCAGCGCCTGCGCCAGTTGCAGGACGACCTGCGCGAAGCCGAGCGCGCGCGCCTGGAAACCGAGTCGCACCTGGGCCACGACCGCACCTTGCTGGCAACCCTGGGCGAAGAGTTGGCCATGCTCGAACCCGAGCAGGAGCTGACCGCCGCTGCGGCAGAAGAATCCGCCGCGGTGCTGGAAACCTGCGAAGAGGCCATGCAGGGCTGGCAAGAACAGTGGGACGGTTTTAACCAGCGCAGCGCCGAGCCGCGCCGCCAGGCCGAGGTGCAGCAGTCGCGCATCGCTCAGCTGGAGCAGAGCCTGGAGCGTCTGGGCGAGCGCCAGCGGCGTCTGGCCGAGGAGTTGCAACAACTGGCGGCCGACCCGCAAGACGCAGCGATCCTTGAGCTGAGCGAGCAGATTGCTGCCCGCGAACTGAGCCTGGACGACCTGCATGCCGCCGAATCCCAGCAGGCCGAGCGCCTGCAGCAACTGCGCGGCGAGCTGCAGCAGAGCGGCCAGGCTCAGCAGCAGGCCCAGGGTGAACTGCAACGCCTGAATGGCCGTCTGGCCTCATTGGAAGCCCTGCAGCAAGCCGCCCTCGACCCCGACAGCGGCGTCGGCGACTGGCTGCAGGCGCAGCACCTGCAAGCGCGCCCACGCCTTGCCGAAGGTCTGCGTGTTGAGGCTGGCTGGGAACTGGCGGTGGAGACCGTACTGGGCGCCGACCTGCAAGCGGTGTTGCTGGATGATTTCAATAACCTGGATTTCACTGGCCTGGCCCATGGCGATCTGCGCCTGGCCAGCCCGGCCACAGGCGGCGCACGGGTGGTTGGCAGCCTGCTGGACAAGGTCGAGTCGGCGCTGGACCTGGCGCCTTGGTTGAGCCGGGTCAAACCGGTCGCCAGCCTGGAAGCGGCCTTGGCAGGCCGTGCCAGCTTGGCCGAGGGCGAGAGCCTGATCAGTCAGGATGGCTATTGGGTCGGCCAGCATTTCCTGCGTGTCTGCCGTGGCAACGAGGCCCAGGGTGGCGTGTTGGCGCGCGGACAAGAAATTGACCAGCTTCAGCTCGAACGTGAAGAGCGCGAGGCTGCCCTGGCGCTGCTTGACGAACGCCTGCAACAACTGCGCGAGACCCAGGAGCAGCAGGAGCAGCAGCGCGAGCAGCAACGCCGTGAACTGAGCGTACAGGCTCGCGAATTGGGCGAGCTTAAGGCCCAGCTGTCGGCCGGTGAAGCCAAGGTGGAGCAACTGCTGCTGCGCCGTCAGCGGCTGGACCGCGAACTGCTCGAATTGAACGAGCAGCGTGAGCTGGAGCAGGAACAACTCGGTGAATCGCGCCTGCTGTTGCAAGACGCGCTGGATGCCATGGCCCTGGACACCGAGCAGCGTGAAACCCTGCTGGCCAGTCGTGATGCCTTGCGCGAACAGCTTGACCGGGTTCGTCAGGAAGCTCGCCAGCACAAGGATCACGCCCATCAATTGGCGGTTCGCCTCGGCTCCCTGCGCGCCCAGCACGACTCCACCCGTCAGGCCCTTGAGCGCCTGGAGCTGCAGGCCGAGCGCCTGCACGAGAAGCGTGAGCAACTGAGCCTCAATCTGGAGGAGGGCGAAGCGCCGCTGGAAGAGCTGCGCCTCAAACTCGAAGAGCTGCTCGAGCGCCGTATGGGCGTGGAGGAAGAGCTCAAGCAGGCGCGCCTGGCCCTGGATGATGCTGACCGTGACCTGCGCGAGGCGGAAAAACGCCGTACCCAGGCCGAGCAGCAGGCTCAACTGTTACGGGGCCAATTGGAGCAGCAGCGCCTGGAGTGGCAGTCGCTGAATGTGCGGCGCAAAGCGCTGCAGGACCAACTGCTGGAAGACAACTACGACCTGCATGGGGTGTTGGCGACCCTGCCGGCCGATGCCAGCGAGACGGCCTGGGAAGAGGAGCTCGAGCGCCTGGGTGCGCGTATCCAGCGCCTGGGGCCGATCAACCTGGCGGCGATCGACGAGTACCAGCAGCAGTCCGAGCGCAAGCGCTACCTGGATGCGCAAAATGCCGACCTGGTCGAGGCGCTGGATACGTTGGAAAACGTTATCCGCAAGATCGACAAGGAGACGCGCAACCGCTTCAAGGAAACGTTCGACCAGATCAATGGCGGTTTGCAGGCACTTTTCCCAAAAGTTTTCGGTGGCGGCAACGCCTATTTGGAACTCACGGGCGAAGATTTACTCGATACCGGGGTAACCATCATGGCGCGCCCACCGGGTAAGAAGAACAGCACCATTCATTTGTTGTCGGGTGGCGAGAAGGCCCTGACGGCGTTGGCCCTGGTATTTGCAATATTCCAGCTCAACCCGGCGCCGTTCTGCATGCTCGATGAGGTGGATGCACCGCTGGACGATGCCAACGTTGGCCGCTATGCGCGACTGGTCAAGGAAATGTCCGAGAAAGTGCAGTTCATTTACATCACCCACAACAAGATCGCCATGGAAATGGCCGACCAGTTGATGGGGGTGACCATGCACGAGCCGGGCTGTTCGCGCCTGGTGGCGGTGGATGTGGAAGAGGCCTTGGCAATGGTCGAAAGTTGAGCGGGCCCAGGTCGTTCGACGCATTTGCTCGTACCTTTGTCTGCGCAGAGCAGTTTTTTAAGCGAGGTTTGCCGGTGTAAAGTTGTCTTTCGTCGTGCTAGCTTTACGCCCACTTTTGTAGTGTGCGGAAAACGCCTGTCAGAACATGGAGTTGGCGTCAGGTTTATCAAGTGTTGGTACAAGAGCGGGATGCTCTTTCTTATCTAATTTTTAGGGGTCAAGGTATTTCATGGAATTCGGTCTGCGCGAATGGCTGATCGTCATCGGTATCATCGTGATTGCCGGCATCTTGTTCGATGGCTGGCGGCGGATGCGGGGCGGTAAAGGCAAGTTGAAGTTCCGACTCGATCGCACCTTCTCCAATTTACCGGATGACGACAGTGATCCTGACTTGCTCAGCCCGCCGCGTGTAGTCGAGCGCAGTGAGCATCATGAACCGTCGTTGGATGAACACGACTTGCCGTCCATGAGCGCGCGTGAACTGAACCGCCGACGCCATGGCGAGCCGCAACAGGGTGATCTCAACCTGGGCCTTGATGAGCCCGTTCCCACGCTGCTCAGTCCGGTCGATGAGGCACAGAGCGCGGACGCGCCAGCCAAGCCGAGCAAGGAGCTGCCGCCGGTCGAAGAGGTGCTGGTGATCAACGTCATCGCCCGCGACGAAATCGGCTTCAAAGGCCCTGCACTGCTGCAGAACATTCTTGAAAGTGGTCTGCGCTTTGGCGAGATGGATATTTTCCACCGCCACGAAAGCATGGCGGGGAATGGCGAGGTGCTGTTCTCCATGGCCAACGCGCTCAAGCCAGGTACATTCGACCTGGATGACATCGAAGGTTTCAGCACCCGTGCGGTGAGCTTCTTCCTCGGGCTGCCGGGGCCGCGTCATCCGAAACAGGCGTTCGATGTGATGGTCGCTGCGGCACGCAAGCTGGCCCATGAGCTCAATGGTGAGCTCAAGGACGATCAGCGCAGCGTGATGACCGCGCAAACTATCGAGCACTATCGCCAGCGCATCGTCGAGTACGAGCGCCGCCAGTTGACCAACAAGCGCTGAGCCCCTGCGCCGCGCTAGGACCTGCTCATCGGCAGGTCGGCCGGTGCGACAGCCTTCCAACAAGAGAGCAGCCGCGGCTGCTCTTTTCGTTTCCGAGACACTGCCATGACTGACACCCTCACTGCCGCCGCCCAACGCATCCTCGAACTGCGCACCGAGCTGGATGCGCACAATTACCGCTATTACGTACTCGACGAGCCCAGCATCCCCGATGCCGAATACGATCGCCTGTTCCGCGAGTTGCAGGCGCTGGAGGCCGAGCATCCGCAGTTGGTGACGCCCGAGTCGCCAACCCAGCGGGTGGGTGGCGAAGCGTTGAGCGCCTTTGGTGAGGTGCGCCACGAAGTGCCCATGCTCAGCCTGGGTAATGCCTTTGAAGAGGACGATTTGCTGGCGTTCGACCGTAGCGTGCAGAGCGGCCTGGGCTTGCCCCCTGCAGACCTGTTTGGGGGAGGCGCCGAGATTGAGTACAGCTGCGAGCCCAAGCTCGATGGCCTGGCCGTCAGCCTGCGCTACGAGCAGGGCCAGCTGGTACGTGGCGCCACGCGCGGCGACGGCAGCACGGGGGAAGACATCAGCAGCAATGTGCGCACTATCCGCAACGTCCCGCTGAAACTGCAGGGCCAGGGCTGGCCCGCGGTGCTCGAAGTGCGCGGCGAGGTGTATATGCCGCGCGCCGGCTTCGAAGAGCTCAATGCGCGGCAGGCCGAGAGTGGTGGCAAAACCTTTGCCAACCCGCGCAACGCTGCTGCCGGCAGCCTGCGTCAGCTGGACCCGAAAATCACCGCCAGCCGGCCGCTGGAGTTCTGCTGTTATGGCGTTGGCCAGGTCAGCGGCGAGCTGGCCGCGACCCAGGTGGGCATGCTTGAGCAACTGCGTGCCTGGGGCATTCCCATCAGCCGCGAGCTGAAGTTGGCTAAGGGCGTGCAGGCGTGTCTGGCGTATTACCGCGATATCGGCGCGCGGCGCATGAGCCTGCCCTATGACATTGATGGCGTGGTGTTCAAGGTCAACACCATCGAAGACCAACAGCAACTGGGCTTCCGTGCGCGTACGCCGCACTGGGCCATCGCCCACAAGTTTCCCGCGCAGGAGGAGCTGACCGAGCTGCTGGACGTTGAGTTTCAGGTCGGCCGCACCGGTGCCGTGACCCCGGTGGCGCGGCTCAAACCGGTCAAAGTGGCGGGCGTTACCGTGGCCAATGCCACCTTGCACAACATGGATGAAGTGGCCCGCCTGGGCGTGATGATCGGCGATACGGTGATCGTGCGCCGCGCTGGCGATGTCATCCCTCAGGTGATGGCCGTGGTCGCCGAGCGCCGCCCGGCCGATGCACGCGCCGTGCAGGTGCCCGAGCAGTGCCCGGTATGCGGCTCGGCGGTGGAGCGCACCCAGTTGGTCAAGCGCAGCAAGGGCAAGGCCACGCTGAGTGAGGGCTCGGTGTACCGCTGTGTCGGGCGTCTGGCCTGTGCTGCCCAGCTCAAGCAGGCGATCATCCACTTCGTCTCGCGTCGCGCCATGGATATCGAAGGCCTGGGCGACAAGACCATCGAGCAACTGGTGGACGAGCAACTGATCGCTTCGCCAGCTGACCTTTACGCACTGACCTATGAGCAGGTCATCGGCCTGGAGGGGTTTGCCGAGGTTTCCAGCAACAAGTTGCTCAAGGCCATCGCTGACAGCCGCAACCCCACGTTGGCGCGCTTTATCTATGCCCTTGGTATCCCCGATGTTGGCGAGGAAACCGCCAAGGTGCTGGCGCGTTCCCTGGCTTCACTGGCACGGGTGCGCGAAGCACTGCCGGAAGTGCTGACCTACTTGCCGGATGTTGGCCTGGAAGTCGCGCATGAGATCCACAGCTTCTTTGAAGACAGCCACAACCAGCAGGTTATCGACACCATGCTGGCCCAGGACGCTTGTGGGCTGACGTTGCAGGAAGAGGGTGAGTTGGCTGCCGAGTTTGCTGCCGTCGCCACCCTGGGCGGCATGCTCGACAAGCTGAATATTCCCTCGGTCGGCCCGGGTGCTGCGCAAAAGCTGGCAGACAAGTTCGCCAGCCTTGAAGGCGTATTGCAGGCTGACTGGCTGGACATGCGCCAGGCTTTGCCGGAGAAACAGGCCAAGGCGGTGCGTGATTTCTTCGACATACCGGAAAATGCCGCGCGAGCAGCGGCCATCGAGGCGCAGTTGCAGGCCTTTGGTATGCACTGGCAGAGCAAGAAGCGTGTTGTGGAAGGCCTGCCGCTGACCGGGCAAACCTGGGTGCTCACCGGTACGCTGGAGCAGATGAGCCGGGAGGTAGCCAAGGAGAAACTGGAGCGCCTGGGCGCAAAGGTGGCAGGCTCTGTCTCAGCCAAGACTACCTGCGTGGTTGCCGGTCCCGGCGCGGGCTCCAAGCTGGTTCGAGCGACCGAGCTGGGTGTTCAGGTGCTGGATGAGGCGGGCCTGCTGGCGCGTCTTGCTGAGTACGGCGTGAGCGATTGACGGCTGAGAGGCTGGCGGACTGCTGCGGCTGTGCCGTCGGCAGCCCGCGTTGCGGTCGCTTAGTTGATCGCGTCGGTCAAGGCTTTGGCCGGTACGTACTTAACGACTTTCTTGGCTGCGATTTCGATGGCTTTGCCGGTTTGCGGGTTACGGCCGGTGCGGGCCGGGCGCTCGCTGACCTTCAGTTTGCCGATGCCTGGCAGGGTAATTTCGTCGCCGTTTTCCAGCGCATCGCTGACGATTTCGCT
Organism: Gammaproteobacteria bacterium; assembly: GCA_018826895.1. Lineage (GTDB taxonomy): Bacteria > Pseudomonadota > Gammaproteobacteria > Pseudomonadales > Pseudomonadaceae > Aquipseudomonas. The sequence goes on from JAHJYA010000094.1 coordinate 74,565, forward strand.
GAGCTGCTCGAGAGCGGCACGCACGGTCGCTTTCGGGGTGTCGATGGCTTCGGCGATATCACTGATCAGTTGGTCTTTGGTCATGGCCATGCGGATGCTCCTTGGATAATGGGGATGGCGCTGAAAAAGCCCGCGCAGGGTAGCGGGATTCTGCCGCTGACGCACCCTGTGTACGGGTGCGGCGCTGTTGGGCCAGGTTGTGACTGCAAGTGTGCGCAGAAATTCAACAGGGCATGGCAGTCATGCAAAAGTGGTGACGCGTAGCGGCCGACCCTGAACTACGCTGGTGGTATCGGGCCATTATTGGAGAGCCGTCATGCCGAGCGCCTTCGCTGATCTGGGGTTTCGTTGGAAGATAGCCTTACCCATTCTGCTACTGGCGGTATTGCTGGTCAGCATGGGGGTTCTGGGCATGCGAGGCATCGGCCAGGTCGCCGAGTCCAGCACCTTGCTGACGCAGCGTTTTCTGCCAGGGATCAGCCTGTTGCTGAATGCCGACCGGGATCTCTATCAAGCCTTTGTGGCAGAGCGCAGCAGCCTGGATTCTGATGCGGATGAGCATGTCTCTGCACTCAAGGCGTCACATGCTGAGAACCTGCAGCAGGCTTACGACCGGGTACATGCGTTCGCGGCCATGCAACCTTCGGCCGAAGCCTTGCAGCTGGTGGCACAGTTCGATCGCGGCTTCGAGCGCTGGAAGGCGACCTCGTTGCAGGTCCTGGCTCTGCGCGACAGCGACTCCGCAGCAGCCAGCGCGCTGAGCTTCGGCGCCAGCGAGGAGCAGTTCGAGGGCATGCGCGATGCCATCGACAAGCTGGGTGAGATGGAGGATGCCTTGGCTCAACAGGAAGGCGCCTCGGCGATTGCCTTGGGCGACTCCTTGCGCTGGCAGCAAGGTCTGATCATTAGTGGCGGCCTGCTGTTTTGCCTGGTACTGGTGATTGGCTTCCCTATTTTGGTGACGCGCCCACTGCAATCGCTGTTGCACCGCATCGAGCAGATTGCCGATGGCGATGGCGACCTGCGTGTGCGTCTGGATGTCAGCTCACGGGATGAGCTAGGGCAACTGAGTCTGGCGTTCAACCGTTTTCTGGACAAGCTGCAACCATTGATCAAGGAAGTCGGTCGTGTGACCGACGAGGTAGCCGATTCAGCGCAGAACTTGGCTGGCTTGGCAGCCGCCAACGATAAGTTGATCAGCAGTGAGCATGCAGCCGTGGATCAGGTTAGTACGGCGGCCACCGAAATGACGGCCGCGGTGCATGAGGTGGCGCGCAATGCTCAGAGTGCTGCGGATGCTGCGCGACAAGCAGAAACGCAATCACGCGAGGGTGCGCGGGTAGTAGGTGCCACCATTCACTCGATTCGCCAGTTGGCCGTCGAGGTCGAGAGTGCATCGAGCAGCATTCAGACCCTGGAGCAGGAGGCCGCCAATATCGGTGCGGTGCTGGCGGTGATCAAGGGGATTGCCGAACAGACCAATCTGCTGGCGCTCAATGCGGCTATCGAGGCGGCGCGAGCCGGTGAGCAAGGGCGTGGGTTTGCCGTGGTAGCCGACGAGGTTAGGGCCTTGGCGGCGCGTACCCAGGAGTCGACCAAGGATATTCAGGAGATGATCCAGCGCCTGCAGGTCGGTGTACAGAATGCCGTCAAGGCCACGCACTCCGGTAGCACTCGGGCGCGGGAAAGTGTCGAGCAGGCTGCTGGGGTCGATCAGGCTCTGGCGGTTACCGGCGACTCGGTTCAGCGGATCAACGACATGGCGGCGCAGATCGCTACGGCCTGTGAAGAGCAGAGCAGCGTGACCGAGGAGATCGCTCGCAATATCAGCGATATTCGCGAACTGTCCAACGAGGCGGCGTCCACTTCCGAGCGCAGTTCGCGGGCCAGCCAGCACCTGTCAGAGTTGTCCACGGGGCTGGCGCAGTTAGTCGGGCGTTTTCGTGTGTAGATCTGTTTGCAGCGCTAAGTGCTTGAAGCGGTTGTAAGTTCAGGCCAAGCCGGTACAATGGCGCGGCTCGCTGCTTAGTGAGCTGCGTTATGGTGGGCCTGCCGGTCCCCCCGCAACGATTACCCGTGAACCTGGTCAGATCCGGAAGGAAGCAGCCACAGCGGGAACATTGTGTGCCGGGGTGTGGCTGGTAGGTCCGCCTCCATCTTTGCCCGTTCGGGCGGCTAGTCGAAAATCTTAGTTTATCCCCTGTCACAGCTCGCGGCTGATCAAGCGTGCGCGCATAAAAAAGCCCCGCATGAAAGCGAGGCTTGAGTTGTGCGTGCTGCGTCAGGCGGCGTGGTAGTTGAGTACGCTGTCCTGCTCCTTGAGCGCTTTGCGCATTTCGGCAGGGATGCTGCCTGAGCGCACGGCCAGCTCCAGGCGGATATCTTCCAGGCTCTGGGCAAATGCCTGCGCATCGTTGAGCTGGGTGACACTCAGTACGCGGCTGTAAGCGGTGGTGTCGGCCTCGCCGAGCAGTGACAGCACAATGCTGCCGTCCGGGCGAGGTTTGCTGAAGGTGGCGCGTAGCGGGGCGAACAACTGTTCGACGAACTGCTGGTTCGTGTTATCCATGACCGTACTCCATCCTGTAAGGGTGATCCCCTTCGACGCCGGTGGATGGATAAAGTTCCTTTTTGCTCAGGCAGTTAGCGACTGACGCGCGCGCTCAATGACCTGCTGCAGCGATTCATCGCTGTACTGGCCGGGGTAGAGGCGCTGACTGTGGCGGGCGATGCCTGCCTGGTTGACGATGGTGAAGCTGAAGCTGCCTTTGCGTGCGGCCATGATGTGGCAATCGAATGGCGAAAAGGCTTGGGTGAGGGTGCGCATGGCAGCCTGGATTTGGTGTTGAGTAGTCATTGTGTTGTGTTCCTGAAACAAGCAGGCGCATCAGTGCGCCGGATAAAGCTCCAACACTCGAAAAAGCTCGAGGGCGTTAATTCAATGGGAGCTGGACTGCACGCAAAAGTTCCGGTTGCGAAACCTGGGCGCGGTCGGTACGTCGGAGGCGGGCCTGAGTCGGCGCAAATGCGCAGGGCCAGATCAGTCAGCAGGTTGGGGTCTGAAGCGGTTGCCGCAGGGTCAGATCGAATCGATCTGGGCGGGCAGGCTTGGAATCCAGCGAGGAGGGCACGAAGTGCTCGGTGACTTACAGCGTGGTACGAACGGGGCGCAGCATACGCTTAAGCCCGGATAATGACCAGCCCATTCATCAGTCTGGCCCAGCGAGGCGTCTGCGGATGCAATTTGGCCGTTGCTCCGCTAGGATTAGCCCACTTTTGCTTTCCTCTCGCGACGGTTTTCAATGAGTTATCAGGTTCTTGCACGTAAATGGCGTCCGCGTTCGTTCCGCGAAATGGTCGGCCAGACCCATGTGCTCAAGGCATTGATCAATGCGCTCGACAGTCAGCGCCTGCACCATGCCTACCTGTTTACTGGTACGCGGGGTGTGGGCAAGACCACGATTGCACGCATTATCGCCAAGTGCCTGAACTGCGAAACCGGTATCAGCTCGACGCCCTGTGGCGTCTGCTCGGTGTGCCGGGAGATCGACGAGGGGCGTTTTGTCGACCTGATCGAGGTGGACGCGGCGAGCCGTACCAAGGTCGAGGACACCCGCGAACTGCTCGATAACGTGCAATATTCGCCGAGCCGCGGGCGCTTCAAGGTCTACCTGATCGACGAAGTGCACATGCTCTCCACCAGCTCGTTCAACGCGCTGCTCAAAACCCTGGAAGAGCCACCGCCCCATGTGAAGTTTCTGCTGGCCACCACGGACCCACAGAAGCTGCCCGTCACGGTGCTGTCGCGCTGCTTGCAGTTCTCGCTGAAGAACATGCCGCCCGAGCGGGTGGTCGAGCATCTGGATCATGTCCTGACTGCCGAGAACATCCCGTTCGAGAATGATGCGCTGTGGCTGCTGGGTCGCGCTGCTGATGGCTCGATGCGCGACGCCATGAGCCTAACCGACCAGGCGATTGCCTTCGGTGAAGGCAAGGTACTGGCGGCGGACGTGCGGGCAATGCTCGGCACCCTCGATCACGGTCAGGTCTACGGTGTGTTGCAGGCGTTGCTTGAGGGCGACGCTCGCGGGCTGATCGAGGCGGTTCGTCACTTGGCCGAGCAGGGCCCGGACTGGAACGGTGTGCTCGCCGAAATACTCAACGTATTGCACCGCGTGGCCATCGCTCAGGCGTTGCCAGATGCTGTGGACAATGGGCAGGGCGATCGGGAGCGGGTGCTGGGGCTGGCCGAGGCGCTGCCCGCCGAAGATGTACAGTTCTACTACCAGATGGGCCTGATCGGCCGCCGTGACCTGCCCTTGGCGCCGGACCCGCGCAGCGGCTTCGAGATGCTGCTGCTACGCATGTTGGCGTTCCGACCGGCAGATACGGGTGATGCGCCGAGGGTGGTGCTAAAGCCGCTGGGGATTAGCCAGGCCACTGCTGATCCCACGGACAAACCGGTGGCCGGCGCGGTAATAAGCCCGCCGGTTGCTCCTGTTGCCACTGTGCCGGAGACGCTGCCTGCTGCCGTTCCGGAGCCTTCGCCTGCTGTAATAGAGGACGCACCTGTCGCTGTGCCTGAAGCCGAGCTCAGCGCTGCTGCTGAACCTGCTGCTGAGGCACCTGTGGCAGACGCTGCGCCGGCGACACCTGAGCCAGAGGTCGAGGCACCTATACCTGCACCTGGCCCCGTGATTGATCTGCCCTGGGAAGAACCAGCCGCGCCGGCCGTGTCTGCGCCTGAGGTGGCAGCGGCTTCTGTATCCGCCCCCGAGGCTGACGAAATGCCGGTTGTGGCTGTGGCGAGCGAGGAGGTCCCGTTCGCCGATGATGAGCCGCCCCCCGGCGATTATGATTATGTGGAGATGAGTGCCGAGGCACTCGACTACGATTTCGAGGCGGTCGCGCCTGAGCAGGAAGCAGAACCGGCCCCGGCTGCGCAGCCCGCTACAGGCCTGGCGGCCGATTGGTTGGAGCTGTTTCCTGCTCTGGGCTTGTCGGGCATGACCGGCAGCATTGGCGCCAATTGCACGCTGGTCGCGGTTGAGGGTGATCGTTGGTCGCTGCACCTTGATCCTGGGCACAGCGCACTGTTCAACCCGACACAGCAGCGCCGCCTCAACGATGCACTGAACCAACACCTGGGGCGCGCGATTGATCTGCAGATCGAATTGCGTACCCCTGAGCAGGAAACCCCGGCGCAGGCGGCAGCGCGCCGCCGGGCCAACCGCCAGCGTGAGGCTGAGACCTCAATCCAGAGCGACCCGCTGGTACAGCAGATGATTCAGCAGTTCGGTGCCGTGATTCGCGCGGACAGCATCGAACCTTTTGATCCCGCCGTTAACCCCTGATTACGAGGAACTCGCACCATGATGAAAGGTGGAATGGCCGGCCTGATGAAGCAGGCTCAGCAGATGCAGGAAAAAATGCAGAAGATGCAGGAAGAGTTGGCTAATGCCGAGGTCACCGGGCAATCCGGTGCGGGCCTGGTCAGCGTGGTAATGACCGGTCGTCACGACGTCAAACGCGTCAGCCTGGATGACAGCCTGATGCAGGAAGACAAGGAAATCCTCGAAGACCTCATCGCTGCTGCAGTCAACGATGCCGTGCGCAAGATCGAGCAGAACAGCCAGGACAAAATGTCCGGGATGACGGCAGGGATGCAGCTGCCCCCCGGCTTCAAAATGCCCTTCTGACAGACCCCGTGCCGTCCAGTCGACGCACATGGCGGCGTTGCCGGTGAACTCAGAGTCCTCATGTGCTCCAGCACACTGCGGCTCCTCGTCCACCGGCGCCTTGCCCTGCACGCCGCCTGATCGCCACTCTTAGCGAGTCGATCGCATGTGTCGGGTCGGTCGAATGGCGATCTGATTCGCTGCGTAGCCCGGATGCAATCCGGGCGTGTTGTATGTCTTGTTGCCCCGGATTGCATTCGGGCTACCAATCTGTAGGAACACCATGAGTTTCAGCCCGCTGATCCGCCAATTGATCGACTCTCTGCGTATTCTCCCCGGCGTTGGCCAGAAGACTGCGCAGCGCATGGCCCTGCAGATGCTCGAGCGCGATCGCAGTGGCGCATTGCGCCTGGCGCAGGCGCTCACCCAGGCGATGGAAGGGGTCGGTCATTGTCGGCAGTGTCGCAGCCTGAGTGAGGATGAGGTCTGTCACCTGTGTCTGGACCCACGCCGCGACGACAGCCTGCTGTGTGTGGTCGAAGGGCCGATGGATGTTTACGCCGTCGAGCACACCGGTTTTCGCGGGCGTTACTTCGTGCTCAAGGGGCACCTGTCGCCCCTTGATGGCCTTGGTCCCGAGGCTATCGGCATCCCTGATTTGCTCGCACGTATCGAAGCGGGTGCGTTCAGTGAGGTCATTCTGGCGACCAACCCAACTGTCGAAGGCGAAGCCACTGCCCATTACATTGCCCAGTTGTTGGCCAACAAGGGCCTGATCGCCTCGCGCATTGCCCATGGTATGCCGCTGGGCGGCGAGCTGGAGCTTGTCGATGGCGGTACCTTGGCTCATTCGATTGCCGGGCGACGGCCGATCGTCGTCTGATTCCGTCGGCTGCGCAGTGGATGCGCTGGCCCTAGGCGTATCTGGCGTGGTTTCTGGCTGATCTCCTGTCTTGCTAGCCAAGCAAGCGCTCGGTTAGTTTGTGGGCCTATCCGCTAATGGAGTCGCCCATGCCTGCCTTGCCCGATTATTTCGACGAGACTCACCAGCTGGTGCGTGATTCGGTGCGACGCTTTGTCGAGCGCGAGATCCTGCCGCATATCGATGAGTGGGAAGAGGCTGAGTCGTTTCCCCGTGAGCTGTATCGCAAGGCCGGTGCTGCCGGCATTCTCGGTATCGGTTATCCCGAACAGTATGGCGGCAGTCATGAGGGTGATCTTTTCGCCAAGGTCGCGGCCAGCGAGGAGCTGATGCGCAGTGGCTCGGGCGGTCTGGTTGCAGGCCTGGGCTCGCTGGATATCGGTTTGCCGCCGGTGCTCAAGTGGGCCAAGCCTGCGTTGCGCGAGCAAGTGGTGCCGCAGGTGCTGGCTGGCGAGAAGATCATGGCGCTGGCTGTCACCGAGCCCTCTGGCGGCTCGGATGTGGCCAATCTCAAGACGCGTGCCGTTCGCGAAGGTGAGTTCTACCGGGTAAGCGGTAGCAAGACCTTTATCACCAGTGGTGTGCGGGCGGACTACTACACGGTCGCGGTGCGTACGGGCGGCGAAGGTTTCGGCGGCGTCAGCCTGTTGCTGATCGAGAAGGGAACACCAGGTTTCAGCGTCGGCCGGCAACTGAAAAAAATGGGCTGGTGGGCATCGGACACGGCCGAGCTGTTCTTCGATGACTGCCGCGTGCCGCTAGACAATCTGATCGGCGTGGAGAACATGGGCTTTGCCGGGATCATGGCCAACTTCCAGAGCGAACGTCTGTCGCTGGCGATCATGGCCAATATGACGGCGCAACTGGCGCTCGAAGAGGCCTTGAGATGGGCCAGGGAGCGCGAAGCCTTTGGTAAGCCCATTGGCAAGTTCCAGGTGCTCAAGCATCGGCTTGCGGAAATGGCGACCCAGCTGGAAGTGTCGCGCGAGTTCACTTATCGCCAGGCGGCGCAGATGGCGGCTGGCAAAAGTGTGATCAAGGAAATATCCATGGCCAAGAATTTCGCCACTGATGTCGCTGACCGTCTGACCTACGATGCGGTGCAGATCATGGGCGGCATGGGCTATATGCGCGAAAGCCTGGTGGAGCGGCTTTACCGCGACAACCGCATTCTTTCGATTGGCGGTGGCTCGCGTGAAATCATGAACGAGATTATCAGCAAGCAGATGGGCTTATAAGATTGCCGTAAGCGACAAATAGCAGACAAAACAAACCCCGCGAGCGCGGGGTTTATTTTGAAACAGGACAGGGGCTTAGGCCACCTGTACCTCTTCAGCTTGCATACCTTTCTGACCGCGAGCGGCCACGTAGGTAACAGTCTGGCCTTCTTTCAGGCTTTTGAAACCGTCGCTTTGGATGGCTTTAAAGTGAACGAAGAGATCATCGCCGCCGTTAGTCGGGGTAATGAAGCCGAAGCCTTTCTCATCGTTGAACCATTTGACGGTGCCAGTTTCGCGATTTGCCATGGTGTGTCTCTTAAATCGATACGAAGTGCGGTG
>JAHJYA010000095.1 GCA_018826895.1 Gammaproteobacteria bacterium
CAGACCCTAACCCCATCATCGGGGCAGCGCGAGACAGAGTTTTCCGCACGCGGGCAACGGAGTACCCTTGCGCGCTAATCCACTGGGTCACACCCCATGCTCGAAGCTTTTCTACAGCACTTCGGTTACCCCGCCGTGTTTCTCGGCGCCTTTCTGGAAGGTGAAATGTCGCTGGTGCTGGCCGCCTACCTGGCACTACGCGGCTATCTGGAAATCGAGCCGGTGATGATCCTGGCCTTTCTTGGCACCTATGCCAGCGATCAGTTCTGGTACTTTCTCGGGCGCCGCCATGGCCGCCGCATCCTCGCCCGCCGGCCGCGCTGGCAAGCTCTGGCCGACAAGACCCTGCCCCTGGTGCGACGCCACCCCGATTTATGGGTGCTGTGCTTTCGTTTCATCTACGGCTTGCGCACCGTGATGCCGGTCGCCCTTGGCCTGACCGGCTACCCCTGGGGCCGCTACCTGGTCCTCACCGCCATCGGCGCTGGCCTGTGGGCCGCAGCGCTAGGCCTGGCCGCCTACCATATCGGCGCTGCGCTTGAGGCGCTGCTCGGCGATATGCGCGATGCTCAGTTACTTCTGCTGGGCGCCCTGGTATTGCTGGGCATCAGCCTCTGGTTGTACCGCCGCATGCGCCGTAGCCAGGACTAGGGTCTGTTCCCGTTTCGTTCGCGGCCGCGCCGGAGCCAGTTTTAGCGCGAGGCAAGGCACGAGATGCGAAGTTTAGCCGGCTAAATGAGCCATCGAGAAACGCCGCATCGCGCTAAAACGGGCCCGGCCCTTCGGGTTGCGCGCAAAATCTCGCCATGCGGTGTTGGAGGACTTGGCAAGGGAGTAACCATTCCCTGCGTCCTCCGCCTAGCCTGGCGAGATTTTTCGCAGCGACGCGGCTTACGACGAAACGGGAACAGACCCTAAGCAGCGCCTCACGGCCTGGTTTATGCTGCCTAGCAAGGGCGTTGCAACAATTGCCCGCACGCCCAGTCGAATGAAGGTGATCAGCAGCAAACGCCCGCCACCCCACCCGATGCCCCGGCCTGCGAACGCCTGACCCTTCAGGCAGCCGGCCAAGCCCGATCAAGGAGTACGCAATGAAAAAGAAAGTGGCAGTGATTCTGTCCGGCTGCGGTGTCTACGATGGCGCCGAGATCCACGAAAGCGTGATCACCTTGCTGCGCCTGGACCAGCGTGGTGCCGAGGTGCAGTGCTTTGCCCCCGACATCGCGCAACTGCACGTGGTCGATCACTACAGCGGCGATGAGCAGGACGGCACGCGCAATGTGCTGGTGGAGTCCGCGCGTATCGCTCGCGGCCAGGTTCGCGATGTACGCGAACTGCACGCCAAGGACTTCGATGCGCTGATCATGCCCGGCGGCTTTGGCGTGGCAAAGAACCTCTCCGACTTCGCCACCAGCGGCGCCAACTGCCAGGTCCAGGCCGATGTGCTGAGCGCGGTGCAGGGCTTCGTCCAGGCCAGCAAGCCGGTCGGTCTTATGTGCATCAGCCCCGCCCTGGCTGCGCGCTTCTTCGGCCAGGGTGTGCTGTGCACCATCGGCAATGACGCCGACACCGCGGCCACCCTGACCGCCATGGGTGCCGAGCATCAAGAGTGCGATGTGCACGACATCGTCGAGGACAGCCGTCACAAGCTGGTCACCACGCCGGCCTACATGGTTGCGCAGTCGATCAGTGAAGCGGCCTCGGGCATCTACAAGCTGGTCGATCGGGTGCTTGAGCTGACCCACGCCTAGGGTCACGATACTAGGGAGCCATTTGCGCCAATGCGCGCGGCACTCCGGCCGCGCCTCTGGCAATCCCTGGCGCACTGCGGCAGCGTGCAGGCAGACCCGCCAGGACGCTGCCATGACTCAACGCCCCTTTGAACTCACCCCTGAACTCGTGGATGCCGTGCAGGCGTTCTTCGAGCGCATTCCCTTCAATCGTCTGCTGGGCATTCAGATCGACACGCTGTCCGAGCAGCGCGTGCTGATGAGCCTGCCGATGCAGGATGCGCTGATCGGTAACTTCGTCCACGGCATCCTGCATGGCGGGGTGATTTCATCACTGCTGGACGTGGCGGGCGGCGCCATGGCGCTGATCGGCGCCTTCGAGCGGCACCAGCACCTGAGCCCGGCCGAACGCATGGCGCGCCTGTCGAAACTCGGCACCATCGACCTGCGGGTGGATTACCTGCGCCCCGGCCGGGGCCAGCGCTTTATCGCCAACGCCGTGCTGCTACGTTCTGGCAACAAGGTTGCGGTGGTACGCAGTGAGCTGCACAGTGACGATGGCACCCTGGTCGCAGTGGGCACCGGCACCTACCTGTGCGGTTGAGCAACTAGCCGGCGGCGCGGCTCAGCCGAGTCAGAATACGGTCCAGAGCATTGGCGAACGCCTGGCGGTCCTTCTCGCCATAGGGTGCCTGCCCACCGCCGGCCTGACCCTGCTCGCGCAGTTCGGTGAACAGGTTGCGCACGGCCAGGCGCTCGCCAATGTTGCGCTCGTCGAACTCGCGCCCACGTGGGTCGAGCACAGCGACACCCTGCTTGACCAAACGATCGGCCAAAGGCACATCGCTGCAGATCACCAGCTCACCGCGCACTGCATGCTCGACCAGGTAATCGTCGGCCGCATCCGGGCCGCTGGGCACCACGATCAGGCGAACACAGGTGAAGGCCGGCCGCGCCACCGCCTGCCCGGCCACCAGCACCACTTCGAAGCCCCGCTTGAGGGCGAACTTGACCACCTGATCGCGCGCGGGGCGCGGGCAGGCGTCGGCATCAATCCAGACGCGCACGCTATTCACCGTTATGGGAGGCAAAGCCGGCATGATAAGCCATGCCGGCGCGCCCCGTGCTTAAGCGTCGGCCCGCGCCAGACGGCGACGCTCGCCCAGCCAGCTACGCCCATACAGCAGCGCAATGGCCGCCAAGGCCGCGGCCTGCGCCGAGAGGCTGTAGGCATCGTCGTGAATCCCCAGCCAGTCGAACTCGAAGAACGCCACTGGCCGCGTGCCCATCACCCCGGCTTCCTGCAAGGCCGCCACACCGTGCCCGGCGAAGACTACGGAGAGCACGCAGAGCAACACGGCGTTGATGCCAAAGAAGGTTGCCAGCGGCAGCTTGCGCGAGCCACGCAGGATCACCCAGGCCAGGCCGAGCAGCAGCACCAGCGCTGCCGCGGCGCCTGCCAGGACCATGCTGTGTCCCTGGGGGCCGGCCTGCAGCCAGAGGGTTTCGTAAAACAGGATGACCTCGAACAGCTCGCGATAAACCGAGAAGAACGCCAGCAGGGCAAAGCCGAACCGCCCCCCGCCACCGACCAGGCTGCTCTTGATGTAATCCTGCCAGGCCGCCGCATGGCGACGGTCGTGCATCCACACGCCGAGCCAAAGCACCATGACGCTGGCGAACAGCGCGGTGATGCCTTCGAGCAGCTCACGCTGGGCGCCGCTAACGTCGATCAGATACGCCGCCAATGCCCAGGTGCCAACGCCCGCCAGCAGTGCCAGGCCCCAGCCGACATGCACGCTGCGCACCGCCGCTTGCTGGCCGGTATTGCGCAGAAACGCAAGGATCGCCGCCAGCACCAGAATCGCCTCCAGGCCCTCGCGCAGCAGAATCAACAAGCTGGAAACGAAGCTCAGCGAGGCCGACAGGCCATCGCTGTCGAGCAACGCGGCAGAGGTCGCCAGCTCGGCCTTGGCCTGCTCCAGACGCTGCGCCGCCTGGGGCACCGACAAACCGTCCTGCAACGCTTGTCGATAAGCCATCAGCGCTCGTTCGGTGGTCTTGCGCTGCGCCGCATCGAGGTTGTCCAGGGCGCTTTCGACCAGCTCGAAGCCCTCCAGGTAAGCGCCCACGGACAGGTCATAGGCCTGTTCGTGATCGCCGGCGCGGTAGGCGGCCAGACTCTGTTCCAGGGTTGCACGGGTGTACTCGATCAACTGTGCAGGCCCACGCTGCGGCGCCGGGGGCTGAGCGCGCTGGGCGCGTAACAGCGCGGCAGCGGCCTCGCCCTGCTCCAAGGCCATCTCCTGCGGCGTGCGCCCGGCCAGGACAGTCAGAGGCAGCGCGGCACCTTGGACGCTGGGGTCGGCGGTGAAACCGGCGATATAGCTGGCCAGGTCCCAGCGCTGACGCTCATCGAGCTGGTCGGCGAACGCCGCCATATCGGTGCCGTCGATGCCCAGGCCGATGGTGCTGTAGAGATCGTAGAGGCTCAGCCGGTCCAGCCGTGCTACGTCGCGCAGGTTGGCCGGGGGCGGCTCCAGACCAATGCCCGCCGGCCCGTCGCCAGCACCTGTGGTGCCATGGCAAATGCTGCAATGCTGGGCGAACAACGGTGCACCCCGCGCAGGGTCCGGGGTGAGGGTCGGGGTTTGGCTGACGCCATAGGCTTGCGCCAGATGCGTGGCCAGCTGCCGGGCCTGGGCCGCTACGGCAGCGCCCTCGGCACGTTGCTCGACCGCCTGGCGCAGCGTTATGGCGTCCTGTTGCAGTGCCGGCTGCTGATCACGCGCCGGCAGCGCAACGATCAGGCCTTGCAGTACAGTGAGAAATTCGAGTTGTTCGCGGTACTCGCCATCATCAATGATGCGGCCTTCGGCAACGGCGGCCGGGTAATCGGCGCCCAGGTAGCCGAGCAGATGCAGGGCCTGGGTGGCACCCTCAACAGGGTCGGCCAGGACAGCCAGGCTGCACAAGGCCAGTACGGACAGCATCAGCCAGCTGAAAAAACGCAATACGGGGTTCATATAGGAGTCGATCCCAAATACGAATGGGTGGCATTGAATTGTTACCCTGCTAACTATTTTCCTCAACCATTGATCGACGCCTGCGCGCGGCAGAATGCCGCACCTAGATAGGAGAGATTCGATGACGCTCTTGCAACACCTGGAAGAACCGGCTCAGGTACTGGTATGCGGCGCCAGCCGCGGGATCGGCCTGGCCATGACCCGGCAACTGCTGGCGCGTCCTGAGGTCGGCCGTGTCTGGGCGGTGGCGCGCCAGGCGTCGCAGTCTGTCGAGCTTGCGCAACTGCAGGCACAGCAGGGTGAGCGCTTACGCTGCCTGGATGTCGATGCCAGCGACGAGACCGCCCTCGCCGGCTTAGCCGCCGAGGTGGGAGCCCTGACTCCGCGTCTGCATCTACTGCTATGTACCACCGGCGTGCTGCAAGGCGGCGCGGCCAAAGCAGAAAAGGGGCTGACGCAACTGGACCTGGCTGGCCTGCAGGCGACCTTTCAGGCCAACGCTTTCGCCCCCATTCTGCTGCTCAAGCACCTGCTGCCGCTGCTGCGCGGCCGTCACCCCTGCCGCGTAGCGGCGCTGTCGGCACGGGTCGGTTCGATTGCCGACAATCGCCTGGGTGGCTGGTACAGCTACCGCGCCAGCAAGGCCGCGCTTAACCAGTTGCTGCACACCGCGAGCATCGAACTGCACCGGCTCAACCCAAACAGCTGCGTGCTTTCCCTGCACCCCGGCACCACCGACACCGAGCTGTCCAAGCCCTTCCAGGCCAACGTGCCGGCCGAAAAGCTGTTTACCACCGAGTTTGCCGCCACGCAGCTGCTCGCGCTGGTCGAGCAGCACGGGCCGGAGCAAAGCGGTACATTCTGGGCCTGGGATGGCAGCGCCATCCCTTGGTAATACCTGTTAGGCGGCAGCCCGGCGCACCGTAGCCAACAGCCCGGCAGCGGCCATGAACAGCACACCGAAGGTGCGGTTCATCAAGCGTTGCTGACCCGGTGTGCGCAGTGCACGCAGGACTCGCGCAGCGAGGCCGGTGTAGCCCGCCATGACGATCAGGTCGACCACGATCATGGTCACGCCAATCACCAGGTATTGCGCCAGCAGCGGTGCCTGTGGATCGATGAACTGCGGCAGTACCGCGAGCATAAAGACGATGGCCTTGGGGTTGCTGAAGTTGACCAGAAACCCGCGCAGCACCAGGGTCAGCGGCCGGCCAATCGGGCGCTGCTCGGCAGGCGCCTGCATATCGCTGGGCAGCGCTCGCCACTGGCGATAGCCCAGATACAGCAAGTACAGCACGCCGAACCACTTGATCAGGGTAAATGCCAACTCGGAGGCCGCCAGAGTCGCCCCGACGCCTGCGGCGACGATGACAATCTGCAGCGCCAGCCCCAGTTGCAGCCCCAGGGCATTCCAGTAGCCGCGCCAGAAGCCGTACTGCAGCCCGGCGGACATCGAGGCAATGGCCCCCGCGCCAGGGGACAGGCTGATGATCCAACAGGCCACCAGGAATGCGAGCCAGGTTTCGAGCGCCACCGTACACCTCAAGGTCTTGATACGCGCCGACACGGAGGGCCGACGACCGTAATGGCGAGCTTAGGGGCTGTTGGCGTTTCGGTGCAAGCCGGGCTCAGCCCTCGATGCGAGGACGTGCAGTCGGCAGTTCACCATTGCGCCAACGGCGTACGGCTTTCTGGAAGAACAGGCTGTTGGGGATCTGCACCCAGGTCCCCGGCGCATCACCGGTAAGGTCTTCCAGGGTGGTGTAGAACAGGTTGATCGCCAGCACCCGGCCGCGCACGCCAGGCTTGTCGGCAGTTTCCAGTACCTCGACGCACTCACCGATGCGAAACGGGTTGAGAGTGAAGATCAGCAGCGCGCAGAACAGGTTCGACAGCACGCTCCAGATGGCGAAGAAGGCCACCGCCGCCACCGCAATAAAACCGGTCAGCGCGGTCCACAGAACCTGAGCGGAAACGCCCAGGCGCTCGAGCACCAGCATGAAGGCACTGCCCATAATCAGCCAGCGCACCGCGCCACGCAGCGGAATCATCAACTCCGGCGGCAGTTGCGGGTAGCGCGCGCCCAGGCTGCTGATCCCACGGGTGAGCAGGCGCTGCACCAGCCAGGCGGCAAGCAGAATCAGGACGACCTGGCCGGTGCGCAGCAGCGGTTCGCTCCACAGGGTGATCCATTGCCAGTTGATCATGTCCAGGTTCATGTCGCCTCCTCCAATGCGCGTTGCAACCCCTCCAGGGTTTCCAGCGCCTCCAGCCAGCGCTCTTCAAGATCGGCTTCGCGGCTCTTGAGTTGCGCCTGCTCAGCCAACGCCACGCGCAGCTCCTCCTTGCGCGGCGCCTCGTAGAGTCCGGCGTCACCCAAGCGGGTTTCCACCTGCGCCAGCTTCTCCTGTACCTGGCCCAGCTCTTTTTCCAGCTTGTCGGCCTCGCGTTTGTGCGGGGCGAGTTGCTGACGCAGGGCCGCAGCCGCCTGGCGCTGAGCGCGCTTGTCGGTCTTGTCGACGCTGGCGTCACTGCTGCTGACCGGCGCCTGGCGGGCGCGGTAGTCGATCAGCCAGCGGGCGTAGTCATCAAGGTCACCATCGAATGGCTGCACCCGGCCATCGGCGACCAGAAGAAACTCGTCGGTGGTGCTCTTGAGCAGGTGACGGTCGTGGGAGACCACCACCACCGCGCCGCTGAACTCCTGCAAGGCCATGGTCAGGGCCAGGCGCATTTCCAGGTCCAGGTGGTTGGTCGGTTCGTCGAGCAGCAACAGGTTGGGCTTGCCCCAGGCAATCAGCGCCAGGGCCAGGCGGGCTTTCTCGCCGCCGGAGAAGTTCAGCACCGGCTCGTCACAGCGCGGGCCGCGGAAGTCGAAGCCACCGAGGAAATCGCGCAGGGTCTGCTCGCGCTCAGTCGGCGCCAGGCGCTGGAAATGCAGCAGCGGACTGGCCTTGTCGTCCAGCGCGTCGAGTTGATGCTGGGCGAAATAACCGACCACCAGGTTCTCGCCGCGGCGCAGGTGCCCGCTCAGCGGCACCAGCTCGGCGGCGAGGTTCTTGATCAGGGTCGACTTGCCCGCGCCGTTTGGCCCGAGCAGGCCCAGGCGTGCGCCCGGCGTGAGGTTGAGCTTGACCTGTTCGAGCACCACTTTGTCGCCATAGCCCAGGCGCGCCTGGTCGAGGTCGAGCAGCGGACTGGAGAGTTTGTCGGCCTCACGGAAGCTGAAGTCGAACGGCGAATCGACATGGGCAGCGGTCAGCTCCTCCATACGCTCGAGCGCCTTGATCCGGCTCTGTGCCTGGCGTGCCTTGGTCGCCTGCGCCTTGAAGCGGGCGATGTATTTTTCCATGTGCGCGCGCTGCGCTTGCTGCTTCTCGTAAGCCTGCTGCTGCTGCGCCAGGCGTTCGGCACGGGTGCGCTCGAACGCCGAGTAACCGCCGCGGTACAGAGTCAGCTTCTGCTGATCGAGGTGCGCGACATGGTCGACCACGCTGTCGAGAAAATCGCGGTCGTGGGAGATCAGCAGTAAGGTGCCGGGGTAGCTTTTCAGCCAGCCTTCAAGCCAGAGGATGGCGTCGAGGTCGAGGTGGTTGGTCGGCTCATCGAGCAGCAACAGGTCCGAGGGGCACATCAGCGCCTGGGCCAGGTTCAGGCGCATGCGCCAGCCGCCGGAGAAATCACCGACGCGACGGTCCATCTGCCCATGCTCGAAGCCCAGCCCGGCCAGCAGACGGCGCGCCCGCGCATCGGCGGTGTAGCCATCGGCGCTGTCCAGCTCGGTATGCAGGCGGGCAATGGCTGCGCCGTCCTGGGCGGCTTCGGCGGCTGCCAGGTCACGCTGGACCTGACGCAGCAGGTGATCGCCGTCGAGTACATACTCGACCGCCAAGCGCTCCAGGTCGTCGATCTCCTGGCGCATGTGCGCGATACGCCAGTCGGCCGGCAGCAGGCAGTCGCCCGCGTCCGGCGTCAGTTCGTGGCGCAGCAGCGCGAACAGGCTGGATTTGCCGGCACCGTTGGCGCCGATCAGACCGGCTTTATGGCCGGCGTGCAGGGTCAGCTCGGCCGCTTCTAGCAGACGTTGCGGACCACGCTGTAAAGTGAGGTTCTGGAGTCGAATCATAATGGCGGCGGAGTCTACCAGAGTCGCCCGCCGCAATCGCGGAAAGCACCATGCAGCCTGATCTGTGGCCCTTCGCCGAAAACCTGTACCAACGCCCCGGCGTCGAAGCCGCGTGCCTGCACCTGCAAAGCCGCGGTGCCGATGTCTGCCTGCTGTTGTGCGCGGCCTGGCTGCAGCAGCGCAACCTGGCCTGCACGCCGGCACGGGTGGCGCAACTGCGCGACTGCGCGCATGGCTGGCAAAAGGAGGTGGTGGGGCCGCTGCGCGCGCTGCGTCAACGCTGGAAGATGGGCGCCCTGCAGGATGCCGAGTTGGGCGTGCTGCGCGAGACGGTCAAACGTCTCGAGTTGGATGCCGAGCGCCTGCAACTGCAGCGTCTGGCCGCCTGCAGCCAAGGCTGGAGCGATGACCAGGAAGGCTCATCCGGCGCCTGGATTCAGGCCTTGGCGCCGGATGATCTGACAGCCGCCGATCAGCAGGCGCTGACCGACCTAAACGCCGCCGCGCTTAGCTGACGACGGGCGCGTCAGTGGGCGTTGCCATCGGCGCTTCAGGCGTAACAGCCTTGGCAGCGGCCGGCTTGCGCGGCTTGGCAGGGGTCGCCTTAGGCGCGGTCGGCTTAACCGCAGCGGGCTTGGACGCGGCCGGCTTAGGTGTGGCCGGCTTAGCTGCAGTGGGCTTAGCTGCTGTCGGTTTGGATGCGCTCGGCTTTGCTACAACAGGCTTAGCAGTGGCTGGCTTCGCTGCAACGATTTTAGCTGTGGCGGGTTTGGACGCAGCAGGCTTGGCCGCTGCCTTGGCTGCTGGTGCTTTGGCAGCTGCTGGCTTGGCTGCAACCGTACGACGTGCACGGGGCTTGGCAGCAGCGGGCACTGCAGCGTCAGACGTTGCCGGGGTGGCAGCGGGTTTGGCAGCGGATGCCTTGGCAGCGGGTTTGACCACAGCCTTGCGCGCGGGTTTGGCCTCGGCGGCCGGCTTCTCACGCTCGGCCAGGGCCTTGCTTGCGGCATCGCGCACCTTATCAATCCCCTGGGCCAGCTTGAGGCTGAGTTGGGCATCACGCTTGAGCTCGACGATGTAAGTGCGCGTCTGGCTCTGGCGCGCCTTGAGCACGTCCAGCAGCTCTTCGAGCTCTTCGGCAGCACCTCTGGCTTTCACCTGTGCCTTGGCTTTGCCGGCAGCCGCAGCGGCTTGCAGCTTTTCACGGGCCTTGTGCAGTTTTTCCTGGGCGCTGCCGCGCTGCTTCTCCAGCTTGGAGAGCAGTTTCTCGGCATCGGCCTGCGCCTCACCGCAGGCTTGCTCGAGGTGCTCGAGCAGGCTGCCGGACAACTGCTGCAGCAGGTGCAAGGGGGTGTTGACGGTTTTTTTCGAGGTACGCTTGCTGGTCGACATAGTGGACTCCAGGCGAGTTGGGGTGCCGCCATACTATCCCTGCGTTTGATCACCTGCCAGCGCCGTAAAAACTGGTCCGGCCTGGCATACTCGGCTGTATCGAAACCAGAGGAAGCCGCCCCATGTTGCGCGCCCTGTTACTGTTGACGAGCCTGCTGGCAAGCCTGGCTCACGCCGCCGACGACGCACAGGATCTGGCCTATAGCCTAGGCGCGCGGCTGGGCGAACGCCTGCAGCGCGAGGTGCCGGACCTGCAACTGCAAGCCTTGCTGGATGGCCTGGCCCAGGCATACCGCGGTGAGCCGCTGCGTCTGCAGCAGGCACGTATCGAGGCGCTGCTCGCCGCCCATGAGGCGCAGCTGAGCAGCCGCAACGCTGCCAGCGACCAGGCGCAACAGAATGAGCAGCGCTTTCTGGCTGAGGAACAAGCCCGGCCAGGGACACGCAAACTGGAAGATGGTGTACTGGTCCGCGAACTGCAACGCGGCAAGGGCGCCCTGCCCGGTCCGGACAGCCGGGTACAGGTGCGCTACCGCGGCTGGTTAGCCGATGGCAGTCTGTTTGATGAGAGCAGGGAAGCCTTGTGGTTTCGCCTGGAAAGCGTGATTGCCGGCTGGCGCAGCGCGCTGCAGCAAATGCCAGTGGGCTCGCGCTGGCAACTGGTGATTCCCTCGGCACAAGCCTATGGCGCAGAAGGCGCTGGTGATCTGATTGCCCCTTACGCCCCGCTGGTGTTCGAGCTGGAGCTGCTCGACACCCGCGAGTAATAGCGCCTCAGGAAGTGGCGGTGGCTTGCTCCTGATGAGCGTTATGCAGCACTTCGATCAGGCAGTCTTCAAGCTCGAAACGCTCGCGCAACAGCTGACCCAGGTGTTTGAGTTCATCGAGCAAGGCGGCGCAGTCGGCGCCAGCATCGCAACGGTCATTGAAGGCCAGGGCGGATTCGGTGGTGGCCTCGATGCGCGGGTAGAGGCGCTGAGCCAGGTCCAGGCCGCGCGTATCACCAAAGGCCTTGGCTTCGCTGGTGAGTTGCTCGTACACCTCGAAATGGCCCGCCGAGACGTAATCCAGAAGGACTTCGCAGAAGCTGCGCAGCACCTCGGTATGTTCACCGGGCGTGGCTGCGGACGCGGCAGCATAGGCGGCGACCACTTCACGACGCTCCTGCAACCAGCGATCGATCAGCAGGTTCACCCCTCCCCAGCGTTCCTGGGCGTTCTTGCAGCTCTCGAGCATGATGACCTCACTTCCCTTATCGGCGTTGCCGTTTTATCCGTCCGATCCGAGACGATTTTTTGTCAATCGGTTCACTGGTGTTGAAAACTTTGCCCATAACGTCGGCTTTACGGCGTAAGAGCGAGGCCAGATTATGCCCCACCGACGGCACCATCAAGGCATCGCCGGGATAAAATTAATACAGGTGTTTAATCCAATGCCAGCGGTTTGGAGAAACTCAGGGTGACCTCGCCCAGGTAGAACCCCCACTTCGACATGCGCGCCCGGTTGAGCATGACACGCCCATCCATCAGGTACATCCAGTCGTCAAACTGCACCTCGTAGGTGCGGCCGTCGACCGGCAAGCGCAAGGTATAGCGCCAGTTCAGAGCATTGCCGGCCACCTCACCGACCGCCTCGCCGACTACGTCACCCGCCGTGCCGCGCCAGCTGCCGTCCGCCTGACGCCGCAGTGTCCAGACGCGGCGCTCGGTGGTGCCGTCGCTGTAGGTGAAGCGCTCGTCCAGCACGCCGACATCCCCTTCCCAGGTGCCGGTCATGGCCACATGAAAACGTTTAACGACCTCGCCCGAGCGGTTCTGGAACATACCCCAGGCTTCCAGCTCGCCGTTGAAATAGTCGGACAACTCCAGGCGCGGCTGCTCGGCGGCATAGTCGCGCACCTGCGGGCTGCTGCAGCCAACCAACCATAAGGCCAGACAGAAGATCGTCAGGTAACGCATACACAGCTCCTGTATCGCGGGATTACTCTCCTGGCGCTCCGTCCACCCGGGCAGGTACGCCTACGGAGCCAGCCAAACGCCGATCGAGCAAGGCCAGCCCCTCCTGGAACAGCTGATTGCTCTGCTCGACATCGCCCAGGTGTGCCAGCAAACGCGCCAGCTCGGCGCAGGTCTCGGGGTCACGCTCAAGCAGCAGGCTGGTCTCCAAATACTCTCGGGCCTTGCCCCAGAGCTGGTTATGCAGGCACAGCCGGCCGAGGGTCAGGCGCAACGCTGGGTCATCGCCATGGTCCTTGAGCCAGCCCTCGGCCAACTGCAGCTGCTTGGCGGGGTCGCGCCCATGCAACAGACCGTAGAGACGCACCAGATGCGGGTCATAGTGGCGCTTGAGCGCTTGCTGCAGTACTTCTTCGGCCTGAACCTCGGCACCCGCTTCACGCAAGCGCTCGATGTACACGACCAGCAGTTCCGGGTCGTGCCGCAGGCTGTTGGAAAGGCGCTGCCAGGCGGCCAGCAGTGCAGCCTCGGGCGCCTCATCCGGCGCCGGTGCGAGGGTCGTCAGGTAGCCCAGCCACGCGCGTCGCTCAAGGGCTGCCAAAGCATCTGCGTCGAGGACTTTTTCCTTGCGCAAATCAGGCAGTAAGGCCAGCAGTGCCGACCAGGCGCCAGTCTCCACATAGAGTTGCTGCAAGCGCTGCAACACCAGGTGATGGCGCGGGTGGCGCGTGCGCATGGCCTCCAGGGTCTGCGCGGCCTCCAGCAATTGTCCGCTGCTCTGTTGCAACTCGGCATGGGTCAGGGCAATACCCAACTCGGCTTTTGGCTGACGGATCAGGGCCTTTTCGAGCAGCGCATCGCGCTCGTTGTACAGGCCCTGGTGATTGGCGGCACGGGCGGCGCCCAGGTAGTGCATCAACGGTTGAGGATCGTCTTGCGCCGCGCGCTCCAGATGTCGCTGCGCCCGGGCCCAGCGCCCTTCGACCAACTCGATGACGCCCTCACGGGACGCCTGACGCACGCGCCGGCGCCGGTGCAAACGCGACCAAGGGTTGACCAGACCACCGCTGGTGATAGTCAGGCCCAGCAGCAGGCGCAACAGGTAGAGCACCAGGCCCAGCACCACCAGCAAAGCAAGAAACACCCACAGACCGGACTCGTAACGGAACCCTGGGTAGGCAAACAACACGTAGCCTGGGTGAGCCGCAATCGCCTGGGCAAGCAGGGCCAGGCCGGCACAGACCAGCAGCAGGCCGATAATCCAGTAGAGCCGCTTCATGGCCGGGCGTCCTCCGTGCTCGCCTCATCGGCGGCCTCGGCAGCGCCTTGTGCCGTTTCGCGCATGCTGTGCTTCTGCTCGATATAGGCCTGCACAGCGCCTAGGGCGGGCGCCAGATCGGGGACCTGCACCTCGATTGGCTGGCTTTCGAGCGCACTCAGGCGAGCCAGCAATGCCCGACTCGCGGGGTTCTGCTGGTCGAAACTGGTGGCGAGAATATCCTTGGCCTGCTTCAGGGCCTGCTGATAGACGCCGGTCTCGCCGTGCAGCGCGCCCCACTGGGCCTGCTCCAGGGCCAGGCCCAGGGCCAGACGCACCTGGGTCAGGTTCTGCCCAGCCAGCACAGGGCGAATGACCTCGTCATTGCCCACCTCGATACGGATGTACTGCGACAGGCGCTGCAAGGCGTTGGACCACCAACTGCCGGAAGTATCCTGAGCAGCCAGCTCTTCGAGCACGCCGCCTTCACCGGCGAGGGTCGGGGTCAGGGCATTGAGGTCGGCGACCTGCTCGCGCAGGGCACCGAGCTGCAGAAACAGGCCGGTGCGGTCGGGGTCGACGGTGGTACGCAAGGCTTCCATGGCCCGCGCTACCTGCTCACGCGCAGCAAAGGCCGCCGGATCATTCTGCTCCCGGAGAATCTGGTCGGCAGCATTGACCAGCGCCTCGGCGCTGTTGACGTCCTGCAGGGCCGACAAGCGCAGGCTGGCCAGGCGCAGCAAATGCTCGGCCTCGGCCAGGCGCCAGTCCTGCCGACTGGCTCCCAGGACGGTTTCCAGACGCTGGTTGAGCAACTGCTGATCACCCTGCAGTTGCGCAAGCAGGCGTTGCCGCGTATCGAGCTCTGCAGCGCTGGGCAACTGCGCCAGGCGCTCGTCAAGACGCTTCAGCTGCTGGCCGAGCGCTTGGCTATCGCTGCGGCTTGCCTCGATCTGGGCCACTTGCTCGGCGCTCTGAGCACTCAGCGCACGCACCTGCCAAGTGCCCCAGGCGCCAGCGGCGAGACCGGCAGCGGCAATCAACAGGGCGAACAACGCCAGGCCATTACCCCGCGGCGTCTTGTCACTGGGCGGCGGGCTGACCGGTTTGGCCACAGGCGGTTCGGTCACACTATCGGGTTGCGGCGGCAAGTCATGCGCCGCCGGCTTGGCAGTGGTTTCGCTCACGTATCCATCCTTTGCGTCAGTGATCGGGGCAGGTTGCGCCTGCAACGCCGCCAGCAAGGCAGAGGCGTTGGCGCCTCGACAATCCACAACAGTTTCGGCACCGACGGCGCGGGCCATTTC
The DNA here is from genome assembly GCA_018826895.1 of Gammaproteobacteria bacterium. GTDB lineage: Bacteria > Pseudomonadota > Gammaproteobacteria > Pseudomonadales > Pseudomonadaceae > Aquipseudomonas. Next base: position 14,795 of record JAHJYA010000095.1, read on the forward strand.
GGCCACCCTCGAGCTGGGCACAAACAGCGGCAGACGCCGCAGTTGCTCCCAGGCGTCGCCTGCCAGGTCATGCAAATGGGTAAAACCCTGCCCACTGCTGACCACCAGGCCATTCAGGCGTTCCGCCTGGATGCACTGCGCCAGGGTCGCAGCAGGGTACGTGGGACAGCTGCGTCGGTACAACGCCAGGTAGTCGACCTGCACACCCATGGCGCCCAGGCGCTCGGCCAGCAACTCGCGCCCACTCTCGCCGCGCAGGATCAGCACCCGCGGCGAGGGCGCCTGGGTCAGTGCCTGCTGCAGCTCAGGTAGCGCCAGCAGGGCTTCGCTGTCATCGCCGCTGGCCGGATAGTGCACCGTGAGGCCATGACCCTGGAGGATCTCGGCCGTAGCCGCGCCGACGCTGAACCAGGGCAACGCGGGCGGCATCGGCACGGCATGTTGCTCAATGCGCTGCAGCGCCAGGCGCGCCGCAGGCTTGCTGACCACGATCACCGCACTGTAACGCGCCAAGTCCTGCAGACAGGCCTGCTGCGACGCGGTGTCCGGCAGAGGCTCAATGGTCAGCAACGGCAAACTGCTGGACGCTACCCCCTGCTCGGCCAACTGCGCGGCCAACGCCACACACTCGTCCGCCGGGCGGGTCAGCAGCAGGCGCCAGCCGCTCACGCGTGGCCTGCCTCGCCATACACCGCCTTGAGAATTGCCGCTGCACCCTGGGCCAGCAGCGCCTCGGCGACCTCAACACCGAGCTGCTCGGCGTCGGCCGCTGCGCCGCGCTGTTCGGCCTGCAGCAGCAGGCTGCCGTCGGGCTGACCGACCAGGCCGCGCAGCCACAGCTGCTCGCCTTCGAGGATCGCGTAGCAGGCGATGGGCACCTGGCAGCCACCGTTGAGGTGCTTGTTCAAGGCCCGCTCGGCGCTCACCCGCAGCGCCGTTTCACGGTGATGCAGGGGGGTGAGCAAGGCGTGAATCTCGGCATCGTCGGTGCGGCATTCGATCCCCACCGCGCCCTGGCCGCCAGCCGGCAGACTGTCTTCGACACTGATCGAAGCGCGGATACGCGCTTCGAAGCCTAGGCGGATCAGTCCGGCGGCGGCGAGGATAATGGCGTCGTACTCGCCGGCATCGAGCTTGGCCAGGCGCGTATTGACGTTGCCACGCAGGAAATGGATGGTCAGGTCTGGCCGCCGCGCCAGCAGTTGCGCCTGCCGGCGCAGGCTGGACGTGCCGACCACACTGCCGGCTGGCAGCGCGTCAAGGCTGGCATAGGTGTTGGAAACGAAGGCATCGCGCGCATCTTCACGCTCGCAGATGCAATACAGGCCCAGGCCTTCGGGGAAGTCCATCGGCACATCTTTCATCGAATGCACGGCGATGTCGGCCTGCTGCTCCAGCAGAGCGGTTTCCAACTCTTTGACGAACAAGCCCTTGCCACCGATCTTCGCCAAGGGCGCGTCGAGCAGCTTGTCGCCGCGGCTGACCATCGGCACCAAGGTAACGACCAGGCCCGGGTGGGCCTGTTCCAGGCGGGCCTTGACGTGCTCGGCCTGCCAGAGAGCCAGAGCGCTTTTACGGGTGGCGATGCGAATTTCGCGGAGCATGAGCAATTCCAGAAGACGAACTGCCGGGGATGATAGCAAGAAGCTGCAAGGCGGGTGGCTGCAAGCTGTGAGGCGGATGGCCGCCCCCTGCAAGCTATTGAATGTGAACAGCAACTTGATGCCGTAAAGCTTTTGCCTTTACTTGCGGCTTGAAGCTTCAGGCTTGCAGCTTACCTACCCCTACAGGTTATGCATCAGCTTGCGCACACCGGCGACATGGCGGCGGCTGACGATCAATGCTTCGCCCTCCATGCCTTTGAGGTAGAGCTGAAAGTGCCCCAGCGGGGTGCGTTGCAACCGCTCGATGCGCTCGCGAGCCACCAGGGCGTTGCGATGGATGCGCACAAAGCGCTCGCCGAATTCGTCTTCCAGCGCCTTGAGTGGCTCATCGAGCAGCACTTCACCGCCGTCATGACGCAAGGTCACGTACTTGTGATCGGCAATGAAGTAGATCACCTGATCAAGGGGAATCAACTCGATACCCTTGCGCGTACGCGCACTGATATGGCTGCGCGGCCCGGCGCCATTGCTGACAGCAGGGCGAGTTAACGCAGCGAGCTGGACACGATTGGGACGTTCGGCTTTTTTCAGGGCCTCACCGAGATGCTCGGCGCGTACCGGCTTGACCAGATAACCCACGGCACTGACCTTGAACGCCTCCAGGGCAAACTCATCGTGGGCCGTGCAGAAAATCACGGCCGGCGGGGCATCGTGCTCGCACAGTTTGGCGGCCACTTGCAGGCCATCCAGGCCGGGCATGCGGATATCGAGCAGCACCACATCGGGCTTCAGGCTGTCGATCAAAGACAGCGCTTCTTCGCCATTGCTGGCGGCGGGTTCTAGAACACGGTACCCCTCAAGCTCGCCAACCATACGACTTAGGCGTTCGCGGGCTAGGGGTTCATCATCGACGATCAGGACATTCATAATGCGCTGGCTTCCTGCGTGAGTCTCGCACAAGGATAGCGTAGACAAGTGTAGTGGCGGCCATCACGGCGCTCCACGCTGAGACTGGCAGCAGGCCCAAAAAGTGCCGTAAGTCGTGCATCGATGTTATTGAGCGCCTGATGGGTTCCACGCGAGGGCGTCGCTGTAACGGCCTCACTGAAGGGATTGCTGACGGTCAAGGTGAACACCCCCGCGCTGTAGTTCGCTTCTATTCGTACCAGCCCACCCTCGATACGCGGCTGGATGCCATAGATCAAGGCATTTTCCAGCAACGGCTGCAGCGTCAGCTGGGGAATGGGCAGATCCTCGGGCACGCCCTCGATATCCCATTGCAACTGTAGTCGCTCGCCAAGCCGATAGTGCTCTATCGACAGATATCGTTGCGCCAGCTCCACTTCCTCGTGCCAGGGCACCAGGCTGCCGGGCTTGGCCAGGCTGGCGCGAAACAGATCGGAAAGGTCGAGCACCGCCTGCTCCGCCTTGTACGGGTCGATAACCACCAGGCTGGCGATGCTGTTGAGGCTGTTGAACAGGAAGTGCGGCCGGATGCGCGCCTGCAGCGATTCGATACGCGCCCGCAGCTCAGCCTGCTCCTGGCGGCGCCACTGACTCTGCAGGTAGAAGTAGCGCAATAGCAGCGCCGACATGATCAGGCTGATCAACGCATGACGCAGGTAAAGGTTGACCTCGCCGGCACGCGGCAGTGGCCCACCCAGCTCGTATATATCAGCAACAGCGGTGCAGCCCAGGGTCAGCAGCAGCACGATCAGCGCGCAGAGCACGCCCGCCCAGGCGGCCTGCATCCGTGCCAGGAACGGACGCAGCCGGCACAGCACGCCGGCCGAGAGCAACACGATCCACTGCACGAACAATGAAGTCAGGGCCAGGCGTACCCAATCGAAGCCCGGTAGCATCGGCTGTGCCAGCACCAGCACCAACACCAGCAGTTCGGCCATCAGCACGGTGCCGAGCAGGGCTTCGGGCTCACAGAGTTCGGGGACGAAAAAATCGTCCTGCGGGGCCGCAGCCGGGGGTCGAGAAAGCATCGGGATTCGCATTCTGCGCAGTTTCCGCGCGCCCCGCCTGGCCGGCAAGTGACAGCGCGGGCCACAGGCCATATTCCTGTAAAAATGGCAGACCAAGCGCCTGATTTGTGACCGGCCCGACACTGCACCTTGGATCTGTTGGCGGCGCCGCAGACACAGGCGATACATGTCATGTGCGTGACTGCGGCGAAGGTAAGGCCGGGCCTGTTATCATCCGCCCCCTGATTTTCGTCGTGCGGGCCCCGCGGCTCGCCTGTACCTGCGCACCAGCGGAGCGAGACCCATGAGCACAGAAAAAACCAACCAATCCTGGGGCGGCCGCTTCAGCGAGCCAGTCGATGCCTTCGTCGCGCGCTTCACCGCCTCGGTGGAATTCGACAAGCGCCTGTACCGCCACGACATCATGGGCTCCATCGCCCACGCCACCATGCTGGCCAAGGTCGGCGTACTGACCGATGCCGAGCGCGACAGCATCATCGACGGCCTGCAGACCATCCAGGGCGAGATCGAAGCCGGCCAGTTCGACTGGCGCGTCGACCTGGAAGACGTGCACATGAACATCGAAGCGCGCCTGACCGACCGCATCGGTATCACCGGTAAAAAGCTACACACCGGCCGCTCGCGCAACGACCAGGTGGCCACCGATATCCGCCTGTGGCTGCGTGACGAGATCGACCTGATCCTCGCCGAAATCACCCGCCTGCAGCAGGGCCTGTTGGAGCAGGCCGAGCGTGAAGCCGAGACCATCATGCCTGGTTTCACTCACCTGCAGACCGCCCAACCGGTGACCTTCGGCCACCACCTGCTGGCCTGGTTCGAGATGCTCAGCCGCGACTACGAACGCCTGGTCGATTGCCGCAAGCGCACCAACCGCATGCCCTTGGGCAGCGCCGCGCTGGCCGGCACCACCTACCCGATCCAGCGTGAAATCACCGCTGAGCTGCTCGGCTTTGACGCCGTGGGCGGCAACTCGCTGGATGGCGTCTCGGATCGCGACTTCGCCATCGAATTCTGCGCCGCCGCCTCGATTGCCATGATGCACCTGTCGCGCTTCTCCGAAGAACTGGTGCTGTGGACGTCCGCGCAATTCCAGTTTATCGACCTGCCGGATCGCTTCTGCACCGGCTCCTCGATCATGCCGCAGAAAAAGAACCCGGACGTGCCCGAGCTGGTGCGTGGCAAGACCGGCCGAGTGTTTGGCGCCCTGACCGGCCTGCTGACCCTGATGAAAGGCCAGCCGCTGGCCTACAACAAGGACAACCAGGAAGACAAAGAGCCGCTGTTCGACGCCGCCGATACCCTGCGCGACTCGCTGCGCGCTTTTGCCGACATGATCCCGGCGATCAAACCCAAGCACGCGATCATGCGTGAAGCGGCGCTGCGCGGGTTCTCCACCGCCACCGATTTGGCCGACTACCTGGTGCGCCGTGGCCTGCCGTTCCGCGACTGCCACGAGATCGTCGGCCACGCCGTGAAATATGGCGTCGACAGCGGCAAGGACCTGGCCGAGATGAGCCTGGAAGAGCTGCGCCAGTTCAGCGAGCAGATCGAGCAGGACGTCTTCGCTGTACTGACCCTGGAAGGTTCGGTCAACGCCCGCGATCATATCGGCGGTACGGCGCCGAATCAGGTACGCGCCGCGGTGGTTAGGGGTCGCGAGCTGCTCGCCACGCGCTGAAGCCCATGCTGTGCGCGCGGTGCTCAACCGCGCGCCTGAGCCTTAATGAACGCGAGAAAGGCTGGCATCTCGACCACTTTCTGCTCGGCAATGCGCTGTACGTGCGGGTTCTGGTTGAGCCGCTCAAGCAGTGTCCGCGCCGCCGGAAAGTCAGCCAGGAGGTCGAGGCCGAACAGCTTGTGCGCCACGACACAGGCCAGGTCCAGGCTGTAGAGGAAATACAGATCTGCCACGCTGAGCGCCTCACCCGCCACATAAGGGCTGAAGCGGCCATGCCGCTTGAGTGTGGCAACGCCCGCCAGCAGCTCGCTCTTGCATCTAGCCAACAGTGCTTCGGGCACGCTGACGCCAAAGAATGCCTGGGAATAACCGAGGCGCGCCGGCAGCTCGATGTACAACTCGATTTCCCGAGCCAGGCTGCGCACCTGAGCGCGCGCGAAAGGGTCCGCCGGCAACAGCGGAGTACCGCCGCAGTCTTCAAGATAATCGAGGATCGCGCTGGTCTCACTGATAAACCCATCGGGCGTTTCCAGCACCGGAATCTTGCCACGCGGGCTGATCCGCAGAAAATCCTCACTCTGGCTTCCGTGCACCTGCACCACCTCGAACGGCAGTCCCTTTTCCTGCAGTGCCAACTTAACCATATTGAAGTAGTTGCTGACGGCAAAACCGTGAAGTTTCAACACCGGTGACGCTCCTATTCTGTCTACCCGACTTATAACGCCACGCACCTGCACACGCCCAGCGCCATCAGCACAGTGAATGGCGATACCGACGAAGCACTGGCACACTGCACCTTTAGCCTCTGGAGCCGCCATGACTGCGCACGATGAACGCGACGACGAAGCCTTCGCCGAAGATACCTTGATCCAGGCCATCGAAAATCAGCTCGAAGCTGGTGAGCCGGCCTTTGTCCAGGCGGTCCTGAACAAGCTGAGCCTGGTCGGCTATGAGCGCGAAGATATTCTTGAGCTGATGGCTCTGGTGCTGGCCGACGAGATCGACGTCATGCTGCGCGAAGACCGCGCGTTCGATCTTGCCCGCTACGAACAGGGCTTGCGCGCCCTGCCTGCATTGCCTGGCGACGCCTGAGCCACGCGCATGGCGCCAGAGCGGCCACTGCGCCGTTTCCTTCAGCTGCGCTTGTGGCTGCTCCTGCTATTGCCAGGCCTGGTTGCGCCAGTCTTGCCCGAGGTTATCCGCATCGGCGCCGAAGATGACTGGTACCCCTACACCGCGTACCGCGAAGGCCGCGTGCAAGGTATGTCGGTAGATATCCTGCGTGCCGCCTTCGCCGCCACCGGCCAATCGGTCGAGCTGCTGCCTTACCCTTACGCACGCTGTATGGAAATGGCCCGCAGCGGGGAGCTGGTGGCCTGCTTCAATACCTCGCCAAATGCACGCATCCGCGCCGACTACCAGTTGCCGCAGCAACCGCTGTTCAGCGATGACATTCTGCTCTGGGCACGCCAGGACCAGGCCGACGCCATCACCGATTTCAGCCGCCTTGACGGCAAGCGCGTGGCCGTCACCCTGGGCTACGAGTACGGGCCGATCCTCGATCAGCACACAGGCGTCGAACGCATCCCCGTACGTCGAGACCTCAACGGCTTTCTCATGCTGCAGCGTCAACGCGTCGACTTCACCGCCGCCTACCGCGGTACCACACAGGCATTGCTCGTCGAACACCCGGAGCTGGCGGGGCAGTTCACGCCGGTTGCCGTACTCCACCGCCCCCAGCTGTACCTCAGCGTGTCCCGGCGCCACCCCCTGGCCGCCGAGGTACTGGAGCGTTTCGATCGTGGCATGCAGCAGTTGCATCACAATGGGCGCTACCAGCAGATCCTGCTCGACTGGCAACACACTTCATCGCCAGCAGATTGAGCAGGGCTTGACTACACTGCTCTAAGCACGCGCGCAGGCCTGCCAGAAATCGCCTGCACCGCCGCCCGCCGCGGCCTTGCCACGGCACACCTCTAACAACACGCCGGAGTCGTTATGGCCTTTACCTCTGAACTGATTGCCGAACTGGAATTTCTCTCGCTGTTCAATCTGAGCAATACCCAGGAGGGTCTGAAAGTCCACCACACCGCCACTGCGGCCGCGATCGCCGCCGCCCAGCGCCTGCACGACAAGGGCCTGATCAGCCAGCCCGATGGCGGTTACCTGACCAGTCTCGGGCTAGAAGCTGCCGCCCACGCCCAGGGCGTACTGACCATTCTCAAACTCCCGCAAGCCGCCTGAGCGACCCGCACACCTGACCGCCGAGCCCGCAGCGCGCCCGGTGGTCGGGCAACCCCGAGTACGACACTGCACCGCAGCGCAGGCGACTGATAGTCTAGGCGGTATCCCCCGCGCCAGAGCCAACGCATGAGCCGTAGCCAGGAAATCCGCCCGGACATTGATGAGGGTATCGACCGCAAGGTCCTGGCTCAGCTGCGTGCGCGTTTTCTTGCGGTCAACAAGGGCCGCCTGCAACGTGCCAGCGAAGCCTTGTCGACGCGCCAGCAATTGGTGCTGCGCCTGCTGCCCCTGCTGTTTCACGTCAACCACCCCTTGCTGCCGGGCTATGTTTCGGGCGCCACACCGGCTGGCGTCAGCGGCTATGAGCCTGACGACGATGAACTGGCCGAAGCTCAGCGCCTGACCCGCTCCTTTGCCTACAAGCCACGCCGGGGCAATGCCCTGAGTGCCAACCCCACCGGCATCCACGGGCTGTTTCTGATGGGCAGCCTGGGCACCGTGGCGCAAGCTGAGCAGAGCGACATGGACGTGTGGGTGTGCCACGCACCCAACCTGACGGGCGAGGCGCTGGCCGAACTGCGGCGCAAATGCGATCAGCTCGAAACCTGGGCCGCGACCCTGGGCGCCGAGGCGCACTTCTTTCTGATCGACCCGGCGCGCTTTACCGTCGGCGACCGCGAAGCCCAGCTCACCTCTGACGACTGCGGCACGACCCAGCACTACCTGCTGCTCGATGAGTTCTATCGCACCGCCATCTGGCTGGCCGGGCGCACCCCACTGTGGTGGCTGGTACCGGTCTACGAGGAGCCGCGCTACCAGGCCTACATCACCACCTTGCTGAACAAGCGCTTTATTCGCGCTGACGAGGTCCTTGATCTTGGCCACCTGGCACGCATACCGCCTGGGGAGTTCATCGGTGCCGGCATGTGGCAGCTGTACAAGGGTATCGAGTCGCCCTACAAATCGGTGCTCAAGCTGCTGCTGACCGAGGTCTATGCCAGCGAACACCCGAAGGTCGAATGCCTGTCACTGCGCTTCAAACAGGCAGTGTTCGCCAACCAGCTGGACCTCGACGAGCTCGACCCCTATATCGTCGTCTACCGCCGTTTGGAGGAATACCTCAGCGCACGGGGCGAACACGAGCGTCTCGAGCTGATCCGCCGCTGCCTGTACCTGAAGATCGACAAGAAACTCAGCCGTCCACCCCGCGGCCGTGCAAAAAGCTGGCAACGCCTGCTACTCGAACGTCTGACCCGCGACTGGGACTGGTCACCGCGCCACCTGGCAATGCTCGACAGCCGCAGCCAGTGGAAGGTGCGCCAGGTCAGTACCGAGCGCCGCGCGCTGGTCAACGAGCTTACCTACAGCTACCGTTTTTTATCGGCGTTCGCCCGCACCGAGCAGGCCGCCAGCTCGCTCAACAGCCGCGACCTCGGGGTCCTCGGCCGGCGCCTGTACGCCGCCTTCGAGCGCAAGGCCGGCAAGATCGAATTCATCAATCCGGGCATTGCCCCGGACCTTGCCGAAGACACCCTGACCCTGGTGCACAGCCCCAGCCCCGAAGCCCCGCAGGAAACCCAGTGGGCCCTCTATACCGGCAGCCTGGGTGCCCAGGAGTGGCCGGATTTTGCCCCGCTCAAGCGCGCCCGCGAGCTCATCGAGCTGCTCGCCTGGTGCCACCGCAATGGCGTGATCGACAACAGTACACGGCTGTCGCTGCACCCTGGTGCCAGCGACCTCAGCGAATTCGAGCTGTCGAACCTGCTGACCAGCCTGCAGCACGCCGTGCCGCTGCCCCTGGCACCGGTTGTCGAGGCGGACCTGCTGCAAGCCAGCAGCCCGCGGGAAATCCTCGTGCTGGTCAACGTCGGTATCGACCCACTGCCCCAGCACAGCCAGATGAACGTGCACATGACCACCGAACGCACCGACGCCCTCGGTTACTCAGGGGTGCGCGAGAACCTGGTGCTGACCCTCGACCAGCTCACACTGAACAGCTGGAACGAACTGCTGACCAGCCGCTATGACGGCCCCCACGCGCTGCTCGACTGTCTGCGCGACCTGCTCAACAGCTTGCCGGCGGACGGCCCGGCGCCCAACCTGCGGGTGCGCTGCTTCTGCCGTAACCGCGCCACGCAGATTGCCGAACGGGTCGAGGAGCTGTTTCGCGACACCCTCGCCGCCTTCGCCGATGGCGCACCCAACCGTTACCTGCTGCAGATCAAACAGCATTACCACGTCCTTGAATGGCGCCCTGGCCAAGTGCGTCACACGCCGCTGCACGACCGCAACGCCCTGCTCGACCACCTCGGTCGTGAGCGCAGCGACTACAGCGCGCTGCACCTGGATCGCCATGTGCTGGCCGGAGACGAGCTGGGGCTGATCCTGCCGCTCGGCCGGGCAAACTGCATCCAGGTGTTCTATCGCTGCTACGAAGGTACGGACGAGGCCGAATTGAGTGTGCTCGACGAAAACAATGCGCTGTGGCGTCAGCGCATGCCATTCCGCGACGAACAAAGCCTGCTGACGCCGCTGCAGCGCTTCCTGCAATCGCTGCTGTACCGCCGCAATGCACTGCTACCACTGGATGGCGCCCTACCCGCCGCACCGCCGGAGGTGATCTACTACCAGATTCTGCCGGATGCCCCGGCCCGGCCCCAGCGCCTGGAACGCCGCCCAGCGCCGAGCGCCGCGGTGAGCCACCCGTTCTTCGATGTGCAGGCCATTCTGGAGCCCGCCGACGGCAAGCGCGTGCATGTGACCCTGTACTGCAACCACCGTGAGTTTTCCGAACTGGAATACGCCGGCGACCTCTACGCCGCCGTGGCTCAGCACATCCTCGCCCAGCGCGCTGGCGGCGAGCGCTACCCCTGCTACATCACCGACCTCGACCTCTCGGCGCTGCTCGACAGCGCTGCTGGACAGACCCTGGTTTCGCTGCGCTACAAGGCCCGCCTGGAAGACGCCCTCAATCAGGCGTTGCAGCACGCCTAAACAAATACAATTGATATCGATTATTGATTGCATATAATGCCGGCACTTTGCCTTTCGCAGCTGTGCCCGCCGTGAATGACCCCAAACTGGAACTCTATCTCAGCCACCGCCGCGCGCTGATCGACTACGCCCGCTCGATTGCGGGTGGTCGTGCCCAGGCCGAGGACGTGGTTCAGGACGCCTGGCTGCGCTTTGCCGACGAGCGCACCGGCCACAACCTGCGCAACCCGCTCGGTTACCTCTACCGCATCGTGCGTAACCTGGCGCTGGACGCAGGTCGCCGCCTGGCCACCGAGCAGCGCGAGCCTGAAGGCGCCAGCCGGCTCGGCGAGCTGCTGGCCTCCACGCCGTCACCTGAGGCGCAGGTCTGCGATGAGGACGCCCTGCAGATGATCGCCAACGCCCTGCTGGAGCTGCCAGAACGCACGCGCGTAGCCTTTGAAATGCACCGTTTTGGCGACTACACGCTGCAACAGATCGCCCAGCACCTAGGGGTTTCAATTGGTCTTGTGCACAGCCTGATACGTGATGCCATGACTCACTGCGCAGAGCGCTTGGGTGACCATGAAGACTGAGCCGCCACCCATCAACTCATCAGCGCCAGACCTGGCAAATGACCCGGCCTGGCAGGCCGCGCTTGACTGGCATCTGCGCCTCCATGCGCAACCGGATGACACCGCCTTGCAAGCCGCTTTCAGCACCTGGCACAGCGCCCACCCGGCGCACGCGCGTGCCTGGCAGCGCGCCCAGCGGGTCTGGCAACTGAGCGGCGCCCTGGCACCCTCGCCTCGCCAGCCGATACCCATTGTGCAGCCATCATTGCCGCCACGCAGCCGACCAACCCGGCGGCACAAGCGCCTGCTGGGTGGGGCCGTCGCCATGGCCGCCTGCCTGCTTGTCGTTCTGCTGCAGTGGCCAACCTGGCAGGCCGACTATTACAGCCCCAAGGGCGAGCGGCGCACCCTCAGCCTGAATGACGGCAGCCAGCTCACGCTCGACGGTGGCAGCGCGATCAAGGTCCATCTCGACAAGACGCAGCGCCAGATCACCCTCCTCCAGGGCCGCGTGTACTTCCAGGTCAGCCGCGATGCAGCTCGCCCGTTTCAAGTGATGGCGGGCACGACCACCATCACGGTCACCGGCACCGCTTTCACTGTGGATCACGGCGACGAGCGTTCGAGCGTAGCCGTCGAGCATGGCAGCGTACAGGTAGACGATTCGCAGACCGATACCCGGCAATCCAAGACGGCACTCGGAGCGGGCGATCGCCTTGAACTGGACCACCATCAGGGAAAGGCACAACTCAGCCATCAGGCACCCGGCACCATGGCCGCCTGGCGCAAGGGCCTGCTGGTCGCAGACAACCAGCCCCTGGCCCAGGTCCTCGAACAATTGGCCAAACAGCTACCAGGCCTGGTCGTGCTGCACGATCAGGCGCTGGGTCAGCGCCGCGTGACCGGAGTCTTCGACCTCACCCGCCCAGAAGCGGCCCTAGAGGCCTTGATCACCCCCCAAGGCGGCCGCATCGAGGCCTACAGCCCCTGGCTGCTGGTGATTCAAAGCGCCTCTGAAAAAAATAAATAACTAAAGACTGAAAAAACTCCCGCGCCAACCGTCTCTTGGCTGCGACGCAAGTGAGAGGCGTTCGCAAAGAACGCCACCGACCTTGCATCACCCGGGGAGACTTATACATGGCCACCACTGCACCGACCGCGACCCTGCTCAACCGTTACCCCTGGCTGAGCAAGGCCAGTCTCGCGGCTTTGCTGCTTACCCAGACCCTGCCCGCACAGGCCGACGCCCTGCAAGAACACCTGGCCCAACGCCAGGCCTTCGAGGTGCCCGCCCAGCCACTGGCAGGCGCACTGCTGGAGTTCGCCCAGCAAGCCGGCCTGCAGATCAGTGTCGACAGTGGGCTGGTCGGCGAGCGCAGTTCACCTGGCATCAGCGGCGAATGGTCCACCCAGGAGGCCCTGCAACGTCTGCTCAGCGGCAGCGGCCTGCGCTGGCGCGTCAATACAGCCAATAGCCTGACCCTGGAAGTCGACCCGGACTACCGCGCCCAGGATCCTGCAGCTTTGCAGACACCGGACATCGTGGTGCTGGGCAAAGCTGAGCACAACTTTCAGGGCGAGGCCGTGATCAATAGGCGCGCCATCGAGAACTTCGCCGGCGGCAACGGCGACCTCACTACCATGCTGAAAATGCACCCCAGTGTGCGCTTCGACACCACCCAGCAAAGCTCCAATACCCCCGGCGAGATCAACCCGGCAGACATCAGCATCAACGGTGCCAAGTTCTACCAGAACAACTTTATGGTGGATGGCATCAGCATCAACAACGACCTTGATCCGGGGACCAGTTCGGGATCGCGCAACGACGTCAATGGGCAATACCTACTGCCCAGCAATGCATTTGGTATTGCCCTGGACGCTGACCTGCTGGAGGAGGTCCGGGTCTATGACTCCAACGTCTCGGCCAAATATGGACGGTTTAATGGTGGGGTAATCGATGCCATCACGCGCCGGCCGACCAAAGAGTTTCATGGCAAGGTTTCTGCGCAGATGACCAAGTCTGACTGGACCCGTTACCACATCAACAACGAAGAAATGAGCGATGAGGAATTCGCCAAATCGAGTACCTACTCCAACCAACCGGAGTTTGAAAAACTGTCTACCCGCGTCGTCCTTGAAGGCCACCTGACCGATAACTTCGGGCTTATCGGCAACTTCGTGCGCAAAACCTCGGAAATTCCGCTGTATTCGTATGATGGCGGCTTTGAAAGTACTGGCGACAAGACCAAGCACAACCAAGAACGCCTTATCGAAAACAAGATGGTAAAAGCGTTCTGGACGCCCAGCGATCGCCTGGACATGACCCTGACCCTGGTCGACGCCCCCGCCGAGAACACTTATTTCAAGAGCAACCAGCGAGACTCGGGCTTTCGCATTGACCAGGGCGGGCAAACCGCTGCCCTCAAGACAATCTGGACCGGCGACACGCTCACTTATACCCAGCAGTTTGCCTACAAGATAGTGCAAAGCTCGCGGGATGCCGATAGCAGTACGTTCAAACAATGGCGCTGGTCGCAAGAAAAGAACTGGGGCAACCCATACCGTGACGGTGTGCTGTACGCCGGCTCCACCAGCATAGAGGGGGGCATGGGCGATATCGAACAAGAGCAGAGCGGGCTTGAATACAACCTGGATATCCAGGCGATTCCTTTCGACCTGGCAGGCTCGGCTCACACGCTGTCCTTTGGCATGGAAGTACGCCGACAAAAAGCCTCTTATGAGGTATCAGAAGACACCCTTAGCGCGTCGGTTCTGCGCCGCAGTAATGCCACTGGCAGCAGCACTTGCGTGACCGCCAGCGGACAACTGGACAGTGATTACTGCTCGATCAGTGTGGACGCTGTTGGTACCCCTGAACGCCAGTACTTCGGCTTATTGAATAGCGTGCGCGCTGGCAAGGTCGAGGCTGAGCAAATCGACTATGCGCTTTACCTGCAGGACGACATCCAGATCGGCAACCTGAAGCTGCGCCCCGGCGTGCGTTTTGATGCCGATGACTACATGGACAAAAAGACCATCGCCCCACGCTTTGCCGCCAGCTACGACTTCTTCGGTGACGAGACCAGCGTGCTCACCGCAGGCCTCAACCGCTACTACGGCCGCAACCTGTTCAAATACCGCCTCGCGGACGGGCGCGAGTCATTGCGCTGGCGCGCCACGCGTCTCAACTCAAGCACCGATACCATTCGCGACTTTGGTCCATGGACCAACTTTGGTGTAGACGAGAACAGCTTCCGCCAGCTCGACATCCCCTACGATGACGAATGGATGGTGGGCTTCTCACAGCGGCTGGTCGGCCTGCAATTTGAGCTCAAATATGTGCACCGCGACGGCAAGGATCAGGTTGTACGCAGCCGCGCCAATTACTTGGGACTGGAGCAAGGTAATGGCGTCGACGCCATCGACAACTACTACACCTACACCAACGCAGGGCAAAGCCGCAGCGAGACCGTAACCCTGACCGTCACCCCGCTCGAAAACCTCAGGTTCGCAGGCACCATGACCAGCTTTATGCTCGGCCTGGACTGGAACCGTACGCAAAGTCCACAGAGCAATTACGATGACCTGCTCAACGAAGACCGCCTGGCTGACGAAGATGTTTACTTTGATGGCCGGCTGATTCCTTACAGCGAATTGCCTGCGGACAACTTCAACCGCCCCTGGACAGCCCGCCTGAATACGGTCACCAGCATCCCGGCGCTGAACCTGACGTGGACAAACTTCCTGCGTTATCGGGGTGCCTATGAACAGATATTCCGGGCCACCCCTGAAAACATCACAATCAATGGCGGCACTTACGAAAACTATGAAGTTGGCGAAGTAAGTGCGGCACCAACCTGGGACACCCGGGTCAAGTGGACATTGCCGCTGGGCGGTTCACAGTCGACTTACGTGGCAGTAGATGTCACCAACGTCACCGACAAAGTCAACAATATCGTCAGTAACACCGCCGGTGTAATCAGCTACGAAACCGGCCGCCAATACTGGCTCGAAGTCGGCTACCAATTCTAAAAGGCGCGCGCCATGTACTCTGTGAAAATCCTTTTCGCGGCACTGGCAGCGTTGCTGCTCAGTGCCTGTAGCCACCTGCCCGCCGGCGATACACCACTGCCCTGGCACCCCATCGTCAGCCGTGGCGAGCTGCCCAATGGCCTGCGCTACAACCTGATCCCCGTCGATGCGCAAAAAGGCCGCCTGGATATACGCCTGACAGTGCACGCCGGCTCGGTGGACGAAGCCGATGATCAAGTCGGCATCGCCCATATGCTCGAGCACCTGACCTTCTACAGCCACGGCGGCGATGCGCTCGACGTACGCCAGCGTCTGCAGAAAGCCGGCTGGCTACAGGGCCGCCACTTCAATGCGGTCACCAACTACGAACGCACCCAATACCTGCTCAGCCCGCCCGATGGCACAGCGAGCACTGCGTTGGCTCTGCAAGCGCTGTCGACGATGGCCTTCGCGGGCGACTACAGCGCGGCTGACCTGCAGCGCGAGCGGCCCATCGTGATCGAAGAGTGGCGCGGCGGCCTCGGCGTAGCGCAACGCATGAACGCCAAACGCACCGCCGCCCAGCGCACCGGTTCGCGTTATCCGGCACACCGCACCATCGGCAATCGCCAGGCCATCGAGCAGGCGCAGCTGGCGGCGCTGCATGCGTTCCAGCAGCGCTGGTACCTGCCGAACAATATGGTGCTGAACATCGTCGGCGACTTCGATCCGCAGCAGATGATCCAACAGATCGAGCAGCACTTCGGCGCGCCCGCGCGTGGCGAACGCCCATCGCGCGAGCACCTGGAATTGCCATTGGATGACCAGTTGAAAGTCTTCCGTGTGCAGGACAGCCAGAGCGGCAGCAACCAGGTCGCCCTGCTGTTTCGCTTCCGCCAGTTGGACATTCGTGAGCAAACCCAGGCCGGCGGGCGTGATCGCTTGCTTGATCGCTTGGCGCTCAGCGTGCTGTCACGGCAACTGCGCCGCCAACCGCTGGATGAAGGCGTTGCCAGCCTGACCGCGGTAAAGACCCAGATCGGCCGGCGCACCGGCGTACTGGCGGTTGCCGCCAGCGTCAAAGGTCAGCGACATGAGCAGGCCTTGCAGACCGTACTGCGCGAGCTTGAGCGGGTGCGCCAGCACGCCTTGTACGACGCTGATGTGCACGCGGTAATGGATGAGGTGCGACAGATCGCCGAGCGCATGCTGACGAAGCCGGTGACCCGGGATTTCGACGGCTGGGTGCGGCAACTCAATGACGCCACCCTGGGCGAACGCGTGCTGCAGGATCCAGAAGCCATCGCGCGCAACACCCTCGTCAACCTTGACAGCATCAGCAGCCGCGAGCTGCACCAGCGCATCAACAGCTGGCTTGCCAGCCCAGACCGGGTGCTGCAACTCAGCGCGCCAGGCGGTACGCCGCTGACCCTGCCTGACGCCGACAGGGTCGAGCAGCAGGCTCGTGACTGGACAGCCAGCCAACTCGCCGCACCGCAGGCGCCAACCGCCCAGGTGGCGGTGGTTATCCCTACGCTGCACAGCAGCGCAGCGGCCGGCCGTATCGATACGCGCCGCCGCTTTGCCGCTGAAAACGTCGAACACTGGCAGTTGAGCAATGGTGACCGCCTGGTATGGCTGCGTACAAAGGGGGCCGACGGCAAAGCACAGCTGCGCGTCGATTCCGGTGCCGGCTTTATGCACCAGGGCGCGCCAGCCTGGCGCGCGCAGATCGCCAACCAGCTAGCCCTGCAGATGCCGCCCATGGGCTGGAGCGCCGAGCAGTTCAGCGCCTGGAAACAGCGCGAAACTGTGCAACTGTCCTTTACCCAAGGTCCGCAGCGCTTGGAAGCCCAGGGCAACGCCGAGCCCGCACAGCTGGCCAGCCTGCTGGCGCTCTACCAGGCGCAGCAAGTCCGTAGCCACCTGGACGACACCGCCTATCGCGAGAGCCTGGATGACCTGCGTGAGCGCGTGCTGCGCCAACGCGATCACGTGCGCAGCACGCAAGACGCCACCTGGCGTGAGCTCAAACAGGGCCAGGATGACTGGCAAGAGCCGACCACCCAGGAAATCGACCAGCTCAGCCGGCAGGTGCTGGAAGCCGAATGGCGCCGCCAAACCGCCGCGCCAGTGACCTACTACCTGATGGCCGACCTGCCGGCGGACGAGCTGCAAGCGTTGGTCAGCCGTTACCTGGCCGGTATTCCACGGGGCGAGCCGCTGGTCAGTAAACCCAGCCCTCGCCAGCCAGGCCAACGCCAGACCACCTTGGCCATCGCCCGTGAGCCGCGTGCCAGCCTCTATGCGGGCAGCTTCCAGCCTTACCCGTGGACCCCGGCGGATGCCGCGCGGGTGGCAGCCCTGCGCGAGATCGCCAACGCGTTGCTCAAGCAGCGCTTGCGCGGCGAGGCCGGCGGCATTTACAGCCTGACGTTCGACAGCGAGCTCAGCCCCGAGCACCAGCGCATCGACAGCGAGCTGCGCTTCAGCAGTGATCCACAGCGCGCCGATGAGCTCTGGCAACTGGCCCGCCAGACGCTGGCAAGCCTGCCCGCAGCCATCGACGACACGCGGGTGGCTGCCATGCGCCGCGAGCTGACGCGCCAGGAAGCACGGCGCCGCGCAGACCCCGACACTCAACTGCATCGCCTGATGCTCAGCGAGCGCGTCTGGAACGACCCGCGTTACCTCAGCGAACAGCAGCAGCTGCCCGCGGCGCTCGAGCCAGCAGCCCTCAAGCGTCTGGCCCGCCAGCTTTTCCCCGAGGCCAATCAAGTGCGCCTGCAAGTGCTGCCGGTACAGGACGCAGAATCATGAAAACCCTGCGTCTGTTCTTCGCCCTCGCCCGCCCCTTCTGGGCCAGCCGCGCCGGCTGGCCGGGCTGGTTGCTGCTGGCTTCGGTATTCGCCATGGGCGCCGGCATCGTGCAGGTCAACGTCTATATCAACGCCTGGAGCAAGACCTTCTACGACACCCTGGCGACCTTCAATGGCAGCGCCCTGCTCGATCTGATGGGTACTTACTCACTGGCCATCGGTGCGCTGATCCTGGTGATCGTGTCGAAGAACTGGCTGACCAAGGCGTTGATCCTGCGCTGGCGCCAGCACCTCAACGATCACCTGCTCGAGCGTTGGCTGGGCGAACGTCGCTACTACCGGCTAGGCCTCAGCGACGAACCGGATCACCCGGATCAGCGCATCGCCGAAGACGTGCACCTGCTGACGGACAAGACCGTCGGCCTGGTGGTTTCGCTGTTTATCAATACGCTGCAGATCGGTGCCTTCGTCAGCGTTCTCTGGCAACTCTCCGGCACCCAGACTTTCAGCCTCGGTGACTACAGCCTGACCCTCGACGGTTACCTGGTCTGGGCTGTGGTGATCTATACCCTGATCGGCACCCTGGTCACTCACTGGCTGGGCCATCCGCTGCACGACCTCAACTACGAACGCCAGCGCAGCGAGGCAGCCTTTCGCGCCGACCTGCTGCGCAAACGCGACCATGCCGAACAGATCGCCCTGTACGGCGGTGAACAGGCCGAGCGGCAGAGCCTGGGGTTACGCTTCGCCGCCATTGCCGACAACTGGCGCGGCCTGATGCGCCGGGAGCTGAAACTTGGGACATTCACCGTCGGCTATGACCGCGTCAGCAATATCGTGCCGGTGTTCATCGCGTTGCCTGCGTTCCTGGCCAAGACCATCACCCTGGGCGGCTTGATGCAAATCCGCACGGCCTTCGGCGCGGTACATGAATCGCTGAGCTGGTTTATCTACTCCTACCGCACCCTGATGGAGTGGAGCGCCACGGTGCAGCGCCTGGGTCAGTTTCAGCAGGCCATGGAGCAGTTGGAGCCTATCGAGCTCGGCCGTGGCGAGGCGCTCAACACCTGTGGGCTGGATGTCCTGCGCCCCAATGGTGAGCCGCTACTCTGTGGCCTGACGCTGCAGGCCCGGCCGGGCGAATGGCTGCGCCTGGCGGGCGACAGCGGCCTGGGTAAATCCACGCTGCTGCGTACCCTGATGGGCCTCTGGCCTCATCACCGCGGCACCTGGCAGCTACCGGGCGGACGCAGCCTGCTACTGCCCCAGAAACCCTATGTGGCCAGCGGCCGCCTGGACCAGTTGCTCGCCTACCCGGCGACGCAGATTCCAGACGCGCTCGAACTGATTGGCGCACTGAAGGATGTTGGCCTCGGCCAGCTCACGGCCGACCTGCAGCGGCACACCGAGTGGGGCCGGGAGCTTTCCGGCGGCGAGCAGCAGCGCCTGGCGCTGGCCCGCGCCCTGCTCTATCGCCCGCATACCCTGTACCTCGACGAAGCCACCAACCAGCTCGATGAACAGGCTGCTTGCGCGGTACTCGAGCGCCTGCGCGAGCGCTTGCCCGATTGCACCCTGATCGGCGTCAGCCACCAGCCGGCGGTGCAGCGGTTGTTCGAGCGCTGTATTGATCTGCAGGCGTGTGGAGTGGCCTGTAAGGCGGTGAAGCTGGAGCTGCTACCGGCTTGAACAGCGTCCGTAGCCGCCCAAGCCCGGGCGGCTATGGGCAAGGTCGGTAGCCTTAGCGGGCGTATTCACCCGCCGCTTCCGGCTGATACTCGACCGCCAGCAAGGTGAGTTTGAGCACCTTGCCGTTGGGCCCTGTCCAGTCGATGTGCTGACCGACGGTCAGACCCAGCAGGGCACTGCCGACCGGCGCGAGAATGCTCACGGTGCCTTCGCCGCCGGCGTCCTGGGGATAGACCAGGGTCAGGTGATAGTCCTTGCCGCTGCTCTCCTCGCGGCAATGCACGCGCGAATTCATGGTCACCACACCGGCGGGCACCTCGTCATGCCCGACCACGTCGGCACGGTCCAGTTCGGCCTGCAAGGCTTCGGCACCGGGGCCGAAGTCATCCAGGCTGTCGAGCAGGTGCTCCAGACGTTGCAGGTCGAGACGAGTAATGGTGATGGTCGGGGTGTCGGTCATGGTGAGTGCGTCGCTCCTTGTGCGGACATCAAAAAACAAAACCCCGCTGCAGGCAGCGGGGTTTTGAACACGTAGACCCGACCGTAACACAGCCACCCGAATAAACAAGACTGGCCGATCAGCGTGGCCGATCGCGCAAACGCGCCTCGGCCTCGGTGCAGATCAACCGCCGTCGCGCCTCAGTGGCCTGCCCCCATTCGAGGATCTGCGCCAGGGAGCGGCCGCAGCCCAGGCACACATCCTGGGCATCCAGGCAGCACTGGCGGCGGCAGGGCGAGGCGATCGGTGCGCCATCGCCAGGCTCAGAGTTCTTCGAACTCAAGCTCGACACCGGCCTGCTCACGGGTGATGCGCACCAGCATTTCGCCCAGTTGCTCGTCGCTGCTGTCGCAGATCCAGCGGTCACTGGCGGCGTCGTAATCGAAGTGGAAACCGCCCGAGCGCGCGGCGACCCATAGCTGGCGGATCGGCTCCTGGCGGCTGAGGATCAGCTGGGTGCCGTTCTCGAAACGCACGGTCAGTACGCCGGCGGAGTTTTCCAGGTCGAGGTCCAGGTCGCTGTCATCGAAAATGTCTTCGACCGCTTGCTGTACGGCGTCGACCAGATCGTGAAAGCGGGCTTCGGTCAAACTCATTGCAGGTGTCCTCGAAAGAAATCGGCAGCAGAAAGTCCCGACCGGCGGCAACAGCGTCACTCGGCCAAGGCCGAACAAAATAGCAGTTTTGCCGGTGCAACTCGCCCTCAGCGTAGCCGACAACCCCGCCAGCCTGCACCCCGCTACCCGCCGAAGCCCCGCCCGGCGGGCACCCTGGCGCATAGGCAAGGCGCCAGGGGCTCGGTATACTCCGAGCCATTCCCGCTTTATTGAAGGACTTCACCATGAAGCCGCTGCTCACCGCCCTGATCGCGCTGATCGCCGCCACCTCGTTGCTCGCCGGCTGCGGCCAGAAAGGCCCGCTGTACCTGCCCGAGGAAACCCCTTCTGCGCCGGCGCAGAGCCAATAACAACAAGGACGGTTCCATGAACGCTTTTGACTACCGCGACGGTTCGCTGTTCGCGGAGGGCGTGGCCTTGTCCGCCATTGCCCAGCGCTTCGGCACGCCCACTTATGTCTATTCGCGCGCCCACATCGAAGCGCAGTACCGCGCCTACGCCGACGCCCTGCAGGGCGTGCCCCACCTGGTCTGCTTCGCGGTCAAGGCCAACTCCAACCTCGGTGTGCTCAACGTCCTCGCCCGCCTCGGCGCCGGTTTCGATATCGTCTCGCGCGGCGAACTTGAGCGTGTACTGGCCGCCGGTGGCGAGCCGGGCAAGATTGTTTTCTCCGGCGTCGGCAAAAGCCGCGACGACATGCGCCGCGCCCTGGAAGTGGGCGTGCACTGTTTCAACGTCGAGTCCACTGACGAGCTGGAGCGCCTGCAAATCGTTGCCGCCGAGCTGGGCAAGACGGCGGCGATCTCGCTGCGGGTCAACCCGGATGTCGACGCCGGCACCCACCCGTACATTTCCACGGGGCTGAAAGAGAACAAGTTCGGCATCGCCATTGCCGATGCACCGGCCGTGTACGCCCGCGCCGCTGCCCTGGGGAACCTGCAGGTCGTCGGTGTCGACTGCCATATCGGCTCGCAACTGACCACGCTGCCGCCGTTCCTCGACGCCCTTGACCGCCTGCTGGCGCTGATTGATCAGCTCGCCAGTGACGGCATCCGCATCCAGCACCTGGACCTCGGCGGCGGTCTCGGCGTGCAGTACCGTGACGAGCAGCCGCCGCAGGCCGGTGACTACATTGCTGCCGTGCGTGAGCGGATTGCCGGACGCGACCTGACCCTGGTGTTCGAGCCGGGCCGTTCGATCGTCGCCAACGCGGGCGTGTTGCTGACCCAGGTCGAGTACCTCAAGCACACCGAGCACAAGGATTTCGCCATCGTCGATGCGGCGATGAACGACCTGATCCGCCCGGCCCTGTACCAGGCCTGGATGGACGTGGTCGCCGTGCAGCCGCGCGACAGTGCACCGCGCCAGTACGACATCGTCGGGCCGATCTGCGAGACCGGCGACTTCCTCGCCAAGGAGCGCACCCTGGCCCTGGCCGAAGGCGATCTGCTGGCCGTGCGCTCGGCCGGTGCCTACGGCTTCGTCATGAGCTCGAACTACAACACCCGCGGCCGCGCCGCCGAAGTGATGGTCGACGGCGAGCAGGCCTACGAAGTGCGTCGCCGCGAAACCCTGGCCGAACTCTTTGCGGGCGAAAGCCGCCTGCCGGAGTAGTGCCGATGTTATTGCGATTTACCAAGATGCACGGGCTGGGCAATGACTTTATGGTCCTCGACCTGGTCAGCCAGCACGCGCACATCCAGCCGAAGAACGCCAAGCAGTGGGGCGACCGCCACACCGGCGTGGGCTTCGATCAGCTACTGCTGGTCGAGCCGCCGAGCAACCCGGACGTGGACTTCCGTTACCGCATCTTCAATGCCGACGGCTCCGAGGTCGAGCAGTGCGGCAATGGCGCGCGCTGCTTTGCCCGCTTCGTGCTGGACAAACGCCTGACGGTGAAGAAGCAGATCCGTGTGGAAACCAAGGGCGGCATCATCGAGCTGGATGTCCGCGCCGATGGCCAGATCACCGTGAACATGGGCCCGCCGCGCCTCGCGCCGGCAGAGATCCCCTTCCAGGCCGAGCAGCAGGCGCTCAGCTACCCGGTTGAAGTCGACGGCGAGAACGTCGAACTGGCCGCCGTGTCCATGGGCAACCCCCATGCGGTGCTGCGTGTCGCCAGTGTCGACGACGCGCCAGTGCACAGCCTGGGGCCGAAACTCGAACACCACCCGCGCTTCCCGCAGCGGGTCAATGTCGGCTTTCTACAAGTGGTCGACCGCCAGCGCGCCAAGCTGCGCGTCTGGGAGCGCGGCGCCGGGGAAACCCAGGCCTGCGGTACAGGCGCTTGCGCGGCCGCAGTGGCGGCGATCAGCCAGGGCTGGATGGACTCGCCGGTGCAGCTGGAGCTGCTCGGCGGCAAACTGACCATCGAGTGGGCAGGCCACGGCCACCCCGTTATGATGACCGGACCTGCCATGCGCGTGTACGAAGGACAAGTTCGTCTATGACCGACAAGCCCCAAGCACCGACCCCACTGGACTCGGAAACGGTTGCCGCCTACCTGCGCCTGCACCCCGAGTTCTTTATCGACCACGATGAGCTGATCCCCGAGCTGCGCATTCCACACCAGCGTGGCGATACCGTGTCGCTGGTCGAACGCCAGGTCAAGCTGCTGCGCGAGCGCAACATCGACATGCGCCACCGGATGGCGCAACTGATGGAAGTGGCCCGCGACAACGACCGGCTGTTCGACAAGACCCGCCGCCTGGTCCTCGACCTGCTCGATGCCGGCTCCCTGGAAGAAGTCGTCAGCTGCGTCGAAGACAGCCTGCGCCGCGAGTTCCAGGTGCCATTCGTCAGCCTGATCCTGTTCAGCGAATCCCCCGTGCCGGTGGGCCGTTCGGTCAGCAGCGCCGAAGCGCATCAGGCCATTGGCGGCCTGCTGTCCGGTGGCAAGACCCTGTGCGGCGTACTGCGCGAGCATGAACTGAAGTTTCTGTTCGGTGAAGCGGATGGCAGCCAGGTCGGCTCGGCCGCTGTGGTGGGCCTCAGCCACCAGGGCCTGCATGGCGTCCTGGCCATCGGCAGCGCCGACCCGCAGCACTACAAGAGCTCGATCGGCACTCTGTTTCTCGGCTATATCGCCGAAGTGCTGGCCCGTGTTCTGCCAAGCTTCTCCACGCCGCTGCGTTCGGTTCGTTAAACCACGCGCCCGCCCGGCGCCGCGGACTGCTGATGACTGCTCTCCCCCCTTGGAGCTTGCCGCGTGAACCTTGAAGCTGCTCTAGACGCCTACCTTGAGCACCTGCGCAGCGAACGCCAGCTGTCGCCGCATACCCTCAGCGGCTACCGGCAGGATTTGAACCGCCTCCTGGCCCTCTGCGAACGCGAGCAGATCGCCCACTGGGCCGACCTGCAACCCGCGCAGCTGCGCCGTCTGGTGGCACGCCTGAACCTCGAAGGACAAGCCAGCCGCAGCCTTGCTCGGCTGCTTTCGGCGACGCGCGGCTTTTACCGATACCTGATCCGCGAAGGTCATTGCCAGTGCGACCCGGCCAGCGGCCTGACCCCGCCCAAAGGCGAGCGCCGCCTGCCGCGCACCCTGGATGCCGATCGCACCGCGCAACTGCTCGATGGCGCCCAGGAGGACGACTTTATCGCCCGCCGCGACCACGCCATGCTCGAACTGTTCTATTCCTCCGGCCTGCGCCTGTCCGAACTGGTCAACCTCAACCTCGATGGCCTGGACCTCGGCAGCGGCCTGGTGCGGGTCGTCGGTAAGGGCAACAAAACTCGCGAATTACCCGTAGGCCGCATGGCCCGCCAGGCCCTCGACGCCTGGCTGCCGCTGCGCGCCCTGGCCAACCCGCTCGATGGCGCGCTGTTCATCAGCCGCCAGGGCCGCCGCATCGGCCCCCGTGCCGTGCAACTGCGGGTACGCCAGGCGGGCATCAGCGAGCTCGGCCAGCACCTACACCCGCACATGCTGCGCCACAGCTTCGCCAGCCACATGCTGGAGTCGTCCCAAGACCTGCGCGCGGTGCAGGAGCTGCTCGGCCACGCCGATATCGCCACTACCCAGGTCTATACCCACCTGGATTTCCAGCACCTGGCCACGGTGTATGACGGCGCCCACCCGCGCGCCAAACGCAAGGGCAACACGCCATGACTGTCCAGCTGATCACCTTCGACCTCGATGACACCCTGTGGGAGGTCGCCCCCGTAATGACCAGTGCCGAGGCCGTGCTGCGCGACTGGCTGAGCCTCAACGCCAGTCGCCTGGGGCCAGTACCGGTGGAACACCTCTGGCGTATTCGCGCGCGCCTGCTGGAGGCCGAGCCGCTGCTCAAACATCGCCTGAGCGAGCTGCGCCGGCGCATCCTGTTCCACGCCCTCGAAGAAGCCGGCTATGCCCATGAAGACGCCGTGCACCTGGCCGAGGCCGGTTTTCAGGTGTTTCTCGCGGCGCGCCATGAGGTGCAGCTGTTCAGCGATGTGCACCCGACCCTGGAAACCCTGGCCAGCCGCTATCGCCTGGGCGTGATCACCAACGGCAACGCCGATGTACGCCGCCTTGGCCTGGCCAACTACTTCCAGTTCGCCCTCTGTGCCGAGGAGCTGGGCATCGGCAAACCCGACCCGACACCGTTCCGCGAGGCCCTGAGCCGCGCCGGAATTGCCGCCGAGCATGCCGTACACATCGGCGATCACCCCGATGATGACATCGCCGGCGCCAAGGCCGCCGGCCTGCGCGCTATCTGGTTCAACCCCCGCGGCCTGGACTGGGCCGGCCCTCAACCGGCTGACGCCGAGGTACGCAGCCTGGCCGAGCTTCCCGCGCTGCTGCAGCGCTGGGCCTGACGCCCCAAGAACGCATCAGACACAAAAAACCCGCCAACATGGGCGGGTTCTTCGCGAGCGACGACACCTTCAGATAGGACGGCTACCGTATTTGCTGTCCGGCTTCTTGGGTGGGTCGGCTACCACATTCGGCTCGACTTCCTGCACTTTGCCGCCACGGGAGAGAAACTCTTCCATGGCGCGAGCCAGAGCATCGCGCTCCTTCTGCTTGGCTTCGACACTGGGCAGTTCGTCGATATCGACCGCCTTGGCCTTGGCTTTCTTGCCGGGTACGGCGACATCGCTGTCACTGTCCACGTCATCGGCGGCCTCACCATCATCCGCTGCGGCCAGCTCCTCGCCGTCCTCTTCAGCCCCGTCCAGCTCGTCTTGTTCCAGTTCTTCGTCGCTCATGTTCAACCTCATGACTTGCGAAAAGCAGGTTAGTTATAGCCCAGTAGCGTGCGCTTTCGCATCCCACCGGAAAAAATTCAAATGACCATGCCCGGTCAGGTCGCCCGCGTTTGCTAACGCTGGCTGGGCAAGCACCGCTGACCTGAAATCGTGCCCGACGGCGCGCATTCTAGCGTGCCGCCAGAAAAAACAAAGGGCGCCTTTCGGCGCCCTCGTTGTACCGCCCGAAGAATCAGTTCTTGGTGAACTCCGGATAGGCTTCCATACCGCACTCGGCGATGTCGACGCCTTCGTACTCTTCCTCTTCGCTGACACGCAGACCGATCACCGCCTTGATGATCGACCAGACGATCAGGCTGGCCACGAAGACCCAGGCGAAGATCGAGGCAATACCCAGCAGCTGGGCGCCCAGGCTGGCATCAGCATTGGTCAGGCAGACGGCCAGCAGACCCCAGATACCGACTACACCGTGTACCGAGATGGCACCGACCGGATCATCGAGCTTGAGCTTGTCCAGGCCAAGGATGGAGAACACCACCAGCACGCCACCTACGCCACCGATCAGGGTCGCCTGCAGGGCGCTCGGGGTCAGCGGTTCTGCGGTAATCGCCACAAGGCCGGCCAGAGCACCGTTGAGGGCCATGGTCAGGTCAGCCTTGCCGAACAGGATGCGCGCCACGATCAGCGCGGCGATCAGACCACCGGCAGCCGCCATGTTGGTGTTGACGAACACCTGAGCCACGGCGTTGGCATCTTCGATGGTGCTCATCTTCAGCTGCGAGCCACCGTTGAAGCCGAACCAGCCCATCCACAGGATGAAGGTACCCAGCGCAGCCATTGGCAGGTTGGCACCAGGGATGGCGTTGACCTGACCGTTAGCACCGTACTTGCCCTTACGAGCGCCCAGCAGCAGTACACCCGCCAGAGCAGCGGAGGCACCAGCCATGTGTACGATGCCGGAACCGGCGAAGTCGAGGAAACCGGCTTCGTTGAGGAAGCCCGAACCCCATTTCCAGAAGCCTTGTACCGGGTAGATGAAGCCGGTCATGACCACGGCGAATGCCAGGAAGGCCCACAGCTTCATGCGCTCGGCGACAGCACCGGAGACGATCGACATACAGGTCGCGGCGAATACCACCTGGAAGAAGAAGTCCGAACGGGCCGAGTAGTAGGGGGCATCGTCACCGCCGGCCAGCACGGACTCGACGCTGTTTTCATCACCGATCAGGAAACCCAGGCTCGGCAGGATGCCGCCTTCCGGGCTGGAGTACATGATGTGGTAGCCGATCACCAGGTACATGACGCTGGCCACCGCATACAGCGCGATATTCTTGGTCAGGATCTCGGTGGTGTTCTTGGCGCGGACCAGGCCGGATTCGAGCATGGCAAAACCTGCTGCCATCCACATCACCAGAGCGCCACAAATCAGAAAGTAGAAGGTATCGAAGCCGTACTGCAGTGCAGTCAATGCTGTGTTATCCATGGTTCACCTCTTGCCGGCGCGCTTTATAGCGCTGTTCGGTTAAGGCGTCCGGGTTGGCGCCGGACGCACTCCGTGTGCTTACAGGTTGTAGCCACGCTCGTTGTGCAGCGCGAGGTCGAGACCGATGTTCTCTTCTTCGTCACTGACCCGCAGGCCCATTACTAGATCAATCACTTTCAGAATCACGAAGGTCACCACCGCGGTGTAGACCACCGTGAATGCCACGCCCTCAATCTGGATCCACACCTGCGCGGGGATGTTCTCCACCGTGCCGAAACCGCCCAGCGCCGGCGCCGCGAAGGCCCCGGTGAGAATGGCACCGACAATGCCGCCCACAGCGTGTACGCCGAAGACGTCCAGGGAGTCGTCATAGCCCAGCTTGCGCTTGAGGCTGGTCGCGCAGAAGAAGCAGATCACGCCCGAAGCCAGACCGATCACCAGCGCACCCATGGGGCCCGCAGTACCGGAAGCCGGGGTAATCGCCACCAGCCCCGCGACCGCACCCGAAGCGATGCCCAGCACGCTCGGCTTGCGATGGGTGATCCACTCGGCAAACATCCAGCTCAGCGCAGCAGTGGCCGTAGCGATCTGGGTGACCAACATGGCCATGCCAGCGCTGCCATTGGCAGCCAGGGCCGAGCCGGCGTTGAAGCCGAACCAGCCGACCCAGAGCATGCTTGCGCCGATCAAGGTATAGCCGAGGTTGTGCGGCGGCATGGCCGTGGTTGGAAAGCCCTTGCGCTTGCCCAGCACCAAGCACGCCACCAGACCGGCGATACCGGCATTGATGTGCACCACAGTGCCACCCGCGAAGTCGAGCACGCCCCAATCCCACATCAATGCACCGTCACCGCTCCACACCATGTGGGCGATTGGGGTGTAGACGAGAGTGAACCAGACCGTCATGAAGACCAGCATGGCCGAGAACTTCATGCGTTCGGCGAAAGCGCCGACGATCAGTGCGGGGGTGATGATGGCGAACGTCATCTGGAAGGTGATGAACACGCTTTCCGGAATCCCGGCCACCAGGCTGTCCAACGTCAAGCCGCTGAGGAAGGCTTTCGACAAACCGCCGACGAAGGAATTGAAATTGACCACACCCTGCTCCATGCCGGTGGTGTCAAAGGCCAGGCTGTAACCATAAAGAACCCAGAGCACGCTGATCAGACCGGTGATGGCGAAGCACTGCATCAGCACTGACAGGACGTTCTTGGAACGCACCATGCCGGCATAAAACAGCGCCAAGCCTGGAATGGTCATGAACAACACCAGCACGGTCGCGACCAGCATCCAGGCTGTGTCACCACCGTTCAAAACTGCCTCGTCGGCCATGGCAATACCAGGGACGAGAGACAAAAGGGCTCCTAGCCCTGCGATTTTTCGCAGAGTCATGGGGGTTACTCCTGGGGCGTGGGGTTCGGAGGCGGTTTAGATCGCGTCGGTATCGGTTTCGCCGGTACGGATGCGGATCGCCTGTTCCAGGTTAACGACGAAAATCTTGCCGTCACCGATCTTGCCGGTGTTGGCGGCCTTGGTGATTGCTTCGATGACACGGTCGAGTTGGTCATCGGCGATGGCCACGTCGATCTTCACCTTTGGCAGGAAGTCGACGACGTATTCAGCGCCGCGGTACAACTCGGTATGACCTTTCTGGCGACCGAAGCCTTTGACTTCAGTAACGGTAATGCCCTGCACGCCGATTTCCGACAGTGACTCACGGACGTCGTCCAGCTTGAACGGCTTGATGATGGCAGTGACTAGCTTCATGAAACTTTCTCCCGTGTAAGGTGGACTTGCCCCAGGAATTACGAACCCGGCCCAAGTCTAAGCGCAGTGTCTGGCTTTTGTAATGCGTTAGCGGACCAGCCTGGCCCCACCAACACCCACCAACCGCTCCTGATGCAGCACATACCTGAGCTACACCTGATGCACCGCTACAGCCCCGGTGCATGCGTCACAAGGGGCTAAGCAGAAAGCTTGCCATGTCACGCAAACGCACGTTCTTGAGGCTATTGCTGGTGTAGAGGGGGACCTCGCGTCGACGATGCGCACAATTACGGTGCATCGAAGCACAGCATGGCGCGCGAAAATCGTGCACTAACGACTTATCCACCCCCGGCATGAGCGCTGCAACGCCCGTGCTACACTGCCGCCGTCTGTCTCTGGAACTGTCTTATGCTGCCGCCAAAAGCCCTGCTCGATGCCCTTAGCACCCACGCCTCGCGCTTGTTCAACGGCGAATCGCCCCTGCCTCGCGCCGAATTCGAGACTCAATTCAAGGCCCTACTGCAGAGCGGCTTCAGTAAACTCGACCTGGTCAGCCGGGAAGAATTCGACAGTCAGATGGTGGTCCTGGCACGTACCCGCGCCCGTCTCGAGGCCCTCGAAGCCAAAGTCGCGGCACTCGAAGCCAACCCAGTGGTGACACCACCCAACCCCGCCGATTAACACCTCGGCGGGCCACGATCAAAGGAGTGATCGATGTCCCTGGCCCTCGTCCACAGCCGTGCCCAGGTGGGTGTAGAAGCCCCCGCCGTGACGGTCGAAGCCCACCTGGCCAACGGCCTGCCTTCCCTGGCACTGGTGGGGCTGCCTGAGACCGCCGTCAAGGAAAGCAAGGACCGCGTGCGCAGTGCGATTCTCAACTGCGATTTCGAATTTCCGCCCCGACGCATCACCCTGAGCCTGGCACCGGCCGACCTGCCCAAGGACGGTGGACGCTTCGATTTGGCCATCGCCCTGGGCATCCTCGCCGCCAGTGGCCAGATACCCGCCGCTGCACTGGAACAGGTCGAATGCCTCGGTGAGCTGGCCCTATCGGGGGCCGTGCGCCCGGTTCAGGGCGTGCTGCCGGCCGCACTGGCCGCACGCGCAGCCGGACGCACCTTGCTGGTGCCAAGGGCGAATGCCGAGGAAGCCAGCCTGGCCTCGGGGCTGCAGGTGTTGGCGGTGGAGCATTTGCTGGAAGCCGCCGCGCACTTCAATGGCCATACCCCACTGGCGCCATTCGCAGCACAGGGCCTGCTGCGGCGCACCCTGCCCTACCCTGACCTCAGCGAGGTCCAAGGCCAGCTCGCGGCCAAACGCGCCCTGCTGGTCGCTGCAGCGGGATCACACAATTTATTGTTCAGCGGCCCACCCGGGACCGGCAAGACCCTGCTCGCCAGCCGTCTACCAGGCCTGCTGCCACCGCTGGCCGAACAGGAAGCACTGGAAGTCGCGGCAATTCAGTCGGTGGCGAGCCACGCGCCTCTGGAGCACTGGCCACAGCGACCCTTTCGTCATCCGCACCATAGCGCCTCGGGACCAGCCCTGGTCGGTGGTGGCAGTCGCCCGCAACCCGGCGAGATCACCCTGGCCCATCACGGCGTACTGTTTCTTGACGAATTACCGGAATTTGATCGCAAGGTTCTGGAAGTTCTGCGCGAACCGCTGGAGAGTGGCCATATCGTGATTGCCCGGGCTCGCGACAAGGTGCGCTTTCCTGCCCGCTTCCAGCTGGTAGCCGCCATGAATCCCTGTCCTTGTGGCTTTCTCGGCGATCCCAGTGGTCGTTGCCGTTGCACCCAGGAACAGGTCCAGCGCTACCGTGGCAAACTCTCTGGCCCGCTGCTCGACCGGATCGACCTGCATGTAACGGTGGCAAGGGAAACCACCACGCTGCACGCCCTGCCGCAAAGCGGTGCCGACACCGCCACAGCTGCCGCCCAGGTAGCCCAGGCACGCGCACTGCAGTATGCACGCCAGGGCGTGGCCAATGCCTTTCTCGACCTCAATGCGCTACGCGAGCATTGTGCCCTGCAAGCCGACGACCAGACCTGGCTCGAGGGTGCCTGCGAGCGCCTCGGGCTGTCCCTGCGCGCTGCCCACCGGGTGCTCAAGGTGGCGCGCACCCTGGCTGACCTTGAAGAGGCCGAGCTGATCGCCCGCAACCACCTGGCCGAAGCCCTGCAATACCGCGGTCATACGCAGGGCTGAGTCGTTTACTGAAAGCGGCCGACTTCCTGGCGCAGCGCATTCGCTAACTCATCAAGTTCACGCGCGGTTTCAGCCAGGTTGGCGATGACCTGGCGCTGCTCGTTGTTGGCCAGCGAGATACTCTGCAGGTTGCTGCTCAGCGAGGTCGCCGTGCTGCTTTGCTCGCTGGTGGCGGTGGTGATGGCGGTGAACTGCTCGCCGGCCGCATTGCTCTGCTCGGCGATCTGGCGCAGCGCATCGGCGACTTTGGCATTGCGCTGCAAGCCTTCCTGCATCAAGCCGCGGCCCTGCTCCATAGTGTTGATGGCACTGGTGGTTTCGCTCTGAATACTGGCGATCATGCTGGAAATTTCATCGGTCGCCTCGCGGGTGCGTCCGGCCAGGTTACGCACCTCGTCCGCGACCACAGCAAAGCCACGGCCCTGTTCACCCGCCCGCGCCGCTTCGATGGCCGCGTTGAGGGCCAATAGATTGGTCTGGTCAGCAATCGAGGTAATCACGCTGACAATGCCGCCGATTTCCTGAGAACGCTGGCCCAGGGTGTCAATCACCGTGGCCGTGGTGTTCAGCGAGCTGGCGATCTGCTCAAGCGCTGCCGAGGCCTCGTCCATCGAGGCGCGGCCAATGCGCGTCTGCTGGGCGTTGTCGCTGGCGACCTGCTGGGTATTGCGCATGTTATCGGCGATATCCAGCGAGGTAGCACTGAACTCTTCGACTGCGCCCGCCATGCTGGTGATCTCGCCCGACTGCTGCTCGATGCCCTCGAAGGCCCCGCGCGACAAACCGGACAGCGCCTGGGCACGGCTGCTGACGTTATGGGCCGCCTCACGGATACGCGCGACCATGCTCGACAGTGCATCGCCCATCTGATTGAAGTTGCGCGCCAGCTCACCGATCTCATCGTTACTGGTGATCTGCAGTCGCGCACTGAGGTCGCCGGCGCCCAGAGCCTGAGCCTGACGCACAACGTCGTCGAGCGGGCGCAGCTTGCGCCGCAACAGCCAGATAACGGCGGCCACGGCGAGCAGCAGGGTCACCAGACTGCCGACTGCCAACTGGCTGCCGACATCCCAGGTCACCGCCTGGATCTCGGCACGCGGCATGCTCGCAACCACCTGCCAGGGGCCACCAGCGAACGGCATGGCCACACTGAAGAACTCATCCTCGCCATCCTGCCAGAATGCACCCTTGCCAGGCGTACCCAGCACAGTGGCGAGTTGCGCAACAGCCTGCTCGGGCTGACGCGCACCTGCTGGGGCGACCAGCCATTGCTGCTGCTCGTTAAGCAGAGCCAGAGAACCGGTTTTGCCGATACGAAACTTGGCCAGATTGTCGAACTGCATCTGCTGCGCATCGGTGTAATCGAAACCGACGAACAACACGGCAAACACCCGACCAGCGCTATCGCGCACCGGCGTGTATTGGGTCATGTAGAAACGCTCGAAGAGCAAAGCGCGACCCACATAGCCTTCACCACCAAGCAGACGCGCATAGGCCGGGTGGGCGTGGTCAAGCGCCGTGCCGATGGCGCGACTGCCATCGGGCTTGGTCAGCGAGGTACTGATGCGCACGAACTCGTCACCGTCGCGTACGAAGACCGTGGCCACACCGGCGGTCAACTGACGAAACTCATCGACCTCGGCAAAGTCGTTGTTCAGCGCGCTGCCGCCCAGATACAGCGTAGGTGCCTGCAAGCTGCCGACCGCAACACGCTCAGCATTCTCAAGCCGCAGGCCACCCTGAAAGCGCCGCTCGAACAGACCCGCCAGGCGCTGGGTACTTTCCTTCAAGCTGCCATGAAAGGTGCTGAGCTGATCCGCCAACAGGCGTACCTCACTGCCCATGTGTTCTTCGCGGGTAGTCAGGGTCGCATTATTGAGCGAGCGCAGGGCGAACAGCGTGCTGGCACTGATCAAGAGAACCAGCACGACGGCCAGCGCACTGGCCAACTGCCAGGCAATGCGGGAACGGGGCGATGTCATGCGTCTCTCCAGAGGCACCAGGTGGCGGATACACAGCTATAAAAGTCACGATTGACCTTGCTCAGGTCGTCGGCGGGCGCTGAGATTACTTGAGCAATTTAGTGCGTCAACAAAAAAGCGCCAAATGGCCATCATTCGTCGTAAATACACAACATCTGTCGCACTTTATGCGTCAAGTAGCGTCACATCCGGCATACAGGTTGTCGCCACCTCGGCTAGCAGAAAGTCACGCAAGCGCTGATAGCGGGCCTGGTTACGGCGTGTGCGAGGCCACACTAGATAGTAGCTGGCACCGCTGCTTACTGCCTGCGCCCAAGGCAAAGCCAGGCGCCCTTGAGCAACATCCTCGGCGACCATCCACAGATCACCGATCGATACACCATAGCCGCGTGCTGCCGCGACCATACCCAGCTCGAGGGTATCGAACACCTGGCCACCCTTGAGCGAGACCTGATCTGCCAAACCCATACCCTGTAGCCAGCGCCGCCAGTCGCGACGATCCGGTGTAGGGTGCAGCAGTTGCGCCGTCTGCAAAGTCTCCAGCGTCCAAGGCGTAGCACCCAACGCTTCGGGCGCGCAGACGGGTATCAGCCATTCGGCGAACAGCAGACAGCTTTCCCAGTGTTCAGGGAACTCGCCGTCGCTGAGCAGCACTGCGCAGTCGAAAGGCTCGTGCTGGAAGTCCACAGTATCCACGTCCATCCAGGCACTGGTCAGCTGTACCTCACTGCCATCGGGCTGTAGGCGAAAGCGCGACAGGCGCGCCAGCAACCAACGCATGGTCAGGGTCGAGGGGGCTTTCAGGCGTAGCGTGGTGTCATCGGCCCGCAGCGTCGAGCAGGCCCGCTCCAGCGCATCGAAACCCTCGCACAACCCAGGCAACAACAGCCGCGCCGGCTCGGTGAGCACCAGGTTGCGCCCACGTCGTTCGAATAGCCGGCAAGAGAAGTGCTCCTCCAGGGTCCGCACATGCCGGCTCACCGCACTCTGGGTAATCGCCAACTCATCTGCTGCACGGGTGAACGAGGTGTGCCGGGCGGCGGCCTCGAAGGCACGCAAGGCGTAAAGCGGAGGGAGCTGACGGTTCACAGGTCTTCCAATACATGAGTTTTAGTCATGCGTAGGATCGCTTTTTTCCTTTTGTGCGCCTAGCACCTGCTCAGCAGAATGGGCTTCAGGTCGTTATCCAGAGCCATTCAAGACCGCCTATCTATTGAGCAAAACTCATCATGCCATCACCCCTCAAAACGGAATTGCACGCCATCGTGCGCCTGGCCGGGCCACTTATTGCCGCTCAACTGGCCCATGTGCTGATGGTCTTCACTGACACCCTGATGATGGGCCTGCTGGGCCCGGCCGAACTCGCTGGCGGCGGCCTGGGCGCGGCCAGTTATGCCTTCGTCTCGATCTGTTGTGTGGGCGTGATCGCAGCTGTCGGCAGCCTGGTCGCAATCCGCCATGGCGCAGGCGATACGAGTGGCGTCACGCGCCTGACGCAAAACGGCCTGTGGCTGGGCATGGGCCTGGCGCTGCTGGCCATGCTCGTGCTCTGGCAGCTCGAACCGCTGCTGCGCCTGGCTGGGCAGACGCCCGCCAGTGTTGCGCATGCCATGGCTTTTCTCGGCACCCTGCTGTTCGCCTTGCCTGGTTACCTGACCTTTATGGCGCTGCGCGGCTTTACCAGTGCCATCGGCCGACCCGGACCTGTGATGGCCATCAGCATCGGTGGCGCCGCAGCCAACTTCGCTCTCAACTACGCCATGATCAAAGGCTGGCTCGGCTTGCCACAGTTGGGCCTGGCCGGTATCGGCCTGGTGACGGCCGTGGTGAGCAACGTCATGGCGGCCTTATTAGCCTGGCACGTTGCACACCACCGCGCCTATGCCAGCTACCCACTGGGCCAGGGCTTTTGGCGACCACAAGCCGAGGTGTTGCGTGAGTTACTACGCCTGGGCCTACCGATTGGCGGCACCTATGCAGTGGAGTCAAGCCTGTTCGCCTTTGCCGCGCTGTGCATGGGCGCGCTGGGCAGCACCGAGCTGGCGGCGCACCAGATCGCGATCATGTCGGTGTATGTCGCCTTTATGGTGCCGGTGGGCATTTCCTACGCCGTGACCTTTCGTATTGGTCGCCACTTCGGCGCAGGCGACCTACAGGCTGCGCGTCAAGCCGGACGCCTGGGCATCGGCCTGGGCGCAGCCTGCATGTTCGCCTTTGCCTGCCTGTTCTGGCTCGCGCCACAGGCCGTGGTCGGGCTGTTCCTTGATGCGGATGACCCGGCTTATACCGAGATCGTGGCCATGGCCGTTGCCCTGCTGGCGATCGCTGCCTGGTTCGAGCTATTTGACGGCATTCAGACCATCGCCATGGGGGCGATCCGCGGCCTCAAGGATGCCCGCACGACCTTCCTGGTGGGACTTGCTTGTTACTGGCTGATCGGTGCACCGCTGGCCTGGTGCCTGGCATTCCCTTTTGGCTGGGGTGCAGCAGGCGTCTGGTGGGGCCTGGCAGGTGGCCTGGCCTGCGCCGCAATCGGCCTGACCCTGGGATTTGAGGGCAAGACCGCGCGACTGCTGCGCACCCAATTTACAGGCCGCCTACAACCGGTCCATGGCTGATTTCACACACCCGGCGGGCCGAGCAGCGCCTGGCGCGCGCCGAACACCAAAAAGCGCGCCAGCTCGCTGAGTGCCAGCGCCTGGCTGATCAGGTAGCCCTGCACCTGGTCGCAACCGTACTGGCGCAGCAGGGCCAACTGGCTGGCGCTCTCCACACCCTCGGCCACCACCTGCAGATTAAGGTTATGCGCCAGGTTGATCATGGCGCGCACCAACTGGCGGTTGTCTTCCCGCTCATCCATGCCGCCGACGAAGCTCTTGTCGATCTTCAGCAAGGCAATGGGCAGGCTGTGCAGGTGCACGAACGAGGAGAACCCCGTACCGAAATCGTCCAGGGAAAAACGCACACCCAACTGCCCCAGTGCCGCCATGGTCTGCTGCACCTGTTCGCTGCGGCGCATCACGGCGGTTTCCGTCAGCTCGAACTCCAGCCAGCGCGCATCGACGCCGCGCTCGCGAATCAGCCGGCTCAGGGTCGAGAGCAACTGGCTGTCCTGAAACTGGCGAAACGACAGGTTGACCGCCATGTGCAACGGCGCCAGGCCACGCCCGCGCAGCCACTGCATATCCCGCAGAGCACGGGCCATGACCCAATAGCCCAGCGGCACGATCAGCCCGCTCTCCTCCGCCAGCGGCACGAACTCGCTAGGTGCCAGTAGCCCGCGCTGTGGGTGCTGCCAACGCACCAGCGCTTCCAGGCCAAGAATCTGCCCGCTCTTGAGGCACAAGCGTGGCTGGTAATGCAGCACCAACTCATCGCGACGTAGCGCCCGGCGTAGCTCGCCCTCCAGATCAGCCTGGCTGCGCGCGCCGCGGTTGAGACGCTCATCATAGATATGGAAGGTGCAACCCTGCTGGGTCTTGGCCTGCTGCATGGCGATGTGTGCATGCCACATCAACGGGTCAGCCTGCAGGTGTTCACCCCCATGAGCCAGGCCCAGACTGCAACCCAGCAACAGGCTTTCACCATCGACCCAGTAGGGCTCACCCAAGGCATCCGTGATGCGCTCAGCGAGAAAGGTGAGACGTGCCGGGTTACGTCGCACATCAAGCAGCAGGGCGAACTCGTCGCTGCCCAAGCGGGCGATCTGTTCATGAGGCTGCAACAGCGCCTTCAGCCGCGCCACCACCTGCAGAATCAGGCGGTCACCGGCCTGGTAGCCGAGGGCATCATTGGCGTGGCGAAAGTTGTCCAGGTCCAGGTGCCCCAGAACCAGCCCACGCCCAGCATCCTGGGCCAGACGGGCCGCCAGCAAAGCCTGAAAGCCTTGGCGGTTGGCGATACCAGTGAGCGCATCCTGCTCGGCCAGGCGGGTGAGACTGCCGCGCAGGCTGCGCTGCTCGCGGGCGTAGCGCAGGCAACGGCGCAACACGTCGGGGGTTAATTGGTCGAGTACCAGCCAATCGCAGACACCCGCAGGCTCCTCCTGGGGGGCGCGCTCAAGCAGCAGAATAGTCGGCAGGGCACATTCGCCTGCAGCCGGGCACTGCGCCTCGGTGGTCAACAGCAGACCGCTGTGGTGTTCGTCGAACAAGGCACTGGCCGCCTCCCAGGAAGGCGCAGTGATCAGCGCAAAAGCGTTGTCCATGCCGGCCAGACAGTCTCGTAACGCGGCCAGCCATACCGGTGTCTCGGCCAGAAGTAGCAACTGCAAGGGTTCGATACGCGCGGACAAACAACCTCCCCAGGCCACAAGAAATGGATGAGCAATGCCACCCTGCTGCGCCGTAGACGGCGTCTAATACTGCACATCCCTGTGGTGCTGGTCGGACCGCAAAGCCGACGAACGGCAGCAGGTTACTGCATTCTCCAGATTAACCAAGCCTGGCCTAGCGCCAGCACGTGTTCTACAGCACAGTTTCAGGGAGTCGCGGCACAGCCGGCCATGCCTGCTAAAATGCCGGCCCCCTTCTTCAGGTGAACCGACCCCATGTCCCGACTGAACCCCCGGCAACAGGAAGCCGTGAATTATGTCGGCGGCCCGCTCCTGGTGCTCGCCGGCGCCGGCTCCGGCAAGACCAGTGTGATCACGCGCAAGATCGCTCATCTGGTGAAGAACTGTGGCATCCAGGCGCGCCATATAGTCGCCATGACCTTTACCAACAAGGCCGCCCGGGAGATGAAAGAGCGCGTCGGCACCTTGCTCAAGGGCGCCGAGGCCCGCGGCCTGACCGTGTCGACCTTCCACAACCTGGGCATGAACATCATCCGCAAGGAATACGCGGCGCTGGGCTACAAGCCCGGCTTCTCGATCTTCGACGAGGGCGATATCAAGGCGCTGCTCAGCGATATCATGCAGAAGGAGTACGCCGGCGACGACGGCGCGGACGAGATCAAGGGTTACATCGGCAGCTGGAAAAACGACCTGATCCTGCCCGACGAGGCCCTGGCCAGCGCGCGCAATCCCAAGGAGCAGACCGCCGCCATCGTCTACCTGCACTACCAGCGCACGCTCAAGGCGTACAACGCGGTGGACTTCGACGACCTGATCCTGATGCCGGTGAAACTCTTCCAGGACAACCCGGACATCCTGGAAAAGTGGCAAAACCGCATCCGCTACCTGCTGGTCGACGAATCCCAGGACACCAACGCCAGCCAGTACCTGTTGGTGAAACTGCTGGTGGGCATGCGTAACCAGTTCACCGTGGTTGGCGACGACGACCAGTCGATCTACGCCTGGCGCGGCGCGCGCCCGGAAAACCTGATGCTACTCAAAGAGGATTACCCCTCGCTGAAAGTGGTGATGCTCGAGCAGAACTACCGCTCCACCAGCCGCATCCTCAAATGCGCCAACATCCTTATCGCCAACAACCCCCACGTATTCGAGAAGCAGCTCTGGTCGGAGATGGGCGTGGGCGACGAGATCCGCGTGATCCGCACCCGCAACGAGGACGCCGAGTGCGAGCGCGTGGCGCTGGAGATCCTCACCGAGCACCTGCGCACCGAGCGCCCTTACAGCGATTACGCGATCCTCTACCGCGGCAACTACCAGGCCAAGCTGATGGAGCTGAAGCTGCAGCACCACCAGATTCCCTATCGCCTGAGTGGCGGCACCAGCTTCTTCGCCCGCCAGGAGGTGAAGGACCTAATGAGCTACTTCCGCCTGCTGGTCAACCCGGACGACGACAATGCCTTTTTGCGGGTGATCAATGTGCCGCGCCGCGAGATCGGCTCCACCACCCTGGAAAAACTTGGCAACTACGCCACCGAGCGCAAGATCAGCATGTACGCCGCCACCGATGAGATCGGCCTGGGTGAACACCTCGACAGCCGCTACACCGAGCGCCTGGCGCGCTTTAAACGCTGGATGGATGGAGTGCGCCAGCAATGCGCGCAGAACGACCCGATTGCCGCGATCCGCAGCATGGTGATGGACATCGACTACGAGAACTGGCTACGCCAGAACGCCTCCAACGACAAGGTCGCCGATGCGCGCATGGGCAATGTGTGGTTCCTCGTCGACGCGCTGAAGAACACCCTGGAGCGCGACGAAGACGGTGACATGACCATCGAAGACGCCATCGGCAAGCTGGTGCTGCGCGACATGCTTGAGCGTCAGCAAGAAGAGGAAGACGGCGCCGAGGGCGTGCAGATGATGACCATGCACGCCTCCAAGGGCCTGGAGTTTCCCTCGGTGTATATCATCGGTTTCGAGGAGGAAATCCTCCCGCACCGCTCCAGCATCGAGGCTGACACCATCGAAGAGGAGCGGCGCCTGGCCTATGTCGGCATCACCCGTGCCAAGCGCAACCTGGCGCTGACCTTCGCCGCCAAACGCAAGCAATACGGCGAAATCATCGACTGCTCGCCGAGCCGCTTCCTCAACGAACTGCCGCCCGAAGACCTGGTCTGGGAAGGTATGGAAGACGCCCCGGTGGAGGTCAAGGCCGCCCGTGGTAACGACGCCCTGGCCAATATGCGCGCTCTGCTCAAGCGCTGAAACGCACGCAGACGAGGACCGACCATGCTGACGCTCGACCTACCTGCGGTGATCGCCGCGCTCGACGGCCAACAGCGGCTGGAGCATTACCTGGACCTCGACAGCGGCCAGGTCATCCGCCTGTCGCCTGATGACAGCGACAGTGAGCAACGCCTCGAACTGGACAACGATCCAGCGCGCTTTGTCGCCATCGAACCCTTGGATACCGACGAGCAGGTGGCCATGCGCGCGGCATTTTTGCAGACGCTCGACGACCCTCACGCTCATCCCCTGCTCGCGGCGACGCTCAAAGGGCGCAAGCCCTTGCGCCGGTTCGACTTCGAGCTGGCCCAGTTCCCCGCTGCCGCCCAGGCCTGGCAGGCCTTCGCCGACAAGTACCGGCACACCCATGCACTCGCCTGGCTTGATGAGCTAGGGCTGGAGCCCGCCAGTCACGCGGCGGCAATCGACACCCGCGGCATACCCAAGGACATCTTGCGGCGCCTGCACAAAGGCGCCTGACTCAGTCCGCTGCCAGCAACCGCGCCAGCGCTTCAATGATCGCAGCGGCCTCAGTCGGCCGCACCAACCGTGCCACCTCGCGGCCGCCACGGACACATACCAGGGTCGGCCATAGGGTCACCTTGAAACTGCGTCCCAGGCGGCGGCCTTTGCCATCCTCAATCTTTATATGGCGCACTCCCGGCTGGCGGATCAGCGCCTCGGCAATGGCCGCCTGCGCGGCTTGGCAATGGCCACACCAAGACGCACCGAATTCGAGCAGGGTTGGCTCTGGCCACGCATCGACCTCGGCGCGGGTTGGTTGAGCTGTTACCGGTGAGACAGGCATGCAACCTCCCGTTGTTTTGCTACACGTGCGCCGCGATTTAAGGGAAAATCCACTGCTTTCAAGCGAACCCCAGGGGTGCAGGATCGTGGAGCTGTTGAAACGCAAGATCATGAGCGACGGCGTCGTCCTGTCCGATCAGGTGCTGAAGGTCGATGCCTTTCTCAATCACCAGATCGACCCGCAGTTGATGCAGCAGATCGGTCATGAGTTCGCTAAACGCTTTGCCGGCCAGGGCATCAGCAAGATCGTCACCATCGAAGCCTCGGGTATCGCCCCGGCGGTAATGGCGGGCCTCGAGCTGGGCGTGCCGGTGATCTTTGCCCGCAAGTACCAGTCGCTGACGCTCAAGGACGACCTCTACACCTCCACCGTGTTCTCGTTCACCAAGCAGACCGAGAGTACCTTGGCGATCTCCAGCAAGCACCTCAACGCCCAGGATCACGTACTGCTGATCGACGATTTTCTCGCCAACGGCCACGCCGCCCGCGCGCTGATCGACCTGATCGGCCAGGCCGGCGCGAGCATTGCCGGGATCGGTGTGGTCATCGAGAAATCCTTCCAGCGCGGCCGCGCTGAACTCGACGAACAAGGCTATCGCGTCGAGTCACTGGCGCGCATCCAGTCCCTGAGTGGCGGCCAGGTCAGCTTTCTCGACTGAGCTGCCCACTGGCCTGCAAGGCCGAGCGCACCAGATGCCGTTGCAGGTGCGTACGCCAGCAGCGCGGAGCCGCCAGGTCCAGGCGCGCCAGGTGAGCCGCGCTGGCGGTAGTGCTGGCCGGCTGGCACAGCGCACGCAGCAATTTTAGCGCCTGGCGTGGTCGGGCATGGGCCTTGAGCCAGGCCAGGGCATCGAGCAGCGCCTGCTCGGTCTGGTCAAAATCGCAGCCCAGGGGAAAGGCGGCAAACCGCTGCGGGTGGGCGCGCTGCACCTGCTCCAGACGCGCCGGCAGATTCTCGCTAAAGCGCGGCGCCAGGCGAAAATCCCGGGGCAATTTGCCGGCCTGGCGGGCCTGCTCAATCAACTGCGGCTGAAAGCGCGAATCACTGATTGCCAATAACGCTTCGATCACCTGGGCATCGGTCTTGCCGCGCAGGTCGGCAATGCCGTATTCGGTGACCACGATATCGCGCAAATGCCGGGCAATGGTCACATGTCCGTAGTCCCAAACGATGTTCGAGCTGACTTGCCCCTTGTTCGCCCGCCAACTGCGCAGCAGCAGAATCGAGCGGGCATCGTCCAGGGCATGGCCCTGGGCAACGAAGTTGTACTGCCCGCCCACGCCGCTGAGCACCCGACCGTCCTCCAACTGGTCAGCCACCCCGGCGCCCAGCAAGGTCATGGTGAAGGCCGTGTTGATAAAGCGTGCATCACGCCGCTGCAGGCGCTTGAGCGACTCCTGGCCATACAGCTCGTTGATAAAGCGGATACCGGTCATGGCAAAGCGCGCACGCTGCGCCGCTGGCAGCTCACGCAGACGTCCATAGAACGACTGCGGGCCGAGAAAGAAGCCGCCGTGAAGCACCGCTCCGCCGGGGGCCGAGGTGAGCCAGGGCGCGAGCGCCGCCTGGGTCTGCGGCCGGCCCAGGTCCGCGTCCAGCCACTGACCATTGGGCAACTGCACCTGCCCTTGCGCTACGCGCACGCGCTGATCGAGGACGCCGAGAGCTTGCAGCGTCTCGATCTGCAGGCCTTCGCCAGCGGCGCCATCGAGTAGCGCCTGAACACTGCGTGGCCGGCCTTCGGCATCCAGCGCACCGCTGTTGGCCCACGCTTGCAGCTGTTCATCTGGATAGACCGCGCGCCGCACAATACCGGCATCGGCCAGCACCAGCAGGCCGTTGACGAACATCTCACTGCAGCCATAGAGGCCCTGCTCGAACGGCGCCAGGCCGCCGAGCCCATCCAGCGGGGCATTCTCTTCACTGCCACGCAGGGTTTTCAGCGTTGCGCGGTAGTCGGCATTTTCCGTGTCGCGGGCTAGCAGAGCAGCGGTCAGTGCATCGCCCATTGAACCGATGCCAATCTGCAAGGTGCCGCCATCGCGCACCAGCGTGCTGGCATGCAGGCCAATACAGTGGTCCTGCAGGTTGACCGGCATATTCGGCGTAGAGAATAGCCGGCTGCCGTCAGGCTCGCACAGCAGCACATCGAAGCGTTCACGTGGCAGCTCCGCATCGCCCGCCATGTACGGCAGCGCCTCATGCACCTGGGCGATGGTAACGATGGCTTCACCCGCGACGCGGCGCGCATCGAGCAGCGGCAGCAGGTCCAGGGTGATGTCCGGGTTGCAGCTCAGGCTCAGGTGCTGCGGCCGCTCGGCATCCACGGCCACCAGTTGCGCGATGACATTCAGGCCCTTGGCATTGAGGTCACGGGCCGCGTGGCTGTAGTTGCTGCTGATGTAGTCCTGCTGGGCCGGCGCGCAGTCGAGCAGGCTGCCTGGTTGCAGAAAGAACTGCTCGACCCGCACGTTGGCCGGCAGGCGGTCAGCGTGCAAATCGGCGAGGAAATCCAGCTCCGGGTAATCGGCGAAGACTCGATCAACAAAAGGTTCGAGAAAACGCGCTTGCAAACCGTCGCCCAACGGCGGCCGGCTCAGACAGAGCGCGGTGTAAATGGTCAGCTGGCGCTGCGGCAACTGACGCATCCGCGCATACAGGGCATTGACCCAATGATTGGGCTTGCCCAGCCCCAGGGGCAAACCCAGGTGAATGGGGCCGTCGATCCGCGCGAGGAGCAAATCGATGGCCTGTTCGATGCTGCAGTCCTGTGACATGCCGGTATTCCCTGAAACCCAGTGTCGAACAGCTTGGACTGCGCCCAGTACGGTTTTGCTGCACCCACGAAAAAGCCGCCCGAAGGCGGCTTTGTTCCAACGAAGATCGGCTTAGAGGCCGGACATCTTCTGGATGGCTGCACGCAGCTCGTCATCCGAGCAATCGGCACAGGTGCCCTTCGGCGGCATGGCATTGATGCCGGAGATGGCCTTGGCCAGGATGCCATCGAGGCCGCCCTGGCTGTCTGCACGCTCTTTCCACGCGGCGGTGTCACCAATTTTCGGTGCACCCAGGATGCCTGGGGTATGGCAGGCGCCACAGTGCTTGGCAATGATGTCATCAGGGGTGCGTGCACCACCGCCAGCGGAAGCCGCAACGGTGCCCACGCCTTTGCATTCCTGACCCATCACACAGACTTCACCGACCGGCTTGAGGCGCTCGGCGATGGCTTCATCGGTCGTGGCCTGAGCAGTCACTGCCCACAGGGCCAGTACGGCAGCTGGTACTGCCAGCATTTTCTTCATCAGATTCACGGTACACCCTCTTCGTGGCTAGTCACGCCCGCGGCCACGGTTTCGCGAGCGGGCGTCAGTATAACGGCAAGCCGCCCCGGCCGAAACAACCCTGTTGTCGCAGGGGGATTGGCAGGATCGACCGGCTCGGCATGCCCCCGCTCTGAGGGCAGGGCTTGTCCGAAGCCTGGAGTTTGCGCATCAGAAATTCGCAGGCGTAGTCGCGCTGATCAACTTGGCCGGCACATCGAACGGATTGCGGAAGCGATGGGGTTTGGCACTTTCAAAATAGTAGCTGTCGCCGCTCTCCAGCACATACACCTCACCGGCCACGGTCAGTTCCAGCTTGCCGTCGACCAGCATGCCGGCCTCTTCGCCTTCGTGGGTGAGCATCTCGTCACCGGTGTCTGCGCCGGGCGGATAGGTTTCCGAGAGAAAGGCGATGGCCCGCGACGGATGTGCCTTGCCAACCAGCTTCATGGTCACGGCACCGTCGGAGATGTCGATCAGTTCGCTGGCTTTGTAGACGACCTGGGTCGGGTTGTCCTGCTCCAACTCAAGGGAGAAGAACTCCACCAGGGACATGGGAATGCCGGCCAGGACCTTTTTCAGCGAGCTG
This sequence comes from Gammaproteobacteria bacterium, assembly GCA_018826895.1. GTDB lineage: Bacteria > Pseudomonadota > Gammaproteobacteria > Pseudomonadales > Pseudomonadaceae > Aquipseudomonas. The sequence goes on from JAHJYA010000095.1 coordinate 59,434, forward strand.
ATCGAGGGGCTTACGCTGTTCTTCTCGATCATCGAAATAGTGCTGTTGGTGACGCCCGCCCGCTTGGCGAGTTCACGCTGGGAAAGGCCTTTGAGTTTGCGAATGGATTGCAGTCGAACACCGACGTCCAATGCTGGAGTCCCCCTGGGGAAGATACGGATAAAGTGGCCGTATCATGGCAACAGCGTTCAGTATTTACAACACACTGATCGTAAATTCTGCCCAGCTGCGCCTTATCCGCGATAAACCAGCGGCACACGTCGCAGGTTGCAGAACAGCTGATAGGGAATGGTCTCGGCGCAGGCGGCCACCTCACTGGCCAACACCTGCTCTCCCCAGAGCTGTATCTGGCTGCCAAGGCCAGCTTGCGGCAGATCCGTGAGATCGATCGTGAGCATGTCCATGGACACCCGACCGATCAGACGCGTGCGCTGGCTGTCGACGATCACCGGCGTGCCAGTCGGCGCATGGCGCGGGTAACCATCGGCATAACCCATGGCGACCACACCAACGCGGGTCGGCCGCTCACTGACAAAGCGCGCGCCGTAGCCAACCGGCTCGCCGGCCGGCAGCTCACGTACGCTGATAATCTTCGACTGCAAAGTCATCACCGGTTTGAGACGGGCAGCCTCAGCCTGCACCTGCTCGAAGGGCGTGGCACCGTAGAGCATGATACCGGGGCGCACCCAATCGCTAGGCGCTTGTGGCCACCCGAGCACGGCCGGCGAGTTACGCAGGCTGACCTCAGCACTCAAACCCTGACGCGCGTGTTCGAATACGGCTAACTGCTCCTCGCTGCGCGCACAGTCCAGCTCATCGGCACGGGCGAAGTGGCTCATCAGCACAATCTTGCTCACCTTGCCGCTGGCCAGCAGACGCTGGTAGCCCGCCTGGTAATCAGCGGGATGCAGACCAACACGGTGCATGCCCGAGTCCAGCTTGAGCCAGACCTGCAAGGGCTTGTGCAAGTGAGCACGCTCGATGGCCTCGATCTGCCACAGGGCGTGGACCACGCACCACAGCTCATGCTGCTCGATCAGCGCCAGCTCGTCGGCCTCGAAGAAACCCTCCAGCAGCAGAATCGGCGCGCGAATCCCGGCTTCGCGCAGCACCAGTGCCTCTTCAATGCAGGCCACGGCAAAGCCATCGGCCTCGGCCTCCAGGGCCTGGGCGCAGCGCACGGCGCCATGCCCGTAGGCATCGGCCTTGACCACGGCCAGGGCGCGAGCGCCGCTCAGCTCGCGGGCCAGGCGATAGTTGTGACGCAGGGCGTCGAGGTCGATCAGGGCACGGGCGGGACGCATGACAGGTTACTTCTCTCTTATCGCTGCACCGGGATGCGCGCAGACATCAGTCAAAAAAAGCCCGGCGGGACAGCCGGGCGAAAAGCCAACACAAATACTGCAGTCCGGCGCTCAGTGCGCCGCTACCACCATCATCTCCACCAACACTTCGGGCTTGTACATCTTCGCTTCGACACAGGCACGAGCCGGCGCAGCACCCTCGGCGACCCAGGCGTCGTACTCGGCATTAAGGCCGGCGTAGTGCGCGTCCATGTCCTTGAGGTAGATGGTTACGGAGAGAATCTTGCTCTTGTCGCTACCAGCCTCGGCCAGCATGCGCTCGATATTGGCCAGGGTTTCGCGGGTCTGCTGGCGAATGTCGCCGCTGTAGTCGTCGGCCAACTGGCCGGCGAGGTAGACGGTATCGTTGTGGATCACCACTTCGCTGTAGCGCTTTTCCACATGCAGACGTTGGATCGACATTCAGATTCTCCAGAAAAAATCGGGGCGCGCAGCCTATCAGGTCCGCGCCGGCTGTGGCGCACGCTGCTGAACGCCACGCGGGGCGCCATAACGCGAGATATCCAGGCCTTCGGCGCTGATCTGCGGGCGCTTGGCGGCCAGCAGATCAGCGAGCAGACGACCGGAGCCGCAGGCCATGGTCCAGCCCAGGGTACCGTGACCGGTATTGAGGAACAGGTTGCGATACGCGGTGGCACCGACAATCGGCGTGCCGTCCGGGGTGGCCGGGCGCAAGCCAGTCCAAAATTCGGCCTGCTGCAGATCACCGCCTTCGGGGTAGAGGTCAGCGGTGATCATTTCCAGGGTTTCCCGGCGGCGCGGGTTGAGCGACAGGTCGAAGCCGGCTATCTCAGCCATGCCGCCGACGCGGATGCGCCCATCGAAACGGGTGATGGCGACCTTGTAGGTCTCATCAAGGATGGTCGAGGTCGGCGCCATGTCGGCGTTGACGATCGGCACGGTCAGCGAGTAGCCCTTGAGCGGGTAAACCGGCGCACGAATGCCCAACGGCTTGAGCAACTGCGGGCTGTAGCTACCGAGGGCGAGCACATAGCGGTCGGCGGTTTCCAGCTTGCCGTCGATCCACACGCCATTGATGCGGTCACCCACGGCGTCCAGGCGCTGGATGTTCTGGCCAAAACGGAATTCCACGCCGAGCGCCTTGGCCATGTCCGCCAGCTTGCTGGTAAACATCTGGCAGTCACCGGTCTGGTCGTTGGGCAGGCGCAGGGCACCGGCCAGCTTGTGCTTGACCCCGGCCAGGGCCGGTTCAACGCGGGCAATACCATCACGATCCAGCAGCTCGAAGGGCACGCCAGAGGTGGCCAGCACCGCAGTGTCCTTGGCCGCAGCGTCGACCTGAGCCTGGGTGCGGAACAGCTGCGTGGTGCCGAGCTGGCGACCTTCATAGCTGATGCCGGTTTCGGCACGCAGCTCGTCGAGGCAGTCGCGGCTGTACTCGGACAGACGCACCATGCGCTCCTTGTTCACCGCGTAGCGACTGGCGGTGCAGTTGCGCAGCATCTGCGCCATCCACAGGTACTGGTCGACGTCGCCGGTGGCCTTGATCGCCAGGGGCGCATGCTTTTGCAGCAGCCACTTGATGGCCTTCAACGGCACACCGGGCGCCGCCCAGGGCGAAGCGTAACCAGGCGATACCTGGCCGGCGTTGGCAAAGCTGGTTTCCAGGGCCGGGCCATTCTGCCGGTCGACCACCACCACCTCGAAACCCTGACGGGCTAGGTAGTACGCGCTGGCCGTACCGATCACACCACTTCCAAGCACCAGAACCCGCATGTTGCGCTCCTCGCCGCGCCGTAGCGCCGCGGTTGTTAGCCGAAGACCATTGTTAGGCGCAGTATAAAAAGACGCGTGTAGTGCTTTTCACTATATGCATGGCTATATTTGGCGAGAATTCTCGGCAAAAAGGCTTTTCACGGAGGGGCATCGCCTATGCGTACCCAGCACCAGAGCAAACGTGAGCTGGACAAGATCGACCGCAACATCCTGCGCATCCTGCAGGAGGATGGCCGCATCAGCTTTACCGAGCTGGGCGAACGGGTCGGCCTGTCGACCACCCCCTGCACCGAGCGTGTGCGCCGCCTGGAGCGCGAAGGCATCATCATGGGCTACCACGCGCGCCTCAACCCGCAGCAGCTCAAGGCCAGTTTGCTGGTGTTCGTCGAAATCAGCCTGGATTACAAGTCCGGTGACACCTTCGAGGAGTTCCGCCGGGCCGTGCTCAAACTGCCCCACGTACTGGAATGTCACCTGGTGTCGGGCGACTTCGATTACCTGGTGAAAGCACGCATCAACGAGATGGCCAGCTACCGCAAGCTGCTCGGCGACATCCTGCTCAAGCTGCCCCATGTGCGTGAGTCGAAGAGCTATATCGTCATGGAAGAAGTGAAAGAAAGCTTGGCGCTGCCGGTGCCTGATTGAGTGCAGCCCCCTGTAGGAGCGAAGGGGGCGCCTAGCCTTTATTCGCGATCAAGGACGAAGCTGATCAATCGTCTGCGAATAAATCCGCACCTACAGCAGCCGCTGCCGCGTCGTGGCGATCAGGCGATGCACCTGCTGCTCCACCGCAGGCTCAATCGGCGTCTCGGGTCCACGCCCACGCGGGCACGGCAGGTGCGGCGTAGTGCCAAACAACCGGCAGATCAGCGGCCGCTGGTCATACACCTGGCACCCTTGCGGCCCCAGGTACACGCAGTTGTACTCGGCCAGCGCCGCATCGTGCTCGGCCGCACTGCGCTCCGGCAGGCGTGCCAGTTCCTCGGACGAGGCGGTGACCGGCCCGCAGCAATCATGACAACCCGGCACACAGGCAAAGCCGGGAATCTGCAAGCGCAGGTGATCAATCCGGCGGTCGGTGCAACTCATGGGCGTGGGTCCATACAGATAAGGGGCGCATGGTAAACCGGACAGCGGCCGCTTGTGCGTCAATTGCACCACCACGGGTGTGCGGCTTTTTTCCGCTCGCCCCTTGGCGGCAAACGAACTGCGCGCTTATGCTGCGTTGAATTTTCCACACACGCATTCAGGATTCCACACATGAACGCCCGTGTTAGCCGCGACCAGCACGCTCCTTCCTATTACGCCGCCAGCCTTAATCAGCAGTTGACGCTGCCTAGCCTGGCGGAGGAGGTGCGCGCTGACGTATGCATTGTCGGAGGCGGCTTCACCGGCCTGAATACGGCGATCGAACTGGCCGAAAAAGGCCTGTCGGTGGTGGTGCTGGAGGCGCGCAAGATCGGTTGGGGCGCCAGCGGGCGCAACGGCGGCCAACTGATTCGAGGCGTCGGCCATAACGTGGAGCAGTTCCAGAGCCTGATCGGTGACGAAGGCGTGCGCGAGCTCAAGCGCATGGGCTTGGAGGCCGTGGAAATCGTCCGCCAGCGCGTGGCCCGTTATGCCATTGATTGCGACCTGACCTGGGGCTACTGCGACCTGGCGAACAAACCGCGCGATCTGGCCGGTTTCGCCGAGGAGGTGCAGAGCCTGCACGCCCTCGGCTACCGCCATGAACTGCGCCTGCTACAACCCGAGCAGATGCACGAGGTGGTCGGCTCCAGCCGCTATGTCGGCGGGCTGATCGACATGGGATCCGGCCACCTGCACCCGCTCAACCTGGCGCTCGGCGAAGCCGCCGCCGCGCAGGCACTGGGTGTACGCCTGTTCGAGGATTCCGCGGTTACGCGTATCGACTATGGCCCTCAGGTCCAGGTGCACACCGCCCGGGGTCTGGTCCGCGCCGATAATCTGGTACTCGGCTGCAACGCCTACCTGGGCGATCTACAACCGCGCCTTGGCGGCAAGGTGCTGCCAGCAGGCAGCTACATCATCGCCACCGAACCGCTCGATGAAGCCCAGGCGCGTGCACTGATCCCGCAGAACATGGCGCTCTGCGACCAGCGCGTGACGGTCGACTACTACCGCCTGTCCGCAGACCGCCGCCTGCTGTTCGGCGGCGCCTGCCACTACTCCGGCCGCGACCCGGCAGATATCGCCGGTTACATGCGCCCGAAGATGCTCGAGGTATTCCCGCAACTCGAGGGCACACGCATCGACTTCCAGTGGGGCGGGATGATCGGCATTGGCGCCAATCGCCTACCGCAGATCGGCCGGCTCAAGGAGCAGCCCAACGTGTTCTACGCCCAGGCCTACGCCGGTCATGGGGTGAACGCCACCCACCTGGCAGGCAAACTGCTCGGCGAAGCCATTGCCGGCCAGGCCAGCAGCGGCTTCGACCTGTTCGGCAAGGTCCCGCATATGACCTTCCCCGGCGGCAAACACCTGCGCTCACCCCTGCTGGCGCTGGGCATGCTCTGGCACCGGTTTAAAGAGGCGCTGTAGGCCTGTTGCCGCCTCAGCCTGAGTCGTGTTGAAACGGCAACATATCTCAGAGCAGCGTCCAGAACGGCCGCTGCGCCTCGCGATTGGCCTCGGCGCGGGTCAGGCCGATATCCGCCAGTTGCGCGTCATTCAAACGCAATAGCGCGCGGCGGGTACGCAAACGCTGGTAAACCTGCTGCCAGCGCGCAATGGCCCCGGCCAGTCCCGAGGGCGGTAGTGCACCCTGGGGCTCGGCGCAGGGCTGGGTAGGCTGAACAACATCGACGGTGCGCATCATGGTTCTCCCGAGAGCGGTGTGAGGCTCATGATGACAAGCTGGAAAAAAGCATGACAGATTCAAAAAACTCTTATTAAATCCATACAGATCGTTCGGCAATCACACTGAATGCTGGTTTTTTCCTTCAACTGTATGGGTCGCCTAGGCCCATGTTCACACAGAGGCCTGCCATGTCGCTCTACCTGAACCTTGCTGAACTGCTTGGCGAGCGCATCGAGCAGGGCCTCTATCGACCGGGAGATCGCCTGCCCTCGGTACGCGCTCTGAGCACTGAACATGGCGTCAGCCTGAGCACCGTGCAGCAGGCCTACCGCCACCTGGAAGACCAGGGCCTGGCCACGCCTCGGCCCAAGTCTGGCTATTTCGTTCCTGCAGCCAGACAGATGCCAGCATTGCCGCAGGTAGCGCGCATGGCTCAGCGCCCGGTGGAGGTTTCGCAATGGGATCAGGTGCTGGAGCTGATCAGCCTGCCGCCCAGCCGAGCCGGGGTGATTCAACTTGGCCGGGGCCGGCCAGATATCGACAGCCCGACGCTCAAACCGCTGCTGCGCTCACTGTCGCGCATCAGCCGCCGGCAGGATGTCAGCAGCCTGACCTACGGCTGCATCTACGGGCACCAGGGCATGCGCGAGCAGATCGCCCGACTAATGCTCGACTCCGGCTGCGCGCTGTCATACGAAGACATCGTCATCACCACCGGCTGCCACGAGGCGCTGTCGGCGGCGATCCGCGCCATCTGCCAGCCCGGCGATATCGTTGCGGTGGATTCGCCGAGCTTTCACGGCGTGATGCAGGCGCTCAAGGGCTTCGGCATGCAGGCCCTGGAACTGCCCACCGACCCACTCACAGGCATCAGCCTGGAGGCGCTGGAGCTGGCCCTGGAGCAGTGGCCGATCAAGGCCATCCAACTGACCCCGACCTGCAACAACCCCCAGGGCTACATCATGCCCGAGGCCAACAAGCGCGCCCTGCTCGCCCTGGCCCAGCGCTACGATGTTGCAATCATTGAGGACGATGTCTACGGCGAGCTGGCCTACAGTTACCCGCGGCCACGCACCATCAAATCCTATGACGAAGACGGCCGGGTGCTGCTGTGCAGCTCGCTCTCCAAGACCCTGGCGCCCGGCCTGCGCATTGGCTGGATCGCCCCAGGGCGCTACCTGGACCGCGTGCTGCACATGAAGTACATGGGCACCGGCAGCACTGCCCAGGCGCCTCAGCTGGCTATCACCGAATACCTCGAAGCCGGCCACTACGAACCACACCTGCGGCGCATGCGCGCCCAGTACCAGCGCGGCCGCGACCTGATGATCGACTGGGTCAGCCGCTACTTCCCCGCCGGTACACGGGTCAGCCGCCCCCAGGGCAGCTTTATGCTGTGGATCGAGCTCGAGGCTGGCTTCGACAGCCAGCGCCTGAACCGCGAACTACAGGCCCATGCCATCCAGATCGCCCCCGGCAGTATCTTTTCCGCGGCCGGTAAGTACCGCAACTGCCTGCGCCTGAACTACGCCAGCCAGCCCAGCGCGCAGATAGAAGCTGCCGTGCGCCAGGTCGGCCTGTGCGCCGCGCAGTTGAGCGACGCCGACAAAAGCTAGGGTCTGTTCCCGTTTCGTTCGCGGCCGCGCCGGAGCCAGTTTTAGCGCGAGGCAAGGCACGAGATGCG